>JAEDCT010000025.1 GCA_016294035.1 Treponema sp. | reverse complement strand
AGATTTACGCCTTTTTTGTAAATTCTACTTAAAACTCGAAATTTGACCTATTAAAATCTTCCGCATCCGCGGAAGTACGGGTCCAGTTCTATAAGAAAAAGGCGGCAGGTAATAACCGTAATCCGCCTTTAAAAACTTTTAGAACCGGACTTTTGCCTGCATTGTAGGCTTTTCCCGTACAATGCAAATGCTTTTGCCGGACTTGTGCTGGTAGCCCACAGGTCGCTCCTTGCGAAGGCTCAAGCCCGGTTTTTTATTTTGTGCTATATTGATTTGACGAAAAAGCTGGTTGGTGGTATATTAAAAAAAGGGAGTGCCCGATTCTGTCGGTCGTCTCCACATTGTGGTATAAAGCCGTCCAATGTATTGCGAACGCATGGGCGGCTTTACTTTTTAACTCTTTCTATCTGTTAAGTAAGAAAGGGCTGTCAGAATGAGAATGGCTAAATCAATAGCCAACGAAAGAATTTCGTATAAAGTCATTCCGCAAAGCCTCCCTAAGTCAAATTCTGGCAAAACCAGTTGAGTTGGGGAGACGCCGCCAAAGAATCAGGCACTTCCAAATATCATTATAGCACATATCTTTTATTTTGTATAGGTGTATGTAAAAATGTCACAGTATCAGTCTTTTTTTATAAGTGCGTCTGGAGAAAAAAACGAGCGCCAAAAAATTGACTGGCGTGCAAGCCTTGCAACAGATGACCAGCGTGAACTTTTTGACAAACTTAAGGATTTTGGCGAATCAATTAAAGAATTAAAAAGAATTTTTGACGAAGTGGAATATTTTTGCTTTCCAAAACAAAACGCCGAATGAAAAACCGTTTGAAAGAAATATGAAAAGATATTCAGGATCTTCGGCTGTTCGTCCGTTGTCTGGACAATATTTATCTTTCAGTTCATCCCTTATGAAACTGAAATCTATCAGCTCATTTATTTTTCTGAACAGATGATTCTGTGGAATCAATTTGTCATATAAATCTGTGTATTGACTGAAATTTAATTCTTGCTGTGACTTGAGCATAAAAAAACACCACCTGAATAAATTTTACTCTATTCAAATGGTGTTTGTAAATTCAGTCTTTAACAGACTTTTTCAGTGGCCTCGATTTTTCCAGCCCGTTTTTTTTACATTACATCCTGAATCAATTTAAGTACTTTGTCCGGACATGATGTTACGCAGGTTCCGCAAGAATCACATTTTGCGTAGTCAATCTCTGGAATTCCGCTTGAAACATCAATAGCACCCTGAGGGCATTTTTTTGCACAGATTCCGCACTTGAAGCATCCAACAGAACAATCCTTCTTGATCTGTGGCTTGTTGTCGTTGTGGCAGGAACATAATGCAACAGCTCCCTTGACTGATACATCCTGCAATATGAACAAATGCCTTGGACATGCCTTTACGCACTTTCCGCATCCCACGCATTTTTCTTTGTTTACTTCTGGAAGACCGTTTTCTCCCATTTTAATTGCACCGAATGGACACTGGGCTTCGCAGTCACCGTAACCGATACATCCAAACGCACACATTTTTGTACCGTTTACAGAAAGTGATGCTGCCTTGCATGTCTTCACACCGTTGTAGATTCCCTTGTCCTTTGCGCAGTCTTTTGATCCCTGGCACAAAAGCAAAGCGGCTTTCTTTACTGCCTCTCCACCGGCAACTCCCATGATTGAGGAAATTGCAGCTGCACATGAAGCTCCACCAGCAACACATCCAGTTACTGGAGCTTCTCCTCTTACAACTGCTGCTGCAAATGCATCACATCCTGCATATCCACAGCCACCGCAGTTACCGCCGGAAAGCAACTCACGGATTGCCGCAACCTTTGGATCAACTTCGACTGCAAATATTTTCTTGAAAAGCCCAAGAAGTATTCCCAACAGGAATCCAATCACAAGGGCCACGATAATTGTATAGATAACTGTCATCATTTCTGTATCCCCTTATTAAAGAAGTCCCTTGAATCCCATGAATGCCAGTGACAAAAGTCCGGCGGCAACATAAAGAATAGGTGTTCCCTGAAATGCCTGTGGAATTTTTGCAATCTTCATTCTGCTTCTTACTCCCGACATGATTACCATTGAAAGAAGGAATCCTGCAGCTGCACCCAAAGCGTAAACAATGCTCTGGATATAGTTGAAGTCCTTTCCGATGCAGTTGATTGTTACTCCAAGAACGGCACAGTTAGTCGTAATCAATGCAAGATAAACTCCCATGCTTGAATACAGTCCTGGTGCTGATTTCTTGAGATAGAATTCAACAAGCTGAACTAATGAAGCAATAACAAGAATGAAGAACAGAGTCTGCAAGAACTGGAGTCCAAGTGGAATCATTACAAACTGATAGAGTGGCCATGTAACGGCTGTTGCAAGAAGAATAACGAAGCTTGTTGCAAGTCCCATTCCTGCAGCCTTTCCTGTTTCAGATGTCATTCCGATGAACGGACAGATTGCGAGGTACTGAATGAATACAACATTGTCCACGATTGCTGACTTAATAAAAAGTTTGAGAAGTTCCATTAGTTTGCCCCCTTCCTGTTTTTCAAGAACTGAACCAAGGCTCCGAGAAATCCGAATACCATGAATCCGCCTGGTGCTGAATTCAAGATTCCGATTCTGTAAGCTTCAGGAATTACTTCAATCTTAAGTGCAGTTCCGGCAAGAAGTGTTCCGCCTCCAAGAAATTCACGGCAGAATGAAATAAGGAGCATAACCATTGTGTATCCGATTCCCATTCCAAGTGCATCAAGAATAGAATTTCCTGTGTTGTTCTTTGATGCAAATGATTCAACGCGTCCCATGATTATACAGTTTACAACAATGAGCGGAAGAAAAACTCCCAGTGCATCGTAGAGTGATTCAACATAGGCCTGAAGAACAAGCTGAACAATTGTAGTGAATGCTGCAATAATGATGATGAATATTGGAAGTCGGATGGCAGAAGGAATTACCTTTCTGAAAATTGAGATTACGATTTCGCTCATGAGAAGAACGAAAGTCATGCTCATTCCCATTCCAAGCCCGTTAAATATGCTTGTTGTTACACCAAGTGATGAACAAAGTCCGATGTTTAAAACAAGAAGCGGGTTTTCCCTTAGGAATCCGTTTGTAAAAATAGAAAGCTGCTTGTTCATTCAGCGCCTCCTTCAAGATACTGGAGCATTGATTTTGTTCCTTCCTCAATCAAAGCAGCTGCTCCGACTGAAGTAATTGTTGCTCCGGAAATTGCGTCAAATGTTTCTCCCGGCTTGAATCCGGCTTTGGCATTTTTACCTTCGAACTGACCATAGAAAGTCTTTCCGTTTGGAAGGAAGAATGTTGGGTCATTTGCCTTGAGTCCAAATCCTGGTGAGTCAGAAAGTTCAAGAAACTGCACGCCTGTGACTGTTCCGTCTTTTGCCATTCCCACCATGATTGTTCCACGGTCGTAGGTTGGTCCGTTAATCTGGGCAACTGCACCGATTGTTGTTCCGTTTTTCTTTGCAGAATATACGCTCTGAATTTTGATTGATGAATTAGAGCTTTGAGCAAAGTTTTCAACAGGTTCAAAGTTATCAGCATCAGCCATGACAACCTTCATTGCCTCGTTGGCCTTTCTGATTTTGTTTTCTGCAATTTTAACTGAAGTCACGCTGTTTACAAGTGCAAGAACTGTACAGCTGGCTGCGGCAAACAAGGAAAGAATGAGACCAAGCTTGATCATTTCAAGAGAAGAGTTCCTGCTGCTCATTTTGTCTCCTCCTTATGTTCCTTTGCTGTAGATATGTCAAATTCCTGTATGCGGTTTGGACTCTTTGGCCTTCTGCTTCCTTTTTTTCCATAACCGTACATTCTGCGGGTAATGTTGTTTAGGAATGGAGTCACGCAGTTCATGATGAGAATGCTGAACATAACTCCTTCCGGGTAGCCGCCGATTTTGCGGATGAGGAATGTAATGAGTCCGCATCCAAATCCAAATACAACCCGTCCCCATCCTGTGACTGGAGTTGTTGCATAGTCAGTAACCATGAATGTTGCTCCAAACAAAAGTCCTCCTGTGAGAAGTGCAAGAAGGACATCTCCGCCTGTTATAAATGTCATGAAAGCTGCTGTTGCAACCATAGCCAAAGGTGCGCGCCAGTCAATAATCCTTGTTAGAGCAAGGAATGCAAATGAAATGAGTATGAGAAGAATCGATGTTTCTCCGATACATCCTGCCCTGTTTCCAAGGAAGTACTGCATGTACAGGTCTGGAGATGCATCTACTGTTCCATTCTTGAGCTGGCTTAGAATTGTTGCGCCGGAGATTGCATCTGTTTGTGGGTTGAACCAGCATGCACCCATTGCTGCAGGAAAACTGATGAACATGAAAGCTCTTCCTGTAAGGGCAGGGTTGAATACGTTTGATCCGATTCCACCGAAAAGTCCCTTTGCAACAACCATTGCAATGAGTGAACCGAGAATGACCATCCATAGGGGTGTTGTTGATGGAATTACAAGGGCAAGAAGAATCCCGGATACTACTGCAGAAAGATTTGATATTCGAATCTTGTCTTTTGTAATCACCTGGAACATTGCTTCAAATGCAACACATGATGCAACTGCTGCAAGAATTCTGATCAGTGCCGGAATTCCGAAGAAATAGATTCCTGCAATGCATTCTGGAATCATTGAAAAAATTACGGCAAACATTATCTTCTGTGTTGAAAGGCCTTCAGTAAAATGAGGACTTGAAGAAAGATGAATTTTGTTATCACTCATTTTGTACCTCCATTTGATTTTGCAGCTTCTGCTTTTGCGCGTTCAATTGCCATCTGCTCACGAATACTTGCTTTCCCGATTCTGATTCTCTGAACGATACGAACGTTAGCCGGACAAGAATATGTGCAGCATCCGCATTCAATACAATCCATGAGGCCGAATCTTTTTGCCTTGTTTAGATTATCTGCCTTTAGTTCCCTGACAATTAGAACCGGGCTGAGTCTCATGGCACATGCTTTAATGCAGGATCCGCAGCTGATACAAGGATCTTCGTCAACAAGATAAGTCTCTTTTGCTGTAAGGAATGTGACACCGCTTGTTCCTTTTGCAACAGGGAAGTCAGCGCTAGGCATTGCAAATCCCATCATGGGACCACCGGAAATGATCTTGGCAGTCTCACCATCCTTGAGCGTGAACTGTGCATCGTCTCCCATTAGGTCGGAAACCAATGTTCCAACAGGAACTTTCAGGTTGCATGGATTCTTTACGGCTCCTCCAGAAATTGTGAGGGCACGTTCAATTAGTGGCATTCCAAGACGAAATGCATCACTTATGGCACATACTGTTCCAACATTTGATATAATGCATCCGGCATCAGCAGGAAGTTTTCCAGACGGAATTTCAACACCAAGACAAGACTTGACGATGAACTTTTCAGATCCCTGCGGATACTTTGTCTTTACAAGCATGACTTCCATGTCGTCTGCATATCCCTTTTCATTGATTACTTTGTTGAGCATTGGCCTGATGTAAGCCTTGTTGTCTTCAAGTGCAATGATTCCGTATGCACCAACTGTATGAAGAATTATGGCAAGTCCGTCAATGAGTTTTTCTGGAGTTTCCTGCATTGTGCGTTCATCACAGGTAAGGTAAGGCTCGCATTCAGCTGCATTAACAAGAACGTATTCTATTTCTTTGTCTTCAGGCGGATTGAGTTTCACGTGTGCCGGGAAAGAAGCTCCTCCCATACCCACAATGCCTGCTTCCCTGATTCTTTCAATAGCTTCTTCATGGGAACAGGTAAATGGATCCAGTGGCGGCATGAAATCAGTTCTGTCTGAACCATCACTTTCAATTACGATACACGGAACATACATGTTTGCAGTTACAAGACAATTCTGGATTTTCTTTACCTTTCCGGCAATTGATGCATGTACTGGTGCTGACATGAATTTGTCACTTGCGGCAATTTTCTGACCTTTTGCCACGAGATCGCCAACGTTTACGAGAGGTGTGTTTGGAGCGCCTCCCATGGTAACTGGAATTGTCACTGTCCTGGACTTAGGAAAAGCATCTGTGATTGGACACTTGTTGCTCAGTTCCTTCATCTCTTCCGGGTGAATTCCACCTTTAAATGTGTGCGTTTTCATATCTTGTATTATAGAAGAGACAATTAAAAAAAGCAATTTTTAGCTGTTTCCAGTTCTCATTTGTATTAAATCTGGTGATAAAAAATGGTCACCAATAAATAAATGAAAACGGGAATTCCCCTCACGGACAGTGGAAGTATTTTTTAGTCAGATTACCGCTATAGCCGTGGTGATGATAATTTGAATTCAGTTTTTTTTGTCAATATGTTCCATTAATTGATTGTTTTTTTTGAATTAATTAGAATATGCAGCATTATGGAATTTACACAGGAAAATATCGACGCATTGAAGGTTAATGAAGTCGAAATCATGAAGAAAATTGCTGGTGAACTCACGATTACCATTTCGCAGGTAAGTGCAGTTATTAGTCTTGTTGCAGAAGGATGTACTATCCCGTTCATTGCCCGCTATCGTAAGGAAAAGCATGGTTCTTTGGATGAACTTCAGGTTCGTGAGTGTGATCATCTTTTTACAAGCTACAGGAATCTTGAAGAAAGAAGAATTGAAATTGTTCAGGGAATTTTCAAGCAGAACAAGCTTACGGAAACACTATATAACTCAGTAATGGGTGCAAAGACAATGACTGAGCTTGAAGACTTGTGGGCTCCATTCAAGAAAAAGAAAAAGACCCGTGGAATGATGGCTCAGGAAAAGGGTCTTGAACCACTTGCCGATTTTATTGCCGGTGAAAACAATGATGCTGCCGTGGAAGAAAAGGCAAAGGAATTCATAAAGACAGACAATGAGGATTCTACATTGAATGTTGAGACTGCAGAAGATGCCATTAACGGTGCAAAGGATATTCTTGCAGAGCGCATAAGTCAGGATACAAAGAATCGCGAGTCACTTCATGATCTTTACATGGCTGAAGGCAATATTAAGACAAAGGGTATTGTTCCTGATGGAATGAACGAGAAAGATGCAGAAGAATCAAGCACATACAAAATGTACTGGGATTATTCTGAGCCATTGAATCAGGTTAAGCCACACAGAATCCTTGCAATTAATCGTGCAGAACGTGAGGGTGCCCTTGAAGTAACCCTGGATGTTGATGTTGAAAGCGGTGTAAAGGAAATACAGAAGAAATTCAAGTCAAGCAACAAATACTATTCTGAAGCAATTGAAGATGGTGTTGTAAGACTTCTTTCACCTGCAGTTCTCCGTGAAATCCGTAGTGATGAGACAGATGAAGCTGATAACCACGGTATTGGAATCTTCTCTGAAAACCTCAAGAATCTTCTCATGACTCAGCCAATCAAGGGAAGCCGTGTACTTGGTGTTGATCCTGGTATCAGAACGGGAACCAAGTGTGCAGCTCTGGATGAAACAGGAAAGTATCTTGGATATTTCCTCATTAAGCAGGTTGCAGATCCAGAAGGTTCATACAAGGCAATTGCTGAGGCTATTGATAAATACGACATTCAGGTTGTGGCAGTTGGAAATGGAACTGGAAGCCAGGAAGTTCAGGCAATTGTTGCAAAGGTTTTGAGCGAGGAATATAGTGATGCAGATGTAAAGTACACTGTTGTTGATGAATCTGGTGCTTCAGTTTACTCAGCAAGTGATATTGCCCGCGAAGAATTCCCTGATCTTGACCTTACAATCCGTGGTGCAATCAGCATGGGTCGTCGTCTTCAGGATCCTCTTGCAGAACTGGTTAAAATTGATCCAAAGGCAATTGGTGTTGGTTTGTATCAGCACGATGTAAATCAGAAAAAACTTAGCGATACTCTTGATGAAGTTGTAGGATCTGTTGTAAATCAGGTTGGTGTAAACCTTAACACTGCAAGCTACATGCTTTTGAAATATGTTTCGGGAATCACTTCTTCTACTGCAAAGAAAATTGTTGCATATCGTGATGCTAATGGAAAGATTATGAGCCGTGAGGACTTGAAGAAGGTTCCGGGGCTTGGACCAAAGGCTTTTGAACAGTGTGCAGGATTCTTGAAGATTGCTGAAAGTGAAAACCCATTGGACAACACCTGGGTTCATCCGGAAAATTATGAGGTTGCAAAGGAAATTCTTCCACTGGTTCAGAAGGGAGAAAAACTTACTGCTGATTTCAAAAAAACACTTGCAGAAAAGTATAGTGTAGGCGAGACAACAATCAATGATATTGCAGAAGAACTTGCAAAGCCAAACCGTGACCCTCGCGACGGATATCCTGCTCCAATCATGCAGAAGGGTGTCCTTAATTTTGAGGACCTTAAGGTTGGCATGAAGGTGACCGGAAAAATCAGGAATGTTGTAGATTTTGGTGCATTCGTAGATATCGGTCTTCACGAGACAGGTCTTATTCACATTTCAGAATTGAGTGACACATTCGTAAGCAATCCAATGGATATTATCAAGGTTGGTGACGTAAAGGAATTTACTATCATAGACCTTGATGCCATAAGAAAAAGAATCAGTCTTTCTCTCAAGAGCGATGCTGCTTCAAGAGGTTCAACTCCTGCAAAGTCATCTGATGGTGTTCCAAAGAAGCGTGTTGTTGTGGTAAAAAAATCTGGTGCAAGTCAGGCTAAGCCGGCTGCTGCAAAACCAAGAGAACGCCAGAACTACGGCAGTGATGACGGATACTCATACAATCCTTTTGCTGCATTGCTGAAAAAATAAGTTCCCTTAGGGAAATGCCCGATACATGGGGTGTTTCCTGAAAAATATTAAAGGGATGTCCGAAAAGTATTTGCACGCTCTGACAGGGATTTTCAACTGTTCCTGCCGTTGTGAACCAAACTTTCGTGGCATCCCTTTTTTTGTGAAAACTTCCAGAAATAAAAATGCTGGAGTGTTCCTTTATTTTTTCATGTTCATGATTTCGTCAATTGACTTGATGCAGGCGTTCCTGAATCCGTTTTCTTCAAGTGCACATACTCCACGGATTGTTGTTCCATTTGGTGAGCACACATTGTCCTTTAATACTCCAGGATGTTCCCCTGTTTCCAGCTGAAGTTTTGCTGATCCCAAAATCATCTGTGCAACAAGAGAATACGCTGTCTTTCTTGGAATGCCATATTTAACTGCTGCGTCTGCGTAGGATTCCATGAAAAGGTCAACAAATGCAGGCCCGCAACCTGTAACTGCTCCACCAATTCCCATAAGTGATGATGGAAGGAATTCAACAAGTCCAAGTGAAGAAAAAAGTTCTACTGCCTTTTCATGCTCTTGTGTTGTGAGAGAATTCTTTTCCTCAAAAAGCATGACTCCTTCTCCTACCATTGCCGGTGTGTTTGGCATTACAAACTGAAGTCTTGTTGATTCAGTCAGGTAATTGCTGTACCTTGCAAAATCCCATCCCGCTGCAACAGAAACAATTGCCTTTGACTTGAGTTTGTCTCCGGCTTCCTTGAGAACATCTTCAATCTGGTAGGGCTTGCATGCCATGATGAATGTGTCTGCCTTGTCCAGAAGATCTGAAAATTTTTCAACTGGAATGAATCCTATTTTCTGAGCGTTTGCCTTGAGCTTTTCAAAGTGTGGTGCATAGGCAAAAATATTTTCTTTATTTACAAGTCCAGAATTAATGAATCCCTGGCAAAGTGCCTGAGCCATGTTTCCCATTCCGATGAATCCGATCTTTTCCATGATTGTTTCTCCAAATTATTGATATATGATTTTGAAAAGATTAGCACAAAATAAGTTGTTCTTCTACAAATGTTCTTACTTGAATATTGTGCTAACCTTCGATTATCTGTATACTATTCATATGTCGGATAAAAGTATTACTGTCCTTGATCTTCTTGATTTGGACTTGAAAGGTCATAACTCTCTTGAATTGCACTGTATTGCTGGTCGTGCTGGCCTTGCACGTGAACTTACAGTTTCCGACATTAACCGTCCTGGACTTGCTCTCTGCGGATTTTATGAGGCATTTTCTTTTGAACGTGTTCAGCTTTTTGGACGTGGTGAAGTAGCATATCTTGAGAAACTTGAGGCAGAAGGAAATGTTGATGCAATAAAAACATTCCTTTCATACCACATGCCTTGTGTTGTTTTTTCTCACAGTATTAATCCAAGTGAATTCTTTGTGTCACTTGCAGAATCAGAAGAAATTCCAATTCTTCAAACGAGTCTGGATTCAACTGAGTTTTCCCAGAGACTTCTTCGTGTTTTCTCGGAACTTTTTGCCCCAAAGAAAACCATGCATGGTGTTTTTGTTGAAGTCTATGGCGTTGGAATTCTTCTTACAGGATCTAGTGGTGTAGGTAAGAGTGAGACAGCCCTTGAACTGGTTGAACGTGGTCATCGTCTTGTTGCTGATGACATTGTTGAAATCCGCTGTGTAAACGGAAATACAATTCTTGGGCAGGGTGCAAACAAGCTTATAAGTCACCACATGGAAATTCGTGGTCTTGGTATTATTGATATTTCCCAGTTGTATGGTGTTGGTGCCATTCGTGAGCAGAAGGAAGTTCAGATTGTCGTAAAGCTTGAGTCATGGGATCAGAATAAAATCTATGACAGAATCGGAAACGGAGGGCTTACTGTTGATCTTTTGGGTGTCAAGATTCCGCTTATTGAGATTCCTGTTAAGCCTGGACGTAACCTGCCAATCATTATTGAGGCTGCGGCTATGAATGAACGTCTCAAGTCAATGGGATATTTCTCTGCTAAGGAATTCAACAAGAATATTCTCAGATGGATCGAAACAAGTGAAGCTCAGAGAGCATACAACAGCAGCGAAGATTTGTATTGATTTTGAATTGTTAAGTGATGGATGATTTTGGATCATATCCTATAATGTCATCCAAAATATATATTTTTAAGGAAGTGAACCGTGGTAGAAAAACTTTTGACTGTAAGAAATCGTGCTGGAATTCATGCCAGGCCAGCAGCCCTTATTGCTCAGACTGCAAATAAGTTTTCCAGTGAAATTATCATTGAAAAGGACTCATCAACTTCTGTAAATGCCAAGTCAATTATGGGTGTAATCACAATGGCTGCAATTTACAACACTACTCTTACATTAAAAGCCGAGGGGGCAGACGAAAAGGAAGCTGCAGAAGCTATCTTTAATTTGTTTGAGTCAAAATTCGAGGAGGAGTAAATGAAGAATCTTACAAACAGGCAGAAGGAAGTTCTTGAATTCATTGCCCGTTTTACAGATGAAAACGGGTATCCTCCAACAGTTCGTGAGATTGGAGATCATTTTGATATTTCTCTTCGTGCTGTTCAGGATCACATTGCTGCCTGCCAGAAAAAAGGGTATCTTTCTCAGTGCCAGAAACGCTCAAGGTCAATAAGAGTCTTGAAGAATGAGGAAGGTGTTTCTGAGACCAAGGCATTTACTTCAAGGATTCCTCTTCTTGGAACTGTGGCTGCCGGAAAGCCTTTGCTTAGCGAAGAAAATGTTGACGGCTATGTTACAATTGCTGAGCCCTTCGTCAGACCTGGAAAAACATATTTTGCACTTCGCGTTCGTGGATCAAGCATGATTAATGCTGGTATTCTCGAGGGTGATCTTGCAATTATTGAAAAGGCTGATGTTGCTTCTGAAGGACAGATTGTAGTTGCCGTTGTTGACAATGCAATTACTCTCAAGAGGTTTTACCGCGAAGAAAACAGAATCAGGCTGCAGCCGGAAAACCCGGATTTCCAGCCGATCTATACCAATGATGCCCATCTTGCCGGCATTATGGTTGGACTTGTCAGGACATACTAGATTATGGCAGTTTCTGAAACATATCTGTTTACCGGTCCAGAGATTGGTGAAAAAAATGAGGCAATTCAGACTCGTCTGGAGTCCGCCCGAAAAAAGTATGGTGAGGTTGAAACCTACAAATACTATGCTGGTGAGACTCGCGTGGCAGAGATTATTGCCCAGCTTCAGAATGCCAGTTTGTTTACTCCTGCTTTATTTGTTACCCTGCGAAATGCAGAGGTTGTTAAGGACAAGTCTGACATAGAGAATATAGTTTCCTGGATCAAGTCTTCCTCTGACAGTCCCAACACATTGATTCTTGTTTCTGAAGAAAATTCAATCAATAAAAAAATTTCAGATGCTGTTCCAAAAGACCATCAGCATGTTTTCTGGGAAATGTTTGAAAACCAGAAACCACAGTGGGTTGAGAAATTTTTCAGGAAAAATGGATTTAGAATTTCTACGGATGCTGTTACAGAAATTCTTGATATGGTTGAAAATAATACGGAGTCACTAAAGACTGAATGCTCCAGGTTTTTCTATTGTTTTGAAAAGGATCATGAAATAAATGTTGATGATGTAGACAAGCTTCTTTCACACAGCAGGGAAGAAAACGCCTTTACACTTTTTGAGGCACTTGCTGATTCTTCAAAGTCTCCCCAGCAGCGCTTTGAGACGGCTCTGGAAATTCTTCAGAAAATCAAGGATTCTGCAAAGTCTTCGGAACGCTATGAAATTCCTCTTATTGCCGGTCTTGCATATTGCTTCAGGCAGTTAAGGGTTTGGCATGCCTTGCATTCTGACAGAAAGATTCCAACAGAAACTCAGCTTAAAACATCCGGATTCAATGGAAAGAAAAACAGGGAACGATATGAGAGTGCTGCAAGAGTCTGGTCTCAGGGCAGTACAGCTTCGATTCTTGCTTTGCTTGCCAATACTGATGTAAGTTGCCGTAACGGGGATTTACCCGGCATGACAGCCATAACACTCATGATTTATTCCATTGCAATAAAGAATGGAATTTTTCCACAGACTTATAACTAACCACAACTATTTGTTTTTTTCGGGGACAAAAAAATCCCGTTCTTGAAACAAGAACGGGATATGGCAAATAATTCCCACGAATTACTTTGAGTAGAATTCAACAACGAGCTGTTCGTTGATTTCTACAGGAATTTCTTCACGCTTAGGAATCATTACAAGCTTTCCAGAGAAGTTGTCTTCGGTAACTTCAATGTAGTCAAGTGGACGACGGTTTCCGTTAAGGAAGCTGGCCTTGATCTGTTCGTTCTTCTGTGATTTTTCACGGAGAGAAACAACCTGACCAACCTTCAGCTGGAATGAAGGAATGTTTACTTTCTTTCCATCAACACGAATGTGTCCATGAGAAACAAGCTGGCGTGCCATGCGGGTTGAGTTAGCAAATCCGATGCGGTATACCATATTGTCGAGACGTGTTTCCAGCTCAACGATAAGGTTTTCACCAGTCTTTCCTTCCTTTCTTGAAGCAATGTCGTAGTAGCGGCGAAGCTGACGTTCGAGGATACCATAGTATGCCTTAACCTTCTGCTTTTCACAAAGCTGCTTTCCGTATTCAGAAGTTTTCTTTGTCTTCTTGAAAGCTGGATCGTTAGCTCTGTTCATTGCCTTTGGGTGACCACATACGTTTACACCCAATCTTCTACATTCCTTAAAACGAGGGTTTCTTCTTGTTGCCATAGTTAGCTCCTTTTCACCTAAATGATATTTTCATTTGTTTGCCGCGGTGAGGGATTATTAACCTTATCCAACAGTTTATCACAAATAATCCAACAATATCAACAATCATCATGATTTCTTTATGGCAATGAGGGTAAGGTCATCGTACTGAGGATCTTCCTTTACTCCACAGTAGTAAATGTGTGTCGGATCATCCTGAATTTCCTGCCTGTCTGAACAGTATTCTGAATACTGATTAAAATGCTGGTGAAGGAATTCATCAATGTTTTTGTCTACCTTTACGCGGTCTGTTGGTTTTGGTTCCTTAGGCCTGTAAAGGCGGAATACTTTTTCAACGGAAACGAGTGCCATGATTGCATCTTCTGCTGATCCTTCGCATGTTGTGAAGTCAAAATCAAAATCTTCCTGATCAGCCCATGCATGGAACTTGTGAAGCTTGAATTTGCGTTTAGCATAAACACTTTCAATAATTTGAGTTACACGGTCAGGACCCATTTCTTCGTTATCATCGCCGACTGTATGACTTTCGTGAATTTCACCTTCTGCCAGTCCACTTTCCATGCACTTTATGATGTTTTCGTTGTCATCACGGAAGTTGTGTTTTGCTTCTTCGATACCGTCAGTGTAGAGCAGAAGTACATCATTGTGCTTGAGCTTGAATTTTGAAACCTTGTATCCGCCTTTCATTTCAACCAGGTCAGTGCTGAACATTCCTGCAGCAGGTGTTTCCTGGAGTGTAATTATTTTAGTTGATGCAAGTTCTGAATCGTATACGTGAACGATGTTGTCTCCGGCATTGCAGAACCAGCAGTCACCATTTGCAGTATCCATGATGCACAATGTGAATGCAGCAAATCTTCCCTTGAAACCGCGGGCTTCAATAAGATCGTTTATCTGGCCAACGATTGGAGAAATGTTGAGTCCCTGGCGTGGATTCTTCATGTTCCAGTTCTTGAAATAGTTAAGGAAGAGAGTTGCAACTTCAACCATGATGAGGGCAGCTGGAACTCCGTGTCCTGAAACGTCACACTTGATAATGGCGTAATGAGTTTCGTCAATCTGCAGGTAGTCGAAATAGTCTCCTGAAAGATCATCGGCACCAGCGTAGTAACTGAAAAAGTCAGCACCTTTTGCCTGGAGCTTACCGGTTGTGAGTGTAATGCCGTCCTTGATTTCAAGAGGAATGAATCGTGTCTGAATGTCTTTACCCATGGTCAGGTTCTTTGCCTGTACCGCAGCCTCTACAAGACCCTTTGTCATTTCGTTGACAGTATCACCCAGCATACCGATTTCATCTTTTGACTCAATGACAATGTTCTTGCCGTCAAGTTTTTCTTTGTCGTCAGTGTCGCGAATCATTGCAACATGGGCAACGAGTTTTTTTATAGGTCTTACAATCAGCGAGGCCATGATGTATGTACTGAATATTGCAAGAAGAAGTGCAAGCACAAGAACAACAATACATGTCTTGATGATAATATCCTTTTCATGTTCAATCTGCTGGATGAGAGATTCCGTGCTGATCTTAACGAGAATTACACCGTGTACATAGTTTGAGTCGTTTCCTTGTCTGTAGAGAATCGGCTTGAAGAAAATGTAATCAGTGTTTTCTGTGTCAATGTTTGCCGGATCAAACTGAGGGAAGCTTCCTTCTGCCTGTGTTGAGATTGTGTTGAGAATTGAATCAAGTTTTGAAGAAAGCTGGTTTCGGATTGTCTGGATTTCTGATCGTCTTTCAACGCTCTTTGTGTCTGTGCGGCTGGCAAGAGCAATACCTTCAGATGTGAGTTCCGTTATGTTGAGGGAAATATCTCCGGCTTCTTCTGCAGCCTTTGTGTTCAGTTCCTCGCATTTCTTGAGAATGTCATTCCATTCCTCAACATTGAGTCGTGAAACACCCGGAATGAATGTGTCTGAGTCAGTCTTGGAAATAATGTCTTCATCTGTTGTTGCCCATACAGAATCAAGTCCTGTTCTGTTGTGCTCTGCTGAATATCCTGTGATTGTGGCAAATCGGCTTTCGCTCAGTGCCGAAACCTGGTTCGCAATATCAGTAAGGGAAAGATTGTCTGTTGTTGTTGTCTGCGGAAGGTAGATTTTTGCACCGCTGGAAATTGAATTCATCATTACGGATATGCGGTCGTAAAGGCTTGTTGCAAGTGTTCGTTTCTGAACGCTGATCATGTAATAACCGAATCCAAGGAAGATAAGCATATCCATAAAAGCAATCAGAATTGATGAATGAAGAACAAGCTTTGATTTCAGACTGAATCCCTTCTGCTTGTAAACAGTTGCCTTTCGTTTTTTCTCCTGTGGCATAATGTCTCCTTCCAGAAGTGCCTTGACTTCTGCGTTTACTGCGAATGTTTCCTTTACTGTGTCAGCAAGTGAACGTACTGAAACTGTGATTCCGATTCCGGCAATGAGCAGCAAGAGAATCAGAACAGGCAGGGTTACGTTCAGGTGCTTTTTGTAGTTTTTCTGAATGAATTTCCAGTCAGGTAAGAAATTATAGTCACTCTTAATTTTAGTTGTTCCATGTTCTTCTATCTTCAGCATTTGCTTTGGAGAAAAGTACAGTCCGCGATCAGAGTGCATCATTCCGATTCTGTAGTCACCGGACAAAACATTTTTTAGCTTTATCTGGGAGATTCTGTTGTCGGAATTGATTTTGTATTCACCGCTTGAAAGATGAACCGTGTAGTCGTAAGGTGCAAGCCCATCCTTGTCAATGTAGATTGCAGTGATGCTTCCATCGTATGTAAAGCCACCACCGATTATTGAAATTTCTGAATCACCGAAATCATTTGTCTTTGACTGAACTGATGTAACATAGGTTGACGGAGCATATTTGTTTACCGGAATGAACAGGGATTCGACTTCGCCAATATTTCCTACTTCATCAATTGCCGCGATGCAGAAAAGGTAGAGCCCGTTCTTTATGTTTTTGTAATT
Source organism: Treponema sp. (assembly GCA_016294035.1). Taxonomy (GTDB): domain Bacteria; phylum Spirochaetota; class Spirochaetia; order Treponematales; family Treponemataceae; genus Treponema_D. The sequence goes on along the minus strand of JAEDCT010000025.1, from coordinate 20,034 downwards.
AACTTTCCTGCTTTTTGAAACAATGTATTCCGGAAGGTGAGGAATGTTCTTTGATTCAATTTCATTTGCCTTGAATATTTTTTTTGCAAGGCTTTCTGCATTTTCCTGGCTCAGCTTGATTGGGTGTCTTGAGTTTGTCTGGAGTTCAGCAGGAACTGAGTCAATATACTTGAGAGTGTAAGTGTAGCCTGCAATATCAGAATCCATTGTGCTTGGATTCCAGTTCAGGGTAAATGTGTTTGATGATATAAAACCAAGTGAGTCGTATGACAGTTGATCAAGATTGACTTTTCCCGGAGGCGTTGTGTCAAGTTCATATGAAAGGATAACGCTTTCTGACCAGTTTCCTGCAAAGTCAGACTGTCTTGTCTTGAAGTACCATTTTCCTTCTTCCGTTGCAATTTGCTTTAGAATATTGTCGGATGGTGAATTCATTACTTCTTTCGGTGGTTCCTGGGAAATGTCTTTTGTCCAGATCCATGAGAATCCGCGGATTCCGGACGAGTCTTCTGTAGTCGTGACCCTTGCTGTTACTTCCTTTGAATTTGACTTCTGGTTCTGCTTGAAGTTGACTGCTGAAATTTTCGGCTTTGATACGCTTCTGTCTGTGTTCAGGATTGCAAGTCCAGTTTTCTTTTTTGATGAATTGAATTCTTCCCACACAAAGGACAGATCCTTACCTGCGTTTGCAATAAGTGGAAGTGCCATGGATGAGTTTTTGCCGGAAATAATCTTTGAGTCTTCCCACCAGGCCCCTTTTTTTGTGGTAAGGTAAACTTGCCTGCTTCCGGAAACTGTCGTAAACCAGAGAAGATTCATTGTTCCGTTGAATTCAAAAAGCTCCGGTTTTGCGGCATATCCTGTTGTGGAAATTCTTTCAGCTTCACCCTTGATTGTTCCGTTGGGATTGAGCTTTGCAACGTATATATCAGCATTTGTCGAATAGAATGGAGATCGTTCCCATGCAATGTAAGTTTCTCCGGTTGATGATTTGGCAACTGTTGGAAACTGATTGTTGTAGTTATAGAATTTTGGATCGTCTGGAACAATCTGTTCTCCGGTAATGAGGGAGGGTTTTGAGAATGTTTTTCCACCATCTCTGGAAATTGCCGTGTACAGCTGAACTGAAATCAGGTTTGACTGTGTGTGTTGTGCCTGGTAAACAAGCAGGTCACCTCCCTGTACCGGGGCAAGGTATGGTGCGATTGGATTGTATGAATTTTCAATCTGGCTTGTTGCAGTAATTCTGGAAAATTCACTCCATGTTGTTCCGTCTCTTGATGTAGAAGAAAAGATGGAAAATGATTCGTTTTCCGGAAGTGAAGCAAGCATTGTGAATTCGTTTTTTGAATTTCTGAATACGCGTGGAGCAATAAAGTTGTGGCCGTTAGTATCAAGAACTGCGGATGAAAAAGTCTTGAAATAGTCATTTGAAGTGAAGACTGTTATCTGCGTGCTTGATGTCATTGCTGCAACAACAATAGACTTTGAATTTGATGCTGCAGAAAATACATTAGGAACGTCTCCCATGTACTCAATGGGACCGGCAAACCGCGGTGTGGTTTCCCAGTAATATCCGTTGAGACTTGATTTTGCGCTCAGGTATATGTGTCTGTTTGACTCGTCTATGTCCTGCCAGAAAATGACTGCCTTTTGTCCCGGAAGTGATGCCGAAATTCCCTGCGGATAGCAGCAGTTTGCCTGAGAATCTGTTGCTATGTAGCTTTTTTCAAAGTAATAGTTTTGAGCAGCAGTTGAAATAGAGAATGCCAGAAATGATGCAATTATGGAAATTATTTTTTTCATTACAACTGAGCCTCAATTCTCTTTTTTAGTTTCAGGATTTTAGCGGAACGAGTATTTGCCGAATTTGCAAGAAGCCTGGTGAGCTTTGCGTTTGCCTCGATGATGTTGTTGTTCTGCAGGTCTGCAAGTGCGCTGTGGTACAGCTGTTCATCTTTTGCAGAAAGGGTAACAGCAGACTGCTGTCCTGTTCGGAGTGCAATCTCATCAAGAACCATGATGGCTTTTTCATTGTTAGGGTTTATTTCAAGAGCCTGGTTTGCCTTGTTCTTGGCCTGCTGCAAAAGAATTGTGTCACGTCCTGCAGAGTTAAGAATTTGCTGTGCTTCGTTTGCGAGTTTTGCTGCTCCGGCTGTTGATACTTTTGTCATTGGTTTTGGTTTTAGCCCAAGATCAATTTCAGCTGATGCCAGAAGATTTTTCAATCCAGGATAGGACGGATTCATTTCATACAGGTCAAGCAGTGTGCTGTATGATTCCTGTGCCATTGCAGATCTTGATGAATAATTGACCTGCTTAAGCTGTGAGAATTTTGAATCAAATGCGGCACTGAATGTCTTTGGATCAAGAAGCTTGTCAATTCTAAGTCCAAGTGAGCTGGCATCTTTGTTGCGCGGATAATAGATTTTAACCTGATTAATTTTGAGCTTTGCTTCGTTGAGAAGTTTTTCTGATTCCTTTTTCTTTCCCTTTGAAGAAAGCTTTTCGCCTTCCTGATAATATTTTTTTGCAATGGAAAGATTTTGTCTCATTTCCGGAGCCTTTGAATCGTAGGCAGAAATTTCTCGGCCTTCGCGAATTGCAATTGCAGTGTTTACATAATCCTTGAGTCGTTCAAGTTCGGCATCAGGTTCAAGGGTAATATCCATGAGTTTTGCCCAGTCATCTCTTTTTTTGTCGATGCGTGCAAGAATTGATGTGGCCTTAGTAAAGTTTCCTGCATAATATTCGTTACGCGCATTGTTTTTCATTCCGCGGGTTTCATTTACGAAAAGCGGTTTTTGTCCTTCAATAATGTCATGTCTGAGTTTCTGCAGTTTTTCAAAAACCTGTGACTGAATGTCTGCATCTTTCTTTAGTTTTTCCAGAACATTTGTGTATGTGTCATTTGCTCTCTGCCAGTTTTCGTATGCGGAAGAATAGTCTCCGCGTGAATAGTACGATCTTGATCTGTTGTAGAAAACATTGATTTCATTTTCTGCAACCTGGGATTCCATCATCTGCTCGCGGGCCTGTTTTGCAAACTCAATGAAGTTCTTTTCCAGTTCTGAGATTTTTACTGAGCATTCATTAATCTGCTTCTGCTGGTTAAGGAATTTTGCCTTGTAAATGTATCCCTCGTTAAGAACGGCTGATGCTTCTGCAAGAATGCTTTTGTCCTTATTGATGTTTGCACGGAGGATTTCTGTTTCCTTCATGCATTTTGATGGATAGTAATTGCCGTCTTCTCCTGCCAGATATTTCTTGAGGCTTTCATTTGCCTGAAAGTCATCTTCGTAGAGAGTCTGTGCCGCTGTTGCATAGTAAGCTGCAAGTGAAACCCAGATTCCCGTTGAACTTGTGCTTGCATGGTCGCGAATAAGATCGCAGGCATTTATGTATGGAATTCTCAGCATGGACCATGAAAGCTGATCAGTGGGAAAACTTCGCAGTGTGTATATTGAATCAGACTTTTTTGCCTGGTCCGCGATTTTTTCGTATGTTGAATAGTTTCTTGCAGAAGCCAGGAGTGGAGCAGAGTAGTTTTCCTTATTTGCCCTGATTCCCTCTGCAGTTTTTTCACCATCTGCAATCTTTCTGTTGATTTCAGCCTGCACGCCTCTAATTGCCCTGAAAAGGTTTTTGCTTTCTGTGCACAGAACGTAGACTGATGAAAGTGAAACTGATGATTCGCTTTTGATGTATTTGTTTTTCTTTGTGTCAAATTTAAGCTTGGAAAAATAGTTATTCATTGTCTGCAGGTCTGAAACTTTGTCCCTTATGACTGCAATTGAATTTTCTGCCCGGCTTGTCATTTGTGTGTTTGAAAAAATATTTTCTTTTTTGAATGCTTCCTCAATTATCTTGCATTCATTTGCACAGATTTTCATGATTGAGTCGCGGGATCGGTTTATGAGACTGTTGTAGTTCTGGTCCATGGATCCCACAAGACCTGAATCTGGTATGCTGTCGATTCCAAGAATGAATCCGGCAAGGAAGTCTGCATATTGCGAGCTTGAAGCATTTTTCAGGTCGAGCCCTGTTGACCGGATTGTATTTCTCAAGGATGCAAAATCATTTATGAATTTTTCAATGTCCTGGGGTTGAGTGCAGGAATCGAATTTTACTTTCTGTGAGTTTATTTCATTTTGAAGCCTTCTGTATCTGGCTACATGAGTTTTTGTTTCGTTTATGAGGGAATCAATTTTTCTGAGTTCTGAAATTTTGTCCTGGGGAAAAGAGTTTCTGTGGAAATTGAAAAGATCATCGTTAAAAAGATTTATTATCTGAATATGGTTTGAGTCTTTTGAAAGCCTTGAAATGTTCATGATGATGCTGATGAAATCTTCAGGATATGCATTTTGACCCTGGGAAATTTCAGTCATGGCAGAGGATTTTGGCTTTGAAAAAAAAGTGGCTGTTGTTATTGCAAGGAGAACAACTACAGAGCTTATGATTTTTGATTTTCTACTTCCCACAATAAAAAAAAGTTTATCAGAAAATAAAGTTATGCTCAATCAATGCCCTTGACCTTGTGGAAAATGGAAATCACACCTAGTGCTTTCGGGCAAAAATCCTGTAGTTAAGCCATGGGAAAATCTTGTTTTTCTGCTCGCATCCGGTGAGCCATTCTGTGCTGACAGTGTTGCTTGCAAGAGAGTCAAATACTTTTGTGAAAGACAGAATCTCGTCCTTGAACTGTCCTTCCACAAAGTCAGGCATGTTTCCCTCGTTGATCATTTCCTGCCAGTTTCCTGACTGTGCAAGAAGAACCTGTTTTGCTGCCATGTTGAGAAGGCGTTCCTTGAGTGATGATTCAGATGGGAATCTGTCTGCAAGGTCAATCATTCTTTCTGTTGCCTTTCTTGTGTACCTGATCATCCAGCTGTTGGCATTTGAAAGCATGTCTTCTCCGTATCCAAGTCCGTTGGATGAACAAGGATATGGCTCAATTTTTTCCAGTTCAAACTGATTTGCAATAAGATCTTTGCAGTGTGCAAGCTCAAATCCCTTTTTGCTGTCAATACATCTGATTACGTTTTCAAGCCACTGAATGCCCTCGTGCCATTTCTGACCAAGCATTCTGGCATTAATTACACAGACAAGGGATGCATCTTTTCCGTCGAGAAGTTCACAAGCCTTTTCAAGTCTTTCATTTTTGTTTTCGTAGAATGAAAGCGCATCTTTTATGGTCTGTTCTGCAGCTTCGTCCTTGTTGTATGGAACAAGGTTTTCCTCGTCTTCATCAGCAATGGCCCAGTACTTGAATCCTGTTTCTATTCTGGCATCATTTTTTCCGAAGAAAGAAGCAATTTCTTTTTGCGGTAAGTCGAATCCAATGTCCCTTTCCTGCCATCTGTAGCATTGGTTTTTGCAGAATCCTTCTTCACCGAAAATTTCTTCGTCAGTGTTAGGATCTTTTCCAAATACGACCAGAGAATTCCTGCATCGCACCGGAGTGAAAATTCCGGTCTCAGGTGCTTTTTTTGCAAAAAGAATTGATCTTGCATCCAGGATTGTGTAGTTTACGCCGTAAGACCTGATAACCCATTCAAGGTTCCTGTCCCATGCAGCATGAGGAATCCAGAATCCTTCACCTGCCGAGCCGAAAAAATGCTTGTGTGAAAAAAGTCCGGTTTCAACCTGTGCGTTCAGTGCTTCAATAAAATCTGCATAATGTGGAAGGTATGCGTATGTTGCTGCAGTTGGAATGAGCTCGATGTAGTCATCCTTTGCAAGAGACTTGAATGCAGAAAGAAGATCTGATGAATATTTTTCAGTGAAGTCAGTTTTTGTTTTTTCAATGTGATCAAGACATGATTGTGCCTGGTCAATATATTCATTTTTCTTGCAGCGGGCAATTTCTTTCTTTCCCAGTGTAATAAGATTGTCAAGATGTTCTATGTACTGGTTTATGATTTCTTCGTCATTGAATGATTCACAGATTGCAGGGCAGAGAACAAGACCAATCTTGAAACTGATTTTTTCATCCCTGAGTCTGTTCATCATGTTAAGCAGGGGAATGTAGGTTTGTGTCATTGCAGAAAACAGAATGTTGTTCTGCGCAGAAAAATTCTTGTTCTTGTCTGTGTTTCTAATATATCCCTGATTTGCTTCGATAATCAGCGCAAGATTTTTTTTGCCCACTTTATGTTCCTACCTTAATTAAGTGACTATTCTGTGAATGACTGTCTGTGATTCAGATAGTGATCGTGAAGAATTTTTTTCATGCCGGAAAGACGGATCAGTTCTGAGAAGTCCAGTTCCTTTCCTGGAACCATGTTCTGAATCTTTTCGTTCTCGCATGGAATTTCAATGTATCTGCTTGAAGCAAGAACATCTGTCTTTTTTCCATTGAAAGATGCTGCCAGATCAATTTTAACATATCTGTTTCCTGATGGAATCAGGACATACTGCTCGTTGTTTTCAAAGTCAATGTTAACATCAAAAGAATATTCCGGAGCCTTGTCATCTTCTGATTTTGGAAAAGAAACATGAAGAAAAAGATCTGTGAATGCCGGATCTGATTTTAGGCTTGATGAGTCTGATTCCTTAATGTCCCAGAAAACGAAAAGCCATGCCGGGTTTCTGAGAATGGCATCAACACATGTGTTGTTGTATGATTTTGGAAGATTTTCAGGCATGTCACCGTCATCTTCAACAATCTTGACAGATTCTTCTTCTGGCTGTGATTCCATTGATGCTTCAAGCAATTCACCAATGATAAACAATCTGTTCAAGTCGTCCGGTACTGAAATTCCGTATTCATCGCACAGAGAAATAAGTTCAGTTGTGGACATGGAATCCAGTTGAGCCCTGGACAAAGTATCTTTTTTCATAATGGAAATAATAATCTAAAAAAAAGAAGTTTAAGTCAATAACACTAAAAAAATAATTATTGATTATGAATTGTCTTCGGGTTGTCTACTATTAATTTTTTCTTCTATAATGATGGAATGGATTTGAATAGTTTAAGACTCAATGCATATATGAATGCCGGAAAATCTGAAAAATCAAAAGATATTTCAGATGAATTTGATGAGGCAAAAAGTATTTCACAGATGATCAGAGAGGTGTCATCTGCAGGGGATGAAAAGCCAAAGAAAGACAGAAAAACTCCTTTAGTTCACAAACCGTTGTTCGAGAAAATCAATTCAAAAAATATCCGCATGGAAAAAATTCATAATGAAAAGCTGGATGAATTGACCAGGCAAAAAGCAGAGGCTGCTGCAAAGTCAGGTACATGGTTTGCCCAGAAAAAGACTGCAACCAGCGAGGATGTTCTGGCTGCCGCAAAGACACTCAAGGAAAGTGGCCTCATAAAGGTTCCTGTTACATCAAAGAATGGCGAGGATTCCATATTCCGCCGTGTTGCAAAATTCCTGGTGATTATTGGAGTTGATGAGGCTGCAAAGATTCTTCCACATTTGACTGAAGAGCAGATTGAAAAGATTGTTCCGGAGATGGCTTCAATTAAGAAAATCACTCCAGAGGAATCATGCAAGATATTGTCCGAGTTTGAGGGACTCATTGCCAGGGCCAGGGAAGAAGGCGGCATGGAAACTGCCCGAAACATTCTGGTAAAGGCATACGGAGAACAGAAAGCTGACCTTCTGATGAAAAAATCCCTTCGGTATCCGGAGGGAAAACCTTTTGACTACCTGCAGGATTCAAATCCCGAGAGAATTAAAATTCTTATTGAAGGCGAAAGCGTTGCAGTCCAGGCCATTGTTCTTTCCCAGATTGAACCGAAGAAGGCTGCTCAGGTTATCAATTCAATGGATGTAAAAACAAAGGGTGAAATTGTTCTTAGACTTGCAAAAATGAAGAGCGTTAATCCGGATGTTCTTGAAAACCTTAACAAGAGTCTTCATGAAAAAATGCTCACTCAGAACACTGAGAATTCCCAGAATATGGATGGACGTGGAGTTCTTGCGCAGATACTCAAGAGAATGGATGTGGCTGCAGAAAGTTCAATCATCAATACTTTGAGTGAACAGGATCCGGAACTTGGTGCGGATCTTAGAAAACGATTGTTCACGGAAGAAGATGTTATTGCTTGTGACGACAGATTCCTTCAGAATTACCTTCATGATATGGATAACAGGGATATTGCCGTTCTGATCAGGGCAAAAAGCATTGAGTTCCGGGAAAAGATTTTGTCAAACGTATCTCATAACAGGGCCCAGGTTATTCTTGACGAAGAATCAATGCTTGAACATCTTACTAGAACTGAGAGCGAGCGCATGACATCTTCTTTCTATTCATATTTGCGCCGTGCCTGGGAACGGGGAGAGCTTAGGATTTTTACCCGTGATGATGGAGAGGTTTACGTATGAAAATAAATGATTTGTACAAAGGATTCCGTGTCCTTGATGTTAAGAAGGTAGTTCATTCAGATTCCATCGGAATTTATCTAAGGCATGAGAAATCCGGGCTTGAGGTGTTTCATCTTTTGAATGATGATGATGAAAATCTTTTTGCCTTTGCCTTCAGAACTCCTTCTCAGGATTCAACTGGTGTTGCCCACGTGCTTGAGCATTCGGTTTTGTGCGGTTCAAAAAAATTTCCTGTAAAGGATGCTTTCCTCCAGCTTTCAAATCAGAGTATGAGTACATATTTGAATGCCTTTACATCTGCAGACAGAACAGTCTTTCCGGCAAGTTCTCTCATAAAGGCTGATTATTTTAATCTTATGTCAGTCTATTCAGATGCCGTATTTTTTCCTTTGCTGGACCAGGAAATCTTCTGGCAGGAGGCATGGCGTCTTGAGCACAATGATGAAGGCAAACCTTGCATTCAGGGCGTTGTGTTTAACGAGATGAAAGGTGCATGGTCTTCGTTCAATGGAGTTGCATCTGACATAATTGAATCTTCTGTCCTTGGGGGAACCTGCTACAAGTGGGATTCCGGTGGAGATCCCCTGTGCATTCCTGATCTGACCGTAGAGAAAGTCAGGGCCTTTCATAAAAAATATTACTGTACGAAAAACTGTCTTGTGTTCCTCTATGGAAACATCCCGACTGAAGAACAACTTGATTTCCTGAGTGACAATGTTATTTCCCGCGTAAACAGCTTTGGAAAAAAAGCATCGTTCCCAAAAAATGATCCTGATTTCAAGATAAAAAGTCTTGTTCGTGCAACAGGTCCATGTGAGGGTGATTCTGAGGATGAGAAAAAGGGGCTGTGTTCCTGGATCTGGAGAATCGGAAAGGAAGCCGAAAAGTCAGACTTGAGCCATGATTCCATGGAACTGTTTTTTCTGTGTGAGCTTATTGCAGGTGCCGATTCAGCGCCGCTGGTAAAATCAATTCTGGACAGGTTTCCTGGTAGTGATTTTTCTTCAAAAAGCGGACCTTCTGTTTACATAAGATATACGACATGCAGCTTTGCCTTTTCCGGAATAGAAAAGAAGGATCAGCTCAGGCTCAGGAATGCAATCTTAGAGTCACTGGAAGATATTGCCAGAAATGGAATCAATGATGATGATCTGGAACGAACGTGCCTGCAGTTCAATGTAGTGAACAGGGAAGTCAAGAGATACAGTGAGCCATATTCATTGACCCTTCTGCGAAAAACTCTCATGGCATGGACATATGGAAAAAGTCCTTTTGACTTGCTTGATTATATTAGGGAAACTGCGCGTGTTGAAGAAAAATTCCGCAGTGACAGAAAATACATTTCAAGGCTCATCAGGAAATACTTTCTTGATAATGAAAACAGGTCATTTGTAATAGTGACTCCATCCCTTGAATGGACAAAGAAAAGAAATCAGTCTGAAGAAAAAATTGCCGGAAGAATATACAGGCAGTGGGGAGAAAAACGTCTTTCCGAGACTCTTGACAAAATGCATGAGTTTCAGAAAAAAGAAGGCCCTTCAAACATAATTCCTTATGTCAGGAAAAAGGATCTCAAGCCAATATATGAAAACACGAGGGCAAAAAGGTCATCAGTTGCTGGAATTCCAATTGTTTCATGCAAGCAGCCGACAAACAGAATTGTCTATGCCTCTGTGAATTTCCCGGTTGATACTCTTCATGTCCAGCTTCTCAAATGGCTTCCGATTCTTGAAGTGGCATTTCCTGATGTGGGATGGACAAACCTTTCGTGGGACAAGGTTTATAACATTGCCGGAAGATGTGTTGCGGACTTTGGCTGCAGGATCAGGCTTGCGACAATTCCAGAATGTTCCGTGCCCATAGTTGAAAAGGATCCTCTCGTTAAGGGGCGTGAGTGGTTTTCAATTTCATTCAAGTTCCCCGTGGAAACATGTTCCGAGGCCTTTGATTTTGTTTCAAGATTCATAAATGAAGTTTCCTTTGATGATGAAAAGCGTCTTGATACTCTTTTTTCAAGTGCAATTACGGGATTTGGAAATTCTCTTGTTCAGCAGGCGTTGTATTATGGAATGCTCAGGGCATACAGAAAGACTTCACGTCCCTATGCCGTCAGAGAGCTGGTTTCTGGAATATCGTCCTATGGAACTTTCCTTGAGGCAAAGAAAATGAATCACAGGAAACTGGTAAATCTTTTGTCTGACCTGTTTGCAAGAATCAGATCAAGCGGTGCCATGTTTACCGTGACTGCAGATGAGGAAGGTCTCAAGGCTGCCCGCAGGGGATTTTCTGATCTTGCAAAAAAATGCTCTCTTTTGCCCCCTGAGCCGAAGTTAAAGCAAAGCAGCGCCAGTCTTTTCAAAATGACGGAAATTGAAGGAAAACTGACAAAGGCAAAGAATCCGTTTTGTGACGAAGTTTTTGTCATTCCAGGAAACATTGGGTTTTCTACGGCATTGTCAGGCTGCTCGAAATATGATACGGATCAGGTTGTTGCTGATGAAATTCTCACCCATCTTATGGAAACAACTGACTTGTGGAACCAGGTGAGAACTGTTGGTGGTGCCTATGGTGTATTCCTTGCTGTGAACGGACTTGTTGCCCATTCAAGGTTTGGAACATACAGGGATCCCCATCCATTTGATTCACTCAAATTCTTTGAGAAAAGCATGAAATCCCTTTCGGACAAGGAATTTACTCAGACTGAACTGGACAAGGCAATTGCAGGTGTCTATTCATCTGAAATAACTCCAAGCTCGCCTTCTTCAAAAGGTGTATTTGCCATAACAAATGAGCTCTATGGAATTACACTCGACATGAACAGAAGAAAGATCAGGAGAATCCTTTCAATGAATCTTGAGAACTTGAAAAAGGCTTGTGAACGCTTTGCAAGATTCAAATTCAAGGGAGATAGGGTCATTTTGTGCGGTAAGTCCATGGTTACTGATAAAATCAGGCAAAACAGTAGAAAAATAATAAATCTTCCACTATAATTTGTTAAATACAGAGGTGATATTTATGGATAAGACTAGTGTAGAGCAGCTTGCAAAATTAATGAGACAGCTGGTTTCAGATGTTCAGGGTGCACCTTTCCCTGGAGCTGATTTTGAACCTGAGCTTTATGCAATCTGGTATGAACATGTTCAGCGTGGTGCTCAGAACTGCTTTGAATTCCTGGATGAGAATTTCCCTGTTGATGACAGTAAATTCAAGAATTCTTTGAACAAAATGTTTAAATAAAGAACCTTCCCTGCCGAAAATATATCCAAGTATTGGAATTTTTTATTTTGGGCAGGAAGGGCTATGGCTGCAGCAAAGATTAGCAGAAATGAAAAAGTCAGACTAAAGGGAAAACAGAAAAAGAGCGGATTTGACAGATGGCGTCTTGTTGTCAGTGGAATCAGCTCTATGACTGGTGCAGAAAAGACTTTCCTTCTTGAGTTCTATCTTCTTAACCCAATTCTTTCACCAGATGAACCAGTCCTTGGTTTCAAAAACAGACTTTCTAACGACGGAAAAGACCTTCAGTTTATATTGGCCGGATCAGACGGTGCAAAGAATTCTTCTTCGCAGGAATTTGTGGTTCCTTCTTTTCTTATGATCAGAGCCGGCATTCTTACCGACAGAACAATAATCAATTCATATTATCCATGTGCAGATGTTGACTATGTTTCAAAGGGTTTCATTATTTCCCTGGACAAGGAAAAGCACAAGGAATGCGTTCTTGGGGAAAACTATACTAAAGGTGTTGTCAGTGTAACAGACAAGGATCTTATTGATCATCCTGAATACATGTGCAATACGGGATCTGTTGCCTGGAACCTCAGGATAGAAAAGAAAAGACCTGTCAGAAAAGGATATAAGTCAAAGTCACTCAACTGGTATGTTCCATCCGGATGCGTGGAATTTACGGGGCTTATCCGCTACAATAATGAGGATTATACAGTAAATCCAAAGACATCATTCGGTTTCTATGACAAAAACTGGGGCGGGGATTTTGCAAATCCATTCCTGCATCTTAATTCAAGCTTTATCTCTAGTGAAATAACAGGTTCAATGCTTTCACAGACTTCATTCTGTGTGCAGGGTGAATACGACGGAAGCTTTTTCCTCTTCGTTGTTTATAATGGCAAGGTCTTTGAATTTTCCCAGAGCCGGCTGAAAAGAAGCCGCGTAATCTGTTCATGCCAGGAATCTCCTGAGGCAGAAGAGGGGCAAAGACTTCACTGGAATGTTAGTGCCGAGAATTCAAGCATGGTTGTTGATATTGATATTTTCTGCAATACAAGTGAAATGTTCCTCCGTGATTATGAAAGTCCTGAAGGAGAGCGAAAAGTAATGAGGGTATTGGGCGGATCAACCGGCTATGGAAAAATCTGTATTTACAAGAAGCAGAAAAAAGCCCTTGAACTCATTGAGCAGGCAGAAATAAAAAAATGTCTTTGTGAATACGGAAACATTGAATACGGTGCCAGATAAAATCATCACCTCGCATTTGACAAAAAATCTCTCCTACTAAAATAAATAATATCCCCAACGTTTTGCCTGTGCATCGACTCCAGCTTACTGTGAGCATTATCGTATAAAACTTGAATTTTTCCCCTGATTTTTTTATATCTGATATATCAGGCATTTGCTTGAGTTAATTATATTAAATGTCATAGAGAGGTAATTATGAATCAGGAACAGATGACTTTGAAACTTCAGGATGCAGTTAACACAGCATGTGTTTTGGCTCAGAGCAGTGATCATGCGGAAGTTACTGCTGAACATCTTTTTATGGCAATGATTGACCAGAAAGACGGCGTTGTTGTCCCGCTACTGGAAAAAATCGGAATAAAAATCCCGGAAATAAAAGAAGAAACTCAAAGACTTTTAGACAAGATCCCTGTTGTTAAGGGGCAGTCCAATGCATTGCCTTCATCTTCTTTTCAGAAAGTAATGGCAAAGGCAACAAAGGAAATGTCATTTCTGAAAGATCTTTATCTTTCATGCGAGCATGTTCTTCTTGCCATGAGTGCAGAAGATATTCCTGTAGGAAATTTGCTCAGATCCCGGGGATGTGACAGAAATACCCTTCTTCTTTCACTAAAAGAAATCCGCGGAAACGAGACAATTGATTCCAATGATCCTGAAAGTAAAATGCGTTCACTTGAAAAGTATTGTATTGATTTAACTGAAAAGGCTGCTCAGGACAAAATTGATCCGGTCATTGGGCGTGATGAGGAAATCCGCCGTGTAATGCAGGTAATAAGCAGACGAACAAAAAATAATCCTGTTCTTATTGGTGAGCCGGGTGTTGGAAAAACTGCAGTTGTTGAGGGACTTGCAAGACGAATTGCATCTGGTGATGTTCCGGACAGTCTTAAGGGCAAGAAACTTTTGTCCCTTGATATGGGGCAGCTTGTGGCAGGTGCAAAATACCGCGGAGAATTTGAGGAGCGACTCAAAGGCGTAATCAAACAGGTGGCCAAAAGTGAAGGCAGAATAATTTTGTTCATTGATGAGCTTCACACTATTGTTGGTGCCGGTGCAAGTGAGGGTGGAACAGATGCAGGTAATTTGCTTAAGCCTGCTCTTGCCAGAGGTGAACTTAGGGTAATTGGTGCAACAACCTTAAATGAATACAGAAAGTATATTGAAAAGGATGCTGCTCTTGAACGAAGATTTCAGCAGGTTTTCTGCCAGGAACCAAGTGTTGAGGACACAATTGCAATTCTTCGCGGACTTCGTGAAAAGTATGAGGTTCATCATGGAGTCATAATAAATGATGAGGCTCTGGTTGAAGCTGCAGAACTTAGCAACAGGTATATTACATCAAGATTTCTGCCGGACAAGGCAATTGATCTGGTTGATGAGGCAGCCAGCCGTCTTAAGATGGAAATTGAAAGTCAGCCTGTTGAACTTGATAAGCTTGAAAGAAAACTGCTTCAGCTTGCCATTGAAAAACAATCCCTGCTTAAAGAAAAAGACAAGGAAAGCCGTGAGCGTCTTGAAAAACTTAATGGTGAAATTTCCGACATAACAAGCAGGAGAGATGCCATGAAAGCCAGATGGCTTAATGAGAAGTCTTCAATCGACAGAAATCGAAAGCTGAAGGAAGACCTGGAAAAGGCAAGAAGTGATGTTGAAAAATTTACCCGCGAAGGAAATCTTGAAAAAGCTGCAGAGCTTAAGTATTCAGTCATACCGGAACTGGAAAAGGAACTGGAAAACCTCCAGAATGAAAAGGCTGAAAACATTTCTGAGGAACGACAGTCTCTCCTGAAAAGAGAAGTTACTGAAGAGGATATCTGTCGTGTTGTTTCTGCATGGACGGGAATTCCGGTGAGCAAGATGATGTCCGGAGAAAAAGAAAAGTACATTCAGCTTGAAGATGTGCTTCACAAACGGGTTGTCGGTCAGGATATGGCTGTGTCTAGTGTGGCTGATGCAATCCGCAGAAATCGTGCAGGTTTGAGTGATCCCAACAGACCTCTGGGAAGTTTTCTTTTCATCGGACCAACAGGCGTAGGAAAGACGGAACTTGCAAAGACACTGGCAGATTTTTTGTTCAATGATGAAAAGGCTTTGACCAGAATTGATATGAGCGAGTACATGGAAAAATTCAGCGTGACCCGCCTTATTGGAGCACCTCCAGGATATGTTGGATATGATGAGGGTGGCCAGCTGACTGAAGCTGTCAGAAGAAGACCATACAGCGTTATTTTGCTTGATGAAGTTGAAAAAGCCCACCCGGATGTTTTTAACGTTCTTCTTCAGGTTCTTGATGATGGACGTTTGACAGATGGTCAGGGACGAGTTGTTGATTTCAAGAACACTATTATCATTATGACAAGCAATCTTGGATCATCTCTTATTCTTGATAATGCTGAGTCCGATTTGTCCGAAATAAAGGAAAAGATTGATGTTCTTCTCAAACAGACATTCCGACCAGAATTCCTGAATCGAATTGATGAGACAATCATGTTCCAGAAACTTGAAAAGTCACATATTGAATCGATTGTCCGACTTCAGCTTGAAAGGGTTTCCAAGAGACTTTTGGACCGTGGCCTGAAAGTGACCTTTGATGACAAGGCAATTTCTTTCCTGGCAGACAAGGGATTCCAGCCAGAGTTTGGAGCCAGACCGGTAAAAAGAGCTGTCCAGACTTATCTTGAAAATCCACTGTCAAAAGAAATTATTCTTGGAAAATTCCGTGATGGTGACACCATTCATGTTTCCTGTTCTGGAGACAGTTTGACTTTTGAGTCTTGAATTTATATTTAGTTTGATATAAAACTATCTCTATGAGTGAAAGTTTTATATCAAACTATTTCATGGAAAGAGCCATTGAGCTTGCCAGAAAAGGTGGAGGAAAAGTCCATCCCAATCCTCTTGTTGGTGCAGTAATTGTCCGCAATGGGGAAATAGTATCTGAAGGCTTTCACCACGAATACGGAAATCTCCATGCAGAACGCGATGCCCTCAAAAATGCAAGGGAAAATAACATTGATGTTTCTGGTTGTGATATGTATGTCACTCTGGAACCCTGCTGTCACCAGGGAAAGCAGCCTCCATGTACTCAGGCTGTCATTGAAAGCGGTATAAGCCGCGTAATAATCGGGAGCCGTGATCCAAATTCTCTTGTGAATGGAAAGGGGGTTGAGGCATTAAGAAAAGCAGGAATCGAAGTTGTTCAGGATTTCATGAAAGATGAGTGTGACAGTCTTAATGATATTTTCTTCCATTACGTAAGAACAGGCATGCCCTATGTTGCCATAAAATCAGCTGTCACTGCAGACGGAAAAACTGCCTTGTCTTCAGGTGAAAGCAAATGGATTACCGGTGAATCATCCAGAAAGCATGTTCATTTTTTGCGCGGAAACTATTCGTGCATCATGACTGGAATAAATACAGTTCTGGCTGATGATCCCATGCTGAATTCAAGAATTGATTGTGAGGGCATAAAGAATCCAGCAAGGCTTGTAATCGACAGTCGTCTTGAAATTCCTTTTTCCAGCAGACTTGTAAGAACTGCATCAGAAATTCCTCTTGTTGTGTTCACTTTGAAAAATCAGAATGAAGAAAAGAAAAATAAGTTGAAGGAAAAATCTGTTCTTGTAGTTGAAGTGGATCCTGATTGTGATGGCCATGTTGATCTTGATAAGGTTTTAATATGGCTTGGTAAAAATAAATATGACAGTGTTCTTGTAGAATCAGGCGGACTTTTGAATAGTGTTCTTCTTTGCAGAAAAAAATGTCTTGTAAATCGTCTGTATCTTTTTATTGCTCCAAAAATATTTGGTGGAACACAAAGACCAAGAACTTGCGTGCAGGGAATTGAAGTTGAATCAATAGAAAATTGTGTCAGGCTTTCTGAACCAAAAGTTACTTTGTTTGATGGAGATGTTCTGCTTGATTACAAAATTGGTTCGGAGGAAAAGTAAAATGTTTACTGGAATCATTGAAACTCTCGGAACTGTAAGAAATATTCTGCGTAATCAAAAGTCACTTTCAATTTTTATAGAGACTGATTTTGATGTGCTTGTTATGGGCGAAAGCATTGCCGTAAACGGAGTTTGCCTTACCGTATGCAGAATTGAAGGCTCTGCGTTTTGTGCAGATGTTACTCCTGAAACTTTTTCAAGAACATCCCTTTCGTCATTGTTTCCTGGATGCCATGTTAATCTTGAGCGGGCCATGAAAGCTGACGGTAGATTTGGTGGTCATATTGTTTCGGGACATGTTGACGGCACTGCTAGAATCGCGTCATTTTCTTCAGATGAGAATGCAGTCAATCTTAGAATTGTCATGGAAAAATCTCTCGGAAATTTCATGATAGAAAAGGGCTCTCTTTGTGTTGACGGAATAAGCCTTACAGTTGCAAGTGTTGACTGGTCTGGAAATGATTGTGTTGTTTCTGTCGCAGTCATTCCCCATACCTGGAACGTGACGATTCTCCATGAAAAAAAGCAGGGAAGTATTGTTAATATTGAATGTGATATAGTCGGAAAATACATCAGTCATTTCGTGAATCTTGGACAACCTGATGGAAAGAATGATGTCTCAAATTTGTTTACGGATTTCATAAGCTATCACTGATTAATAGAATTGAAAAAAAAAAGGAGGCCCTGGCCATGACTACAGAAAAAATTAAGCTGGTTGAAAAAGCACTTGAAGATTTGAGAAATGGAAAACTTATTCTCGTTACAGATGATGAGTCACGGGAAAACGAGGGTGATCTTATTTGTTCTGCAGAAAGTGCAACTCCTGAAAATATAAATTTCATGGCACACAATGCATGTGGATTAATTTGCATGCCTATGCCAGAAGAAACTGCAAGAAAATTTAATCTTGTTCCAATGACATTCAAGAATACTGATAATCACGAGACTGCATTTACTGTAAGTGTGGATCATGTTTCTACATCAACTGGAATCAGTGCTTTTGACCGAAGTGCAACGGCAATGGCTTTTGTTAACCCTGATTCCAGACCTGAGGATTTTCGTCGTCCTGGTCACATGTTTCCACTGGTTGCAAAAAAAGGCGGAGTCCTTGAAAGAAATGGTCATACTGAGGCAACTGTTGATTTCTGCCGCCTGGCTGGATTGAGTGGTATTGGTCTTTGCTGTGAAATCATGAGTGATGACGGAACAATGGCTCGTCTTCATGAACTTAAGGAAAAGGCATCTAACTGGAACATGACAATGCTTGAAATTGCTGATCTCATTGAATACAGAAAATACAAGGAAACAATCATTGAGTGTGTTGCAAAGGCCAATCTTCCAACAAAATACGGCGACTTCATTCTCTACGGGTTTCGTGACAAGATTTCAGGTGAGCATCATGAGGCTCTGGTCATGGGGGAAGTGGAAAAGGAAGAAAAGGTTTTGTGCCGCATTCACAGTGAATGTCTTACCGGTGATACTTTCGGATCCCTTAAATGTGATTGCGGTGAACAGCTTGATGCAGCCCTGAAAAAAATCTCTGAGAATAAAAGTGGTGTACTTGTTTACTTGACTCAGGAAGGCAGGGGAATCGGAATATTGAACAAGATTCGTGCTTATTCTCTTCAGGAACAGGGAATGGATACGGTTGATGCAAATCTTGCTTTGGGATTCCCTGAAGACAGCAGGGACTATACTTGTGGCATTCAAATCCTGCAGTACCTGGGAATAAAAAAAGTTCGTCTCATGACAAACAACCCGAAAAAAATTGATGCTTTTTCCCGTGAAAATTCACCTGTAGAAGTGTGCGAGCGTGTTCCTGTTTCAATGGCCCCGCAGCTGCATGATGAATTTTATTTGAAAACCAAGGCCGTCCGCATGGGACACTTGCTTTAGTATTTTGTTTGGAAACACTCTCTTGCGGAAGTGGAAAATATTATTATAGTTTGATGTATGTTCGTTCCGTGAGTGTGATTTTTTGATTTTATTTGGAGGAAAATATGAAAATTATTGAAGGAAAGCTTGTAAGTGATGGAATGAAGGTTGCAATTGTTGCATCTCGCTTTAATGAGTTCATTGTGTCAAAGCTTATTGAAGGTGCTCGCGACGGACTTTTGAGACATGACGTTGCCGAGGAAAATATTTCACTGGCATGGGTTCCGGGCGCATTTGAAATTCCAGTAGTTGCAAAAAAACTTGCAGAAAGCGGAAAGTATGATGCAGTGATTTGTGTTGGAGCTGTAATCAGAGGTGCAACAACTCACTATGATTATGTTTGTGCAGAAGTATCAAAGGGAATCGCAACTGTTTCAATGCAGACTGGTGTTCCTGTAATGTTTGGAATTTTGACAACAGACACAATCCAGCAGGCTATGGAAAGAGCTGGAACAAAAGCCGGAAACAAGGGCTATGACTGTGCTCTTGGTGCAATTGAAATGGTAAATCTTATGAAGCAGATATAGTGATGATTTTCAGGAAAATGAATGGCTGAAATGATTTCATAACATTTCATTATTATTGAAACCTTCTGGAACTGCTGGTGGTTTATTAATTAGAAATTGAGAATGACAAGGACTGGTTTTGAAAACTAAAATCGGTCCTTACGCAATTTCAGGAGGAATAATTATGGATACACAAACACTCAAAAAGTCATTTGCTTTGGAAGGTATGATTCTTGCCGTGACGGCAGCCTCTCTTTTTGCAGAACCAGCCAAGCCGGTTGAACCTGTTTCGCCTGAAAAGAAAGTTGTTGTCAAAGTTGATGTTAAGCCTGATGTAATTGTCAGTGAAAAACCGGGAGCAAAGAAAGGTCCTGTTGCAGAAAATCCTGTTCAGAAACCAAAGGAGGAAGTCAAAGTTGTAGAAGCTCCTAAGGCAAAAAAGCCTCATGTTGCAGCCAGGGAAGAAGACAGGAATCCTTCAAGGCCGGTTGTAAGGGTACCGAATCATGTGAGACCAGAAAAGGTTGGAAAAGTTTCTGAAAAGAAATTAAAGCCTCGCATTATAAAGGTTTCCCATGAAAAAAAGCATGACAGGCATTATGAGAAATGCCATGAAAAGCATTATCATGATCGCCATGAGGCAAAACGTCATCATGGTCCGGTTAAGATTATCGTTATTGATAATGGAAAATGATGCAGAGAATTTTTGTAAAAAATGAGATAGTTGCTTGACATAAATTTATATATTTGCTACTATCTCATCACTGCACATTCCCCGATTGTGTAATGGTAGCACTTCAGATTCTGGTTCTGACTGTGGGGGTT
>JAEDCT010000045.1 GCA_016294035.1 Treponema sp. | reverse complement strand
TGTGCTATAAGCTTTTTGTTGCACCACCCGCATAGCAGGTGGTTTATTGTGAAAACACTCAGCTTCGCTTCGTATTTTCACGGGCTCACGAGCCCTAAAAAAAGAAAGGACAGTAGCAAGAGCGTACTGTCCTTTTCCTTTTTTTACCAAAATTATCAGTAACCTGGAAATTCATCCACAGGCGGGTCAGTTTCTGATCCCCTCAATGTTTGCGCTGCCAGCCTTGACATTGTCCATAGAAAAAAAAAGAAAGGACAGTAGCAAGGGCGTACTGTCCTTTTCTTTTTTTACCAAAATTATCAGTAACCTGGAAATCCATCCACAGGCAAGTCAGTTCCTGATACCATCAATGTTAGCACTGCCAGTTTTCACAAACGGCAACACATTCTCGTCGCTTTCAATTCTTACCCGAACAAAATGAGGTCCCTTGGAGAAGGCCTTTCTAGCCCAGTCCGGATCATCGTTGGCATCAATTGCATCAATTCCGAAACCACGTGCAATTTCAAGAAGATCAGGAGACTTTTCAAAAACACTGGCACTATAATTACTATTGAACAAATACTGCTGCTGCTGATGAACCATACCAAGAACACCATTCTCAAAAACAATGACGGTAACATCAAGATCCTTTTCACAGAGTGTGGCAAGTTCCTGAATGTTCATGAGAATGCTTCCATCTCCGGAAATGCACACAATTCTCTTTGAAGGATTTGCAAGACCGGCACCAATGGCTACAGGAAGTCCAAATCCCATTGTTCCAAGGGAACCACTAGTCAAAAACTGTCGTGCATGCTCAACCTTGTAATACTGTGCAGCCCACATCTGATGCTGGCCAACATCAGTTGAAACAATAATATTTTCCTCGCTGATTCCATATTTAGATGCCTCATAAGGAATATCATTTATGAATTTTCTAGGATTGACACTATGCTCATTCTTTCCTCGGCCAAGATCAAGGCTTTCGGTCTCACGGAATTTTTCCTGCAAACGGGAGATCCATTCCTTTCTTGCCTTTTCCGAATCAACATAAGAAGACTTGATTGAAGATATTTTTTCGCAGAGCATTGGAAGAGCTGATTCAACGGAAGAAACAACACTGAATGCTGAAGCCATTATCTTGTTTATTTCTGCAGCATCAATATCAATATGAATGATTTTTGCATTCGGGCAGAACTTCTTGATTGCACCAGTTGCACGGTCATCAAATCTGACGCCCAGGGCAACAACACAATCAGCCTCATACATTGCAAGATTGGCTGCATAGCTTCCGTGCATTCCAACCATACCAAAATTATTCTTATTTGACTTTGAAACAGCTCCAATACCCATGAGACTTGAAACTGAAGCAAAAGTAATTTCCTTCATAAGATTTTCAATACACATGAAGGCCTCTGGAGAATTGCATCCTCCGCCAACATAGAGAACGTTCTTTTTTGAAGAACACAGCAATTCAGCCATCTGGGAAATAATAACAGCCTTGACTTCCTCGGGAGTAACAAATCCGTGGGAAAGAGCAAAATTTTCAAGTCTTGAAATATCAGGCCAGCTTTCAAATTCAATTTCACCGCTCTGAATATCACGTGGAACATCAATCAACACAGGTCCAGGCCTACCGTTCTTTGCAATCAGAAAAGCCTTGGGAACAACATCAAAAAGATCAGCAATATTCTTGACCATGAAACTGTGCTTCGTAATAGGAAAAGAAAGACCAAAGGTATCAGCTTCCTGGAATGCATCAGTACCAATGAGAGAAGAATTAACCTGCCCTGTAATTGCAATGATTGGAACGGAATCGCACTTGGCATCGGCAATAGCTGTAAGAAGATTCATGGCTCCAGGACCAGAAGTTGCCATGCACACAGCCGGAATTCCTGTTGAACGAGTCATTCCCTGGGCAATAAAACCTGCAGCCTGTTCCTGACGAACCAGGACATGGTTGATGGAACTTTTGTTCAATTCATCATAAAGAGGAAGAATGGAACCACCAGGAATACCTGCAACAGTCTTCACTCCTTCCATTTCAAGTAGTTTTACAATTATCTGAGATCCGGTTGCTTTAATCATAGGTGAATATAATATATAAGAACAAATAAATTTTCAATTCATTGCAATTCCTTAAATCACAATTTTGTCTTATAATATATGCATGTCACTTAACTGCAATGAGCTGAACCTTGTACTGTCGGAACTGGATGTGGACGGATCTTTCATTCAGGAAATAGTCCAGCCGGGATTTGATACCCTTGTCTTCAGGGCAATAAAAGGCGGGGACTTGAAATCGATTCTAATCTGTACCGGCGCACAGGGATGCAGAATCAACGAAACAAAATACAAGCCTCCAAAAAATCCAAAGCCCCTGAGATTCAATGAATTTCTCAAATCCAGGGTTCAGGGAATGAGAATAAACAGCATTGTCCAGATGGGACTAGACCGAATAGTAAAAATGGATGTGTCCACCTGGAAAGAAAAGCTTTACATCTACATCAGACTATGGTCAGGAGCCGCCAATGTAATTGTATGTGACGAAGAGAACAACATCCTCGACTGCATGTACAGAAGACCGAAAAAAAATGAGGTAACCGGCGGAAAATTTCAGGTAGAAGAAAAAATCCTGACTGAAGAAGAAAAGAATCTTTCGCTTCAGAAATTCCCGGCAAGATCATTCAATGAAGAACTTATTCAACTTGGACAGAACCAGGAACAGATAGACGGAATGTCATATAACCAGAAAGTCGATTTGTTCTATTCTGAGCATGCATCAAACCTTTCAAGGGAAAGCCTTCTTGAGCAGGCTGAAAGATGGTACAACGTCAAGCACAGCAAAATGGAAAATGCACTTTCAAACCTCCTGAAAAAAAAGGAAAGCTTTGAAAACGCAGACTCAATGAAGCACACGGGAGACCTGATTCTGGCATACGCATCACAGGCACAGGGTAATGAACTTTCCTGCATTGACTATGAAACAGGAAAGGAAGTTCACATCAGGCTTGATTCACGCCTTTCACCTCAGGACAATGCGAAACTATACTATGAAAGCTACAAAAAAGCCGTATCAGGAAAGAATGCCCTTGAACACGACATTGAAATTTCAAGAAAAGAAATAGCCGTCCTTGAAGAAAAATACAATGCAATTCTGAAAGAACAGAATGTATTCAAAATAGAACAGCTTATCAGAAAGACCACACAGTCAAAGCAGCAGGCTGAAAAAAAGACACACGCCGGGCTGCATTATGAGATTGACGGATGGACAATTCTGGTTGGAAGAACTGCAACTGAAAACGATGATCTTTTGAGACACACAGTAAAAGGTCAGGACATGTGGATGCATACCAGGGACTATGCCGGCGGTTACGTATTCATCAAGGCAAAGGCAAAGAAAACCATACCTCTTGAAATACTTCTTTACGCCGGGAACCTGGCAGTATATCATTCAAAGGCTCGCAAAAATGGACAGGCTGATCTGTACTACACCCAGGTAAAGCATCTCAGGCGAGCAAAAAACGGCCCAAAAGGACTGGTCTTGCCGACAAATGAAAAAAACATTCTGATAAAAATAGAAGATGCAAGACTAAGAAAACTTGAAGAATATGAAAAAGGACTGACCAGGGATTAACTACATACAAAATCACATGCAGGAAAAGAAAATGAAGAAGACACAGGATCCAGAATTCAGATACAGACGTTCTCAGCCAAAAACTCCGAGTCAAAAGAAAATAGACAAGATAAAGAATAAATCAATTGAGCAGTTCAATGTGGGATTATCATATTTCCGATTCTTCGGAACCATCTGGGGACTCAAGAATATTCTTCCCTATGTTTCAATTGTTCTTAGAAAATTTTTCTTTGTTCAGTACCTGCAGAAAATGCACCTGATAAATTTTCCGGTAAAACATGTTGACCATGCACTGGATGAAAAGGTTCCCTTCAGAACAGACAAGCTTCCATGCTATCTGGATTTCATAAGCTATTGGATCAGACCCATGTCCATGATTCTCAAAAGATATGGATTTCATGAAGGAATGAAACTTGACTGTGAATACGTAAACTACATTTCATATATTTATGATGAAGCATACCACATGTATTCAACGACCCTCACAACAACCTACAGGCCAAAGTCCAGCCTGGCTTCAATAAAAAGCCTTCAGTTCTGGGATCCGCACTATCTCTGCGTTCCAAGCCTTCACGTTGCAATTGTAATGCTAACGATAGGTTTTTACCGCATGCTGTTTGAAAGAGAAATGTTCAGCCCGGAAGAAAAAGACAAGTGGAACAAGGAAATTTTCGACCATGGAATTGAAATAATCGAGACGGTTCTTTACGTCAAGCAGCACAGCGTAAACTGCATTCCGGCAGCCATGTACATGATGAGCAGGAAATGTCCCGAGCTGGTGGATGAAAGTCTTTCTCACGAAGTAATTGATGCACTCTTTGTAAATGCACCGGACGTTGAAAAAACAGATGGCGAAAAAATCAGAAGACACATTTGTGCATTCTACGATAAATTCATGAAAGAAAGCGAATCAGAAGATGACTGGATTACACCAATCATGAACTGGCTTGAAACCTACGAGCCTAACACTCCCTCATGGGCAAATAATAATTAACATAAAAATAAAAAATCCCCCGGGTCTTCATCCCAGGGGAACTCTAACAACAGTCAGCCATTAGTATTCTTCGCCACCGCTCTTCTTCTTGAAAAGGGAAGCCTGATTGTTTCTTTTTGTTGATGTATGAACCCGTGGCCTTCCATGACTTGACCCGCGAGACTTTGAACCAAATCCACCGCGCTCGCCGCGATCAAACCTGTCACGTCTTTCACCGCCATGACCTCTTCTTCCACGCCTTTCATCACGGCCTTCAAAACGGTCCCTGCGACCAGAGAATTCAACCTTAGCGTCCTGATGCATGTGAGGAAGAGACTTGTCCCTTTCAGAAAGTTCAAGAGCCCTCTTTCCTGCATCAAGTGGAAGAGTTAAAAGACAGAACTTGTCTGACATGTCAATTGCATCAACCTTTCTTCCAGGAATGCCAAGAAGCTTTGAGAAGAATTCAGCAATTGACTTTGGAGTCTGCTTGTCAATCCATCCCATTTGGACGTAAAGACGAATTTCATTCTCACCCACAGCAAGAGATGATCTAGATCCCCTGTCCCGTCCACCACGACGACCACCGTCCCTTGATCCGCCAAAAGACTTTGACTGAACAGGTGAAATTTTTCCGTAGCGCTTCTTTGAAAGTTCACGTCCATATGCAGAAGAAAGAAGAGATGCAACAACATCCTGAGGATTTCGTCCCTCGCAAAGTTCCTGTGCAAGAATCTCAAAAAGAGGATCAGCCTTTATCATTGAAGAATCCATTGAATCAGAATCCCCATCAGAAACAGACATTGCATCATCATCCTGAACCTGAGAAGAAGATTTGAGGCCAAGCTTTTGCTTAATGTCATCAAAGAGCCTTGTCTTCTTTGCATCAATAACTTCTTCAACTGTAGGAATTTTTCCCTCAACCATCTCGCCCTTTGCACTCTTTTTGACTGCATTCTGAAGATAGCGGAGTCTTCTCTGTTCCTCAGGCCTTACAAGAGTAATGGCAATTCCACTTGAACCTGCGCGACCCGTACGACCAATTCTGTGAACATATGTTGGTCCATCAAAAGGCATTTCATAGTTTACAACATGAGTAAGGCCTTCAATATCAATTCCGCGGGCGGCAACATCGGTAGCCACAAGGATTCTCGTTTTTCTGGACCTGAATCTGGCAATGATCTTTTCTCTCTGGCTTTGTGCAATATCGCCGTGAAGAGCAGCTGCCTGGTATCCCTTTTCATCAAGAACCTTGGAAACCATATCTGCATCACTCTTTCTCTGAACAAAAACAATTCCATAGAAATCAGGAGAATAATCAATGATTCGAATCAAAGCCTCAATTCTTTCATTTCCCCTTACAAGCCAATACTGCTGGTCAATGAGGAGAGGTTCTTCTTCATGTCCTTCTTCCTCAACGATTTCATAGTCACCCATGAACTTCTGGGCAATCTTTAGAATTTCAGAAGGAATTGTCGCACTGAACAAGAGCACACGACATTCAGGATTTGCGCTTGAGAAAATCTTTTCAATATCCTCAACGAATCCCATGTCAAGCATTTCATCACCCTCATCAAGGATGAAATATTCAATCTTTGAAATATCAAGAACCTTTCTGTCAATAAGATCCTGAACACGTCCCGGAGTACCAACAACAATCTCGCATCCCTTTCTGAGAGAACGCATCTGGTCAGTGATTGATGCACCACCATAAACAACGCAGGTTCTTGGATAGATTCCAGAAGAAAAAGATGCCATTTCGGCAGAAGTCTGCATTGCAAGCTCTCGAGTAGGCTCAAGGATAATGGCACGAACATTGCCTGTTTCCTTTCTCAGTGTCTGTACAAGTGGAAGTCCAAAAGCTGCTGTCTTACCAGTACCTGTTCTGGCCTTTGCAATGACATTTGCATCACCATTTAAAAGCCTTGGGATGGCAAGAACCTGAATAGGAGAAGGAGTCACAAAACCCTTCTTTTTAATTGCAGCAAGAGTAATTTCGTCTAGACCCAAATCCTCAAAGCCGATTTCATCGTCAGATACATCTTCAGACATACCTGCATCCTGGGAAGACACAACAAGGTCTTCCTCTTCATTAAAGAGTTCATTTTCCATAAACGATACCTGTTCCTTTCATGAAAATCCAAAGGCCGATACGTTATAAAAAAAATTACGACTCAAGCTAGTCAAGTCAACCCTTTAACCACATATACCGGCTTTAAAGAAAGTCATGCGCATGGGTCCCGCAAAATCTCGACAAAAATCAAGATTCCCGATCACCCTAAAATTGAGCCTTGAGTGTATAGGTTTTCAGATTTTTATTCAAGGACATTCACACAATGATTTTATTCATTTTCCAAAGATTACTTTTGTTCATTATGATTTTAAACGGATATAAAATATGTATGAAAAAGAAATTTCATATCATGCTGACACTGGCAGCAGTTTCTTTACAAGGAATTCATGCACTTCCTGAACTTGATTCGGTCTTTCACCAGGAAATCACTGGAAGTGCAAAAAACAGCACCAGCCTAAAAGAGTCTTCAATAACATTCAGCTCTGGCATAGACATCTATTTTGGATCTACACAAATTAAGGCATCATTCAAAATGCCGTCAACAAATCTTTCAGAACTGGAACAGGAATTTCCCGCATCAACATGGGAAAAAAGCCAGAAAAAATGGGGAATAAAACAACACATCAATTTTTTTGACAAAAGGTTCTACGCTGATATTTTGACAGGAAACCTGACTTTTACCCAGGGCATATCAAGAATGAAATCACCGGGACTTTCAGCCCAGAGCCCTTTCTCACCTCCAAAAACATTCGCCCTTGGAATACAGCCAGACATTCCATCCTGGAACCAGGGAGAAAAGCCCCTTGCAGCAGCCATTGAAATTGGAACAGAAGAAAAGAATTCACATTCACGCATTCAGCTTGCCGTTACAGAAGAAAAGGAATCATTTGCAAGTATTTCACGAAAATTCAGGATTAACAAGGCAAGGACAGGTATTTCATTTCAGGCCGGTCTATTCAATCTTGAAAAAACACCGGATTCAGCATGGTGGCAGAAAAAACGCACCTACCCGAAATCACAGTGCCTCTTTGCCGAAGCCGAAACCAACATCCAGCTAAATGCATTTTCCCTTGCACTTGCGGGAGGAATCAATGAAAGCCCTCTTGGCGGGCACTACCTCTGGCAAAGACTACACACATCAGTTTTTCTGAACAGTCTTACACTCAACACTTCAATATTTGCATGCGACCGTGGAATGATCTGCGCTGACTCATCAACCCAGAATGCAAGATTCCAGTTCTGCATAAACCCGCAGTATGAAATAACGACAGAAAAATCCATTGTGCTTATTGGAATTCTATGGCAACCATCATACAAAACCCAGGATTCACCGGGAGCACAGGAAACAAGGGAAACCCAGGTAAAGGCTGGAATCCGGTATTCATCAAAGCACAGCCAGGTTACACTCCAGGCTTCAAGCACCAAAAATGACGAAACAACAAATCAGGTTTCTGTACAGCTTGCCCTTCCCCTTGAAGAAAGAACATTCACATTCCAGGGATCCTATAAAGACGAAGATTCCAAAAAAAGCATCTGGTCCATATCGGCACGACACTCGGGAAGAAAAAAACACAGTCCCTTCATCTCTGCAGGATTTTCCCAGGAAAAAAATACAGACGGTGACAAAAAATACAAAATAAGCTCCAGGGTAAACCTCAGTGGCGGCAGAAAGATTAAATGGAACCTGGCAACCGGATTCTCAATGGAAATAAAGGAATAAATGGATAGAATTAAAGAACAGGAACAATTTTGCCGATAAACCATCAGGGCTTCCGCATTATATATTTTTTACAACTTTTTCAAGGCATCCTTCGTG
>JAEDCT010000024.1 GCA_016294035.1 Treponema sp. | reverse complement strand
ACGGAACAGCGTAAAAAGTCAATCGATTGTTGAAACAATCTTCTTGACTTTTTATAGGAGTTATTTATGAAGAAGTTTTTGTTTACTGTAATGTCATTTGTTTTGGCAACTTCACTTTTGCTTTCAGGATGTTCAAAGAAACTTGAAGCAGCTTCAGGAAAGAAGTATAAGCTTGCAACATCACCTTATCCTGCATTCTACCTTCTTTACATTGCACAGGAAGAGGGATTCTATCAGAAGGAAGGTCTTGATGTTGAGGTTGTTTATTTCCCTGTTTATTCAGATTCAGTAATGGCTTTCTCTACAGGTCAGGTTGACGGAATTGGAATCGCAATGCCAGATACAATTGCCCCATATATTAATAATGTTCCAGTTGAAGTTATTGCAATGCTGGATAACTCAAATGGAGCTGATGGAATTGTTGGAAGCGAGGGAATCAATTCTCTTGAAGATCTTATGGGTAAGTCAATTGCCACAGAATATGGAACAATCGAACATTTCTTCCTGGCAAAGAGGCTTGAGTCAGTTGGACTGACAATGGATGACATTAAGTTTGTTAACCTTTCAATTGCAGACTCAGGTCCAGCTTTCCTTGCAAATACAGTTGATGCAGCTGCTTTGTGGGAACCAACTTTGTCTGAAGCCCAGACTCGCCCAGGTTGCAAGCTTCTCACAAACTCAGAAGACACACCAGGTTTGATTGCAGACGTTCTTGCAGTAAACAAGAATCTTCCAGAAGAAGTAAAGATTGCAATGGTTAAGGCACTTTATGATTCACTTGATTTCTATTACAAGAATCCAGAAAAGGCAATCAAGGACATGGCAAAGTGTGCTGACATTCCAGAAGAAGAAATGTGGGTTGCAATGAGCGGTTCAAAGCTTTTTGGTCCTAAGGAAGGATATGAGTCAATGTCATCAAAGGATCAGAATTACACTGCACTTGCTTATGATGTTCAGGAAGTTGCAAAGTTCCTTTATTCAATCAAGATGATCGAAAGCTGTCCTGATGTAACTGGAATGATCAATGCAAAATATGCAAAGAAAGTTCTTGATGAAATTGGTGATTTCCCTGTTCCAGATACAAAGAAATACTGATTTTGTCACAGTTTGATCTGACGCTGGCCTCTGGTTTTTTCTTGAAAATCAGGGGCTGAAACAAATAGGGGTTTTTAAGTGAAAAGTATTTTTAGAATAAGAAAAGATATTAACAAGAAAATGTATATCTCCCTGGCAGTTGCTTCTTTTGTTGTTCTGCTTGGCTTGTGGCAGATGTGCAGTTCTCTTGGATGGGTCAATCCGGTTTTTCTTCCATCTCCAGTTAAGGTAGTTCAGTGTATCTATACTGATTTTGTTACTGGTGCGATCTGGGAAGATATGTATATCAGCTGTTACAGAATTTTCCTTGGATTTATTTTAGCTTCTGCACTTGGTGTTGTTCTTGGAATCCTTGCCGGATGTTTCAAATTTTTCGAAGCATTGATTCAGCCAATGGTTGAATTTTTACGCTATCTTCCAGTTCCTGCTTTTGTTCCTCTGATCATGGTTTGGATTGGAATTGATGAATCAGCTAAAATCGCAGTCATTTTTATCGGAACATTGTTCCAGTTAATTCCAATGGTTGCTGATGATATAAAAAGTGTTCCTGATGATTATGTGAATGCGGCATACACTTTGGGAGCAAGCAAGCGCTATGTTGTTTTCAGGGTTTTAATTCCCGGAATGATGCCACGTCTTTTTGAAACACTGAGAATGATGATGGGATGGGCCTGGACATATCTGGTTGTTGCAGAACTTGTTGCCGCAAACTCAGGTCTTGGTTATAAGATCCTCAAGGCTCAGCGCTATCTTAGAACAGGAACAATTTTTGAGGGAATCATTGTAATTGGTTTGCTTGGACTTATTCTCGACCGATTGTTTGGATTTGCAGGTAAGAAGCTGTTCAAATGGTCTGAAGGAGGTACAAAATGATTTTTGGCAAGAAGAAAGAATCTGCAGAAGTTCCGAATCAGCCTATTGAGGCCCGCGTTGCAAACAGCAAGATTTATGGAAAGGGTGTTACAAAAATTTATGAGGATGGAAAAAAAAATACACTTGCCATTGACCATGTAAATTTTGATGTTCTTGAAAATGAATTTGTATGTATCGTAGGTCCATCAGGTTGTGGTAAGTCTACATTGCTGAAAATGATAGGTGGCCTTGATGATATTTCTGGCGGATCAATTATTCTTGATGACAGGGAATTGGACGGACCTGGCCGCGACCGTGGAATGGTTTTCCAGGCTTATTCTCTTTTCCCGTGGATGACAGTAGAAGACAACATTCGTTTTGGACTCAAGCTTAAGAAAATGCCAAAGGCCGAACAGGATGTGATTGTTGACAAGTATCTTGAAATCATTGGTTTGGCACAGTTCAGAAAAAGTCTTCCAAAGGAATTGTCCGGTGGTATGAAGCAGCGAGTTGCCATTGCACGCGCTCTAGCAAACCAGCCTGAAGTTCTTCTCATGGATGAACCTTTTGGTGCCCTGGACCCGCACACAAAATCCATCATGCAGCAGCTTATGAGAAAAATCTGGCAGGACGAGCATCCAACAATTATTTTCGTTACGCATGATATTGAGGAAGCAGTATTCCTTTCCACAAAAATATTCGTCATGAGTGCACGACCAGGAAGAATCATGGCAGAAGTTCCTGTATATCTTCCTTATGAAAGAACTCTGGATTTGAAGGATACACCTGAGTTCATCGAAATCCGACGAAAGATAAACAACATGCTTCATCCGTCAGATGAAAATGATCTTGGTGACTGATTATTAAAATTTATCTAAACATTGAATTGATTTTTAAGGGGTATGAAAATGTTTAAGAAGGTAATGATTGCAAACCGTGGTGCCATTGCGGTAAGAATTGAGCGCACTCTCAAGAAGATGGGCATTACATCTGTGGCTGTATATTCTCAGGCTGACCAGGACAGTCTTCACATAGCAAATGCTGATGAAGCATATTTCCTTGGAGACGGAAAAGTCAGTGAGACATATCTGAATATTCCGCTTATCCTCAAGATTGCAAAGGAAAATGGAGTTGAGGCAATCCATCCTGGATACGGCTTCCTGAGTGAAAATGCAGATTTTGCCCGTGAATGTGCAAAGAATGGAATTGTGTTTATTGGACCAACTCCAGATCAGATGGAACTTTTCGGACTCAAGCACTCTGCACGAGAAATTGCACAGAAAGCAAATGTTCCAATGATGTCGGGAACTCCACTTCTTTCAAGCATTGATGAAGCAGTTAAGGCAGCAAATGAAATTGGATATCCGGTTATCTTGAAAAGTACTGCCGGTGGTGGTGGAATCGGTATGAAGGTTTGCTATTCTGAGGAAGAGCTTAAGTCGGCATATGACACTTGTACTCATCTTGCTCAGGCAAACTTCAGCAATGCAGGTGTGTTCCTTGAAAAATATCTTGAAAAGGCAAGGCATATTGAAGTTCAGATTTTCGGAAATCAGTATGGTGAAGTTGCTGCCCTTGCTGAAAGAGACTGTTCTGTTCAGCGCAGAAACCAGAAGGTTATGGAAGAATGTCCTGCTCCTGGAATCAGTGAGGAAACCAGATCTGCATTGAAGTCTGCTGCAAAGCGTCTTGCTATGGAAGTTGGATACCGAAGTGCAGGTACAGTTGAATTTCTTTATGATACAAAGAGCGAAAAATTTTCATTTCTTGAAGTAAATACACGTCTTCAGGTTGAGCATGGTGTTACAGAAGAAGTTCTTGGAATTGACCTTGTTGAATGGATGGTCAAGGAAGCCTGCGGTGAACTTAAGAAACTTGATTCTCTTTACGGAAACACAAAGGGAGTCAGCATTCAGACCCGTGTTTATGCTGAAGATGGAAAAAGAAATTTTGCAACAAGTGCCGGAAAGCTGGACAAGGTAATTTTCTCAAAGGATGCCCGCGTTGAAACCTGGATCAAGGATGCAGTTGTCACATCTCCAAACTATGATCCAATGCTTGCAAAGTTAATTGTTCATGCAGATACAAGAGCAGAAGCAATCAGCAAGATGCAGAAAGTTCTTGAAGAAACAAAAATCTACGGAATCACAACAAACATCGATTATCTTCATGCATTCATCCAGACTGAAAATTATCTGAAGGGTGATGTATGGACTCACATGCTTGACGGATTCACATATTCAGAAAACACAATTGAAGTTCTTGACGGTGGATTGCAGACAACAATTCAGGATTATCCTGCACGTCTCAAATATTGGGATATTGGTGTTCCTCCAAGTGGTGCAATGGATAATTTCTCTTTCAGGCTTGCAAACATTCTTCTTGGAAACAAGGCCGGTGTTCCAGGCTTTGAGTTTACCCTCAAGGGTGGAAAATATAAGTTCCGTGCTCCAATGACAATTTGTATTACTGGTGCAGACATGGCTCCTACTGTGGACGATGTTGCAATTCCAATGTACAAGCCGGTTGAAGTAAAGGAAAATCAGGTTCTTGCATTAGGCAAGGCTTCAACAGGACTTAGAGCCTACATGGCAGTCAAGGGTGGACTTGATGTTCCTGAATATCTTGGAAGTGCATCAACTTTTGTTCTGGGTGGTTTTGGAGGACATTCCGGACGAAATCTAAGAACGGGTGACTTGATTCATGTTAAGAAGCCTGAGTCAATTGAATTCCCAAATGCAAGTGTTGATTCAGCATATCTTGGAACTGCAAACACAATTTCCGTTGTTCCAGGTCCACACTGTACTCAGGAATTCC
Source organism: Treponema sp. (assembly GCA_016294035.1). GTDB lineage: Bacteria > Spirochaetota > Spirochaetia > Treponematales > Treponemataceae > Treponema_D. The sequence goes on along the minus strand of JAEDCT010000024.1, from coordinate 32,803 downwards.
TCAAGCCTGAATTCATGCAGCAGCTTACAGAAACTGAATGGGAAGTTCACTTTAACTCAGACAGAACTGGTGTCCGCCTTATGGGACCTACCCCTGCATGGGCTCGCGAAGACGGTGGTGAAGCCGGATTACATCCATCAAATGTTCACGATACTGCTTATGCTGTAGGAACAATTGATATGACTGGTGACATGCCAATCATCATTGGTCCTGATGGTCCAAGTCTTGGTGGCTTTGTGTGTCCTGCAACAATTCCATCTGGTGAACTGTGGAAGTATGGTCAGCTTGCACCGGGAACTAAAGTAAGATTCAATTTTATTTCAATTGAAACTGCAGAAAAAATCAGAAAGAATCAGGAAGAATTCCTTGAAGCTGTTTCTGAGGGAAAATCAATTGAACTTAAAAAGGAAAGTGAAACTCAGAAAATTGAACAGTCATATCCGGTTCTCAAGAAAGTTGAGCAGGATGGAAAGGACAAGCTTGTAATCCGTTGTGCTGGTGATGAGTATGTAATGGTTGAGTACGGTGAAATGGAAATTGAGATGAGACTCCGAATCCGTGTAAATGCACTCAAGCAGGCAATCATCGAAGACAAGAGAATCCCATTGATTGATGCAACTCCTGGAATCCGTTCATTGCAGATTCATATTGATTCAACAAAGCTTTCAATCCGTGAACTTGTAAACCTTATCGTTGAGCATGATTCTAAAATTCAGGATTTGAGCAAGTTCAGAATCAAGAGCAGAAAAATCAAGATGCCTTTGTCTTGGCACGACCCTCAGACAATCCTGGCAATGAGTCGTTATCAGGAAAATGTTCGCCCGAATGCTCCATGGTGTCCGGATAACATTGAGTTCATCAGAAGAATCAACGGCATGAAGTCAATTGAAGATGTTAAGAAACTTATCTTCAGTGCCACATACATTGTTATGGGTCTTGGTGATGTTTACCTGGGAGCCCCGGTTTGTATTCCTCTTGATCCTCGCCAGCGCCTTGTTACAACAAAGTACAATCCAGCCCGAACATGGACACCGGAAAATGCAGTTGGTATTGGTGGTGCCTATATGGGAATCTACGGAATGGAAGGACCTGGTGGATATCAGCTGTTTGGCCGAACAATTCAGACATGGAATCCAAAGGGACCGACAAAATCATTCAGGGAAGGTAAGCCATGGCTCCTGGACTTCTTTGATCAGATTCAGTTCTATCCTGTAAGTGCTGAAGAAATCTTGAAAATCCGTGAAGACTTCCTGCGCGACAGGTTTAATGTTGAAGTTGAAGAAACAGTGTTTGATTATGGTGAATACGAAAAATATCTTGCTTCAATTGAAGAGGAAACAAAGGTTGCAAAGGCTCATCAGGTTGAATCATTCAACATTGAAAAGCAGATGTGGAAAGACAAGGGACTTGATCACTACGAAGTTCACCATCAGCTTGAAAGTGATGCAGTTCAGGTTCCAGATGGAGCAACTGAAGTGCTTTCAACAATGCCTGGAAGTGTATGGAAGATTCTTGCCAAGATTGGAGACAAGGTTAAGAAGGGAGACGTTCTTATTGTTGAAGAATCTATGAAGATGGAAACTGCACAGCTTTCTCCTTGTGATGGAGAAGTTTGCGGAATCTATGTTAAGCCGGGACAGGAAGTGTTCTCTGGTCAGGTTCTTGCAGCAGTAAAATAAAACGTTATATTATTAATTGTAAATATCAGAACAACATTATTGAATTTAGCTTTCAGTTTTTATAGAATGCTTTCAAGATATTAGGCAATGAGGCCCAGAAATTATTCCTGTGAATAGTTTCTGGGCTTTTTTTGTTTTGGGGTCACAATATGCTGAAAGAATTCGAATGGACTACAATCAATAACATTCTCCTTGAATTGTACACAATTGATGAAATCAAAACCTTCACTAAAAAAATCATGAATGTATTTCACATGCTGGTAACTTATTCAAAGGGATATTTGATCCTGCTTGATGATGATCAGAGAATCATTGGTGAAAACACATATTTTTATGGATGTGATTCCAGTTTTGAAAAAAAATATCTTGAAACTTATTACGAAAAAGATTACGTAAAATATCTGTATGAATTCAGCAAGGAAACAATTGTATTTCAGGACAGCTCAATGATCGAGGACAATGTCCGTGAAAACACAGATTTTTACCAGAACTTTCTGCTGCCGGCTGACATTCCCTACGGAGTTGGAATTCTCATAGTCAAGGATGAAAAGATCATTGGAATTTTCAATCTCTTCAGAAGCAGCCAGCAGGGAGATTTCACTGAAAGGGATATTTATATTCTGAATGTACTAAAGAAGCACATGGAAAATATTATTTTCAGAATCCTCAAGTCCAGCCGCCAGACAGTTGCAATTGACAGATGCTTTGACAATGCCAAATCAAGATTTATGTTTTCTGACCGCGAAGTTGAAATTCTCAAGCTTATTGCAGATGGAAAATCAAACAACGAAATTTGCAATCAGATTAACGTAAGCATTTCCACAGTAAAAAAGCATATCTACAATATCTTCAACAAAAGTGGAGTAAATTCCAGAACCCAGCTTTTGAATCTTATCTATTCAATTGATTCCTTGGAAAAAGCCTAGTGGTGGAATATAATAATTCCATGAAAAAAATTATTGTTTTGCTGGTTACATTGTTTGTTGTCTCTTTTTCATTTGCCCTGGAAAAGGCTCCTTTCAGGAAGGGTGTCAATTTGTCAAACTGGTTTGAGGCATGGAATCCTGGTTCTGCAAATTACAAGATGTTCGACAAAACTGATTTTTTTCAGATCAAGCAACTTGGTGCTGATGTGGTTCGTGTTCCAATTCATTTTGAAAATCTTTCATCAGGAAAAAATGACTACATTATAAATCCAATTGTCTGGAAATATCTTGATCAGGCCTGTGACTGGGCAAGAATTTCATTACTTAGAATCTGTGCAGAGCAGGAGCCTGTGCCTGGAAAAATTTTGATTGATGAAATAAAAATTGTTTCAGTAAAATAGCAGAGCCTGCAGTTTACTCAAAATATGGCTGGTAGACAGTTGCTCTGTTTCTGCCGGCTTTCTTTGACTGGTACAAGGCAACGTCTGCACATTTCTGGAGCTTTTCTGTGTAACCAATGGTCGAGAATGCAATACCAACACTAAGTGTGCATTCTGGAATCGGGCTTTCTTTGTTTGAAAGGGCAGCGTTAATGAAAGTGAATTTCTTAATGAGTGTGTCTTTTGATTCCTGTGTGCAGTCTGGAAGAATCATGGCAAATTCATCACCGCCAATCCTGAAGAAGTAGTCATCTTCCCTAAAGTATGAGCTGATAACTGAAGCCGTGAATTTCAGGACCGTATCACCAACATTGTGTCCGTATGTATCATTTACTTCCTTGAAAAAGTCAATATCAATCATGGCAAAGGCAATGTTCTTGTTTTTGTTCATGAATTTATTTCTTATTTCATCAAATGATTCCCGGTTGCGAACACCAGTAAGAGTGTCTCGTGTGTTTTTTTCTGTGAGAATTTTCTGGATTTTTTTGAGCCTTTTGCTGGCAAGGAAAAAAAACAAAAGAGATGAAAAAAGAATTATGACAAAAATATGTTCAAGCATTGTGTATGTGTTTATCTTTTTTGTGTAGCTGTCATTTTCAGATTTTATGTCTTCTATCAAAGTGTCATAGTAATTCTTAAGGCAGTTTTTCATCTGAAGCTTTTCGTTCTGATATTCTGGACCGTAGATTAATTTTTTTGCCTTGGTGATCTGTTCTTCTTTTTTTAGTTTTTTATCTTCATCTGTAAGTTTTGTTTCTGAAATTTCTGAAGGCTGAAAATTCTGTTCAATACCGATTGCCTCACAGACAAGCTTGAATACGTAGAACTCTGTTTTTGTAAGATTATCTGAGTGAGTTTTCATGCTGTCAATGAACTCACTGCATTTTTCATTTGTATTTGTTTTGATTCTGTTGAAGGTGGCTTCACGGCGTTTTGTAATATTTATTTCGTTAAAATAATTGAGCAGATTCTGCAAGTCATTGTTTACGACAAAATAGTGGGTTTGTGCTGTCAGATAGTCCGATGCAGTGTTATAAAAAAAAGCGTCTTCTTCTGCCTGCCGGTAGTTTTGTGAAACGACAGACAGTCTTTTTCCTGAAATGGAAATTCTGTATGTATTAAAAATAAGAAACAGAAGGGAAAAAACAGCAACACCAAACAGGATGTAGTATTGAATACGAGAAAAATAGTATATGACTTTTTCACTGATTTTTTTCATAACTCTCTTTTTTATTAACTATATAAAGTTATACACCATTATTATCGGAATAATCAATAAATAATAATAGTATCTTCCATAATAATTTCATAACTGGAATTATTTCATAAAGAAATTGCATGGATTAAAAATAGGCGGCTGTGAATTCCTTTTGGTTTAAAAACTTCTTGTACTCAATTTATTTCATGGGATATAATTTTATACTTCTGTTTCGAGAATAATTTATTTCGAGCAGTAAAGTTTTTTTGTAAATATACTGATTATTTTTTTTGTTTTTGGAGCTTTTATGAAGAAAAGTTTTTTTTGTTTTGTATCATTAGCATTGTTTTGTGTATCTTTGGCATTTTCTCAGGTTTACATTGATGCTAGTATCTACGAGATAGCCTCGGATTCTCTTGAATCTAGCCCGGAAGTAGACAGTATTGAACGTGAGATTTTCAGGACAAATAATTCGATTAACAACGTCAAAATGATGAGAGGAATGAAAAGAGTTTCCATTGATGGAAGGCAGATTGATCCTGATGAAGAAGTTATAAGACTTGAAAATCAATTGAAAGAACTGAATGCAAAGCTTGCAGCTGCGAAGAAAACATTGAAGTATGAGGATTATGATCTTCTTGGGATGAGAGTTCTTGAACGTCTTGAGGAAATTACCAAAGCATCAGGAAAGAAAATCGTTCTGTGCAAGACTTTTGATGAACTCGAGGAAATCAACCAGGAGCATATTTCATTTTTTCTTGAGAATGGCGGATATGAAAAAAACATCATGATTGATATTTGTGGTGGAGAAAAAAAATATGAGTTTAAGGCATCTTATGATGGAAATTTTTCTTATGATGAGACAAAACCGGAATATGCAAAGTTTGTAGATTTCTGTGCGCGGTCAATGGAATGTGTGGTTTCCTTTGTTGAAGACAAAAAGCGCTATGAACCAAAGGAACAAAATCCGTATTTTGTTGATGCCATGGGAAATAAGGTTCAGTGTGTCCGTGGACTTGATGACTATTCTTTTGGTCTCATTTCATTTGATGATTCTGGCAAGAGTCAGAATGCGATTCTTTATGATTATGCAGGTTCGAAAAAAGTTGATTTGCTTTCGCAGATAGATCATCCTCGTGTAAACATGGAAGTTGCCGTGAATTACTGGCAGTTGTGCAGCAATGACGGAAAGACACTCAAGGCTTCAAAGGCTGATATTGGAACTCAGTATGGGTTTGATGCTGCAGGAAAACTTTCCTCGTCTACAGTAAACTGGAATTATACATCCAATGGGCATTCATTTTTCTTTTTGTCACCAGAAGGCAGGCCATATTATTTTGATGTGAGTTCAGGCTGTCTGACTCTGGCTGGAAAGGAATCGGAGTCCCAGAGAAAACTTGATTTTTACAAGGGAACCATGAATTCCTTTGTCATGGGGTTTGATAACAAGCTTTTTTCTGCAAAGGGAAACTTTGTCAATGTCTATGACCTGAACGGAAATGTTGAAAAGATATATCTGATACCGGAATCAGAAGAATTGCTTTCCATAAAATTATGCAAGGCAAATGAAGATGGATCATTTATTGCGATTGTAAATGGAATAGATTCAAAGTATTTTGTCATGGTTGAAAATGATGGGGCAATAAGATGGAAGCTTCCTGTTTCAAATGACAATATTGGTTTCTTTGATTATAGAAATGGTGTTGTGTATTTTATGAACTCGGAAAGAAAGCTTACAAGGTTTGCAGAGGCTAATGCCAAAGTTCCTGACCTCATGAAACTTCTTTCAGAATTGCAAGGTCAGCTTTCAGTCAACAAATACAAGAATGCACCAATTCAGAAGAAGCTTGCTGCTGAATATGAAAAGGCTGGTGCAATGGATATGGCAATTTCCCTGTACAAGACTTATCTTGAAGTTTCTCCTGCGGATTCTGCAGTGAAGGAAAAATGCTTCAGGTATGATTTTATTCAGCAGAAAAAGGATGTGCGAACCAAGGTTGATGAACTTTTTTCAACCTATGAGGAAATAGGAAAGTATTCTGCTCAGGGAAAATTCTACGATACCATTGGAATTGTTGAAAAGCTTCGAGGGCAAAATCCAGGTGATGCTGAACTGGAAGAAATGTATACAAAACTTGTTGAAGTATTTGATCCTGCAGCTTTGAAGGGGCAGTCATCTTCCAGTGAGGTTAGCGTTGAATCCTTTGAGCTTTCATCTTTGTTTCCGGCACTGCAGATTGTCTATGCAAGAAATCCATCAGGACTTGTCAGGATAAAAAACAATTCAAAAAAAGAAATCAAGAATCTCTATGCGGAATGTTACATCAAAAATTACATGGATTTTGTCAGCCGTGGAGATTCGGTTAAGTCTCTTGAGCCTGGAAAAGAATGTGTTCTGGACTTGAATACCTGCCTCAATAATAATGTTATGTCAGTAAGCGAAAATACATCGGTTCAGCTTAAATGCACAGTTAAATGGAATGCAGGTGAAATTGAAAAAAGCCTGACCTTTATAAGACCTGTTACACTATACAAGACATCTGCCATGACCTGGAGTAATGCTTCCATGCTTTCGTGCTTCATAATGCCCAATGATCCTACTGTGTCTTCTTTTGTCCATGAATCAATTCAGAAATCACGCGATGCAAAGTTGTTCAGCGACAAATATGTTTCAATGCAGTTTACCAATGCAGTTGAACTTGTAAATGCCATGGGACTTCTTCCGTTAAATTATGTTCAGGATCCCGTAGCTCCTGCAGTTGACTTGATGAATGTTGGCTTTGCCGTTGACACCGTGCGATTCCCTGCTGAAACTCTTTCTATCAGATCCGGTGACTGCGATGACATGACCACATTGTTCTGTTCAATTCTTGAATCATGTGGAATTCCCTGTGCCATTATTACAGTTCCCGGACACATTCTTGCTGCCTTTAATACTGGATTAAAATCAAATGATGTATGGAAAAATCTTGATGGTGTAAAGACAATTGATTACGATGGCAATGTCTGGATTCCAGTTGAAACTACAATAATGACAAAGGGATTTTTTGAGGCATGGAAAAGTGCATCAGCTACTCTTGAGTCAAAGACTGTTGAAGAATTTATTGTAATTTCTGAAAAGCGCCAAGACTATCCACCAGTTTCATTGACAGTAGAAAAAAAGAATATTTTTGTTTCAGGTAAAATTGCTGCTGCCTCTAAGAAAGACATGGATGCTATGTCGGGTGAAATTGAGAAGTCACTTTTGCTGTGTCAGACTGGCTGTAAGGATGCCGTTAAGCTGAATGCCATCGCGGGGATTTATCATAAAATTGGAAATGACGAAAAGGCTGTGGAAGTTTTGAATGCTGCAGTTCTTCTTGACAAGAATTATGATGCCGCAAAGAGAAATCTTGCTTCATTATATAAAAAGCTTGGACGTGATGCTGAATACAAGGCAATTGCATCAACCTTGAAAAAGGAAAGTTCATCCAGAAATGCGTCTGTTTCAACAGAGCGTGCATCCAGTGGTGATGACGACGACTGGCGTGAATGATTGTAAGTTGTGGTTGCTGCTACAGCTTAACTAAACCGCAGCCTCTCATTGCAGATAGAATTCTGTTTGCAAGGGAGGCTTTGTTTTTGTCTCTCAAAAACAATTCATTCATAGGTTTAGTGTCATGGTTTTGTGGTGAAAGTGAAAGTACTGCTGAAATAAAATCATTTGCCATGGATTCATCAATTTCTTTTGGAAGTTTTGTGTTGTGAATTTCCTGCATGTAAGACCATTTGAGTTTGTTTCCTATCTTAATGACTGGTCCCGCAAGCCACCAGAGTTTTTCTGCTGATTCCTGAATTTCGCTGCTGTTGGAATTTTTTTCTTCGTATTTCAAAATGGCTTTTTCTACCAGGTCTTTTCTTACGGTTGGAAATGGCGTTTTGAAATCAAACCACTGATTAACCGGAATATCAATTCCTCTGCCTTCCATCCATGAGTTGAGTGAAGTTTCAAGTCCCTGTCCGAATTTCCGGGTTTTTTCTTCGCCTTCAAAGTGAAGTCCGTTCTTTGCAAATAGTCCGGTGTTTTCAGGTTCAATAACCTTCAGATCCCTGTGCTCACCCTTTGACCATTCATCATACAGCCGGGAGTGCCGGGTCAGAACAAATTTGTGCCAGAAACAGGAATCTACAAGTCCTGCCTTGAAAAGCTGCCTGAGAGTTTCCATGGAGTTTATTATGTCCTGGTCGCTTTCCCCAAAGTACCCGTAAATCATATAGGCATGAACAAGAATCCCGGCTTCCTTAAAAGCACAGCAAGCACTTACTATTGAGTCAAGGTCTGTTCCCTTGCTGATTTTATCAAGGCCTGAACCTGTTGCAATTTCGATTCCGCCTGAAACTCCAATGAGTCCGCCCTTTGAAAGAAACTCTGCCACATCCCTGGTGTAGATTTTTTCAAATCTCACATTTCCCCAGAATGAAATCCTGCAGCTGTTGTTTTTCATGTTAAGTCTGGCAAATTCAATCTGAGCCTTTGGTGGCATTGCTTCGTCAACAAAATGAATTCCGTAGACACCATGTGAAGCGCATTGTTTTGAAAGCCCTTCGTAAAGTTTTTCAATTTGAGTCATTCTGTATGATTTGACATAATCAAGGGTAACATCGCAGAAGGAACATTTGTGCCAGTAGCATCCGTGGGCAAGGTATGCCTTCATCCAGTTGCCGTCTGACCATAGTCTTTGCATTGGGTTCACGGAATCAGTCACCTTCGGGTAAATAGAAAAGTCAATGTCACAGTAGTCTGGAATGATTTGACTTGTTTCCTGATTTTCAAATTCTTCCAGAGCCTCATCTTCTTCCTTGTGGCTAAGGCATTTGTCTTTCGAAAAAATCTTCAGTTTATAAAGAGGAATCTCCTGTTCTGTGATGGATTTACCTGAGATAAAATTGTTGTCCAGTAATGCCTTGTAAGATCCATAGCCTCTGTCGTAGCTTAGAAAATCCGTGTACTTAAAAAGGGCTGTGTCCTGGGTTTCCCTGAGTTCTGTGTTGATGAATCCACCACCCATTGAAATGAGGATTTTGTCTGCAAAATATTTCTTAAGGAATTTTCCAATGCACAGTGCAGATGTGAATGTTCCTGCAAATGGAACTGATATGCAGACAAGGGTCTTTTCTTTGTTTTCCTCAATCTGTTTTTTTAGTTCTGATTCAAGGAAAATTTTTTCCAGCAATGGAACCAGAAATGTTGAGAGTATGGGAGAGTCAACTGTTTTTTCGATTTGTGAAAAACTTGTCTCGCTAATGGCAATTGATTCTGCATATCTTACAAGAGAAAAATTTGAGTCCATTACGCAGGTTATGTAGTCTGCAATGTCGGCAAGTGCAAATGTTGCCAGCATTCGTGCGTTGTCCTGATTCAGGTTTTCCACTGTTTCCAGAAATCGTTCCATGTGCATGCCGCGGGGCATGTGTGGGCTGTAGATAAGCTTGTGTGCTTCCTGAGCGTCTCCCCTCAAAACTGCCATGATTGAGTCAATTGAATTAATCCAGGAGTCTTTCTGCAGAATGTATCTTGTGCTTTCTTCTCCAATGGAGATTGCCTTTTCTTCAGTCTGACTGAATATTTTTCTTAATCCTTCTGATGAGAAAATCGAATTCATGAAGAGAATGTTCAGGTCAATCCATTTTACCCATTCAAATTTCTGTCTCTTGAAAAAAGCACTCAGATATGCCCCGGATGGATATGGAGTGTTCAGCTGAACAATTGGCGGTTGAAGAATTATGGCATTCATTATCTAACATTAGCATTTATAATCAATTAGGGCAAATTAAGTTTTTCAGTTAGAAAATTGATTTTTCACTGATTTGGGGTTAGAATTTTACCAAAATAACTTTTTAAGGGGTAATTTTATGGCAAAAGAAAGAGTATCATTGTTTCACCTTGTTCTTCAGATTGCAGTTGGATGTCTTCTTGCTGTAGGCGGAATCTGGGCATTGCAGGGTGGTGGCGATCCAGCAGCAGTATGGATTGCAAGGAACATGGGAAATGTTGGAAAGACATTGAGAATTGTTTTTGGCGTAGTTGAACTTGTTGTGGGAATTCTTCTTGTCCTCAAACTTTTCATCGCCGGACTTTCTTCACTTTCAAAGATTCTCATGTTTATTGTAGTAATCATTTGGGCAATCGTAGTTGTTTGTGGTGATATTCTTGGTGGATCAGGAATTCTCCAGAGTAAGGATTTCCTTTCTGCACTTTACAGACTTGCAATGGATGTAATCATTCTTTGTGGAATTATTATCATTAAATAGACTGAGGGAATTTGTTTTCTTCGTCTTTTTCGCAAAAACTTAAAGCTTAAAGTCCAGGAGCCCGTCTTTGTGAACTTTCATGATGGCGGGCTTTAAATTTTCTTCCCAGAACTTGTCTTCGATTTTCTTACCGCCGGTTGTGCAACCAATTTTTCTGTCGGCTCTGACTTTTTCACCGTGAAAGTCACTTCCGGCTGTTGCAACCATTCCCAGTTTGAATGCCAGTTCTTCCAGCTTGAATGCTTCGCTTACCCTGGTTCCCGGATGCCATGCTTCAAGTCCTTCAACTCCACGCATCTGAATGTCAATCATGGTGTCATCCATTTTTCCCCATGAAACATACATTGACAGAGGGTGTGCCTGAACTGGAATGCCGCCTGAGGTTTTTATTGCTTTTACCGCATCTTCAAGGGCAATTCCAACTCTTTCAACGTAGCATGGTCTTCCCTTTGCAAAAAACTGGTCAAATGCCTGCTGGCTTTTTTTCACGTATCCCTTTTCAACAAGAATTTTTGCAAAGTGAGGACGTCCAATTGCTGTGGTTCCGGCATTTTCTGCAACTTCCTCGTATGAAATATCTATGCCTTTTTCCTGGAGTTTTTCAGCCATCCTGATATTTCTTCTTTTTCTTTCTTCCTTTAAATACCCAATAACTGATGAAAGTTCTGGTGAACATGAACAAAGACCCAGTCCCAGCAAGTGGAATTCTCCCGTTGGCCACTGAACTGAAATTTCAATTCCAGGAACAAGAGTTATGCCGATTTCCCTGGCTTTTTCCTGGGCTTCCATTATTCCATCAATACAGTCATGGTCAGTAAGGGCTAGAGTTGTGATATTCTTTGTCTTGGCGTATTCAACCAGTGCTGATGGACTCATTGTTCCGTCAGAAGCAGTTGAGTGTGTGTGCAAATCAATCATTGGATTTTCCATAATAAAGAAAAATCATAAAAAAAGCAATTTTGTGAATTTCAGAATTTTTCCCCGGAAATAAAGATTTTACGGATTAAATGAATCAAACTATGGCATAAATGAAAATTCTGTGCTAAAATATTAGTAATAGTATAGTAGTGTATTGTGCATAACTATGCGATTTTTTGAACTAGAAGGGATATATGCCAAAGACAGTCCAGTTTACGAAAGGATCAATTATCTTTTTCGAAGGTGACAAGAACGAAAATATCTATATTCTCCAGTCAGGTTCGATTGTTTTAAAGAGTCTTGATATGGAAACTGGTGAGCAGATTCAGGAACAGCTTCATATTGGAGAGTTCTTTGGGGTTAAGAGTGCTCTTGCTCACATGCCAGCTCTTGTTACTGCCAGTGTTGTTGTTGATTCTGTTGTAGTTTTAATGTCCATTAATGAGTTTGAAAAGATTTTCAGTGCCAAGCAGGAAGTCATAGAAAAGATGCTTCGTGTTTTCAGTCGCAGTCTTCGTGATATTCACAAGAAGATGGAAGAGTTTTTCAAGACTGATGCAGTTGCTGTAAGTCCGGAAAGGGGAATGATGCTTGTGGCTCAGGCTTTCTATAATGATGGTCAGTTTACAAGTTGTGTGAATGTTCTTGAAAGAATCCTAAAGCTTACACCTGATGCTGCCACTGAAAGACAGGTTGTTGCCTTGTACAAGGATGCAAAGGGACGTGCAGAGCGTGAAAAAAAGAACAACACATATACTACCATTGCTCCATCACAGAAATCTGGACTCGGTGCAAATCAGTTTAATCTTCCTGCATTTGACAGGTTCACAAAGAAATATGCTCCTGGCGAGGTGATCATCAGTGAATATGAGCCTGGCGAGACATTCTATCTGATTAAGAGGGGTGAAGTTCAGATTTCAAAGTGTATCAAGGATCAGAACAAGAATCTGGATATTCTTACTCAGGGTGCTTTCTTCGGAGAAATGGCAATCCTTGATAATTCCCAGAGAAGTGCTTCGTGTGTAGCCCGTACAGAAGTTGAATGTCTTGAATTTAACAGGGCAAACTTCAAGGCTCTGGTTCTTGGAAATCCACAGATCGTAATGAATCTTCTCAAGCTTTTCTGCAAGAGAATTTATGATCAGAAGAGACAGTTCAAGATTATCCTCATCAAGAATATTTCAGTTCGAATTTGTGATGTAATTCTCATGTATGATGAACTTTCCGGTTCTTCCAGAAGAGATCCTGTTGAGGGAAACACAAAGAGATCTTTCAATGTTACAGTAAGCGACATTGCCGGTTGGGCAGCTGTAGGTCAGGATGTTGCACGTGACGAGCTTACAAAGCTTATGGATCGTGGCCGAGTTCAGATTTTTGACAACAGACTTATCGTAAACAATATTCATGAAATTAGACGTTCTGTTGATTCTTACTACCAGAAACTTGAGGCAAACGCAAAGTTCCTCACTCGAAATTCGGAATAGAAACAGTCTGTGCTTTTGCGTCAGTATATGAAAGGTGCAGGGAAACTGTTATCAGTTGTTCTGACAGCTGTTCTGGTTTCTTGCACTGGAGTCAGGGAACAAACAGAGTCTTGTGTCTATTCGGGATTCTATTGCGGTGGCTATGGTGCATCACTTGTCAATCCGGATCTTATGTTTGATGGAAATGATTCAACCTATGCTGAACTGGAATTTTATTCTTCCGACACACCACAAATCTACGATATCTACATAAAATCCAAGACAATGATTTCACGAATGAATCTTGTTTCTTCAGGAAAATTCGGCTCGGCAAATTCCTATGTGCTTGCTCAAGCCCTGAATCGGGGATCAAGTGCCAATGGCTACAAGGACGAAACTGTGACACAGATTTTCATGCTGAATGATATTGATTTTCAAGATGGAAAAGATTTTTCTGTTGGCTGTACAAGTGACATAGTTAAGATTCATTTTTTTGTAAACGAAAGTCACTGCAAAAAATTCAGGATAAATGAAATCAGGCTGTACGATAATTTCGGAAACCTCTTTGAAATTGGAAATGAATTGAAGGACTAAAGTGTTTCCCCTGTGAAAATATTTTTTTCGCAAAACCAGCAGTGTCATCTTATTTTACTTTTGGAATGTAGATGATCTGGTTGATTCTAAGAATTGCTTTTTCCTTGATGCCGTTAGTCTCGCAAAGTGCCTGAACGGTCACGCCGTATTTTCTTGAAATGGACCAGAGAGAGTCTCCTGCAACAACCTTGTACTTGAAGGGAAAATCCATTGGTTTTACTGATTTTAATGCCGCAAGTGCGTCGTCCTTTTTTCCAAATGGAATTCTCAGATGGTAAGTTGTTGCCGGTGGAGTAAATCCCTTGATAAGTGCCTGATTTAATCTTTTGAGTTCCCTTTCATCAACTTTCATGGCTTTTGCAAGGTGAGAAAGCAAATATGGTTTTTTGACGGGAACAAATTCGTAGTCATCATTTTCCTGAGATATGTATTTCTCGTAGTCTTCATCAAATTTGTCCAGCTCCAGATTGAATTTTTTCGGATCATTGCATATTTGGCATACTGCAAGAAGCTGTGGCACGTAGTCGGCAGTCTGTTTTGGAAGCCAGTTATTTTTTGAAAGAGTCCAGTAATCTTTTTTTTCATCAGTACTTTTGCTTATGGCTGATTTTATCTTTCCGTTACCGCAATTGTATGCTGCAAGTGCCAGAGCCCAGTCACCGTAAATATCATAATTTTCCTTGAGTTTTGCAAGTCCTGCTTCGGTTGATTTCCATGGATCATAGCGTTCATCAATGTATTCTCCCAAAGTCAGATAGTTTCTTACGCTGTTGGGCATGAATTGCCACAGACCAACTGCTCCGGTTTTTGATTTTGCAGATGTTCTGTAAGCTGACTCAATGACTGGGAGATATTCAAGTTCTGGAGGAAGCTGTTTTTCGCGAATGAGTTTTCGAGCATAAAGCCTGTATTCTTTTGAGCGGGCAATCACATCCTTGAGGAATTTAACCATGTGTTCCTGCAGATATTTGTCGCGCCACCAGGAAACTTCTTCACGGTCAATATTTTCCTCAACAAGAAGAAATCTGTTGCAGTCGTATTTTGGTGTTTCGTCTTCAGTTTTTTCTTCTGGAACGATTTTTGTTTCTTCTTTGATTTCACTGGAATTTTGTTCAGTCTGTGGTTCAGCTTTTTCTGCTTCAGGTGATTTATTTGTGTTTGCTGCGGATTCTTCCTGCTTTTGTTCAGTTGCTTGAGTGTCCGCTATGTTTTCTGGAAAAATGGCTGCCGGATTAAGTGATAAGGCAGCAAGTAATGCTAGTAATGCCCTGTTGTGCTTCTTCATTCATTAAATTTAGCACATTACAGGGCAAACTGCAAACTAATGGAAAGTCCGAGTTTATGAAAGCTGTGATACGAGGAAAGGAATGGCTTTCTCGAATTTTACTCCGTACCAGTGGTCTTCCTTGTCATCAATTGTCTTTCTGATTGATTCGCACACATATTCATGGGCAATACGGGCAGCTTCAATGAGTGTCTTTCCACGGCAAAGTGAACCTGCAAAACTTGATGCATAGACATCACCTGTTCCGTGGCAGGAGATAGGAAGCCTGTCTGTAAAATAATATTCAATACTGTCTGTGTCTCCTGTGTAAACGGCAACGCCAAGCTTTCCCTTTTCAAAACTTACGCCTGTAAGGACAACATTTTTTGCCCCCAGCTTGTGAAGGTCACGTACCATTTTTTCAACATAGTCCTTGCTGTAGTTTTCACCTGGGTATTCCACTCCAAGAAGAAAACTTGCTTCTGTCATGTTTGGAAGAATTACATCAGCACCATTGCAGAGTTCAGCCATTTTTTCTGGAAAGTCTGGTGCAAATCCTGCGTACATTTTTCCGTTGTCAGCCATTACAGGATCAACAATCTTCAGGGCTCCTTTTCTTCCCGTTTCATTCATGATTTTCTTGATGACTGGAATCTGTTCCTGGGATACATATCCTGTGTAGAAGGCAGAAAAATCAATATTGAGTTCCTTCCATTTTGCAAGAATGTTTTCCATGTCTGGTGTCAGGTCATTGAATGTCCATGACGGAAATGCAGTGTGATTTGAAAGTACTGAACTTGGAAGCACTGCAGTTTCAATTCCGCAGGCAGAAATAACTGGAAGTGCAACTGTGAGTGAGCATTGTCCAATACACGAAATGTCCTGAATTGTTAGTAGTCTTTGATCCATGGGATTCCTCCATAATAAAGTTCCTTTATAGAATGATAAAAACAAAGGATTTTATATGTCGGACTATATGACGAATCTGAATATATAAAAATAGTCAGTTTTGATGAATATTTATATATCCAGATTTTTGTGCAGGATACAAGGGTTTTTTAGAAGGTTGCTGCAAGAAGGGAAAAAACTATGAGAGTTACAATAATCATAAGGCTCAGTACTGCAGAAGAAAATTCAATTCCTTCTTTTTTCTGGGCAAAGACTGAAATGAGAAAACTCGGCGGACAATAAAAGTACATGATGATTGAATAGCACAGGATTTTGTTCAGTCCAATGGTTTTCTGGATTATGGCAAAAACAATCAGTGTGACAACAGCCTGGACAAAATATCTTGTGACTGCAAATTTGGCTCCCTTTAACAAAAGTTTTTTATCAAATACAAGGCCGCTTCCAATGCAAATCAAAATCAGTGGAGTAAGTGGAACTGAAAGTGTTGAAACAAGTTTAGAATAAATGGATGCAAATTTTGATGAGTCAATTTTTTCTGCAACTCCAAGAATTCCGCAGGCAAATCCAAGTATGACAGAAATCACCAGAGGATTCTTTATCATTGAGAAGACAATTTCTTTTTTTGTAAGTTTTTCGCCGTTTATCATTTTAAATCCCACTGCCATGACTGAGAAAGAAAAAATGCAGCAGAATATGTCCATGCTTACAATGTAGTAAAGATTTTTCTGACCGACAATTATGGCAACCAGAGCCCATCCAAGAGTGCCTCCTTCAAAGGTTGTCATTGCAAATGGAATGTATGGTCGTATGCCTGGTTCAAAGAACTTTTTCAGCAGGAATCCAGCACCAAATCCAAGACCAAGGGCAAGAATTTCCATTGCCATTAGAACTGCCAGGTTTGCTGTGTATGTTCCGTGGAGAAGAGAGTCAAATGCAACCACGGGAAGAAAAATGTTAACACAGATGTTTTTTATGCTGGCTGTTCCCTCTGCTGAAAGAATTTTCTTGTGGCTTAGGAATTTTCCCAGGCAAATAAGCAAAAAAACAGGAACAAGTGTTTCAAGAATAATCATGAATTGAATTATATCTTCTGGCTTTCAAATTATCCACAAAATTTAATGAATATGACATATCATTTGCGCAAATGTTTACCAAAGAAATTCTTTTCATGTACTTGAATTTATTGCCATAAAAATGTAAATTGTCCTAACAAGCAAAGACGCTTGGTCTAAGGAATCGTGTATTTTAAATATACGTTTTTTTAGGCCAGGCGTCTTTTTTTGTTTAAGCCTTATGCCTGTAATTGCAGCATAATGGAAAAAGGGGTTAGAAATGGAACTTGGAAAAACACTTTACGATCCGTCATTTGAGCATGATGCCTGTGGTATTGGTGCTGTTGTAAATATTGATGGAAAGCAGACTCACAAGATTGTGGATAATGCACTGAGCATTGTTGAAAAGTTGGAGCACCGTGCAGGTAAAGATGCAACCGGAGAAACTGGTGACGGTGTAGGTATTCTTGTTCAGATTGCTCATGGCTTTTTCAAAAAGGAAGCCGCAAAAATCGGTATCGAACTTGGTGATGAGCGAGACTATGGTGTCGGAATGTTTTTCTTCCCGCAGGACAAGTTCATCAGAAGTCAGGCTAAGAAAATGCTTGAAACTTTGTGTGAAAAGGAAGGACTTAAATTTCTTGGATGGCGTGAAGTTCCAATTAATGAAAATGTTCTTGGAAAAACTGCAAGAGATTGCATGCCATCAATTTTCCAGTGTTTTATTGAACGACCTTCTGATGTAGAAAAGGGAATTGCCTTTGACAGAAAGCTTTATGTTGTTAGACGTGAATTTGAGCATACATCATTTGATACATACGTTTGTTCTATGAGCAGCCGTACAATTGTTTATAAGGGAATGTTCCTTGTAAAGCAGCTCAGAACTTTCTACACTGATCTTCAGTCATCTGAGTATGTTTCTTCACTTGCTCTCGTTCACTCACGCTTCTCTACAAATACTCAGCCGTCATGGAAGCGTGCTCATCCAAACAGATTCATTGCACATAACGGTGAAATAAATACAATCCGCGGTAATGCAGACAGAATGCTTGCTCGTGAAGAGACAATGTCTTCTCCAGTTTTTGATGAAAAGGAAATCCGTGAGATTCTTCCGGCCGTAGATACAACTGGTTCTGACTCTGCAATGCTGGACAATACTTTGGAATTCCTCGTAATGAACGGAATGCCGCTTCCACTTGCAGTCATGATCTGTATTCCTGAACCATGGAAACATGATGACACTATGGATTTACGCAAGAAGGATTTCTACCACTACTGGGCAACCATGATGGAACCTTGGGATGGACCTGCAGCAATCCTTTTCAGTGATGGTGATGTTGTCGGTGCAACTCTTGACCGCAACGGCCTCCGTCCAAGCCGCTATTACATTACAAAAGACAACGAACTCATTCTTTCTTCTGAAGTTGGTGTTCTTGATATTCCTGAAAGCCAGATTGTAAAGAAGAGCCGCCTTATGCCAGGACGCATTCTTCTTGTTGATACAAAGCAGAAGAAACTTATCAGTGACTATGATGCAAAGAAGGAATACACAAATCTTTATCCATACGGTGAATGGCTTTCCCTTAACTTGAAGCATTTGTCAGACTTGAAGATTCCTAACAAGAAGATTCCTGTGTATTCTCAGGAAGAACGCGACATCATGTACCGTGCCTTTGGATGGAACTATGAAGATGTAAATGAAATGATTCTTCCACTTGCACAGAATGGTGTTGAACCAACTGGAGCAATGGGTGTTGATACTCCTCTCGCAGTAATGAGTGACAAGCATCCTGCTTTGTTCAGCTACTTCAAGCAGCTCTTTGCCCAGGTTACAAATCCTCCAATCGACAGTCTTCGTGAAAAGATTGTTACAGATACAACAGTTTATGTAGGCAGCGATGGAAACCTTCTTGATGCAAAGTCAAAGAACTGTACTGTGCTTGAAATCAATAATCCAATTCTTACTGGAACAGACATGATGAAGATTAAGTCTCTGGATGTTCCTGGACTCAAGACAGCAGTTGTTTCACTTCTTTACTACAAGAACACTCCTCTCAAGGATGCTCTGGATAACGTGTTTGTTTCAATTGAACGTGAATACAGAAACGGATCTAATATCATTGTTTTGAGTGACCGTGGAGTTGATGCAAACCATGTTGCAATTCCTTCACTTCTTGCAGTAAGTGCTGTTGAGCAGTATTTGATCAGAACAAAGAAGAGAACTGCAATTTCAATCATCCTTGAGTCTGCAGAAGTTCGCAACGTTCATCAGAGTGCAATGCTCCTTGGTTACGGTGCCCGTGCAATCAACCCATACCTTGCACATGAAGCCATTGCAGAACTCATTGATCAAAAACTTCTGGACAAGGATTATCATACAGCAATCGACGACTACAACAAGGGTATTATCGGCGGCATCGTAAAGATTGCAGCAAAGATGGGTATCAGCACAATTCAGTCTTACCAGTCTGCACAGATTTTTGAAGCAGTTGGTATTGCAAAGGATGTAATCGATCTTTACTTTACAAATACAGTTAGCCGTGTCGGCGGTATCGGCCTTAAGGAAATTGCAGAAGATGTAAACTTCCACCACAACAAGGCTTTTGATCCACTCGGACTTACAGTCAACACTCACCTTGATTCAGTTGGTGTTCACAAGTTCCGCCGTGGACCTACATGTGAAGATCATTTGTATTCTCCAGAAATCATCATTGCTCTCCAGGAAGCAACAAAAACTGGAAGCTACGAAAAGTTCAAGGAATATACATCCCTTGTTGATGACAATGCTCATCCTCATACTCTCCGTGCCATGCTCAAGTTTGCCTTTGAAAATGCAAAGGAAATTCCTCTTGATGATGTAGAAAGCGTTGAAGAAATCGTAAAGAGATTCAAGACAGGTGCCATGTCATATGGTTCAATTTCACAGGAGGCCCACGAATGCATGGCTCTTGCTATGAACCATCTCCACGGAAAATCAAACTCAGGTGAAGGTGGTGAAAAACCGGAACGCCTTGGAACAGACAGAAACTCTGCAATAAAGCAGGTTGCTTCCGGCCGCTTTGGTGTTACAGAAGAATATCTTTTGAGCGCAAAGGAAATTCAGATCAAGATGGCACAGGGAGCAAAGCCTGGTGAAGGTGGACATCTTCCTGGAAAGAAAGTTTACCCATGGATTGCAAAGACTCGATATGCAACTCCAGGTGTAAGCCTTATTTCGCCACCACCACATCATGATATTTATTCTATTGAAGATTTGGCTCAGCTTATCTACGACCTTAAGAATGCAAACAGGGCTGCACGCATTTCCGTAAAGCTTGTTTCAGAAGCAGGTGTAGGTACAATCGCGGCCGGTGTTGCAAAGGCTGGTGCTCAGGTTATCCTTATTTCAGGCCACGACGGCGGAACAGGTGCTGCTCCCTTGAGTTCAATCCATCACGCAGGTCTTCCATGGGAACTTGGTCTTGCAGAAACACATCAGACACTTATCCAGAACGGACTGCGCAGCCGCGTTGTAATTGAAACCGACGGTAAGCTTATGAGCGGACGTGATGTTGCAATTGCATGTCTCCTTGGTGCAGAAGAATTCGGTTTTGCCACAGCCCCTCTCATTACAATGGGTTGTGCAATGATGCGCGTATGTAATCTTGATACATGTCCATTTGGTGTTGCAACTCAGAACTCAGAACTCCGCAAGAGATTTACCGGTAAGCCTGAATATGTTGAAAACTTCATGAAGTTCATTGCACAGGAACTGCGCGAAATCATGGCAAAGCTTGGTTTCCACAGCGTAGAAGAAATGTGCGGTCACTCAGAGCTTCTTGGAATCAAGGAAAAGGGTGCTTTCGAAAGAGCAAACCTTGTAGACATGAGCCGTGTACTTGGTAAGTCACAATTCATAATGAACAATGCAGAACTGGAAAAATGTCATTTTGATCCAAAAGACGTTTACGACTTCCAGCTTTCAAAGACTGTTGATGAAAAACTTCTTCTTCCAGCATTTGCAAAAGTTTCAAAATCTAGGAAGGGGTCATTTGATATAAATGTTTCTTCTACAGACAGAACTGTTGGAACTATTCTTGGTTCTGAAATTCAGAAAGCATTTGGAAACTCTCTTGAAGAGGACAGCTTTACTGTAAATGCAACTGGTGGCGGTGGACAGAGCTTTGGTGCATTCATTCCAAAGGGACTTACAATGCGTCTTTCAGGTGATGCAAATGACGGTCTTGGTAAAGGATTGTCCGGTGGAAAGATTGTTGTGTCTGTTCCAAAGGATGCAGCATACAAAGCTGAAGAAAATATTATTGTAGGAAACGTTTGTTGTTTTGGTGCTACAAGCGGAAAGGCATTTATCAATGGTATTGCCGGTGAAAGATTCTGCGTAAGAAACTCTGGAGCTACTGTTGTTGCTGAAGGATGTGGTGATCACGGCCTTGAATATATGACGGGTGGAACTGCTGTAATTCTAGGTTCAACAGGACGCAACCTCGCTGCAGGTATGTCAGGTGGTGTTGCATTTATTCTTGATGAAAATCATGATCTGTATCAGCGCTTGAACAAGGAGCTTGTTACAATGACCGAACTATCTGAAGACCATGACATTGAAATTGTAAAGTCACTTGTTGAGCAGCATGTAGCAGAAACTGGAAGTACTGTAGGTAAAAATCTCCTTGCTGACTGGGATGGAAGCATTTCTAAATTCAAGAAGATCATTCCTAATGACTACGCCAAAATGCTTAAGTTGATTGCCGAAGAAGAGTCAAATGGCGTTGATCATGATGATGCAGTTTTGAATGCTTTCAAGAAATTTACAGCATGAGTATGTTTTGCAATTCATAGATAGAAATCACTAATTCAGAATTATGAATTATAAATTATGAATTATAAATTATAAATTATAAATTATGAATTGTGAATTATGAATTATAAATTATAAATTATAAATTATAAATTATGAATTATGAATTGGAATTGTGAATTATTAATTGGAGATTTTATTATGGGAAAACCAAACGGATTTATACAATATACAAGAATAGAAAATGACTGGATTGAGCCACTCAAGAGAATAGAAAATTTTGAGGAAATGCATGTTTTGCTTACTGATGAAGAGCGTCGTAAGCAGGCAAGCCGATGCATGAACTGCGGTGTACCCATGTGCCAGAGTGCAATTAAGCTTGGGGGTATGGTAACAGGTTGTCCGCTGCACAACTTTATTCCTGAATGGAATGATGCACTTTACAAGGGACAGTACGATATGGCTGCCTGGAGACTTTTGAAGACTTCAAGT
This sequence comes from Treponema sp., assembly GCA_016294035.1. Classification (GTDB taxonomy): domain Bacteria; phylum Spirochaetota; class Spirochaetia; order Treponematales; family Treponemataceae; genus Treponema_D. The sequence goes on along the minus strand of JAEDCT010000024.1, from coordinate 10,782 downwards.
TTTCCTGAGTTCACAGGTCGTGTATGCCCTGCTCTTTGTGAAAAAGCCTGTAACTGCATCAGCATGGAAAAGGATTACAGCGATGGAAAGGATATAAAGGATCCTGTAACAATTCATGACAACGAACTTTACATTATTGAAAAGGCTTTTGAATCAGGCTACATGAAGCCACAGATTCCAAAGGTAAGAAGCGGAAAGAAAATCGCAGTTGTAGGTTCAGGTCCTGCAGGTCTTGCTGTTGCAGATTTGTTGAACCGCCGCGGACACAATGTTACTGTTTTTGAACGCGAAGACCATGCTGGTGGACTTTTGATGTATGGCATTCCGAACATGAAACTTGACAAAAAAATCATCGATCGCCGTGTTGACCTCATGAAGGCAGAAGGCGTTGAATTTATTGTAAACGCAAATATTGGTGCAGACAAAAAGGCTGAAGAACTCCTTAAGGAATTTGATGCCGTTGCTCTCTGCTGCGGTGCAAAGAAGGCTCGCAGACTCAATGTGGCTGGTGAAGATGCTGTTGGCATTTATCCTGCAGTTGATTTTCTTACAGCAGTTACTAAGGAAGTTGTAAAGAAAAGTCAGCCATTTGCTTTGGGTGACATGGATCCACGAGGAAAGAATGTAATTATTGTTGGTGGTGGTGATACTGGCAATGACTGTACAGGAACTTGTGTTCGTCTTGGAGCTGCAAATGTTGTTGCTCTTGAAATGATGCCAAAGCCTCCGGTTGAACGTGCAGAAAACAATCCATGGCCCCAGTGGCCAAAGGTTCTCAAAACAGACTACGGCCAGATGGAAGTAATTGCAACACAGGGAGAAGATCCTCGCGTATACAAAACAACAATCAAGGAAATCTACCAGAAAGACGGTCATGTAACAGGCGTAAAGACTGTTCAGGTTGAATTCAGAAACGTTGACGGCCAGAGAAAGCTCTGTGAAATCGAAGGCTCTGAAAAAGAACTCAAGGCCGACTTGATTCTTGTTGCAGCAGGATTCCTCGGTGCTGAAGATTACACTCCAAAGGCCTTTGGCACGGAAATGACACCACGCGGAACTGTTGCTGCCGACGAAGGCAAATACAAGACCAGCGTGGAAAAAGTTTTTGCCTGTGGTGACATGAGACGCGGACAGTCTCTTGTTGTCTGGGCAATTGCTGAGGGCCGTGAATGTGCAAGAGAAATTGATGCATTCCTGATGGGATATTCAAATCTCTAGCCTGTGATTATATTGATGGGACTAATGGCATCCTGCTTTTGACTCGTCCACTATAAATATGAAAGGGGCTGACCAAAAAAATCGTTGCGTATCGTCATTCCGAACGCTACGCCACATTCGCACGCACCTGCTACGAATGTGTGTTTCGGAATCTATGCACTGTATATTGCGTAGATGCTGAATCAAGTTCAGCTTGCCTATACTTATTGGTCAGCCCTTTCCATTAGCATGAAGATATTACTCTATGCTGAACAAATCAATTGTTGAATCCATGTAGTAAACGGAAATCTGCTTTGATCTGTTGAATGTGATGCTTTTTGGTTCTTTTGCAAGTGGAGTCACTGATTCTTCAATGAATGTCTTGCCGTTGTCTGTACTTGCATAAACCTTGATCCTGAATGTTCTAAGGCCTTTCTTTTCAAATGCTGCAAGTCGGATTACACCATCAGTAAGGTCAAGAACGTTTGTCGGATGAAGGTCTCCCACAAATGTCTTGTATTCAGCATTTTCATCATTGAATAGAGTTGTGTTCTTTACCCAGGTCTGACCGTAGTTTTCTGTGTACATCAGGTTTCCCTTGTCGTCATAGAGAAATCCCTTTCCTGCATCAAGCATGAGTGCACATTCGATGTTTTTTGATTCTGCTGGCTTTTCGAGATACTTGTAGTCTTCGTCTCCCTTTGTGTATTCGCCAAGAACTTTCTTGTCCCAGGCCCATCCTGTCTGTGTGTCTTTCATGTTGACACCCTTGAGAACTCCGCTTCCACCGAATCGTGGAAAATGCTGGCATGTCTTTCCACCATCAGTTGACTCTGCAAAAAGCCATCCGTCGCCAACCAGAAAAAGATTGTTCATGTCAAAAATATAGGCTGCCTGAAAAGCGAGGGAGTAGTGGTCGCCTTTTGTCCATGTTGATCCGCCGTCATCAGTTCTGAGAACTACACCTTTTTCACCGAATGTGTATCCTTGTTTTTCGCTGAACATTACTCCAGCGTACATGTTGTCATTTGAAGGACCTGTGGAATGAATCAGCTTGAGTGATTTTCCTCCGCATGAGCAAAGAATTGATGATAATGCGATTGTTCCTGCTGCAAGTGCCAGAATTCTGCTTGTAATTTTTTTCATATTTTCCTCCGGTTTGGTTTGTTATGGTTAAACTATAACTCCATGCTGTGAGTTTTCGAATGGAAAATATGCAATGGTACTTGTAATATCTGCAATAAAATTTGAAGGCTTTTCGTTGGTTCAAAGTGAGAATTCAGGCCACACAAGTCCATGAGGATGGGGAATTGAAAGTCTGTATTCGCTTGGAGTTTTTCCCGTCATCTTTTTGTAGGCCTTTGAAAAATAGGATTCGTCGGTAAATCCGGTTCGTTCTGCTATGTCACATATTGGCATTGCCGTGTTTGTGAGCATGATTGATGCGTTTTCGATTCTCATTTTGTTCAGGTAGGCAATGGCACTTAGTCCGTATTTTTTGTTGAACATGGAATTGAGTGTTGTTCTGTTTGTTGCGAACATTCTTGAAACCTGATCCAGCGTAATTTTGTCTTTCATTGAATACTGAAAGTACTCGATTATTTCCTTGATTTTTTTTTCAGATGCATCTTCATTCTGAGTGTGTATTTGGGAAAGAAAAATATTTCTTGAAAGCAGAATCACCAGTTCTGAAATGTAGGATCGGGCGATGCATGGCCATAGATGCCCCTGGACAATATTCATTTCAGATTCAATGTTTGCAAAGTTTGACGTGAATGTCTCAAGCAGTTTTGGAGTAATGCTCACCTTTCGATATCCTGTGTCAAAGTTCTTGAAAAATTCATATTCAAAGGAATCTGGAAATTTCTTGTTGTTCACGTTGAGACCAAAGGATGAGAAAATCAGTGTCTGCACCGAATAGTTTTTTGATTTTGACGTGACTGAGATTTTTCTTATCCCGTGATCTGGTGCAAGTACAAGAAGACCATAATCGGAAAATGACTCGGTTTCGTCTGATTCAACGGTAAGCGTGCATGATGTGAATAAAATCATTGTGTAGAAATCTTTTGTAATTTCAGGGAGGAAAAGCTCATCCTTGAATACAACTTCCATTTCGAATCCCGTGTACGGTGTTTTTTCTCCGGTTATGTATTTCATACTACTAATATAAATTGATGAAAAATAAAAAACAATAATTTTTTTTGTATGTTTCTATTGACAGTAACTGTTTCTATATATAGAATCATTACTATAGATAGAAACGCTACTATTTGTAGAAACATATAGAGGTGAATTATGATTAAAAGAACAGACAGCATTTATCTTTCCTTGCCAAGTGACAGATATACTCCATTCAGCCTGGCCCGAAAAATTGGTGCAAAGGCAATTCTTGAAAGTGCAAGATTTAACATGGGAAAAGAACGCTATTCGATTCTCATGGCAGAGGAAGCATTCCATATTCTTCAGGATGATGACGGTATTGCATTCATTATTGATGGTCGACGTGTTCCCTTTACTGAGCAGACTGCAGAATCAAATGGCGGAAAGGTTGAAATGATTGCTCCAGGTTCAACTGTTCCTCACAAGCCTGATATTCTTGATGCACTTTTGTATGTTGCAAGTGAAAATGAAGTTCCCGTTAAGGACATTCCTGTTCCTGCAAGTGGAATCGGATATCTTTCCTATGAATTCTGTGCCCGCTGTGACACCATTACTCTTGCTCCTCAGAAGGATGAGCTTAAGATTCCGGAAAGCGAATTTGTTGCAGGTCATCTTTATATTGTTTTTGATCACTTTACTGAAACCCTGCATGTTTTTGCATTCAACTACATGGAGCATCAGATTGATCTTCAGAAGGCAGTTGATAATTTGAAGAAGAGACTCAATGATCTGGACTTTTCTTATCTTGCAGCTCCGGAAGATCCTCTTCCAACAAGAACAATTACAGATCTTGAACAGAGTGAGCGTGAGTACAAGGAAAAGGTTCAGGCTCTCAAAAAAGAAATTATTGCAGGAAATATTTTTCAGGCTGTACCAAGCAGAAGGCTTCAGCTTGAAAATGAAAACAGTGCAATGGAAATTTACAGAAGACTTCGCAGCATAAATCCAAGTCCTTATCTTGTTTATCTTGATTTTGGAGACAAGCAGCTTGTAGGTTCATCTCCAGAAAGCCTGGTTCGTGTTCGTGAGGGAGTTGCTTCAATCAGGCCAATTGCCGGAACACGAAAACGCGGAAAGGATTCAAAGGAAGACGAGGAACTCAAGGCAAATCTTCTTGCTGATCCAAAGGAAAAGAGTGAACACCTGATGCTTGTTGATCTTGCAAGAAATGATCTGGGACGTGTATGTAAGCCTGGAACTGTTGAAGTAACCCGCTATATGGATTGTGAATATTTCAGCCATGTAATGCATCTTGTAAGTGACGTTCAGGGAAAGGTTCGTGATGACATGAAGCAGATTCAGGTTTTGAGATCATCATTCCCTGCCGGAACGGTTTCTGGTTCACCAAAAATCAGTGCAATTGAAATTCTTTCACGTCTTGAAAAAACAAAGAGAAGGTTCTACGCAGGTGCAATTGGTTATCTGCAGGCTTCCGGTGACCTGGATTTCTGCATCGGAATCAGGTGTGCCCTCAAGCAGGACAGCGTTTGGACTTTGCAGGCTGGTGGTGGAATTGTCTATGATTCAACTCCAGACCGTGAATGGCAGGAAACAAACGAAAAGCTTGGTGCATTGCGCGCAGTTATTGAAGGAGAAAACAAATGATTTTGGTTATTGATAATTACGATAGTTTTACATACAACGTTGTTCAGGCTCTTCAGCGACTAAGCTCAGATGAAGTAAAGGTTGTCCGCTCAAAAGAAGTAACAGTTGATCAGCTTGCACAGATGAATCCAGACAGGATGGTAGTGAGTCCGGGACCTGGTACACCATCTGAGGCCGGAGTTTCAATTGAGGCAATCAGATACTTCGCCGGAAAAATTCCGATTCTTGGAGTTTGTCTTGGACATCAGGCAATTGGTGAGGCATTTGGAGCAAAAATTGTTCAGGCAAAAAGAATATGTCATGGTGTTGTTGAGGAAATGGATTTTGATGGTCGTGGTGTATTCAGGACAATCGGAAAAAAAGCAAGCTTTACGCGCTACCATTCCCTGGTAATTGATGAGTCAACTTTGAGCAGTGATTTTGAAGTTACAGCACGTTCCTGTGATGGAGATATCATGGGTGTTCGTCACAAGAAATTTTTGATTGAAGGCGTTCAGTTTCATCCGGAGTCCATTGCAAGTGAGAAAGGAGATGAGATTTTCAAGGCATTCCTGAACTATCGCCTTGAGCCCCTTGATGTAAAAAGCATCCTGAATACCATTGCTTCAAAGCAGGATTTGTCAGAAGAAACAGCCTGTACTTTTGTTGAGTATCTGGCAGATGGAATTCTTGATGAGAGAATTACTTCTGCAGTCCTTGCAGCTCTTGCCGTTAAGAGTGCTGCCGTAAGTGAAATAGTTGGATTTGCAAAAGGTCTTCTCAAGGTTGCAAAGCCTCTTCCTGTTAAGTTCCATGATCATGCTGAAATTGTTGGAACAGGTGGAGACGGAAAAGGGTCTTTCAATATTTCATCTCTTTCGGCAATTGTTTCAGCATCTTGCGGTCAGCTTGTTACAAAGCATGGAAACCGCGCAGTTTCATCAAAGTCAGGTTCAGCTGATTTCTATGAGAATCTTGGAATCAATATTATGGCAGAACCTTCAAAAACTTGTGAGCTTATCCAGAAAACAAATTTTGGATTCCTCATGGCAACTGTATATCATTCTGCAATGAGACATGCAGCTCCAGTCCGCAAGCTTCTTGGAATCAAGACAATCATGAACATTATGGGACCACTTTTAAATCCGGCTGGAGCAGAATACGAGGTTCTTGGTGTTTATTCAAAGGATCTTCTTGAAACCTATGCACATGCTGCAAAAAAACTTGGGGCAAAACGTGTTCTTGTAATTACTTCAGAAGATGGATTTGACGAAATCAGTCCATGTGCACAGACCTATGCATATCAGATTAACGAAGATGGAAAAGAATACAAGTACATTATTTCTCCAGAAAAATTTGGAATAACTGATGCTGATGCAGAGGAACTCAATGGTGGTGATGGTGTTGAAAATGCCAGACTTGCAATGGATGTTCTTAATGGTAAGGGGCGCAAGACAATTCTTTATGCTGTTTGCATGAACGCAGGTGCTGTTTTGTACATCAGTGGAAAAGCAAGAACTTTGAAAGATGGGTATGATATGGCAATGGATGCCATTAAGTCTGGAAAGGTAAAGTCAAAGCTTGAACAAATTGTTGAAGTATCAAAGTCACTGGCATAGAAAATGAAAAACATATTGAAAGAAATTTGCGATAGAAGACTTTCTGATATAGCACAAAAGGGATATTCATACGCTCATGAAATTCCTGAAAAGAGAATCAGACCCGTTGTTCCATTTTTGCCAGACAGCGGGACAATTCTTGAGATTAAGCGTGCTTCTCCAAGTAAGGGAGACATTGCTCCTGATCTGGATCCGGTAAAGACTGCAGAAAATTATATTGCTGCAGGAACAAGTGCAATTTCAGTTCTTACAGAGGAAAATTATTTCAAGGGTTCTCTTGAGGATTTGAAAAAAGTTGCGGCTTTATCAGATTCCCTGGGCAACAAAGCTGCTGTCCTTCGAAAGGATTTTTTGCTTGAGCCGGAAGAAATTGAAGTAGCATATAAGTGCGGTGCTGATGCTGTTTTGCTGATTGCAAGAATCCTCGAACTGGAAAAGCTTTTGCAGATGGCACAAAAAGCATTTGAACTTGGCATTTCAATTCTTCTTGAACTTCGTGATGAGGAAGCTGTTGAAAAGGCATTTCATGTTCTCAAGCTTGCAAAAAAAATGGATTGTGAAGATAGGGTTGTCCTTGGAGTAAATGCAAGAGACCTGAAAACTTTTACGATTGATATGCTGATTCCACTTAAGATAAAGTGTCTCATCGAGGAAAAATTTCTTGCACTTACAGAAAAGGACCGGCCTTCAAAAATCAGGATTATCAGTGAAAGCGGTGTTCTGACAAAAGAAGCATCTCTTCTTACCGGAACCCTTGGCTTTGATGGAATTCTTATTGGTGAAGCTGTTGCAAAAAGTCCTGAGAAAGCTGCAGAATTTGTTTCTTCATTTCTTGAAGGATCTGCATTATACCATGAATCGGGAAAGGAAAGTTTTTGGAAACTTATATCAGGAAAGCTCAACAGAAAAGAAAAAACTGGTAAACCACTTGTAAAGATATGCGGTATTACCAATTCTGATGACGGAATTTGTGCTGCAGAAAATGGTGCCGATTTAATCGGATTTATTTTTGAGAAAAAATTTTCCAGGCATGTTGATTTGAACGGCGTAAAGACCATTGTTTCAGATGTGAGAAAATATTGTTCAGACAAAAAAATTCATGTGCCGGCTTTTGTTGCGGTTATTACTGATACTGAAAGTACTGAGTCACATATTGCCCAAAAATATCTTTCTGATGGAATTGTTAATGCAATTCAGTTTCATGGGTGCAGGGGAAATGCAATTTCTGGTTATGAAGTCATCAAGGTTTTTGATGATGAAAGTCTCCGTGATCTTGAAAAAAGATTTGTCACCGGATCTGTCAGAGTATTAATTGATGCATTTGTTGCAGGTGCAGAAGGTGGAACAGGAAAGAAGATTCCAGATAATCTGGTAGAAAAAGCTTCAACATTTGGAAAACTCTGGCTAGCCGGTGGAATCAATTGTGAAAACGTAAAGTCTGTTATTGAAAGATTTAATCCGGAATTGATTGATGTTTCCAGTGGTGTTGAAGCTGCCCCCGGAAAAAAAGATCACGAAAAAATCAGGATGCTGTTCTCACGCATAGGCAGCCAGGTTTTGTGAATTATTTTATGTTACTATTGACAGTAACGTAAAGTTTTATTATTATGTTTCTATAGATAGTAACAATTACTTTGGAGATTGATATGGCAAATTCAAAAGACGGATTTTTTGATAGATATGGTGGAAAATATGTTGCCGAGGTTTTAAGAAGGCCCCTTGATGAACTTGAGGTTGCCTTTAAGCATTACATGGCTGATAAGGATTTTATTGACGAGCTTAACACTATCCGCCGTGATTACATTGGTCGCGAAACACCTTTGTATTATGCACCAACAGCAACAAAAATTCTTGGTGGTGCACAGATATACATAAAGCTTGAGGGGCTTGCAAATACTGGCGCACATAAAATCAACAATGCAATTGGTCAGTGTCTTCTTGCAAAAAAAATGGGTAAGAAAAGAATCATTGCAGAAACTGGAGCAGGTCAGCATGGACTTGCAACTGCTGCAGCTTGTGCTAAGCTTGGCCTTGACTGTACTATTTACATGGGTGAAATTGACGTAAAGAGACAGCAGCCAAATGTTGCGACAATGGAATTGTATGGGGCAAAAGTCCATCCGGTAACATCAGGATCAAGAACATTGAAGGATGCTGTTAATGAAGCCATGAGAGACTGGGCTGCACATCCTGACACGACACATTATGTTCTTGGTTCGGCACTTGGACCAGCTCCATTCCCTGATATTGTACGAGAGTTTCAGAGTGTAATTGGATATGAAGTAAAGCAGCAGTGTGCTGAAAGAAATATTGATATTGGTGCTATGGTTGCCTGCGTAGGTGGTGGTTCAAATGCAATAGGTTTCTTCAGTCCATTTGTTGATGAAAAGGAACCTAGACTCATTGGTGCAGAAGCCGGGGGAATTGGTCCTGGCATTGGAGAAAATGCAAGCCGCATGACTGGAAACGCAAGCCGCGAGGGAATTGTTCAGGGATACAAGAGCAGATTCCTTCTTGATGAGGACGGTCAGGCACTTCCAACCCGTTCAATTTCAGCAGGTCTTGATTATATGGGAATCGGTCCTCAGCTTGCAGCACTTGGAGCATCAGGCAGGGTTGAGTTTACTTCGATTCTTGATAAGGAAGCTTTGGAAGCAATCAGTTTCTTTGCAAAGAATGAAGGAATTCTTTTTGCAATGGAAAGTGCCCATGCTGGAGCCGCTGCCATGAAGATTGCCAGGGAATTGCCTAAGAATAAAGCTGTTATCATTAACATGTCAGGACGTGGGGACAAGGATTTGTTTATTACAAGTCCAGTGTTCCGCCGTGATGAATGGATCAGCTTCCTGAAGGCAGAAGTTGAGCGCCTTGAAAGTGACAAGGAAATCCACAGTTCAAAGATCATGGGAGAATAAAATGAGTAAGATAAAGTTAATGAGCCATCTTGTGGCAGGATATCCGACAAATGAACTTTCACTTGCAGCGGCACGTGCTCTTGTTGCTGGTGGTGCAGATATACTGGAAATTCAGCTTCCATTCAGTGATCCAAGTGCAGACGGTCCTGCAATTCAGACTGCATGTACAAAAGTCCTGGAACGAAATTATAGGACTCAGGATGGTCTTGATTATATTGCACAGATTCACAAGGAATTTCCGGACGTTACAATTTATCTCATGAGCTATGGATCATTGATCTATACTCCTGGGGTTGATGCATTTTGCAGAAAGGCAGCTGCCTGCGGTGTAACTGGAATGATTATTCCAGATCTTCCATTTGACTGTGATGAAGGTCTTACTAAGGCCTGCAAGGAAAACGGAATGGAAAATATTCCTGTAGCAGCACCAAGTATGAGTGATGAAAGGCTTTCTAAACTTGCTCATTCAGGTTTCAAGTATATTTATGCAGCATTGCGTGCAGGAATCACAGGAACAAATACAACTATAGATGATGCAACAATTGAATTCCTCAATAAAGTTTCTGCTGGTGGAAGCAAAGTGTACGGTGGATTCGGAATTTCCAACGGTGAGCAGAGTGGAGCTCTTTCAAAGTCTGTTGAGGCCGTGGTTGCAGGTTCAGTTTTTGTTCGTATCATTTCAGAAAATCAGAATGATTCAAAAAAAATGTCTGAATGCATTACTGCCAAGGCAAAAGAAATTTCTCACCTGGAAGAATAGTTTTTTTTGCGGCTGAGTTTTTGATGATGTAATATTTTTCACTGGAATGTGGAAAGGAATTTCAGACAATTCGTTGTTTGGCCAAATCTACAAATTTCTTATTGGTGATTTTAAAACAGATTCATTTGAAGAAGTAAACAGCATCCTGTAATTGAATGCTTTTTTTTGTGTAAATTTTGGCTTGCTTTGAGGGGTTACGTTTGTTCAACATTCTGTGTTTTACTGCATTAACTGGCAGTTTGTTAGTGCAGTAATAAAGATGTGGATGATGCACTAAAAGTTTTGAAAATGCTATAGAAAAGGAACGTTTAAAATAGATGGCTAAAATTTCGCCATCTATTTTAAGTCTCGAGTTTTTTTGCAAAAACTCTATTTATTTACGTGTTCGCTTGCGCGAACGTTTTGTAAATCCTCAGTTGTTGAAACAACTTGCGGTTTACAAAATTAAAGAACGTTTTTTGTGACGGCAAGCAGTAAAATATAATTCCCCAAAAAAAAAGGTTTCCAACATCTGTTATAATGGAATTGCAAAAACACAAAAAACAGG
>JAEDCT010000044.1 GCA_016294035.1 Treponema sp. | reverse complement strand
CTCGAACTGTCCCCCTTTGGTCGTGCACGTCGTGTGCACTCCCGCCGGGGCGTCTTCATTCGCTGGCGCGTGCATCCGTGCACGCTTTTCCACATCACCCGCACGTACCTGCTACGGGTGACGTGGCGCTCATTGCGCTAGACAGTTCGAGAATTAACTTAAAACAAAAAGAGCTTCCTGTTTTTGTGGAAGCTCTAAGCCAACTGACAGACTCGAACTGTCCCCCTCTGGTCGTGCACGTCGTGTGCACTCCCGCCGGGGCGTCTCCATTCGCTGGCGCGTGCATCCGTGCACGCTTTTCCACATCACCCGCACGCACCTGCTACGGGTGATGTGGCGCTCATTCCGCTAGACAGTTCGAGATTCGGTTTAAAATAAAAAAGACTCCCAGTTTTATTGGAAGTCTATAGCCAACTGACAGACTCGAACTGTCTACCTGTTCTTTACGAGGGAACTGCTCTACCAGGTGAGCTAAGTTGGCGTATGAACAAACTTTAGCAAAAAAAATATCTTATGACAATAATGCCATCAGGCGATCTTCGAAGACTTCCCGTTTGAGTGGTGGGTCAAAATAATATCCCTGTGCAAGGAAGCATTTGTTTTCTTTAAGCAGTTTAATGTGTTCGATGGTTTCGACTCCTTCAACAATACAGTCAATACCAAAGTTTTTTGCAATGGAAATAATATGCTTTATCATTGCATTCCTGTTTGAATTCCCGTCAACTTCATTTGGCAGGAAGCTTTTATCAATCTTGAGAACGTTCCATGGGAACTGAGTAATCAGGTTGAGTGATGAATACCCAACACCAAAATCATCTACTGATGTTGAAATTCCTTCCAGCTGAAGGCCTGTCAAAAGATTTTTCAAGACATCATAGTCAACTTCTGTTGTTGTTTCAGTAAGTTCAATTTCAATATAGTGATGGGGAACATTATGCTTATCAATAATCTTAATTATTCGTTCAAGAAGATTTGCTTCATTCAAATGACATCGCGAAAGATTCACGGAAACTTTTACAACTTCCTTTCCTTCCTTTATCCATTTTGAAATATCCTGGCAAACATGATCCAGCATGTAAAAATCAAGGGAACAAATTATTTTTGTCTGTTCCAGGTGTGGAATAAAACTGTCTGGCGGAATTAAATTTCCGTTGTGATTCCATCGGCACAAGGCTTCTGCACCAACAAGTCTGTAGTCCGTGAGTCTGACTTTTGGCTGATAGTAAATGAGGAACTCTTCATTTTTCAGGGCCTGCGGAAACATGTTTTCAATGTTCTTTGCATGCAGTGCTTTTTGTGTGAGAGTATCATCAAAAAATGCATAGGATTCATGGGAAAGATTTTTTGCCGTATCAAGGGCTGTTGTTGCGTAATCCAAAAGAACAGATGCCTGCACGGTGTTGTTTGTTGTCATGTAGTAGCCGGCAATTGTGTTCAATATGAACTTTTCCTGTGTTTCCAGATTGAATGTGATTTCTCTTTTTTCTAGAAAATTTTTGATTTGATTGATTCTATTTTTATTGAAACAGATCAAAAAATTTTCACCTGTAATTCGGCAAAGAATTTCCGACTCTTCAAGAATGTCATTCAGGTCAAGAATAAAATTTTTGATGATTGTGTCTGCAATATCTTTTCCAAACTGCTGATATATTGAAGGTATGTTTTTGATTTGAAAAAGACAGATTCCGTATTTGACAATTTCTTTTGATGAAATTTTGCTTCGAACAAAATCCTTAAAGTAATTGAGATTGTAAAGTCCAAAGTCTCCCTCGTGGTAAGTCAGAAAGGTTACTCTATTTTCTGATGATGCTTTCTCAATGAATGTAAAAAGCATCTTGATTATCAGCGAAATTTTTTCTTCTTCAAATTTTGTCCATTTTCTTGATTCAAGCTGATAGACTACGAAGTTGTAAACTTTTCCGTTGGAACTGACTTCCTGTTTTGGGAAAAATCCTGATGCACTGATATGTGAGCTTCCGAAAATTGTCTGAGTGTAGAAATTTCCCTGCTCCATTTCTTCAAAACTGTCACTTGTTGAAAGTTCAATTTTCCCGATGTGAAAGAAATCTGCAATATCACTTATGGCTTCAGTTATGTCTGACTTTGTGTGAGAAGGAAGCTTTTCCAGTTTCAAGAGGAACTGTTCAAAAAGTTGTGAATATTCTTTGAAATTAAACTCCATATGTCATAGCTCCTTATAGTTCTTCCAGTTTAACTTCTACTTGTGGAATCTCAATATTAAATAAAGTCTTGGAATTTTTTTCCTCGATGGAAACATGTCCGGAAAGTTTTTTTATCAGAATGTTGAGCAAGGTAAAGCAAACCTTGTCATTTTCAGAAAGGTCAATTCCATTTGTAGAGAATGTGGTCAGGAATTTCTTTAACTTAGCGTTGAGCTCTTCAAGTAATTCACGACTGCCACCAGATATTCTGATGCAAATATTCTTGGCGTAAGATTTGTTCTTGCAGAGAACTTCAACGGAAACAGTACCTTTTTTTATGTGCTCGGCAATTGAAACAATGAGTCTGTGTGCCAGGTCTTCAATGAAGTTATCACATCCCAGAAGAAAATCCGGTACATCTGGAGAAACCGTTATCTTAAGTGAAATATCATCGAAATTATCTTTTGCACAGTCAGCTTCAATTCTTTTTACCAGAGTGAAAACATTGTATTCGCTTTCTGTGAGTTGTTCCATGGAACCAGAAAAATTAACAAGCTGAATAATGTCGGTGAAATTTACAAGCAGGGAATTGTCATCATCAACAATTTTTTTGATTGTTTTCTTGATGCTTTCCATGTCTTTTTCCTGAAGAAGTTTTTTCTCCTGGGTCATTTTTCTCTGTAGTGCAGAAACTGTTTTCGAGTTGATATCAGAAATAATTGAGGTAAGGAACATGTTGTAGGATTCGTTTTTCTCGATGTTGTTTTTAAGGTTGAACGACAGGCTTGCGATCTGTGAAATTAGTTTTGCAAAGTTGAAGATTATTTTTGATTTTTTAAGGATTTCTTCTTTTGTTGCTGTAGGAATTTTTTTTGCTGCTACAAGATATTCGTTTTCCGGAATCCCAAAGAGTTTTGCTTTTTTTGAGATTTCAGAAGGATTGAAGTTTCCGTTGAAAATTTGTCCGCCAACAAAGCAGGCAATCATTTCGTTTCCAAGCATGATTGGTGCAGAAAAATCAATCAATCCGGCATGACAAAAATAAATGCATGGCTTTCCTTTTTTCAGGGCTTCACGTGCACCGTTAACATCACATGCATGGCACTTCTTTTTTCCTAGCAGGGATTTTCTTGTGTATTTGGCACAGAAGTCTGTGAAGTTGCTTCCTTTTGTGATAGGAATGCCTTTTGGATCAGTTGTAAGAATTGCCATTCCTGAAATTTCAGAAAGTTCATTTTGCAATTCCTGTATGAATTCAATATTTATTAATTCAGTAATTTTTACAGCCATGCCTTTAACCCTCAAAAAGCCATCCTTTCAAATAAGGACTGTCCACAAAATAGAATTGTATTCTTAATGGATAGAAATGGCAAACTAATATTCCGTTTTTTGGAGATAATAGAGAAAATATTCGTGAATTGAAACAGAAAAGGAAATCAAATATAATTTTTTTTCATGATTCTATCAGTCACATTTTCCAAGCCTTCAACAAATACTCAGGATGCTTTAGGCCGAAACTATATCAAGATTAGAATATGGAAAAATGTTTCGGTGTCACAGAAAAACAATTTGTATCAATGTGAAATGTTTACGGAAAAGCAGGCATTTCAGAAATCCATGACAGAAAAAGAAGTTGAGGAATTTATTGAAATCCATGCAGGAAAACTTTTTAAGAGTGTAGTTGAAAAAACTGATTCAGAAGAAATCACCTATCTGGCAAATCGTCGTGGAGAAATAAAAATCCTTCGAAAGAAAAACAAGAATCCGGTCGTTGAATCATCAAAAAAAATCAACAGGGAAAAAAATTATATCATCAAGGAAAATACTCAGGTTCCTTTTTTGATCGAACTTGGAGTCATGACTAAAGACGGAAAAATTGTCAGCAGGATGTATGATAAGTTCAGGCAGATAAACAGATTCCTTGAATTTGTTGAAGATGTAATTGAGGATGTAATCAGGCTTAAGGGTAATGTTGATGCTGATAATCCAATGCGGGTTATTGATTTTGGTTCCGGTAAATCATATTTGACTTTTGCCGTCTGGTATTTTCTTCATGAAATAAAAAAGATTCCTGTGGAAATTACAGGTCTTGATTTGAAGGAAGATGTAATCAGAAATTGCCAGAAACTATCCGAAAAGCTAGGATGCTCAGGATTGAATTTCAAGATTGGGAATATTGCTGACTATTCCGAGGAAAAAAATCCAGACATGATAATTACTCTTCATGCCTGTGATACTGCAACTGATTATGCACTGGAATATGCTGTAAGAAAAAATGCTTTTGCCATTCTTTCAGTACCATGCTGCCAGAAAGAAATTAATCTTCAGCTTTCAAAGAAAAAGCTTTCCCCGGAAAATCCTTATTCAATTTTTACAGATTATGGAATTGTCCAGGAAAGATTCAGTGCCCTTGTTACTGATCTGGTTCGTGCAAAACTTCTTGAAAAAAACGGTTACAGTGTTCAGCTCATGGAATTTATAGATATGGAGGGTACTCCGAAGAATCTTCTTGTGAGGGCAATAAAAAACCGTCACGGCAAGACAACCAAAGACGGTTCTGAAGAATTATTGAGAAGTCTGGGAGTAAGTCAGACCCTGGCAAAAATTTTATAGCACGTGCTTTTCGATGAAGTCTGCAACTCCGTCTTCGTCATTTGTTTTGTAGGTTATAAAGTCAGCCATTGCCTTTAGTTCTTCATTTCCATTTTTCATTGCAACTCCGAATCCGCAGAGTCTGATCATGTTTTCATCATTCATTGCATCACCAAATGCCATTGTCTGTGATTCAGGAATTCCAAGATGTTTTGCAAGCCATAGAACTGCAATTCCCTTTCCGCAGTCAGGAGGAAGCACTTCAAGGAAGAAAGGTTTGCTCGTGAATATGGTTGCCCTGTCTCCCAGTTTTTCTTTTGCTTTTTCCTGAAGTATTTTCAGCTTTTCTGGTTCACCAGGAACAAGCATTTTTGGAAATTTATTTTCAGAAATAAATTTTTCATATTCAGGAACTATTTGTCCTGTGACTTTGCATAGTTGAACATCTTTTAGTGTCCATTCAGTTTCTTTTTTATAGAAGATTGTGTTTGCGCTGTAGACTTCAGAATACAATCCCATTTCTTCTGCCATGTGATTTACTTCAAGCAGAACATGGGTTTCCACGCTCCTTGAGAAAATTTCTTTTCCAGTCTGCAGATTGAATAGGCTGCATCCGTTGATTGTTGCCATGTACTTGCCATATTCGCTTTGTGTGAGTCCAATGCGTTCCTGAAATTTTGTCATTCCTGCTTTTGCACGGCCAGAACAAAGAACAATGTAGATTCCTTTTTCTGCGCATTTTTTCAGCGTGGCCACAGTTTTATCTGAAATGTTTGTGTTTGAATCAAGAAGCGTGTCGTCAAGGTCAAATGCCATGAGCCTAACATTTAATTTTTCCATCCTCAGTTTCCCCAAAAATTTTTACGAAATAGTTTAGATTAATCCAGTTTATCAAAAAACTTCCGGTCAGACATGAAGATGGCAAAATTGCCCGATATTTTCCCTGCATGATCTACTGTCGGATTTTTTCAAGGTACAAAAAAATACCAGTAAGCAAGAGTTTTTTCTTGAATACTGGCGTTTTCGTAAAAGGTTCTGTGCAGCTGAATGTTATCTTGTAAGTTTTCTGTACATTGTCTTGTGAGGAATTTCTGAATCCTCTCCAAGTTCCTTTTTCTTCCATTCAACATATTCTGACCAGTTGCCTTCAAACCAGCGTACTTCAGAATTGTTTTCGTATGCAAGAATGTGAGTGCAGATACGGTCCAGGAAGTAGCGGTCGTGGCTGATAACCATGACGCATCCGGCAAAATTCTGGATTGCTTCTTCCAGTGAACGAGTTGTTGAAATGTCCAGGTCGTTTGTAGGTTCGTCAAGAAGAAGCACATTTCCAGCTTCCTTGAACATCATTCCCATATTGAGACGGTTTTTCTCACCACCGGAAAGCACACTTATTTTCTTGTTCTGTTCAGCACTTCCGAAGTTGAACCATGAACAGTAAGCATGAGAATTGATTTCACGGATTCCGCCATTGAGAGGGCGACCCTTTTCATCCATTGCACCGAGCTTTATGAGATCGCTTCCGCCAGAAAGCATTTCGTATACTGTCTTGTTCGGATCAAGCTTGCTCCTCATCTGGTCAACATATACAAGCTTTACAGTTTCACCAATCTTAAGGTTTCCGCCGTCTGCATTTTCTTCTGCATCAATGGGATCACCGTTCTTTGACTTTGCTGCTGCCGTTGCAATCATCTTGAACAATGTGGTTTTACCTGCACCGTTTGGTCCAACGATACCAACAACTGCTCCGGGTGGAACACTGAAGTTGAGGTTTTCAAATAGAAGCTTGTCACCGAATGACTTTGTAAGGTTTTCTGCAGTGATTACAACATTTCCAAGACGTGGGCCTGCAGGAATTGAAATCTGGCTGTCCTTAAGCTGAACGCGCTTTGATTCTTCTGCAAGAAGCTGCTCGTACTTTGTGATGTGTTCCTTGTGCTTTGCCTGGCGTCCCTTTGCACCTGCATGAATCCATTCCAATTCTTCCTGCATTTCGCGGTGACGAACAGAAGCTTGCTTTTCTTCAAGAGCAAGTCTCTTTTCCTTTGCTTCAAGCCATTCTGTGTAGTTTCCCTTGAATGGGTATCCCTCACCGCGATCCATTTCAAGAATCCAGCCTGCAACATTGTCCAGAAAGTAGCGGTCGTGAGTGATTGCAATGATTGTTCCCTTGTAGTCGCGAAGGTGTCGCTCAAGCCATGCAACTGTCTCTGCGTCAAGGTGGTTTGTAGGTTCGTCAAGAAGAAGAATGTCTGGCTGTTGAAGGAGAAGCCGGCATAATGCAACACGACGGCGTTCACCTCCGGAAAGCACGTCCACAACCTGATCAGGAGGAGGGCATCTTAAGGCATCCATTGCAAGTTCAAGATTTGTGTCCAGGTTCCATGCATCAGCTGCGTCGAGCTTTTCCTGAAGTTCTGCCTGGCGGGCACAAAGCTTGTCGAAGTCTGCATCAGGGTCACCGAATGCCTCGTTAACCTTATCAAATTCTGCAAGAAGGTCTGTGATTGGTTTTACGCCTTCCCTGACAATTTCCATGACTGTTTTTCCAGGTTCCAGTTCCGGTTCCTGTTCCAGATATCCCATCGTGTATCCTGGAAGAAGATGGGTCTCACCAGTAAAGTCAGTATCTTTTCCAGCAAAAATTTTAAAGAGGGAAGACTTACCGGCACCGTTTTCACCAATGACACCGATTTTAGCTCCGTAGTAATATGAAATGCTTACATCTTTTAAAACTACTTTTGTTCCGTATGCTCGCGAAACACGATCCATTGTGTAAATGATTTTCTTGTCGTCAACTGTCTTTGCCATACAAACAGTTTAGATTATAGATATATTTTTTTCAATTGATGTCATCCATATCAGCTGCACTTCCATTCATTTGTCCTTCACTTCAATGGCAAAAGGGAACGTTCCAGAATCCCGCTGGCATGTGCCAGGAAAATCCCATAGTTGGTAAATGGAATCTGCTGCGACTGTGCAAGCTTCATCCTGCTTTGAACCTCGCGCTCGGTAATCATGCATCCGCCGCAGTGAATAATCATCTTGTATTCAGAAAGATCATCCGGAAAGTCAGACCCGCTTGAAGTTTCAATCAAAACATTTTTTCCGGTAAGTTTCTTCAGTGCCCGCGGAATTTTCACGGTTCCAATATCACCGCACTGCCTGTGATGGCTGCATCCCTCGCTGACCAGAACCTTATCTCCGTCCTCAAGTTTTTCTATCATGCCGACAGCATTGACCGCCACATCAAGAAACCCCTTGAACCTTGCCATTAATATAGAAAAAGATGTGAGTGGAATTTCTTCACCAAGAATTCTGCTTACTTCCCCGAAAGCCTGACTGTCCGTAACAACAAGATCCGGCCCAGATTTCATTGAATCCAGAACCCTCTGAAGACCTGCAGGCTGACAGCAGACCACAGTGCAGTTAAGGTCAAGAAGACTCCTGACAGCCATTTGCTGCGGAAGAATGATTCTCTGTTTCGGGGCTGCCTCATCAACTGGAATCACAAGAACAACACAGCTGCCCGGTTCAACAACGCCATCAAAAAGCCCCCTGGAATCATCTGCTTTCCCAAGCTCACCGATTTTTTCCTTAAGCTCCCCAATGCCGAGACCTGACCTGGAACTGACGCAAACAACAGCCGACGCACCCGGAAATTTTTCACAGGCCAGCTCAAAAAGATTCCTGTCATGATTCAGATCCCATTTATTCAGGGCAACCACAAAGGGAATCTGTCGCATCATAAAATCACGGCAAACAAGAATGTCTTCGTTCCTCACACCGCAAGTCGAATCAACAGTCAGAACGCCAATATCAGTTCTGTCAAGAATTTGTCTGGTCTTGCAAACCCGAAGCTGGCCCAGGTCACCATTATCATTAAGCCCGGCCGTATCCGTAATCACGCAGGGCCCCAGAGGCAAAAGCTCCATGGACTTGGAAACCGGATCCGTAGTACAACCTTTGGCCTTAGAAACAATGGAAAGTTCCTGTCCAATAAAAGCATTCACCAGACTAGACTTGCCCGCATTGGTACATCCAAAAAAAGAAACATGCACACGCTGTGAAGAAGTAGTATTATTCATGGAACAAATTATACCAAAAAGACTCCGGTTGGAGAATTTCCAGCAACGTCCTTCCGGGGTTCGGCTCTTCGCCTCAGTGCGCTGCACCAGGCCCCTCCAGGAACGCAAACGCTCTCACCAGAATTAAGAATTAAGAATTATGAATTATGAATTAAGAATTAAGAATTAAGAATT
>JAEDCT010000043.1 GCA_016294035.1 Treponema sp. | reverse complement strand
CACGAAGGATGCCTTGAAAAAGTTGTAAAAAATATATAATGCGGAAGCCCTGATGCACAACTGAATCCATATCAGCACATTTGAACGCAACATGACTCATTCCAGGAATTATTCCTTCATCCATAATCAACTACAATCATACTAAAGTCATTTCTATTATAATCTGATTAGCCGGCTCTGCAAAAAAAACGTCAGCTGCCAATAAACAACTGACGCTCATCTCAATTAGACACTAAAGCTGTCCTTCAAGAACAAGCTTTTCCTTCGCTGGAAATTTTGAATCAAACTTTTCAAAATCTTCCGGATTCTTTTCTGCAACAAAATATGATTCTGGTGTTGAATACTCACCACTCACACCATTCAGGTATCCGGATTTCAGTTCCTTGCACAAAAAGAAATCTGCATCCATTCCCTCTGGCAATCCGTGATAGCGAATGCCGAATTTTGAAGCATAGTCAAATCCACTCTTGCCGTAGAAACCTATATTACCTTCAAAGCAAACGGCACCAAATCCCATGTCGCGGGCTTTTTCCAGTGAATAATCCAGCAGTGCCTTTCCGTAACCTTTTCTCTTAAGATCACTGGCAATGCATATTGGACCCATGGTAAGAATAGAAAAATATGTTCCATCATCCAATGAAATTTTTGCACGGACAAAAACATTCTGCCCAATAATTCTTCCATCTTGTTCCATTACAAAACACAATTCAGGAATAAAATCTGCATTGTTTCTCAAATGATGTAAAACATAGTGCTCAGTACATCCAGGACGATAGACATTCCAGAACGACTCGCGTACCAGATTTTCTACTTCTGCATGGTCAGCAAAAGTTTCCAAACGAATAACATAATCTTTCATTTTTTCCTCTATAATTCAAAATTGTAAAATGACAAAACAACCTTGAGAGGGTACACTAAAAGTGCAAGACATTGTTCCAACCCCTCAAGGCTAGAGAACAATCTCCATTTTGCTTGAAATAAACATCCAAACTCCAATTATTTTTTTTATTGCCACAAGGCATCTCTGCTAATGTACTTTACTTACTCTATTTTGTAAACCATGTTATGTGGACGTGAAAAAAATAGTACTTGATTTCCAAATCGGTCTACGTTATAGTGAAGACAATAAGGATATCGCGCCTTTAATCGCGAAATTTATACGGCCGAGGCAGTTTTTATTGCTTCGGCGCTTTTTTTTTATGGCAGACTTAGAAATCTACGAAATTGATTCATCTTACATAGAATACCTTTCAAACTTTGAGGAACATCTTTTCAAAAATAAAAAGATAACTCAGGATTTTTCCCGTAAATATATCGGTATAATACTTGAAATAAATGATTTTAAGTATTTTGCCCCACTTTCATCTTTTAAGCCAAAACATAGACGACTTTGCGAAACTGTAGATTTTATAAAAGTTGGAATTTACGCTGTTTTAAATCTAAACAATATGTTCCCTGCCCCATTGAATCTTTGTAAATCAGTTAAAATTGAAAACATCAAAAACGAACATTATAAAAATCTTGTTCGGGCCGAATACCGTATCATTAAACAAAAAACTGAACAGATTATAAATAATGCAAAAGATGTTTATAATCACAAAATGATAAATGATGGAAAGTCTAAATTAAGTCAGCGTTGTAACGATTTTAAAAATCTTGAGGTAAAATGCAAGGAATATAAAATTCCGAGTAAGAAATAGTAAACCATGTTCCATAATTTTTTCCGGCTTCAAAATTCACTCTGATTCATGTTCCTCACAATTCCCCAGTCTCTTGAAATATATGCCGCCGTTTTCCTTGAGCCACTTGCTGCATTTTCTGTAGTCTGGAAATATTTTTTCCACTTCAGCATAGAACTGCTTTGAATGATTCATGTGCTTTCTATGGCACAACTCATGAACCACAACGCTGTCCAGAATCTCAAGAGGCATCAGAACCAGAAGACAATTAAAATTCAGATTGCCATCACGCGAACAACTACCCCATCTTGTTTTCTGAAGTCTTATGAAAATCCGATTGTAATTAATACCGCTGATTCCTGCATAATGCTCAACTCTCTGCTGAATCACATTCCTTGCTTTTTTCTTCAGTTTCCTGATTTCGCAGTCACTCAGAATTCCCAGTCCCGCTGCAATTTTTTTCTGTTTCTCAACTTTAGAAATCTGTTTCTTTATCCATTCTTTTTTTTCATGGATAAAATTTACTGCAACCTCAGAGCTCATGCCCAAAGGAATTTTTACAATCACTTTCAAATCTGAACCAACAGTTATGCTCATGGTTCTCCGCCGTGATTTTTTTATTACGTAATCTACCTGCATTTTTTTTCTCGCTCAATGCAGGGGGACAACCCCCTTACGCCCGCACTACGTTGCGTGCTATCCCCCGATGCGGGCTAAATCGCCGCCCGCAACGCCTGCTTCATAAACATCAGGGGCGTACATTGGATCTTGAATAAATAATATAGAATAATTCTTGTGTATATTTATATCCTTTTTCCATCTGCTCAAAGGTACTGTCAAAGTCTTTAAATCCAGTTTCATCTAATTGATGGGCAGGACTTTCGATATATTTCCATGTTTTATTAAAAAGTATATTTTCATCTAAAATTTTTACCATTAGTGCAGTAGGGTAAATATTTTCTTCAAGACATATATTGTACCGGCTGCAGTTTTTAAAACCATAGCAGGCATAATTTTCTGGATTTCCCCAAATTGCAATTGTATCATAACCCAATTTTTTTGCTGCTTCAAATGAATGATAAAGAAGTTTTCTTCCGTACCCTTTCCGCTGATATTCAGGATGAATTGTGAATGGTCCAAAAGATAAAATTTCTTTTTCTGTACCGTCAAAGGCAATAAGTTTTGCTTTTACATAAATGATGTGACCGATGATTTTTCCATCTTCTTCAAGAACAAAATCCAGTTCAGGAATATAGTCCCTGCTTTTTCTAACCTGATGAACAAAGTAATGTTCGGTGCAGCCAGGTACATATAAATTCCAGAATGCCTTTTTTATCATTTCTTCAACGGTTCTATAATCTTCTTTTTTTTCATTTCTGATAATCATTTAATTTTTCTCCCTCACCCGCATTCATTTCCATAATATCCCCAATCTCGCAATCCAAGGCAATGCATATTTTCCTAAGGCTCTCCAAGGAAACGTCTTCGCCTTTGCCCATTTTGGCTACGATGTTGCTGGTGATTTTTGCCTGGCGGATGAGGTCGCTTTTGTTCATGTCGCGGTCGATTAGGATTTTCCAGAGTTTTTTGTAACTTGCGCTCATTGTAGTTTTCCTGTCTTGATTTCGGTTTTTAAATAGTCGTACACATAAAGAGGGCTTTGAAAGTAAAGTCCTGTCTTTGGGTCACAGAGTTTCTGGTAGAGTTCTGAGTTGTACACGGCACGCAAGGCCTGTTCCACGGTAAAAGAAAAATCCCTTACGAGATATGTCGCAAGGTCTCGTGTGGTACATTCAATCTGATATTCAACATCATTCATGGCAGAGTCCCTTATTTTCAAGTGTCTGAATTGCTTTTTCTGTGCCGAAAAAATACTGAAAAGTTACGCCTTTCATATATTTAAGTCTTTCAAGGAATGTGTCAAAAGTAATATCGCCTTCAACAAAGCGACGGATTTGAGCACCAACCCTGTCGTTTGCTATGGGGCCGATTACGATGTCGTAGTCGTGAGAAAAATCCTGATTCTCCTGATTGCGGTTCTTGAAAACAAAATCTGCCCATTCTTTTGAGTATTCGGAAAATGAAAGAACTTTTAGGCTGCCGTTTTTTAAGAGGGATTCATCGAACTCAAATTTCGTTACAAGCGGACTTCCTCTAAAAAATGTTGTCTTAAATGTCGCCATTTCAAAGGCCTGTTCGTAATTATTTGAAAGATAAAATCCTCGCCCAAAATCTTTGTTAGGTTTGGAAAGAGTCAAATCGATTTCTTTAATTTCTACATTTGAACCATGATACAAAAACATCAGATATTTCCTCCATGGTCTTTGCAATAAGAAGCTAATGTATCTACCATTTCAGAATATGCAAGGGTGTGGGCTATATTGTAGTGCTGTTCCAAAAGCATAATGGCATTAAAGCGGTCAAGGTAGTTGAATGCCTGTGTTGTGGAAAGCGAATATTTTTTTGCAAAATCGCTTACGAGAGCAACAGTGTATTCTATTTTGTCTTTTACGGGAACTTCTGCCATTCTGATTCTCCAACAGCAGATTTTACCATGATTCTGTAAATTCTTCCATAAGATCTCACGATATCGAAAGGTAACTAAAGAACGCGTTAGGGATACGCAAGGCGGCGTAGCCGTTGCGTAGCAATGGAGCGATAGCGGAACCTGGAGTAGCCCGACGTCGCGAGTTTTCTTGTTTTTGCGTAGCAAAATGCGAACCACTTGGTGAGCAAAAGAAAACTCGTGAAGTGAGCACAGCGAACGACGAACGCCCAAATTTTTACTGTCAATTTCTATTCACATTTCCAAAATCTGTCCATTGAAAAGGCGGGCTTCAATAATATTTTTGATGCTAGATTTAGATTCCGAAAATCCCTAACGCTCACTCCCCCCTATTCCCCAAACTTCCTGATAAAATCCTCATGATTCTTGCAGCCTGTTTTTTCATAAATGCGGGTAAAATAATTGTCTACCGAGCGTTCAACAATATTCATCTCTTTTGCAATCTGAGAACGACTTTTCCTCTCAATCAGTTTTTTGAAGACTACCTGCTCCTGTCGGGTAAGTCCGTCAAAGATTGTGCGATAGGTAAAAAGCGGAGAAACCAGAGTCTGCTGAACGTAAGTCTCTCCGCCAAGAACTGTTTTAATTGCCGTAAAAAGCTCACTTTCTGGGGCAGACTTCAGCACAAAAGCGTCCGCACCTCCTTCAAGGGCAAGGGAAACAATTCCGGGCTTTGCAAACATAGAATAGACAATTACTTTTACAGAAGGAAGATTTGCCTTTACCTCCCGCAAAATATCAAGTCCGCTTTCGTCGCCTAAAAACAAATCAAGGATAAGAATGTCGGGAAGTTTTCCTTCTTTTGAAAGCTCAGTTAATTTTTCAAGGCTTTCTGATTTTGAAAAAGCATAGCCTATGCAGGAATATCCGCTCTGCTCCTGAATCAGCTCGCGGATTCCCCTGTTTGTAAGAGTGTGGTCTTCAACTACAAAAAATGTTTTTTCGCCTTCCATAAATTATTTTTCCTTTTAAAAATTCTGATTTGAGTTCCTTCGTCCGCTGCAGAAGAAACCGAAAAATCTGCCCCAATAAGCTGAGCTCTTTTTTCCATTCCCATAAGTCCAAAATGCTTTGAAGCTCCAAGCCTCGTAAAGCCGGAATTTCCGTAACGCTGTGCATCATAATCAAAACCGCAGCCGTCATCACTTATAAAAATATAAAGCCCCTTCTCTTCATTTTCGCATGAATTACGAATCAGAATTACCGCTTCTTCGGCCTTTGAATGTTTTATGATGTTTGTAAAGGATTCCTGAGCAATACGGTAGATATTTAAAATATCATTTTCATCCAGAAAAGAAGTGTCCGTGTCGTCCAGCATTGAAAGGCGGAATTTTACATTGCAGGTTTGAGAAACGGAAGCACAAAGATTTACAAGATTGGACTTTAAATCTTTTTTTGTAATGTCAGCAGGCGAAAGATTATAGCTGATGAGCCGAACCTGCGATAATGATTTTTCAAGAATATAAACTGCCTCGCTTATGTTTGTGGCCGTTTCATCTTTTTCAAGAAGATTTTTGCAGTAACGTAAGTCCTGTGCGACAGTGTCGTGAAGCTCGCGAGCTATTCTTGCCCTTTCTTCTTCCTGACCTCGAATTGTATAAACAAGATATTCGTTAGAGTCCTTTAAGCTTTTCTTTGACTTAAAAAAGCGGATTAAAAGCAGAACGCTTACAAAAATCATCACAAAAAACAAAATGTCAAAGACGATAAAAAATGTAATGTAATTTTCTATGATGCGTTCAAGTTCTTCAACAGTCTGTGTGTGGCCCATAATCATCTTCTCTCAATAAAATACCTTAATGCCTTGCCGTTGCCCCGTGCAAGCAGTTTGTTTTCTGCAAGGAGTTTCTTTAATATTCTGTTTGATGTAGCAGGACTCGTTTTGAGCAAAGCGTCAATTTCTAACCGACTGAAGGATTCGTGTTCCCCCGCATATTTTAAAATCAGTTCTTCATTAGTAATAAATCCAGATGCGACAGTTTTCTGAAGGGCTGAATTTTTGTTCGGGAGGATTATTTTAAATGCGTTCTGAGTGACCAGCATCTCAGGTTTTCTTTCGCAGCTGCTGTAAGAATTCATGATTTTTCTTAATCCAGTGCCGTATGATTCTATCAGTGTGAGGCGGTAAAAAATGTCTGCAAGTTTTTTGTTGCGGCATACCGAAAGCCCCATTTTTACATCCTCAAGCGAAACTCCCTGCAAAAGTCCGCCAATGGAAACAATTTCAATTCGGTCTGAGTAAATGCTTACAAGGGTGCTTGCGCTGTAAGAATAATCGCGGTGGACAAGACTGTTTAAAAGCGCTTCTCTGATTGCGGTTTGTGGGTAATCACGGCTGTCAATTCTGTGAAGCCCTTCAAATTTTGAATTTAGGTTGTTATAACGGTCGATATAGTTGTAAACTTCTGAAAGCTGAAGGAACAGTGAGCCTGAAACTTCCTTTCTGTCCTTGAATTCCGTCTGCTCTTCATTTGAGAATACGGCACATTTTATTGTAAAAGGATTCTGTTCAGAAATCAAAAGCGCAGTGTTTGTAAAAAGTCCTGCATCATCATAAAGCCCGAGAGTCCGTTTCTGCGTGTCTCCAAAATCAAGATTCTGGCTCTTAAAAAGCTTTTCCGCCGTATCAAATGTCAGGTTCTGATTCAAGGAACGCATTTTTTCAAAGCAATCTCCGTCTGTTTCGCGAATCATCCTGCGGATTTGCTCCTCGGAAGCAGGAACAGAAGAAGCCCCCTGCCGCACAAACACGCCGGAAGGTTTTAGTCCGTTTTTTGCAAGATAATAGGGTTTGTTAGAGCCTTCTTCAACATGAATTGCAAGAACCTGTCTGTCATCAAGAGTTTCAAAAACGTAGCGGATAAACATTGTGATGTCCGGTTTTATCGAATCGCGAATCAAGTTTGAAGCCTGCTGCAATGCAAAGTCCGCGTTTTCCAGCCCTACCACAGTTCCGTCATCTTTTATGCCGATATAAAGAGTTCCGCCCCTTGTATTTGCAAATGAAATGACTTCTTTTTTTATGCCATCAACGACAATTTCTTTAAATTCGGTGCTTTCATCTTCCTGCATACAAAAAACCTCGTCAAATGCCAATCATTTACTAATCAATCTAGTCAACCTAATCAATCTTGTCAAGTGTGACAGGCTTATCTTCTCTCAATAAATCGCTCGCAAAGGCGGTAAACTCCAAATTTTATATTCCCAAAAATTGAACAGGAAAACTGTAAGATATTTCATTTATTGCACGGATTTTTTCGCAACAGTCAATTACAAGTCCTGTTTTGATTTTACGCTTGTACTTGTTAAGGACAGTAAATTTTTTCGCAGGATTTTTAGGATTGATTCCTTTTTTTATTTCAATAGGATAAATTCCTTCTTCGTCCACATATAGAATGTCAATTTCTTTCTGGTCAATGTCGCGGTAGTAAAACAAGTAATCCCTGGGATTTTTATTGAACGAAAAGAAATTTTTGATGAGTTCACTTACAACATAAGTTTCAAAAAAAGCTCCGCTCATGGCACAGTTTTCAAGCATTTGGGAGTCCGGCCATTTGCAAAGATAGGAGCAAAGTCCTGTGTCCATAAAATACAGCTTTGGAGCCTTGATAATTCTGTTTGACATATTCGCCATATAGGGCTGTAAAAGATAAATTATTCCCGAAGTTTCAAGAATCGAAAGCCAGCGTTTGCAGGTTTTTACATCTATACCAACGGAATTTGCAATTTCTTCATAATGAAGCTCCTGGGACGTTCTCAGTGCAACAATAGAAATAAAATTACGGAACTGAGTTTCATTTGAAGCCGAAATCAATTTCCGCACGTCTTTTTCAATATAGGTGTTTACATAAGATTTGAAATATGCCTCTCTCTCGGAATTGTTAGCACAGATATCAGGCATTCCACCTTTGAAAATTTCCTGATATACATAAAATCTCCAAAATATTTTGCGATGAAAACAGGAGTGGATTCCCTTTTTCATCGTAAAAACAATTTATCATACATCATTCAGTTTTTCAAATTTTTTCATCTTCTCTCAATAAAGCGGTCGCAAAGGCGATAAACTCCATAACCGGCAAAGGTTGCAATCAGACGGTCTGCAAAGGAAATTGGAATCTGAGCCAGAATGCAGGAAACAAGCAGGCTAAAGTGATGATTAACAAAGGATTCAGTAAAGCTCTTAATGGGGTTCATCATGTCGGGCACATCATAGTAAATGTAATGAAAGTAATCTAGGCTTCCGCTGGAAATTATTGTACACAAGGAAGAAATCAAGGTGATGAGGACAAGATACAGAATTGTAACCACCGGCGAAATTTTAAACTCCGCTTTGCGGCGCGAAACAATCCATGTTGAAAGAACAATCAGAATTCCGCAGATTGTATAAAAAAAGATAAATGGATCTGCAACTCCCTTCTGCAAAACCCAGATTAGCGAATTGATAAGATTATAGCCGACAGAAACGCAAAGGCCCGGCACAAGCCCGCAGTAAAAGACAACCGCCACCGTAAAAATTGTGTCAAAAAAAAGGGGGATTTTTAAGGTGTGATAAAAAAAATCCATTGTCAGGAAATTCAGAATTTCTGCGATGATACAGATTACAACAATTCTAAGAGCTTTCGGCATGTTGCAGAGTATATCACAGAAATTGAATTTTGTGCGGGAAATCATAATTGTATTGTAAGTTATTATGGGGCCATTTTTTGCTTCGCAAAAAACCGGACTCCACCGAAGCAAAGCCCCTTTCTTGCAATTGTTGATTAGTAGGTCAAATTTCGAGTTTTAAGTAGAATTTACAAAAAAGGCGTAAATCTTTAGA
>JAEDCT010000042.1 GCA_016294035.1 Treponema sp. | reverse complement strand
AAAAAAAATTGTTGCGACTGTAAGACAGTCGCAAAAGTAAAAAGTTGACAGTATCCGCAAACGTACATATAATTTTTCACATGGGAAAAATAAATATATTAAAGGCGGGCTATAGTGGCAAAACAGGACAAACATACGGAGTGGAAAAAAAGGATAGGTTCATTGTTAAAGCCATTCCTTTTAGTCATACTCCGCATAATGATTCACAAAATAAAGCAAAAAATAAATTCATCGGACTCAACAGAATAGCCGCTGCAATAGTCAAGAAGTTTTGGCCTTATTTGGAATTATCCGACAAAAACATGTACAGAAACAACGCTTTAACAAAAGCGTGGAAAGTCGCACTTGAAGGAAACGAATTCTTGTTGGAAAATCTGAAGAGGGTGATCCTGGATACAGGCACTTTAAAAATAATCGAAAACAATTTCAGCTATGAAACTTTTGACTATTCATATACAATAAAGGACAATGAGCCATTACCGGAGGGGCACGAACAATATATATATGCTTCGGTCGTTACGAATAATTTTGTAACAAAATTGGACGTATCGGCAAAGGGACAGATAGCTACTTTGATATCGTCTTTGGGAGTCGTAAACTTTGCATTTATACAAGTGTATGCTTTCAAGGCAAGAAAATATAAAGACAAGTGGTATCTTTCGGGATTGTCAATCACAGAAAAAAAATATTTAATAGTCGTAGACGGCATCTTTTACATGTCACGGTGGCAATGGAATGTCAAACCGTTTATAAAAGATGGTATATTGTACATGTCAAGTCAGGATGCAACAATAAAAAATGCCGTATGGCACTTATACAAATAAAAAACAGAATGGAGGATAAGAAAAAATGGAAATTGTAAACACACTTGATATAGACGGCACACAGTGGGAAATAACGGACGATCAGGCAAGACAGGATATTGCTAAATTAAAATTAAGCAGTGGAGATGGTTTTAAAAATGTTCAGATTGTATCTTCATTAGGAAGTGATAATTTAAAAGATATAATAAGATCAGAATTCCCCAAACTTGAAAATGCAAGGGGAATGATAAGAATTGAGGATGGTAATACATTCTATTGTGGAACATATGTAAAATATAGCAACACACAAGGAAGTGTTACATTTACAAGTGTTGAAGGAGTATCTTATATTTGGACTATTCAAGGTGGTAAAGTTACGTTGCAGGAACTTACAACCAAAGATGAATTAATGAACCTAGGCGGTAAGGAACAATCAGTCACTTTCCCATTTACACCAAATAAAAATGGAACATTGGTTTTTTCAATCCTGCAAGACAGCAGCACCCCTATTAGTAAGAATGTTAATTTACTTGAGAACGGAGAACCCTACTATTATATTAATGAATACTTTAATGGGACTTGGGGTGCATATACTACAAGTATTCCTTTAAGAAAAGGCAAAACATACGATGTTGGGGGTGATGTTCAGTCAATTTATTATGAAAAAATAAAATTTATTTACTAAATAATAACCAATATAAATACAAATTTGGAAAGTAAAGGTATGTGTTTTCAGTAAGAGAAAACAGAAAAAATAACGCTCCACATGGAGCGTTTTTTTTTGCCAAAAAAAAACACATCAAAAAAACTTGACAAAATAAAAAGATACAGTTACATTAAAACTAACGAGCGATAGTTTATGTATGACGTTGTCATGCATATTGCCCGAAAAAAAAACAAAAGGTAGGTAACCAACTATGGGAAAGATGAATCTTTTGAAAGCCAACTGGGAAGGTAAAGTTGGTCAGACTGTAGGCGCAAAGTGGAAGAACCGTTCCACAATCCGCACATACACAAAGCCAAGTAACCCAAAGACAGCCGCTCAGATGTCTGTCCGTTCTGCATTTGCAGAAATGACATCTTATGTCGCACTCTTTGCGGATCAGATCAAGTATCTGTCTGCACTCAACACAAGCGGTCAGTCTGTACGCAATGCAATCATTCAGGCAAACAAGACGCAGATCCAGGATGGTACTTTTGACAAGGAAACACTCCTCGTATCAAAGGGTGGACTTCAGAAAGTATCAGGCGAAAATGCAGAAGCCGCAACAAACAAGGTAAAGGTAACTTGGTCAAATCCAACTGCTACAAACTTTACAGACAAGGCAAAGCTTGTTGCCGTAATGGTACAGGAAGAAAGCGGTCTTGTTGACGTTGTAACAGAAGACGCAAAGAAAGGTACAACAGGTGTTACAAGCAACATCGACTTCATGACAGGCGATGTAGACGTATTTGTATACTTCCTTGACGTTCGCGGTTCTTCAAAGGTTGCTTCAATCAGCGACTATTTGACAGCAACAATCGCTTAACGAAAAAGTGCGTGTTTTATCACGCACTTTTAGGAGGATGCAAGCATGAGTGAAAATACAAAAAAAATCGTTGAAAAGGTAGTAAACTTGACATTGGGTTTTCTCGGTGCTTTGTTTGGTGCTATCTTTGGTGGTCAGTAAGTGAAGTTGTCAAGTTGATTTTGACAACTTAGATCAAAAACATTCCATGTATGTATGCGAAAGCAACCTATGAAAATAGGTTGCTTTTTTTTTGTTATGCCATTATATTTATATATGCGCTAAGCGTATATCTTAATATAAAAGGTAGGTTTTATTTATGGCAAAACAGAACTTTTTATCAGGTGGGTTTTATGGCAAACTCGGTGCCATGGTCGGTCAGCGTTGGAAGAACAAGCGTACTATAAGGACGTACGTTATACCGCACAATCCGAACACACCGGAGCAGAAGAGGAACCGCAGCAACTTTGCAGGTGCGGTTCAATATGCACAGATGGGCATGCAGATGAATTATTACTGCAATCTCTTTGAGAATCCCAGCTTCACGAAATGGAATTACAGGATGTCCGTTGCAAGAAATCTCAAGTTTTCCGGAATGACGGACTTGAACTTGATACCGTTGTACCCGACGGACTTTACTCCACCGACGACAATCACAAATATAAAGGTTAACTCAATCACAGGAAACAATCACGTGACTTTCAGCGTCCCTGAATTGATCGCACAGGAAGATCGTGTATTTTCAATGATGTTCGCCTTGTACAATGAGGCATCGCTTTTCCGTGGTTACAAGCTTTATTTGGGTTATTACTCAAAGAACAATCCCCAGCTTCTTGAAGTTGATGTCGATGACGTCAAGGAAATCAATAGTCATTGTTTCGTGCGTATCGTCACCAATGATGACCAGGATAGCAGCAAGGACATGATAGCGTCGGCAAGTCTTGCCGTACAGATGGAGGAAATTGACCGCCACACGTTTGATTGTAGTGTTTCAATGATTGAAAAATCGGCATCAGGATTTACAATCACGTTCGCGGAGCCTTGGAAGGAAAATCCGACCGTCAATACAGTTTCGTTTGACCTTTCTTTTGTCTCTGACGGCATGCGAAAAGTGGTTTCATATTCCGACCGTGTCTTGGTCAACAATAACGGTTTGTGTTCGGTGGATGTTCCGTACTCGACGACATACAATCAGGACTTGCCGGCTCTTCCGGAAGGCTCGGGCATCTCGGGTGTAAATGTAAACTATACAGGGCAGGGATACGAAATAACATTGACGGACGGCAGTGCATCTTACAGTGACGCAGACCTTGTAAGAAACCTCGACAGACCTCTTGCACACAATACGGCTGATGGAGTAAAGGTAAATCTTAGAATACCGTTCAGTGGTACAGGGGTAGACGAGAATGCACAGATGGACTTCTTCACCGAAGGTAGGTTCGGGGACAGTTCGATTTTGAGTGGTCTTTTTTCGATTACCTCGGATGGAAGTTATTTGAACATCAGGGCTGCAGGTAATCACAGGTATTATCCGATGCGTGAGGCAAACTGTTATATAGATGTTCCATCCTTTGACGTGGTTTCAAATGGAGTTACATACAGAAAGACGGCAGAGAAGAAATACTTCTCTAATGATGTTACTACAAGTAACTATCTCATCGACAGTTCAATTGATACGGTTTTGTACAAGGTCAAGAAACCTAATTCAACCAATTATTTCAAGTTGAAGGCAGAAGTTGCAGGCTTGAAGCTTGCATATGGGGAAGTCAAAGACTCACGGTTCATCGAAAAGATAACAAACGCAGACGGTTCAGTAGTAAGTACTGTAGAATCATGGTCAGAAAAGAACGGTTCTGCAGGAAACTGGTCATTGTCTTACTATGGGTCATTCCAGGATGATCCTAATCAGAAGAAGGTAACAGATGATTCTACTGTTTCATTTATAGGAACAGAGGGCGGTAACGTCAATTTGGAATACAATGGCATTTTGTATGACACCGGAAAAGATGCCTCAATGATTTCTCAATGGCCTAATGTAATACTTGAGGGCAAGGACGAACATGAGTTTGATTGCGGTGTATCCCTCATTGAAAAATCAGCTGCAGGATTGAAGGTTACATTCAGAGAACCATGGATGGATGCTCCTGATACAAACAAGATATCTCTGCAGGTATCATGTATTTCAGATGGTGCACAGAAGGTACTGTCACTCTCTGACGGTGTTTTGAAGAATAACGGCGGATTCTGCTCGGTAGATGTTCCGTACACGACTACATACAATCAGGACTTGCCGTCATTCCCTGTAGGTTCATATCTTGCCGCAATAAATGTTGAATATGAGGGACAGACTTACAAGATAACGCTTTCAAACGGCAACTCACCTTACAGTGACACAGACCTTGTAAGAAACCTCGACAGACCTTTTGCATACGATACAGCTTCTAGTCCAAAGGTAAGTATCAGGGCGCCTTTCAGTGGTTCAGGGGTAGACCAGAATGTACAGATGAACTTCTTCACAGAAGGCAGGTTCGGGGACAGTTCGATTTTGAGTGCTCCTTTTTCAGTCGTTTCGGATGGAAGCTTCTTGAATGTAAGGGCTACAGGTACTTACAGGTCTTATCCGATGCGTGAAGTAAACTGCTACATAGATGTTCCATCATTTGACGTGGTTTCAAATGGAGTTACATACAGAAAGACGGCAGAGAAGAAATACTTCACTAATATCGTGACAGTTAGTGACTATCTCATTGACAATCAGAATAGAATCACTTTGGAAAAGCTCAAGGAAGAAGAAGCTGATCTTTATCCACAGTTCACGGTTACAGTGGACGGTCTTAAGTTGGACTTCGGTGAAGTTACGGATGAACGCTTCATCGAAAAGATAACCAATCCGAACGGTACTGTAATAACTGAGATAGGGCAGTGGGTAGAACAGTCAGGATCTGCAGGAAACTATTCATTGTCTTACTATGCAAATATTCAGGAAGATCCTGAATATGACAGCATAAGGGATGATTCAAGGCTTTCATTTATCGGAACGGAGGGAGGCTCGGTTTACTTGGAATACAATGGCATATTGTATGACACGGGAAAACATGGACGCACTCCTGCAGATTGGAGCACAGTCGTATAATAAATAAGGTATGTGTTTCCGGTGAGGTAAAAAAAAACGCTGGCCTTTTAAGGGTCAGCGTTTTTGGGGTTTTTGGAGGTCAAACTTTTTTAAATGGAGATGCTTTGGTTGGGATGATTTCAATATAACGCATGTCAGCTGAAAAAGTCAACTTAAAATATTTTATTGGTTTTATCTTGTAAAATGTGATGGGTTTTAATACAATCGATGAAAAATCTTTTGATGGGGTTTATACAATATATTTTTATGAAAAGGAGTAATTTTTCTTGTGTTGAAAGTAGATGCATTATCCTTGATTTTATTTCTGCTGAAATAAGAAGAGCCGTTGAGTGCTTCCTTCTCAACGGCTCCATGTGAGGTTTCCCTTGTATCACTTGATACACAAGAAAAAAAAAGTCAATGAACACAGTATACAGTAAAGACGAAAAAAAAGTCAATATCCAATCTTTTCTTAATTTTATGCAGAAGTTTACTTCTTTTCTGCCTGTATGGCATCATAACGGGGGCGGAAACTACACGCTTAAAAGCGTTTTCAAGGAAGCTTCAAAGACAGAAAAGCTTATAGCCAATAAGCTTTATTACGACCAGTCTCTTTTTGATAAAGAAAAAAACAGAAACAAGACTTATGACAGATTGCAGTTTGTCAGGGACATTCTCAAGGAAAGGAATCTCAATGAGGATGAGCTTAAAAAGGCACTGGAAATCTGTTCTTCTTCCCTGTTGATGTTGCAGTCGGTCAACAGTAAGGGAAAGGTTGCATGGTTTGAAAGCAACGCAAAGGGGACGAAAAGATACAACAAGCTCCAGCGTGGAAAAATCCTTGACTTTGTGGAGCAGAAGAGGTCGGAAGGCAAGGACTGTTATTTCTTGACCTTGACTTGCGACATAAAAAAATACGAATCACGTGCTTACGCATGGGAAAACTATCTCAAGGAAGAAGTCTACAAGGTTACTGAGAACTTAAGGAAGCACTACGAAGCCGAATATATAGCAACCCTCGAAAGCACAGCCAATGGCTACCCTCATATACACATGATGTTGTTTTTTCCTCATGACACGTTTCCGGAGCTGAAATATTACCACAATCAGCAGAACATAAGGAAAGGCACCTTGTTTTGTATGATCAATAGGTCTGTCAATAGCGAGGTGTTTAATCTACAGGCCGCAAAAGGCGACAACTTAAAATGGTATTTGACGAAGTACATCGGAAAGGGGATGGAAGAGGACGTCTTCTCTTTATTGGATAAAAAGGACGGGTGGAAGCCGTCCGATATAAAGCAGATCCAGGAGTACATTTATTTGAAGTCTTTCAACAGACGCAAGCTTTTGATGACACGCAAGAACTGTAAGAAGAGCAAAGTCGAGGAAGACAAGCTTAAGGCAGATTCTGCAATGGAGTATGAAAAGGCTATACATTTTGCGAGCTCTCTTGCCTCAGATTTTGATGGTATGCCACAATCTCAGTATGAAGCCCGAGACGAGGTTTGTGTTTTGTTGGAGCGTATTGGCAGGATGTCGGACGAGACCGCAACGAAGTTGCGGTCTAACTTGACCAGTATATGTACTAATTCGCCCTCATGGTCGGACACTTTCGTGGAGTCGATGACTTTCACGGATTTTATTTCACATTTTAATCGTGTTCCGAATCGCAATAATAACGTTTCTGAGGAAGATAGCAAGGATTTTTCTTTTCATTCTAAGGTTATGTTTGATTCTCGTAACTTTATCGAGGATTTTATGAAGTTTGTCGTTGATCCGAAGCATTCTGACATCAACCGCAAGGAGTATGTCAGCTTTTATTGGGACATTTACAACCGGATGCTGGATAAATATGACTTTTCGGATGACAGGCAGTTCCTTCAGGCGGTTTTTGAGGCATTTTGCTTTTATGTTGACTGGATTCTTGTGAAGAATAAAGAGTATAAGATAGTCTTGCAGCAGAGGGAAAACAAATCTCCGGTACCTAGGGTTGCCTATACGACGGATTTTGAACAGTATAACCATATATGTGCATCAGCCGTGGACAGTTGGTACTCATATGAAGAACTTGAGGCAAGGGAGAAACTTGAGAGGGACGCAAGACCGTGGTTTGACGCACCATTTTATACGAAAAATGGTCTTGAATGGACGGATAGAGTTGACAATCTACGCAGTTCGCATTATATTTTACGTATAAAGTAAAACATGTTAAGGGGGTTTTGATATGTTTGTGGATGATTTTGGTAATGAGGTATGGTCGATGGTCTTGGAGCCGGGGGTTTACGATGTAACTTTACGCAAACCTAATGAGGTTTATGAACCGGGTTTTAAGGTGATAAGGTTTCCGTTTACAGTGGACGGTTTGGACTGTGAAACAATCCCAAATTATTTTCACTTGGATAAAACCAATATTGACGACGGGCCGGAAGAAAAAGCAAGTTACAGGATAAGAGAGTTTTTAGTAAGGAAATGCTTCAGGCTTACAAGTCCATTTAAGGATGAATATTTTCATGAATGTATAGGGAAGAAGGGGAAGATTTCAATTATTAAGAATAGGTCGGGGAAATTTGTCATAGCGTATTTTTTCCCCAATGATGATATGACAAAAGAAGAGCAAGCGGTTATAGAATCTAAATGGAGACCGTATTAAAAATTGCATGAATGGGAAGTGGATAGGAAATGTCTTGCAGATGGCTGTAATTGCAGGATATTTTTATTATATAAACATAAAACATATTAAGGAGTGTTGAAGATGTTTGGAAGTAGTTTCAAGTATGAGGATCAGGCCCTGAAACTGAAGACGGGGATTTATGACGTGACTTTGGAACGTCCTTACGAGACCGACATAAACGGATATCATGTGTTGAAGTTTCCGTTTACTGTTGATGGAGTAAATGAAAGGACAAATCCAAATAATTTTGTGTTGTTTGATGCAAAAGAAGGGGATGATCCGGAAAAAGTAAAGATGTTTAATCAAAAGGCATCGAAGATAAAGGCTTGCTTTATTCTTAAAGGTCGGTTTGCAGAAGAAAACTACGTTGCATGGACGGGAAAGAAAGGCAAGATATGCATTAAAGAAGATGATGCAGGTTTCATGAATGTAAAGGACTTTTTACCGAATGAAAACTTGACGGCAGCCGATAAAGTTCAGCTGTAAAGAAAAAATATTTCCTTCGTAAAGTCCAGCCACTTTATGAAGGATTTATTTTTTTTGTAATGGTCGACAGAAAGTTTGTGTTTTAGTGAATGGAGGTTGAAAAACAAAATGGGAAACAAAAAAAAGAACATGACGGAAACATTGAAGAAAATTATGGTGAAGGGTCATCATAAAAACTTTGAAATAGAGTTCATATTGATAAAACATGAATACAAGGGAATAGGCATTTATAGAACCTATGCAATGTTGAAGAAAGATGGAAAAATCATTGATATTGATGAAAGTCTGAGTACATATAGTAGACATGATGCTATAAATTACTTTGATATGTTGGTTAATACCTATTTGCGTTATAGATACGCGAAAATAATTAAGTGAAGATGACGGAGCGTGGATATTTGTTTTATCCACGCTTTATTTTTTTTTGAAATCTGTTTGTACAGGCTGGCACTCATGCCCACAAGGGGCAATCGCACCATCCTGCGGCGGCTTTT
>JAEDCT010000001.1 GCA_016294035.1 Treponema sp. | reverse complement strand
TTATAACAGATGTTGGAAACCTTTTTTTTTGGGGAATTATATTTTACTGCTTGCCATAAGACACTTGATTATACTTTTCTCTTGAGATTAGGTAATTATTCCTGTATAATTATTCAATATGATTGACGGAATTGAGGCAGTGGCTTTTGATATTGACGGCACATTGTATCCATCTTGGAAACTTTATATTCGCATGCCGTTCTATATTCTCAGAAATTTCAGATTTTACATCAGCTACAATAAGGCCAGAAATGCTTTGCACAAGACAGCTCCTCTTGCTGATTTTTATGAGTATCAGGCTCGCTTGTTTTCTGAGTACTCAGGAATAGATATTCCCAGATCACGTGAACTTATCAAAAATGTATCATACGATGGACTCAAAAAATTCTTTTTGAAAATCAAACCATACAAATATGCTTACGAGTGCATAAAGCACATGAAGGAAAAGGGGCTGAAAATAGGCATTCTCTCGGATTTTCCTCCTGATCAGAAGGGGGATATCTGGGGAATCAGGGATCTTTGCGATGTGTGCATTGGTTCAGAAGAAGCAGGTGCCTTGAAGCCTTCAATTTATCCTTTTGGAATTCTTTCAAAAAAACTGGGTGTTGCTCCCGAGAAAATTCTCTATGTGGGAAACAGCATCAAGTATGATGTTCGCGGTGCCAATAATGCCGGAATGAAAAGTGCATATATTTTGTCGGGGTTAAAAAGAATCTTTGGCGGAAAGCTTGATGAGGCTGACATAACATTCAAGACATACAGGCAGCTTGAAAGGGCTGTTCTAAATACATAAAAATAAGAACGGGTGGGAAATTAAAGTGAGTGTAGCTATTGGAATCATTATTTCAGTCATTGTATCGACTGTTGTTTCTGCCATTATTTCAAGGCTTGGCAGGAATGAAAATTCAATGGAAAAAATCAAGCGCTATGCAGATAACAGACAGGCAGGCTTTGACACTTATTTTGAAGAACAGAAAAACAAGTTGAATCTTCTTGCAAGTGATCTGGAGACAAAGGATATCCAGGCAAAGGCAGCAGTAAAACGAATGCAGGTTCAGATTGATGAATGTGACAAGATCCGCTCATCCTTTGAGGCTCCTGTTTCTGCAATCCAGAACATTGAAGAAAAAATAAAATCCTATGACAATGCTCTTTCTGAACTCATGGAAATGACAAAGGCCGTTGAGGTAAATCTTGACTCCGTAAAAAAGGAAAGCCAGGTTATTGAAAAGGTTAACCAGAGGCTTGTCCGCCAGCAGCGAAATGCTGATGAACTGGAAAAGACAATTGCATCAATCACAAAGGATTTTTCTGTGAAAAATGCAGAGCAGCTTAAGACAATTGGAACTGATCTTCTTGAAAAGTATGAGCAGAGAGCACAGGAGTGTGAAAAGACAACAAGTGTTTCCATGGAACAGAACAAGGCTATCATGGAAAAAATCAAGGATGACATAAAGGTTGCCTATTCAAATGCCATAACAAATGCCAGGCAGCTTGAGGATGCCGCCTTCAAGAATTTGAATACTCAGTTTGAAAATAAAATCCGTGACATGGAAAACGAAATTCAGGTTCAGATCAAGCAGATTGATGCCATTCTTGATGCAAGAATAAATGACACTCAGAAAAAACTTGAGGAAAAGACCAGGGGATTCAATGAGGCTCTCAAGGAGCAGACTCAGAATTTCAAGGTAATGTTTGAGGACAAGACCAGGAGAATCAATGAAAATCTTGAGGCTCACTCCAATGTTCTTTCTGAAAAAGTTGAGAAAATTCTTAAGGCCATGGATGATGATTTCACTGCAAAATCAGAAAAAATCAAGTCTTCCCTTGAATCAGATTTCGGAAA
Source organism: Treponema sp. (assembly GCA_016294035.1). GTDB lineage: Bacteria > Spirochaetota > Spirochaetia > Treponematales > Treponemataceae > Treponema_D. The sequence continues at coordinate 217,143 of JAEDCT010000001.1, read as the reverse complement.
AATGTCGGAGGATTTTACATCCAGGGCACAGAGTGTTACTCATGTTTTTGAGGATCAGACACGTAAATTTGAGGAACAGACTCAGTCTTTCCAGAGTATAATTCAGGAAAAATCAGATAACTTCAATGCAATAGTTGAAGAAAGCACAAAGGGATTTGATGAAAAAATTGATGGCAGAATAAGGGAACTTGCAGAAAAACTTGATTCAAGAACAAGTGAAATCGACCAGGCTCTTGAATCAAAAACATCTGGAATTGATGAAAAGATCGAATCCAGGGTCAATGAACTTGATGAAAAGCTTTCTGCAATTTTGAGTGAACTTGAAAGCAAGACTCAGGACCTTAACTCACAGTTCCAGGAAAAGACAAGTGATCTGGACACATTAATTCAGATTAAGATTTCTGAACTTGATTCCCTTGTTTATGACAAGACAGGTGAGCTTGATGCACAGTTCAGGAGCAGCACCGAAGACCTTGAAAACCGTTTTTCTGATAAGGCTGATGAAATTGGAAATATTCTTGACCGCAAGTATGATGACATAATTGAGAATGCAGAAACCAGATGCAAGGATATTCTCAAGAGCTACGAGGAAAAGACGGATAACATTTCAAGAACATTCACAGACAAGAGCCAGGAACTTGTTCAGTCTTTCGAGGATAAGGTTCATGAACTTGAAGATGTGTATGATTCAAAACAGAAAACAATCAAAGAAACTCTTGAACAGAGTACAGAAAAATATGAGTCTGAAATGAAGCAGAAGACCCAGTCTCTGGTTGCCATTTTCAATGACAAGGTATCGTCAATTGATGCAAAAATAAAACAGAAGGTCCAGAGTCTTGATGAAGATCTTGAAAAGAATGTTGATGACTTGAATTCCAAGATCAAGCATAAGACATCGGCTCTTACATCTTCACTGGAAACTGCAGTTTCCAAGATTGAGACTGAAATCAAGGACAAGACAACTTCACTTCAGAATGCCTTTGCCGACAAGTCAGAAGCAATAGATTCGTCTATCAAGAAAAAGCTTGATGATCTTAATGCCAGGGCTCAGTCTGTTTCTACAGAAATCAAGACAAGAACTCAGTCCCTTGAAGATGATGTCAGAAAGAAGCTTTCTGAACTCACAGAAGACGTTAAGTCTCAGACTGCTCAGGCTGTTGAACGCTACCGAACCACAACTTCCAGTTATACTCAGGATATCGAAGACAGAACTGACAGGCTCAGAAAGGAACTTGATGAAAGGACCCACTCTCTTGAGACACAGATTTCTGATAGTGTTTCTGGCATAGAAAAGAGACTTCTTGATTTGTCTCGAGAAGTTGATGAGCAGACAACTGGAGCAATTGAAAAGTACAGGAATTCAACCCTGTCATATTCACAGGAAGTTGAAGACCATACAAAATCATTGAGACAGGAACTTGAGGAAAAAGCCAACAGCCTTGAAGATCTTATTGAATCAACTGTCGGTGGTCTGAGGGAAAAGGTAGAGTCAGCTTCAGGTGATATTGATGAAACACTTGCTTCCATAAAGAATGAACTCAACAGCGTTGCATCAGAAATCATGTCTACGGCAAATGCTCTGGGAAATGATTCAAGGCTTAACACAGAAAAACTTGAAACAATGCAGAAAAATGTGGACAAGCAGGCTGATGAACTTTTGACTCGCTATGAGGATAAGCTTCTTGAAGTTTCAAAGGCAATTGATTCCCAGACAACTGAACTTAAGGAACAGTACGATGGAATTTACTCTGACCTTATGAAGAAGGCTAAGTCTGATGAAGAGGAAAACTACAGGAAGTTCTATGAACTCAGCAATTCAAATCTTGAGTCATACAGGGTTGATATAAAGAAGCGCGTTGATGATCTTCAGTCTGAGCTTTCAAATTCTCTTGTCAGTCTTGAGGAACGTGCCGAATCAATCCGAAGGGATCTGACTTCGGGCATTGAAGACATGCGCTCAAAGTATGAGAAAATGGAATCTGACTCAGCATCAATTTCATCAAGAATTGAAACAGAAAATTCAGAGAACCTTGACAGGCTCGAGAAGTTTACAAGGTCAATTCAGGATCAGATGAACGATCTGGAATCCAGGTTGTCTTCTTCCGTTAAGTCAATAACTGATGAATACAATGAAAGACAGCTCAATCATCTTACTGAACTTGATACTCAGCTTGAGTCTTACAAAAAGGAAATGGAGTACCGCTTCAAGAAAATCAGTACGGCCGGTGCAGATGTTGACAAGCTTGAGTCTTCTTTGAGAAAGCTTATGGACCAGAGCCAGAAAAAGGTTTTGACTGACTTTGAAAAGTTCCAGAACAATACAATCCGAATGCAGGAAGATGCCGAGAACTCACTTGCCTCACGCTACGAAAAGCTCCGCACGGAACTTGACACAATGCAGGTTTCTCTTGAGGACATTAAGAAGAAGGCTGCTGCAAACATGAGTGCCAAGGTTAAAGTCTTTGAAGATGGATTTGTCAATGATCTTGTTAAAAGACAGAATGATGTTCAGGCAAAGCTTTCTGAATGGAAAAATTCATTTGACTCTGAATTTGAAACATTTACTCAGGACTATGAGGAAAAGAGGGCATTGCTTGAAGCAACCTATGAATCTAATCTTGCCAAGCGAATCAATGAACTTCAGAAAAAGACAATGGATCAGGAAAAGAAATTCCAGTCTGCATTGCTTGCTGGTCAGACAACAATTCAGGATCAGATAAATACTGTTAATCAGAAGATTCATGATTTCATGGAACAGTACAAGAATGAAATCAAATCAACCATTGATACGGCAAATGATTATCTTAAGGATGAGACTAATGCATACAAAGACCGCATGAATGATGCTCTTGCCAGAAGTGAAAAGGAAATTGGTGATCAGATTGATGATTTCCGTAAGGTTCTTTCTTCTAAGCAGGAATCACAGTCAGCAACTATTGACTCCTCTCTTCAGGAATTCAAGGAATGGAAGATGCGTCTTCAGAGCCAGTATGATGAGTCTACAAATCAGATCCGTGATCAGCTCAAGCTTATTGAGGATACAAACGAGCAGAAACTTGGGGAACTTTCAGAAAATCTTTCTCAGGCTACCACAAGAGCTCAGGATATTCTTTCTGACTATGAAAAGAAGTCCAAGATATTCCTTCAGGATTTCCAGGAACAGTATGACAACATGCTCACAAACATCAAGCATTATACAGATGAACAGATATCCTATGCAGACCAGAAGTCAAAGGATCTCAAGAAACAATTCAAGACTGATGCTGATGAGTACAGGGAATTCTATAGGACAAACTTTGACAAGATTAATGATGAGACAAACAATCTCCAGCTGAAGGTTGATGAAATCAACAAGAGTATTTCAAATTTCATTTCGCAGACAGCAGTGTTTGAAAAGGCTGATGTAATGAAAAAGCAGCTTGAGGATGAAGTTGAGGGCATCATGAAGGGACTTGCCGGAATCAAGAAATATGAAGACAAGCTTAATGACCTTGCAACTCACATGAAGAAACTTGAACAGTATGGCGAGGAAGTAAATCACAGAATCAGTACCTACAGTTCTGACAAGGAAAAGATTGAGATTATCGAAGAAAAAATTTCAAATCTTTCATCTATGAGTGATGGAATTGATTCCAGAATCCAGGAGCTTTCTGACATGAATGCAGAGATAAAGACTATGCGTTCAAGTGTAAAGAAGTTCCAGGAAAACATTACTTCAATGCAGAATAAATTTGACAAGATTGAAGCAAAGAGTGAGTCCATTGATCGTGTTTCAGAGTCCGTTGATCATTCCTTTGAGGATATTACTTCCCTTGAAAACAGATTGAAGCAGTGCGGTGACAAGATTCATGAATTTGAGGTTGCCCATGAAAAGTTCAATGCTGTCATGATGAACAATGGTTCCATCAATGAGGCTGTGGACAAGCTTACTTCTCTTGAGTCATTGATTAATTCAACTGATGAAAAAATCAAGAAACTCAATGAATCAAAGAAGGGTATTCAGGAAAGTGAAAAGCGTCTTCATGAACTTTATGGAAATATAGATGAAAGGATGAAGCTTCTTCATGACATAACAAAGGAAGAGACTTCAAAGAAGGGTGGGTCTTCACCTGCATCAAAGCATATATCTCCTTCAATGAAGCAGACTATCCATAAGCTTAGAAAGGAAGGATGGTCTGTCAAGGAAATTGCATCAAGACTCAAGCTTGAGGAAAACCTTGTTGAGGCTATTCTTGAGTTCGGTGATGACGGCGAGTAAGAAGGCAAACGCAGTAGGCTTTAACGGCAAGACCCTGGCCTACTGAGTCAAGCTTTTCGTTTGTTTTTGCTTTTACAAAGACTCTTTCCTTTTCACATTGAAGAATTCCTGCTATGGATTCAATTACCTTGTTTCTCCATGGCAGGAATTTTGGTTTCTCCATTTCGAGAACACAGTCAAGGTTATTAAGTTCCCAGCCTTCTTTTTTTACATCATCCCAGATTTTTTTCAAAAGCAGGGCTGAGTCAGCATCTTTCCATTGCGGGCTTTCTGGAGGAAAATATGATCCAATGTCTCCCAGGCCTGCAGCACCAAGCAATGCATCGCTGATTGAGTGGAGAAGAACGTCTGCATCTGAATGACCAAGGCATCCCTTGTCAGAAGGAATTTCAACTCCTCCGAGAATCAGCCTTCTGCCTTCAACCAGTTTGTGTAAATCAGTTCCCATGCCAATCTTTGTCTGTTCCATTTTGTTTTCTCCCCTTTCCCCAATAATGTCGCTGGCAAAGGTAATTTTCTTGTTGATGATGTCTCCCTCAACTACATGCACTTTCTGTCCGCCTGTAATTTCCGGAAATGAATCCCAGATTTCCGTGTCATCGGTGCATTCCAGTTTCTTTTCCATGGCTTTCTTGTGGCATTTTATGAGTATGTCCAGGTCAAAACCCTGGGGTGTCTGGACGGCTGCAAGCATTTTTCTCTGCAGATGCCTTGCAATGTTGTTGTTTTCATCAATTTCTTTTTGTGTGTCCACAGGTCCAATGGCTGGAACTGAAGCCTTGTACAGTAGGGCAGCTTCATGGGTTTTACGGATTATTTTTTCTGTTACAAAGGGGCGTGCCCCATCATGAATCAGGACTAGGGCATTGTCGCCGAGTGTTTTCCTTGCTGCAAGAAGTCCGTTGAGCACAGATTCCTGCCTGGTTTTTCCTCCGCTGGTGAACACAAGCTTTGTTTTACCTAAAAAAAACTGGAAGTCCTTGTCGGCGTAGAGAGCTTCTTTTGCTTCTTTTTCCTGATTTTGTGGGATTGTTATTACAAGAACATCAACATGAAGTGTCTTTAAAAAAATAATTGCAGCCTGGGAAAGGACAGTTCCTTTTCCAAGTTGCAGGTATTCTTTTTTTTTGCCCAGACCCATTCGTGTGGATGAGCCTGCGGCAGTAATGATTATTGCGTTCTTTTTCGATGGATTAATCTTCATCGTCATCGTCGTCATCGTCGGATTCCTTGTCTGAAGCGTCAACATCTGCAAACTCGTCTTCGTCTTCATCCTCGTCTTCCTGGTATGACTGTTTCTTTTCAATCTTGAGTCCAAGTGGTTCCAGCTTTGCATGGAGCATTGCTTCAACCTCGCTTGTTGAGATTCCCATGGCTTCTGCAATCTCATCTTCAAGAAGCTTTTTTGCGTTGTCGTAGAGCTTTCTTTCGAGGATTGGAAGTTCCTTTACCTTAGACCGGTGGTAAAGACAGCGGACAATTGCTGCAATGTCATTGATTGTACCTTTTTTCAAGAGGTCCAGATTCATCTGGTATCTGAGTTTCCAGTCAGATGTTGGAGGCTCAAAGTCATCGCTGATGGATTCAAGAGCCTTCTTTGCTTCTGCTGCAGAAACAATTGCGCGAATTCCAAGTGCTCCTGAGTTCATTACAGGAACCATGACATACATGTCGGAATCTTCCAGATAGATCTTGTAGTAGTAGACCATCTCACCTTTGAATTCCTTCTTGAAAATGTCTGTGATTTTTCCTACACCCTGACTAGGATATACGACTGTCTGATTCATTGAAAATTCTGTCTTTGGTTTAGCCATGAGATCATTATATCATAGAAAATCTATTTTTTCAAATTAAATCGAGAATTGATAATGGTCCGGAACTCAAAAAATCAAGTTCCGGATTGGGGTTATCTGTAAGAATATAGATCAAGTGTGCTTTCTGACCATTTTCTGCTTAGTGCAGGGTATACATCCTCAAGAAGAAGAAACTGTCCCAGGGCCTTTGAGAAGTCTCCCGTGTAGTAATAGCATTCACCAAGGTAGAAAATAGCCCTGTTTGTTACGTCCTTTGATCTGTTCTGACCGAGGAACTTTACAAGCTTTTCGCTGCATTCACCATATTTCTTTTTTATGAAAGTTGTCTTGAGAATATCAAAGAGAAGGTAGTCATCTCCGCCAGAAGGTTCAGTCATATCTTCCTCAAAAACATGGTAGTCAAGAACACATAGTTCCCTGGAATTCCTTTTTTCCTTGAGCAGATCCTTCACCTGTGTCTTTGCCTTGTCACTTATTGTTGACTGTCTTGAATCTGAATTTCCGAGAATATCAACAAAGGGAAGTGGCTGCTCCCTCATTTTGTTTTCATAGGTCTTTTTTTGTTCTTCCTTTTTTTCAGGAATGATCTTTGCCGTTCTTTTTTTGATTTCTGCTTTTGCACCGAAAACAGTTGCATTTACGCCCGGAAGCACGAGGCTTACTCTTTTTGTTGCTTCATCATCTTTTACGCAATCCAGTTCCTCATCGTAATAGAGGTTTTCTTCCTGTGCTTCTGAACTGTTTTCAGATATAAGGGAAATTACTGCGTAATAGTATTCCTGGTTTGTTGTTACTTTGTCTGAGTATGAGACTGTTCCATGGGGAAGTTTTGCCAGGAGTCTGGCATTTTCCAGGTCCTTTATGTCAGTGATTGGCCTTGTGTTTCTGTATATTTCAACTGAGTTGATTTTGTACCCGGCAGTGCTGGCCGGCATGATCCATGAAACTGAAATTTCTGACGTTGAGGCAGAAGGGAATGCATTGATTCCAGTAACTATAAGATTTCTTGATTGAGCGAAGGATGATGCACCTGTAACTGCAAGAAAAATGAATATTGCCAATTTATTTATTATGCTGAATCTTTTCATGCCTATATTTTCTAATAAAAACAAAATTTTGGCAAGAAAATAGTCAATTTGACATTGTTTCTTCTTTAATTTATCCTATATACTATGTTTGTTTCAGTTTTGATTGAACCGGGCAGTCTTGATTCCGGCAAATACCTTGTAGACATTCTTTCCAGATATGGTTTCACAAAAATCCAGAGATCCTGCTGGGAATGCATGAAAATCAATGAGCATGAACTGTCCAACCTGAAGAAGGATCTTGATAGCGTGACTGATTACTATGACAGAATCAGAATCTATCAGTTTCCGCTTAAGGGACTTTTTGTAATTACGGAAATGAAGCAGAAAAAATGGAGAAAATGCCAGTTCAGTGCTGCTGAACCAAAGGGAACCCACAGCTGATTTTTACAGCAATTTATAGAACTTAAAAAAAATAATGACGGAGAAGAAAAATGCTTGAAGATTTGAAAGAACCAGTTACAAAGCTTAAGGAAGATATCCTCGCTGTCTGGGGGCGTCTTTGACTCTGATGATATCAACAAAAAAATAGCAGAAAAAGAAGCTCTTACTCAGGAGCCAGGGTTCTGGGATGACAATGAAAAGGCCACAAAGGTAATGAATGATATCAAGCTTTTGAAGGGTAGAATTGATCCGTGGAAGGAACTTATTGTTCAGGCCGAGGATATGGAAACATTGTATGAGCTTGGTATTGAAGAGCAGGACCAGAGCGTTGAGGTTGAGCTGAAGGAACTCTATGACAAGGCTAAGGCAGAATTCGATCATCAAAGCATTTTGACTTTGCTCAGTGATGAGGTAGACAAGAATGACTGCTTCCTTTCAGTGCATGCCGGTGCCGGTGGAACTGAGGCCTGTGACTGGACATTCATGCTTTCAAGAATGTATCAGAGATGGGCAGAAAGACACGGGTACAAGCTTGAAGTTCTTTCCCAGGAAGAAGCAGAAGGCGGCCTTAAATCTATCAACATGAGAATTTCCGGCCCGTATGTTTATGGATATACAAAGGGTGAGGCTGGAGTTCACAGACTTGTAAGAATCTCTCCATTTGATGCCAATGCCCGACGCCATACATCATTTGCATCAGTTTATGTTTTTCCTGTTCTTGATGACAGTATTGAAGTTAATATTGATCAGAAGGATCTTCGTATTGATACATATCGTTCCGGCGGAAAGGGAGGACAGCACGTTAACAAGACTGAAAGTGCCGTTCGATTCACTCATATTCCTACTGGAATCGTGGTTGCTTGTGACAGTGAGCGAAGTCAGCTTATGAATAGAGCAACAGCCATGAGCATTCTCCGTTCAAGACTTTATGAATATTACAAGGAACAAAAGGAAAAGGAAAACTCAAAGTTTGCAGGTGAAAAAAAAGATATTTCTTTTGGAAGTCAAATCCGTTCCTATGTTTTCCAGCCTTATACTATGGTTAAGGATCACCGCACGAAATACTCTGTCGGAAACATTCAGGGAGTTATGGATGGTGATATTGACGGATTCCTTGATTCATTCCTTTCGGTAAAATGGAACGGCACCCCTGTTTCTGATGATGATGACGATTTCGGAGACGATGAATAAAAGGCTTCTTGTTGGTTTGGCAGTCATGGTTTTTGCCGCATCAACTTTCTTTGGTGAAGACTGGATTCTTGCAGCGAGGAAATTTGATTTCACTCAGAAAAAGAATCACACAACTTCCGAGGAAAGTTTTCTTGAAATTCTGCCTCAGCTTATTCTTGAGCAAACTTCTTTTGGCCTGACCAGAACCACTTCTAATGAAGAAATGCTGGATCGAGGTCTTTCTTCTTTGCTTACGGAAAGACAGTCTTTGTTTCTTCAGCTTTCAAAACTGGTTTCAGAAAGAGATTCCTGTGTTCTAAGGAATCTGAAACCCAAAAAAATGGAAAAGCTTCTTGCAAAAAAGAACAGGAAAATTGAAGACGTTGAAAAACAAATAAGGGATAATCTTGAAAAAACTCAAATCCTTGTTGATCAGTACAATGAAAGAACCGGAAATGGTTCAGAAAAAAAGGATTCAATAATATTCAGCCCATTCAGGAAAATATTTTCTCACAAGGAAGATGTTGTTCTTGAGGAAACAAGAAATGAATCTGTAAAATTCTATTGTGATGATATTTCCCAGCTGTATGTTCCTTCTTCAGAAATCGAATCCTGTCCGACTGATTCCATCGAAATAGAAAATGATTGCGTTGAAAAAAAAATAAATGCAGTTATTGACGGTAAGATTACTGTTCTTGGAAACTACATGTCTGTGTCATGTTCCCTTTATGTAATGCCAGGAAAGAAACTTGCTGGCTGTGTTACTGAAGTCGGTAATGTGAAGGACATGATTTCCATAGCACGTAATATTGCCAGATACTTGTCTCCAGTCATAACAAACAATCTGCCTGTGTCTTTGAAATTTGTTCTTGGTCCTGAAGAATGCAAAAAAGATACAACTCTTGTTCTGGATGGAATCGCCTATAATCCAGTACCTGATGAGGTTGTTGTTCATACCGGAAAGCATACTATTAAATTTGACATGGAAGGCTATTTGACAAAATCTGTCGAATACGAGTTTTCAGGTTCATCGTCCTATGAAGTAAAGGTTGAAATGGAAAAATATAATCCCATCAACGTGGATCTTGTTCTTTCTGATCCAATTCCCGGAACACTTTTTCTTGGATCAGATATTGTCTTTGAAACCGGATATGGCATTTCAAAGGGATCTGCAAGTGTTGATGGAAATTCTGCAATCGGTGTGTTTCAGTCACTGGAACATACGGTTGTCAAAAAGGAAAAGGAAGTCAAGAATGAAGATGGCACTGTCACAACTGAAACTGTTGAGGAAGAAGGTGAACCACTTACATTCTTTTACTATATCCCGGAAAATCTTCAGGAAGAAAATGTATCACTTCTTGTCAAGGGAAAACCCATGGACCGTGCTTCCTATATTGACAAGCGAAGAATATGGAGTTACAGGGCCTATACGCTTTTTGTGATTTCAATGCCATTTACCTTGTTTTCCATTGCAAAGAGAAATTCTTGTGTTGTTGCTTACAATGAAAGGTATATGGATGATATAGATGAAATCAATGAATGGACAAAGGTAAGGAATATTTGCATGGGTATTTCAGCTGCAACATTTGTTTTTTTTGCTGTTGAGCTTGGACGCTATCTTCATGCGGCAAGTTCAGTTCTTCCAGAAAATGCTGTCAAGGCAAAACCTCGTGACATTGAAAAATCCCGGGATAAAACCTATAGTTTGTTTGAAAATCCTGATGAAAAAAAAGATGATACTGAACAATCAGAAAATAAATAAGATAGTTGAAAGGGGAACAGAATGGCAAAACTTTCATTTTCGGAAAAACTAAAGAAACTTTTTACCGGTGCCACATCACAGAGCGAGGAATTTTTTGAGGATTTGACGGATGCTTTGATTGAGGGTGATGTTGGTGCAAAGAATGCCGTTGAAATTGTTGATGAACTTGAAAAGAAATGTCGCAGTGAAAAAATTACGGATTCCTGGGAAATAACTAAAATCCTTGAGTCAATGATTCTTCCGTATGTAAAGTCCATAGACTTGAAGATTGAGAAAAACAAAACAAATGTTTTCATGATTCTTGGTGTGAATGGAGTTGGGAAAACAACCAGTGTGGCAAAAATGGCCAAGTTGTATTCAGATGCAGGTGAGAAGGTAATTATGGCTGCTTCCGATACTTTCCGTGCAGCTGCCGTAGACCAGATTTCCATGCATGGTGAAAAACTTGGAATAAGAGTTGTCAGGCATCAGATGGGAAGTGATCCTTCTGCCGTTGTTTTTGATGCTGCTCAGGCTTGTGATGCAAATGGCGGTGGTCTGGTTTTGTGTGATACTGCAGGAAGACTTCACAACAAGGAAAACCTGGTGAATGAGCTTAAGAAAATCGACAGAATTGCAAAATCAAAGGCCAGTGAAGGATGCTATAAAAAAATCCTTGTTATTGATGCAACTACAGGTCAGAATGCTGTTCGTCAGGCAGAAGTGTTCAATGAGGCAGTTGGTGTTGATGCTCTAGTGCTTACAAAATATGACTCAACGGCAAAGGGTGGTGAGCTTTTTACCATTGGAAAGAATCTTGGAATTCCAGTTGCCTTTGTTTGTACAGGCGAAAAGTATCCGGATATTCAGGCCTTTGATTCCAGAAAATATGTTGGAGAATTCCTGGGACTTTAGATTATGGACATGGTCACTGCTTCTATGTGCCTGTATCTGCTTTTTCCAATTGTTAATGAAAGGCAGAATCAGTATGCAACCTTGCTCAAGAGAACACCTCAGACAGATTCAGAATTTGTGATGCAGAAATTGTCCCTGGAAAAATTCATTGGCCTTGGAAATACAGATGAAAAACTTTCGCTTGAATATGTTCCTGACACCCTTAATGAATTCCAGGAAGGACAGGAAGAAGATTATGGTCCGGCTGTTCATTATAAAAACAGAATGGAACGTCTTTCATATTTTTCGAAGGGAACTCTTGGTTTTTCAGTTTCCAGTGCCATGTATCAGAATGAATCTTATTCGACAGTAATTAACAATGACACTGTTACAAGAACAAAATATGACAGTAAATACCGTATTTCTGAAAAAATTGTAATGTCAAATGGAAAGGATCTTTCTTCCGTAAAAATGATGTCCAGGCAGATCTGGAAATATGAACCAATGATTTCATGCATCGAGGATGATTTTGATGAAAAGAAATCTGTTTCGTATTTATATGACAAGCCCTCATATCCTTCAATGGTGACATTTTATGATCTGGAACTTGAGGAAGATGGCTCAGAAAAAAATCGTATCAAAACAAGAACCGTTTCCTACTCCTATGATGCTGAAAACAGAATCCTGGAAGAGTCTGAAGATTTGTTTCGTTCCCGAAGAAAAGTGTATTCAAAAAAAAATGTCTACAGCTATGCAAAGAATCTTTCAGTACCTGATACTGAATTTTATGAGGATGGCAGCCTGCGAATGAAAATAGAATATTCAAGTGATGAGTCATGGATTCAGACATTGTATTTTCAGGAAGGTTTTGTTGTACGCGAAACCTATGAAGATGGTGAGTTGATTGATGAGAAAATTGAACGAAGAAAATAGAGTGACCCGAAAAGCTTCTTCAGTTTCAGGTGATAATTGTTGCTCAAGGAATACCGGCAGATTTTTTTCTGGTTCTTTGAGACAGCACTGGATATTGTTTGTTGCAAGAAGAATTTCCAGGTTTGATGGAAATCATTTTAAGAATTCCACATCCCGTCTTGCTTCATTGGGTGTCTTGTTTGGTGTTATGGCATTGATTATTACTCTCAGTGTGATGAACGGGTTTCAAATGAGTTTTATTGATTCAATTCTGGAACTAAGTTCATATCATGTTCAGGTTGAAGGGGTTGAACAGTTTAAATGTGACTTGAAAAATGTTAAGGCCGTAGTTCCTTTTTATGAGGCTCAGGGTCTTATGGCTGGAACAGGTTCTTCTCAAAGTGGAGCCATAGTTCGTGCTGTTCCTCATAATGTTATGGAATTGGATGAAGGTTTTCGAAAGGAAATGAAGATTGTCTCCGGATCATTTGATTTGACTGAAGACGATTCAATTGTAATTGGAAATGGTTTGGCCCGGTCTCTTGGACTTAGAAAGGGAAGTGTTGTTGATATTGTTGCACTCAGCGGATCTTCGGAAACTGCAATGCTTTCAGAAAACAGAAAATTCACGGTCAGGGGAATTTTCTATTCAGGATACTCTGGCCTTAATTCAACCTATGCCTTTATTCGCCTGAGTGATGGAAAAAAATATTTTGGAAAGAATACTCCTCTTCGCTGGGGAGTGAAGATTGATTCACCGGCAAAAGACAGTGCTGTTGTTTCTTTCTTAAAAAATCAATATAAGGATGCAAAGATTACTTCATGGAAGGAATATAACCGAAGTTTTTTCGGAACATTAAGAATTGAAAAAAACATGCTTTTTCTTCTTGTCTTCATGATTTTTATTGTTGTTGCAGTTAATATCCATAACTCCATGAAGAAGCTTGTTTTTGAGCGCAAGGATGAAATTGCCATGATGAGTGTTTTTGGTGGTCGTCCAGGTCAGGTTCAGATGGTTTTTGTTTCCAAGGGTGCAATCACTGGTCTTGCTGGTGCTGTTCCCGGTCTTATCCTTGGAATTCTTGTTTCGAGGAATATGAAACTTGTTTTTTCTGTTCTTGCAAAGATTCAGTATTTTTTTGAATTTGCCGCTGCAAGAATATTTTCTCCGGAAAATGCATTCATGGTTTCAGAAAATCCCATGTTTGCCGTGTATGGATCAATTCCTGCAAGAATGATTCCCAGAGAGGTTTTTGTTATTTTTCTTTTTGGTGTCTTGTCATCATTGTTTGCATCATTGTTTGCAAGCAGAAACATTTTGAAAATGACTGTTACGGAGATACTTAGAAATGAGTAAGATTGATTATATTCTTGAAGTTAAAAATCTGGAAAAGAAATATGAACTTTCAAGCGAAACACTCGTAGTTTTTTCAGGTCTTAACCTGTGTGTGAAAGAAGGTGAGAAATGCGTTATCATCGGGCGAAGCGGAAGCGGTAAGTCAACCCTGCTGAATATAATCGGCGGCCTTGATTCCAGTTCTTCCGGTGATGTTTTCATAGATGGCAATAATCTTAATCTTATGAAAGAAAAGGATCTTGCTGAGTTCAGGAAAAATGATCTGGGTTTTGTGTTCCAGTTTCATCATTTGCTAAAGGATTTTACTGCCCTTGAAAATGTTTTTCTGCCTGCAATCATGGCTGGTCATTCAAAAAAGACTGCTGAAAACAGGGCAAGAATCCTTCTTGAAGAAGTAGGTCTTGCAGATCGCATGAATCATTTGCCATCGGAACTTTCTGGCGGTGAAAGACAGCGTGTTGCAGTTGCAAGGAGTCTTGTTAATGATCCCAAAATCATTCTTGCTGATGAACCTACCGGTAATCTGGATCCTGCAAATGCAAATGTAATTGGAGACATGCTTTTTTCATTGTCTGAAACACATAGAAAAACTCTGGTGCTTGTTACCCATGACATGAAACTTGCTTCAAGGGGCAGCAGGGTTTATTCTCTTGAAAACGGAAAGCTTTCGGAGGCATCTGTTTGAAAATCTATTCAAGCTTTTTATATGCCAGAAAACTCATGTTTTCTTCAGGAAATTTTTTCTCCAATAAAAATACCCTTGGAAAAAAATCCCTCATGGGAGCTGTTCTTTGCATTGGGTTGAGCCTTGTTCCTCTTGTTGCAATACTTTCAGTTTCCAATTCAATGATAAGCGGAATGACTTCCAGAATAATTCAGCTTTCGTCCCATCACATTCAGGTTTCTGTTTCCAGAGACAGTATTTATTCCATGTCTGCTCAGTTGCTTCAAAAAGGAGCTTTGCGTCTTGAGTCAATTGATGGAGTCAGAAAGAGTTATGGTGAAGTTCAGTCCAATGCCCTTGCTGTTGCAAATAGTTTCAGAAGTGGTGCTGTTGTGAGGGGTGTTGATAAAAACATTTTTTCTTCTGACGGAAGTTTTTCTTCTTTGTTCAAAGTAGTAGAGGGGACCACAAGTCTTGATGAAAAAAAATCCTGTGTTCTCGGACAAAAAATTGCCAAAGACCTTAAGCTTCATGCCGGAGATACAGTACGAATTGTTACCGTTCAGAAAAATGAATCATCTGTTACGCCCAGGGTTGCTTCATTCAAGGTTTCTGGAATTGTTTCAAGCGGATATCAGGAACTTGATGCGCTTTGGTTTTTCATTTCTGTGGAAGATGCCTTTGAATGTCTTTCTTCATCATCTGTCAGGTGTATTATTGGCCTTGATGTGAATTCTCCCTTTTCTTCTGATTTTTACCTTGTGACCAGAAAGGTGTCCTCTTTTTTGTTCGGGGATGAGAATTTTGCCGACTCCTATGCTTTAGGCTGGAATGATGTTAATGTTTCTGAGTTTGAGAATTTTGCATCAACTAAGGCTCTTCTTCTGGTTGTTACATTGCTCATTCTTCTTGTTGCAAGCATAAATATTTCTTCTGCACTTATTATGATTGTTCTTGAACGAAAAAGTGAAATTGCGATTCTTAAGAGCATGGGGCAAACTTCCGGTGGAATAGTTCTTTCCTTTTTGATTTCAGGTTTTTTTGCAGGACTTGGTGGTGTCGCCTTTGGAATTCCATGTGGACTTTTGTGCTCTGTTTTCGTGAATGAAATAATCGTTGCCATTGAATGGGTTGTTAATCTGTTTTCTTATGCAAAGTCATTTTTTACATCATCTGTCCCATCTTCTTTCCATTTGCTGGATCCTGCATATTATCTTCAGGATATAACTGTTGAAATCCCATGGACTGAAATTATTTTTATCATGTTTGGAACACTGATTCTTTCTGTTCTTGTTTCAATTGTTCCAGCCATAAGGGCCGGCAGAGAAAAAATTGTTGATACTTTGCGGAAATCCTGATTTGTGCTATAAATTTAGTGTTAAGGTTTATTTGTGGAGTATTAAGTTATGGTATGTGATTTTTGCCATGAAAGGGAAGCTGTCATATTCATGGAACAGGTGTCAGGTGTGGGTCAGAAACGGAAGATCAGCATGTGTCTTGAGTGTGCCATGGAAAGAGGAATTTCACCTGATCCAAAAAGCATAGAATCCTCCATTGGAGACTTGTTCAAGGAATTATCAGACATATCATTAAAAATCAAGGAAAAGGAAAACAAGCTTTGTCCAGTTTGCGGCACATCTTTGGGCAGTATTTTCAAGAAGGGGTATGCCGGTTGTCCTGAATGCTATGCAATTTTCAAGGATGACATCAAGAAAATTCTTGAGCGTCAGGGCGTAACTGAAAGTTTTTCTGGATCCATGCCGCAAAGGCTTTCAACATTCAGATCTGTGCTTACAGACAGAATAATGCTTCAGAATAAGTTGAATGCTGCTGTTGAGGATGAAAACTACGAAAAGGCAGCCATGTACAGGGATTATCTTAAGGCTCTGGAAAAGAAAGCAGTTTCTGGTTCAGATGAAATCATGGGGGACTAGGCGGGATGAAAAAGAAATCTCAGCAGAATGCATCTCCAGATTCATGGTACGCACTTGAAGGCAAGAATCAGGATGTGGTTCTTTCTACACGGGCTTCTCTTGTAAGAAATCTGGCAAATTTTCCATTCCCCTCAATTCTTGATGAAAATGAAAGCGAGCGAATTCAGTCCATTGCATTTGATGCATTTACATTTCTTCCTGATGCACAGGATTTTCACACTATTTCAGTTGATAAGCTTGATGAAACTGGATTGAGAATCATGAAGGAACGGGGAGTTCTTCTTCCGCAGTATGAGGGGAAGAAAGCCGGAATCATTCTCAGAAATGACGGTAAGATTTCCTGCTCGGTAAATACTTATGACCATCTTCTTTTGTCATCATTTAATTCAGGATCTGCCATTGATGAAGCTGCTAAATCTGTATATGACCTGGACCATGAGCTGCAGGGGCATGTTCAGTTTGCTGCCAGCTATGATTTTGGATACCTTTCCTCTTCAATCCTGACATCTGGAACAGGGCTTTTGCTTGGTGCCAAATTTCATTTGCCTGCAATTTCCATGCTGGATAAGCTTTCAGAAACCATAAGAAATGATTGTTCATCCGCATATAATTTTACTGCATGTTATGGTGCTGGTGGCGGCGACAGTGTTTCGGGAGTTGCCGGTTCTGGAACTTCCCTGGGGGCATATTATCTTGTGACTACCTTGACCTGTGCCGGTGGAAATGAACTTGAACAGATTTCTTCAATGAAGGAAATTATCGACAAAATCATAAAGGATGAGCGTCTTGCCAGAAAGGAATGCAAGAGCCTGCATCTTACTAAAATCAAGAACTATGCATCAAGGGCTGTTGCACTGGCAAGATCCAGCTATTTTGTTTCTCTTCGCGAATCCATTGATATTATTGGTGGCGTGAAGTTTGGTTATGATATGGGTGTAATTTCCGGAATAGATGATCAGGTTCTTCACTGCCTTTTGTACAGGGTTCAGGAAGGACATCTGGAATATCTGCTTGCCAATGGCAATTTTAAGTTTGAGAAGGATATTCTTGATAACAAAGATTTGAAAATCAGAAGACTCAGATCGCTTATTCTTCAGGAAGCCTTTGAAAAAATCAGTCAGTAGGAATGGGAGATATAAACTATGTATGATAACTATTCACCGAGAGCCCGACGTTTGTTGATTGCATTGTCTCAGGATGAGGCTTATTATCTTGGAAGCAATACTGTTGAGGTTGAGCATATTATACTGGCTCTCCTGAAGTCTGCTGATGGACTTGGATATCTTGTCCTGCAGAGCCTTCATATTAATGTGCTCACATTGCAGCTGGCTATTGAACAGTCAATTCCATCCCGCAGTGTCCAGACTGTGTTGAAGACAACTCCATTTTCTGAACGAACCAATAAATTTCTTGAGCGCTCGGAAAACTGGTCAAGGGTTCTGGGACATACCTATGTTGGAACTGAGCATCTTCTCTTGTCTGCTGTGACAGAAGAAAATTCTCTTATGAATGCTTATTTCAAGAAAGCTGGAATCAGTGCTGATTCTGTAAAGAAGACTGTTGCTGAAATTCAGAAAAAGATTCCTTCTTCTTACAACACTCAGTCTGAAAATCAGTCATCTTCGTCAAGATCAAATGAAGATCCTGTTCCATTCATGTCGGACGGTAGAATCCAGCAGAAGAAATCAAACCAGAAAAACACAAGTCTTTTGTCCCAGTTTTCCAGGGACCTTACTCTTGAAGCTCGCAATGAAAAAATGGATCCTGTCATTGGTCGCGACAAGGAAGTTGCCGTCATGGTTAGAACCTTGTGCAGGAGAACAAAAAACAATCCAGTACTGGTTGGTGAGCCTGGTGTTGGAAAAACTGCAATTGTTGAGGGGCTTGCCCAGAGAATCTCCAGGGGAAATGTTCCGCGAGATCTTCTTGAAAAACGAATCCTTCAGCTTGATCTTGCAGCAATGATCGCGGGAACGAAATATCGCGGTGAATTTGAAGAGAGACTCAAGAAAGTCATGAAGGAAGTCAGCGAGGAAAAAAACATCATCCTGTTTGTTGATGAGCTTCATACAATTATTGGTGCAGGTGGTCCTGAAGGATCAATGGATGCAAGCAATATGATTAAGCCTGCCTTGAGTCGCGGTGAACTTCAGATGATAGGAGCCACTACATCAAAGGAATATAGAAAGTATTTTGAAAAGGATTCTGCGCTTGTAAGAAGATTCCAGGTTGTTCGCGTTGAGGAACCTGATGAAAAGGAAGCTGAGAGAATTCTTTTCGGAGTAAAAAAATATTATGAGGATTTCCATAATGTTGTTTATGATGATGACGTTATTCCATTGATAGTTAAGTATTCCAAAAGATATATTTCCGAGAGATGTCTTCCAGATAAGGCTATTGATATTCTTGATGAAGCGGGATCTGCAAAAAAGATTTCTGGTGATGAAAGACCAAGTGAACTTGACAGGCTTGAGGCTGATTATGAAAAGTTCTCAAAGGAAAAGGGAGAGCTTGTCGCAATTCAGGAATATGAAAAGGCTGCTTTTGTCAGGGATCAGGTTAACGACTTGAGAAACAGAATCGATGAGCTTAACCGCAAATGGAAGAATTCTCCCCGTGAATCAAGACGTCATGTTACTGTGGCTGATGCATGTGAAATACTGTCTTCTATGACTGGAATTGATGTTTCAAAGCTTGATGACACAAGCAGTGTTCGTCTTCTTGATATGGAGAATGCACTTCACAGGGAAGTCATTGGTCAGGATGAAGCTGTCAGGCTTATTTCAAGTGCTGTCAGAAGAAATCGCGCAGGAGTGTCATCACCAAAACGTCCTATGGGATCCTTTATATTCCTTGGTCCAACTGGTGTAGGAAAAACTCAGCTTGCAAAGGCACTGGCAAAATTTCTCTTTGGCAGTGAAGAGGCCCTCATAAGAGTTGATATGAGTGACTACATGGAAAAACAGAATGCCTCAAGGCTTGTTGGAGCTCCTCCAGGATATGTGGGCTACGAGGAAGGTGGAACCTTGACTGAGGCTGTCAGACAGCATCCATATTCTGTTGTTCTTCTTGATGAAATTGAAAAGGCACATCATGATATTTTCAATCTGCTTCTTCAGGTGCTTGAAGAGGGTGAACTCAAGGATAATCTTGACCACACTGTAAGTTTCAGAAATTGTCTTGTTATAATGACCAGCAATGCAGGTGCAAGACAGATTACTGCAGAATCACGGCTTGGCTTTTCGACTCTTGGTGATGGCGTTCTTCCTTATGATGAAATTAAGGCCAGTGCCACAGAAGAACTCAAGAGAATTATGGCTCCCGAACTCATAAACAGAATTGATGACATCATTGTATTTGATGCATTGAACCATGAACAGATTGGTGCCATTCTTGACATTCAGCTGGGTGAGCTTGAAGATAGACTTTCTGAAAAGAATATTGTTCTTCAGGTTAGGGATGCTGCAAGAAATTATCTCATTGATAACGGCTATGATCCGTCAATGGGTGCTCGTCCAATGCGCCGCCTGATTCAGAGAGAAATTGAAGATCAGATGGCAAATCTTATTCTTGCAAAACCTGAAAGCTATGGTGCTGAGAAAAAGACTTTTGTTCTTGACTGTGTTGATGAAAAACTTGTCGTAAAGGAAAAAAAATCCAGAACCAGAAAAAATGAATTGAGCCTTTCTGAATGCAATCACCATGACTGATCAGAAACCTGTACCTGAGCATTTTTTTTTTCGTGGGTTGCCAAGGTACAGGTTCCAGTCATTTTTTTTTCATTGAATAGATTTATGCATTAGCTGATGTTTATCTGCTTGTTCTCTTGACAAAAGAATTTCAATTTGATAGATTGACTATGACAGTTTAATGATTAATTTTATTGGGCCTCAAAAAAGGCTCTTTTTTTTTGGTACATTGGGGTAAATCTTGGATTACACTTCATTAAAATCTATTCCTTATTACACAGAGTGTTCATCTGTTCTTGAGCCTCTTGACCTTCGCCTTGTTGAACTTCAGGTTGTTCCTCAGCATGGTGCTGTTAAGGTTACTTGTGTTATTTCCAGCGCTGACTGCAAGAAGAATGTGGGCGTTGCTGATTGTTCTAAAGCTCATAAGGCACTTCAGCCTAAGCTTCTTTCATTGCTAAATAAAACAGAAGATGATCTTTCCATGGAGGTGTGTTCTCCGGGAATCGAGCGTAATCTAAAGAATGCATGTGAATTTGAAATTTTCATGGGACATGAAATCCGAGTGTGGAGCAGGGAAGCCGGTGAGTGGATTTCTGGTGTAATAAAGGCATCCACAGAAACTGAAGTAGTTTTGGAAACAGAAGGTGGCAGTGAAAAAACTGTTGCCTATAATGATATTGCTAAGGCAAAATTTATACACTTATAAGGGGGGCTTGATATGTCAGAAATGGCAGATGCAATCCGAGCACTTTCTGCAGAAAAGGGAATTGACGAGGATTCAATCAGGCAGACAATCGAAAGAATGATTACTGCCACTTATCAGAAATCTTTTGGTAAGGGGTACACAAACTGTATCGTTACTTTCTCAGATGACATGACAGACGTAAAGATCTATTCACGCAAGACTGTTGTTGATGGTGTTTATGATCCTGTGGTTGAAATTGAACTTGAAGAAGCAAAGCAGCTTACACCTGAGGCAGAAATTGGTGATGAACTGGACATTCTTCTTGATCCAAAAAAGGATTTCTCTCGTGGTGCCGTTTCTGTTGGTAAGCAGGATGCTCACAAGAATCTCAATGAGAATTCCAGAAACAAGCTTCTTGAAGAATATAAGAATAAGATTGGTGAAATCATTATTGGTTATTACCAGCGTGAATATAAGGGAAACATTTTTGTTGATCTTGGAAAAATTGAAGGTGTGCTTCCTGTAAAGTATCAGAGCCCTCGCGAGACTTATGAAAAGAATGACCGCATCAAGGCTCTCATTAAGGATGTAAAGAAGGGTGGATCTGGAATCCAGCTTGTTTTGAGCCGCACTGATGAAGATTTCGTAAGAAGCATTCTTGAACTTGAAGTTCCTGAAATTGCAGACAATACAATTGTTGTAAAGAGCATTTCACGTGAAGCCGGATACAGAACAAAGATCGCAGTTTATTCCAACAAGATGGATGTTGATCCTGTTGGTGCCTGTGTTGGTCTCAAGGGTGTGCGCATCACAAATGTTATCCGTGAACTTGAGGGTGAAAAAATTGATGTCCTTCGCTATGACGAGGATCCTCATGTGTTCATTAAGAACGCTCTCTCACCTGCAGAAGTCAAGCGCGTTATAATCAAGGATTCTGAAAAACGCGAGGCACTTGCAGTTGTTTCTGAAGAAAATTTCTCAATTGCAATCGGAAAGATGGGACAGAATGTTCGTCTTGCAAACAAGCTTTGTGACTGGCTCATTGACGTGAAGACAGAAAATCAGCTTACAGATGAAGATCTGGTTGAAAATGATACAAGACGTGCAGCAGAAGAGTTGTTCTCTACTCAGGAAACTGTTGAGGAAATCACTCTTATTTCACAGCTTCCTGGACTTGATCCGGCTGTTGTTGAAGCAATTAAGGCTGCTGGATTTGATGAAATTGAAAGCTTTATTGATGCATATGACAACGGATCCCTTGATTTACTTGAAGGTGTTTCGAAAGAACAGATTGAGAATGTTAACAGTGTTCTCAATGAATATGTAGAAATTGAAGATGAAGAACCTGAAGTTTCAGAAGATGAGGCGTCAGAAGAAGAGGAATATTTCTGTCCTGAATGTAATACAAGAATTACAGCAGACATGACTAAGTGTCCTCATTGTGGAGTAGAAATTTCTTTCGAAGAGGAATAAGGAAATAAGACAGTATGGCAGATGAATCAGAGAAAAAAACTGGATTTGTGTTGAACAAGCAGGCTAAGACAACTGACTCTCAGGGAGCATCATCCTCGGTAGTTGCAAAGAAAAAGGTAGTAATCAAGAGAAAGGTGGTTGCTCCTGCAGCTGGTGGTGCAGACAAGAAAGACCAGAGGAAAGTTGTGCGAGTGGTTTCCAAGAAAACTACGGATTTACCTGCTAAGACTGAGGAAGCAAATGCTGTTGTTCCTCCTAAAGAAGAAGTTCGCAAGGAAGCTCCAGTAGAAAACAAAACAGAAGAACGCAAGAAGGTTCAGACTTTTGAATACCAGAGCGCAAGACCTAACGTTAAGGCAGGTAACTTGAGCGGTGGTGGAAGAGGTCGCAACGGCCAGGGCGGATTCAATAATCGTCGTGAAGGCTTTACTGGAGCTCAGGCTCGTGAGGGCTATCAGAATCGTGAGCGTCAGGGCGGATACAATGGCGCTTTCAACCGCAACGGTCAGGGCGGAGGGTTTAACCGCAATGGTCAGGGTGGTGGCTTCAACCGCAACGGCCAGGGTGGTGGATTCAACCGCAACGGTCAGGGCGGAGGGTTTAACCGCAATGGTCAGGGCGGCGGATTCAGCGGTGTTTCAAGACCTTCATTTGGCGGAAACAGAGGAGGTGGATTTGTTCCTCCTGCATCTGCAATTCCTTCAAAGACAGCTCCTGCAAAGAAGCAGTTCAAGGGCAAGAAGCAGGTATACAATAACCGCAAAGACAAAGAAGAAATGTTCGATGAAGAAGAACTTTATCAGAACAAGAAAAAGGATATTACTCCAGCAAGTGCAGTCCCAGAAAAGATTGAGATCATGGAAACAATCTCAGTTTCTGATCTTGCAAAGAAGATGAACCTGAAGGCAAGTGAAATTATTGGAAAGCTTATGTCTATGGGTATGATGGTTACTATCAACCAGTCAATTGACTCTGACACAGCTACAATTCTTGCCTCGGAATACAATTGTGAGGTTAAGCTTGTAAGTCTTTATGATGAGACTGTTATTGAAAGCGATAAGGGAACTGAAGAAGGCGAGATGGTTCGTCCACCTATCGTTACTGTAATGGGTCACGTTGACCATGGTAAGACAAAAACTCTGGATGCTATTCGTAATGCCGACGTTGCTGGCGGTGAAGCCGGTGGTATTACTCAGAAAATTGGTGCCTACATGGTTCACACTCAACGTGGAGACATTACATTCCTTGATACTCCAGGTCATGAAGCATTCTCCATGATGCGCTCTCGTGGTGCTCAGATTACTGACATTGTTGTTCTGGTTGTTGCCGCAGATGATGGTGTCATGCCACAGACAATTGAGGCTATTGACCATGCAAAGGCTGCTAAGGTTCCTATCATTGTTGCTGTAAACAAGTGTGATAAGCCTGAAGCAAATGCAGACAATGTTATGACGCAGCTTTCTTCTTATGATCTTACTCCAGAAGAATGGGGTGGAAGCACTCAGTATGTTAAGATTTCTGCATTGAAGAGACAGGGAATTGATGACCTTCTTGAAGCCATTCTTAACGAAGCAGAAATGCTTGAGCTTAAGGCTCATTATGACTGTCGTGCTGAAGGTAAGGTTATTGAAAGCCGTACTGATCAGGGACGTGGTGTTGTGGCTTCCGTTGTCATTGAACGCGGTACTCTCAAGATTGGAGATCCTCTTGTTGCAGGTATTTATTCAGGTCGTGTTCGTGCTCTCTTTGATGACAAGGGACACAAGATTCAGAGTGCAGGACCTTCTACACCAGTTGAAGTTCTTGGTCTTGAATCAATGCCTAATGCCGGAGATCCGATTCAGGTTACAGAAACAGAAAAAGATGCACGTGCATTTGCTGCCAAGCGTCAGGAACTCAAGAGATTTGAGGCTGCAAAGGCTGTAAGAAAAACAACTCTTGATACTCTTTATACTGATATTGAATCCAAGGAAATCAAGGAATTCAAGGTTATCATCAAGGCTGACCTTCAGGGATCTGCAGAAGCACTCAAGACATCTCTTGAAAAGCTTTCAACAAAGGAAATCAGGCTTTCTGTAATTCACTCAAGTGCTGGTGCCATTAACGAAAGTGATGTTACACTTGCCGCCGCTGACTCCAATGCAATCATCATTGGATTCAATGTTCGTCCTACTCCAAAGGCTAAGGCTCTTGCAGAACAGGAAAAGGTTGAAATCCGCAAGTATAATATTATCTACAAGTGTGTTGAGGAAATTCAGGCTGCCATGGAAGGTATGCTTTCTCCAGACACAAAGGAAGAAACTACTGGTACAGCAGAAATCAGGAATACATTCAAGGTTCCAAAGATTGGTGTTATTGCCGGTTGTTACATCACGGAAGGTCTTTTCAAGAAAACTTGCAGCGTAAATGTTATTCGCGATGGTGTTGTTATTCATACAGGAAAGATAGCTTCACTCAAGCGTTTCAAGGATGATGCCAAGGAAGTTCGTGAAGGATTTGAATGTGGTATTGGTATTGAAGACTGGCAGGATCTTCGTGTCGGAGACCAGCTTGAGGCATTTGAAATCATCGAGGTTAAGCGTAAGCTTGGCAAGACTCTTGCAGAGGAACAGGCAGAAGCAGAAAAGAAGTCTGACAATGCCGGTTCTGCTGAAACTCAGGAATAGTTTTAATGGGACAGTTCAGATTACTTAGACTTGGCGAACAGCTTAGAAAGGAAATTTCCTCAATGCTTATGAAACATGAAATCAAGGATCCTAGGGTCAATGAATTTCTTTCAATAAACAAGGTTGAAGTTTCCGGAGACCTGGCTTTTGCCAAGGTGTATGTTTCTTCGTTTCTTGATGATGCATCCGTTGAACGTGGCGTTCAGGGACTCCAGAGTGCTGCAGGTTTCATTCAGTCAACTATTGCACGCAAGGTTTCAATATACCGTTTTCCAAAGTTTACCTTTGTTGCTGATTACAGTATGAAGGAAGGTTACAAGATGGTTCAGAAGCTTAATGAGCTTGAAAAAGAAACTCTTGAATGGGAAAAGAATAATCCGCAGACACAAGAGAATGACTTGGATAACTGATTTGTGATTATCTTGTTCTTGCAAATGGATGCTTGTATCTTCAGGCATCCTTTTTTTTTGCCTGTGCCTTGGATCGGCTTTACATAAAATTTTCATTTCTATAAAATTGCAGTTATGAAATCAAAAGCAACGGCCCCATCTGGAATCATGTTATATGCAAAGTCTTCCGGATTAACAAGTTTTTCTTCTCTATGGAGTATCAAGCATGCGCTTGGAACTGACAAGGTTGGTCACACTGGAACCCTTGACAGTTTTGCCGATGGTCTCCTTGTAGTGTTGAGCGGAAGTCTTACTCACATTGTTCCTCATATTACCGGGTTCAGAAAGACTTATCTTGCCGTTGTTTGCTTTGGTAGCGAAACAGATACACTGGATCCAACTGGTGATGTTGTCGGTAAAAAGGATCCTGTTACAAGGCAGCAGTTGGAATCGGTTCTTCCTGGTTTCACTGGTGCATTACTTCAGACTCCGCCTTTGTATTCAGCAGTTCATGTTGATGGTGTTCGCTCAAGTGATGCTGTCAGGAGTGGAAAGGAAGTTCATATTGATCCAAGACAAATTTTTGTCTACAAGAATTCTCTTCTTGATTTTAAGGAAGCAACTGAAGAAGACAGACATTCCTATGCCCTGCTTGAAATAACCTGCTCCAAGGGAACTTATATCCGCTCTCTTGCCAGGGATATTGCATTGGCTCTTGGAAGTCTTGGTCATTTGAGTGCCTTGAGAAGAATAGAAGTCGGACCCTTTAAGCTTTCAGATGCAGCTTGTACTGATGGAATGGAAGAGTTCACCATTGAACGTGGAATCCGCATGGAAAAGAAATTCCAGGAAGAAAAAAAGAAGCTTCAGATTCCTCTGATTGGATCTAAAAAGAAAAAGAGAATTCCTGATTCAGAAGAAAAGATCCTTGATATCCGGAATCATTTCATGACTTTTAACAGTGAGCTTGCCTTGAAATGTGGTTTTGATGTCGATGTTATAAAACCTAATTTCATTAAGTCCTATCTTAATGGACGTCCCTTGAGCTCAAAAATGTTTGACAGGCTTCATGTGAATGTTGACGAAAGATTTGCCCAGTCCAATGGCAGTACCAAAGAAATTGCCGTTTTCTTCCCGGATGGAAATTTTGCCGGCATGATACGTGTTTCAGATTCAGACAGGCTTTTCTACGGATTTGTTGTTCCGCCTCCTAAAAAAGAACTTGCTGTTTTTTCATGGGAGGATATAGTTTCAAACAGGTTTCCGGTTTCCATGCTCAAACGGGGGACTGCGATTTCCTGTGGCAGCTTTGAGGCTATCCATTGCGGTCATCTGGAAATAATTGACTTCCTTAAGACCAGGTCAGAGTTTGCGTGTGGAGTTGTTACCTTTTCTTCAAGAATAAAAAAAGGTGCCTCACTAATGTCGTTGAAACAGCGCCTTGAAATTTTTGGTGAGCTGGGGCTTGATTTTGTAATAGTAGTTGATTTCACTGAATCTTTTTCACAGATGCAGGGAATTGATTTTGTCAGGATTCTTGTGCAAAAGTGTTCCATGAAAGTAATGGCTGAGGGACGTGATTTTACTTTCGGTGCACGAGGTGCCTGTTCTATGAGGGATCTCAAGTCCTTTTCTTCAAAATTTGGCTTTGAGGTTTATGAGTGTAATGACGTAAACTATGACGGTCAGAAAATCAGCTCCACAAGAATAAGGGATCTGGTGTCCCAGGGAAATTTTCTTCTTGTCCACAAAATGCTCAAAAGACCTTATGCCATTGATTGCAGCGGTTTGTCCTGGAAGGAAACAGATGGACGTTTTTCATGCAATGTTCCCCAGGATCTTCTTGTGCCGGGTGCAGGGGTATATGATGTTGTTTCTTGTTTCAGTGACAGTACGGTTCTTCATTCAGTGCTGAAAGTTGAATGCGGAAAATTTGATTTGAATCTTCCAACAGAAAACTATGCAAGAAAACTGGAGAAAATTGTCTTTCAGCAAAGTTGACTTTTGTTCAATAATCAGTAGAATAAAATATGTATAATGCTGTCGTTATGATTTTGCTTGGATTACAAAGCGCCACTTTTTTTCCAGGTTAAATTGAAGGCAGTAAAAAAATAATTACAAGGAGTAAGACTATGGCACTTACAAAAGAAGTATCTTCTTCAATCGTTTCTAAGTTCGGAGCAAATGCAAATGACACTGGAAACGTAAAGGTTCAGATTGCATTGCTTACTGAACGCATCAAGCAGCTTACAGCACACTGCAAGGCTTTCCCAAAGGACACAGGAGCTTCTCGTGGACTTTTGAAAGTTGTTGGTAGCCGCCGCAGCTTGTTGAAGTACATGCAGAGAACTAACCTTGAAGGTTATCGTGCTCTTATTAAGGAACTCGGTATCCGCAAGTAACTTAAGTTAAGGCAAGAAGATTCTTGTTTGAGAGTTTTCTTGCCTTTAAATTTTTGTCAGGGTGTTCGGCTGTTCAAACGAATGTCCTTCAGCCTGTGAAAATCAGCTGAGAAGAAAAATAAAGAACAAGGAAATTATTTATGGTACAGAGAGTAACTCGTAAGATCGGTGATTATGAACTGATCCTTGAAACAGGAAAAATCGGTAAGCAGGCAAACGGATGTGTTTATGCGCAGTTTGGCGGAACATCTGTTATTGCAACAGTTTGTGCTTCAAGTGAAGCAAAGGAAGGCCTTGATTTCGTTCCTGTAACAGTTGAGTACAATGAAAAATTCTATGCAGCAGGAAAAATTCCTGGTGGTTTTGTAAAGAGAGAAGGTCGTCCAAAGGAAAAGGAAATTCTTGTAAGCCGTCTTATTGACCGCCCAATGCGTCCTCTTTTTGAAAAGTCTTTCGGTCGTGAAATTCAGATCGTTCCAACATGTGTATCAGTAGATGGAATCAACCCTCCTGATATTATTGCAGTAATTGCAGCTTCAGCAGCAGTTTCTATTTCTGACATTCCATTCCATGGTCCAGTTGCAGGATGCCGTGTTGCATTCATTGACGGACAGTATGTGATTAACCCAACATATTCACAGCAGGAAAAAGCTCAGCTTGAAATCGTTGTAGCCGGAACAAAAGACGGATTTACAATGGTTGAAGGTGGTGCAAATGAAGTATCTGAAGATGTAATGCTTGGTGCTCTTGAAAAGGCTCAGGGATTCATCACGGATATGTGTCTCCTTCAGGAAGAACTGGTAAAGCTTTGTGGAAAGGAAAAGCTTCCACTTGCTCCATCAACAGTTGTTCTTGAAAATGCTGAGGCTATCAAGGCTGATGCACTTCCTCTCATGCAGGAAGCATGTTTCCAGAAAGGAAAAATGGTTCGTGGTGATGCAGTTAAGGCTGTTAAGAAGCAGATTGCAGAAAAATATGCAGAGCAGCTTGAGGATGAAACTCAGAGAAAGCTTTTTGATGCTTTGTTTGATGACATTCAGTATGATCTTTTGCGTTCTTCAATTCTTGAAAAGGGTCTTCGTATTGACGGCCGTGGAACAGAAGATATTCGTCCAATTACTTGTGAAATAAATGTTCTTCCACGTCCACACGGATCAGCACTCTTTACTCGTGGTGAAACACAGTCACTTGCAGTTACAACTTTGGGAACTGCAATGGATGAACAGGTTTATGATGATATTGAAGGTGACAGAAGCGAAAATTTTATTCTTCACTATAACTTCCCGCCATATTCTGTTGGTGAAGTAGGAAAGCTTACTACTGGTCGCCGTGAAATTGGTCATGGTTACCTTGCACGCCGCTCCCTTGCTCCAATGATTCCATCAAAGTCAGAATTCCCATACACAATTCGTGTTGTTTCTGAAATCATGGAATCTAACGGATCATCTTCGCAGGCTTCTACTTGTGGTGGATGTCTTTCACTTCTTGCAGCCGGTGTTCCAATGAAAAAGATGGTTGCTGGTATTGCCATGGGTCTTATCACAAGTGATGAAAACTACACAAAGTATGCAATTCTTTCAGATATCCTTGGTGAAGAAGACCATCTTGGTGACATGGACTTCAAGGTTGCTGGTACTCGTGACGGTATTACTGGTTTCCAGATGGATATTAAGATTGCCGGTGTTTCTATGGACATCATGAAGAAGGCTCTTGAACAGGCAAAGCGCGGAAGAAATCATATCCTCGACATTATGGAAAAGTGCATTTCAAAGCCACAGCCTGTAAGCCCTTATGCTCCAAAGATTGATACAATGAAGATTGCAGTCGATAAGATTGGTGCTCTCATTGGACCTGGCGGAAAGAATGTCAAGGCTCTTTGTTCTCAGTATGGAGTTACAATCAACACTGAGGATGATGGAACTGTAACAATCTACGGAAAGACTGGAGAAGCTACAGACAAGGCTAAGGCTGCCATCAAGGGAATCTGTGAAGATCCAGAACCGGGTGCTGTTTATCAGGGTACTGTTAAGAGAATCATGGACTTTGGTGCATTCGTTGAGATTCTTCCAGGAAAGGAAGGCCTTTGCCACATTTCAAAGCTTTCCCGCCAGAGAGTTGAAAAGGTAACTGATGTTCTCAAGGAAGGCCAGGTTATTCCTGTTAAGCTCCTTGAAGTTGACAAGATGGGACGCCTTAACCTCAGCTACATCGATGCCATCGAAAATAATTAAGTTGAATGCCTCTTGAAAAACTGGAGGCTGCCAAAACTTTAATTCTGGGAATCTTCGATACTTGAAGGTTCCTATTATTATTATTATGCAAACTACTATAAAATTAGAAGGTAAAAAATGAAAAAGATAATTTTAACTGTTGCTTCTGTCGTACTTTTTGCACTTGTATCTACTGCATGTTCTCAAAGATCCAAGAATCCTAAGATTGGTGTAATTCAGCTTGTTGAGCATCCTGCACTTGATGCTTCATACAAGGGTTTTGTTGATGGACTTAAGGAAGCTGGATATGTTGATGGCCAGAATATTGACATTGACTATGAAAATGCTCAGGGAGACCAGAGTAACTGTGTTACAATTGCAGACAAGCTTGTTTCATCAAAATGCGATCTTATTTTTGCCATTGCAACACCTGCAGCTCAGGCAGTGGCAAACCGCACTGATTCAATTCCAATTCTTGTGACTGCAGTTACAGACCCAAAAACAGCAGGCCTCGTTGTTGAAAATGACAAGCCGGGAACAAACGTAAGTGGAACTTCTGATTTGAATCCTGTTACAGCTCAGATTGGACTTATTCCAAAGATTACTCCTAATGCAAAGAAAATTGCAATGCTTTATTGTTCAAGTGAGGAGAATTCAGTTTTCCAGATTAACATGGCAAAGAAGGAATGTGACAAGCTTGGCCTTACATATCAGGATGCAACTGTATCAAATACAAATGAGATTCAGCAGGTTGTTCAGAGCCTTGTTGGAAAAGTTGATGCAATTTATGCTCCTACAGACAACATGATTGCAAGCTGCATGGCTACTGTTGCACTTGTTACCAATGAAGCTAAGATTCCTGTATATTGCGGTGAAACTGGAATGGTGGAAAGTGGTGGACTTTGTACATACGGTTTGGACTACTATGAGCTTGGAAAGCAGACAGCACCTATGGCAATTGATATTCTCAAGAATGGAAAGAAGCCTGCTGACATGCCAATCGAGTATCTTGCAAATTGTGAATTCAGCTACAACAAGGAAGTTGCAGAACTTATTGGAGTGACAATTCCTGCAGAGCTCATTAAGTAAATTCTTAATTCAGTTTGAATTAAAGTCGGATTTCATCAACTGGAATCCGATTTTTTTTTGTTCTTTCAATTCATATTTTTTCAATAATTGAAAGTTTGATTCTTGTATGGTAAAATAAACCTTATGATAGAAAACATTCAAATTTTTTTGGGTGCCGGGTTAGGTGCTGTTGCGCAGGGTGTGCTCTGGGGCATCATGGCTCTTGGCGTATACATTACATTTAAAATTCTGGATTTTGCCGACATGACTGTTGACGGAAGCTTTGCTCTTGGTGGTTGTGTGTGTGCACTTCTTGTTTTCAAGGGATTCAATCCCTTTCTTGCAATTCTGATTGCAGGTGCTGCAGGTTCTCTTGCCGGTTTCTGCACGGGAATCCTTACAACGAAACTGAAGATTCCTGGAATTCTTTCCGGCATTCTCATGATGCTTGCCTTGTATTCAATTAACCTTCGCATTCTCGCTCGTCCCAATCTTCCGCTGGACAAAAAGAATGTAACCATAATGAATATTTGCAATAATATTTTTGGCTTTGACAAGATCATAAAGGATCATGCCGTTAATGTTTCTTGCCTTGTAACTGGTATTGTTTTCTGCGGAATCATAATTGCAGTTCTTTACTGGTTTTTTGGAACTGAAATCGGAAGCTGTATCAGGTCAACTGGAGATAATCCTGCCATGACCAGGGCCCAGGGAGTCAGCACAAGCAAGATGCAGGTTCTCGCACTTATGCTGGCAAATGCTCTTGTTTCTGTAAGCGGTGCATTTGTTGCCCAGCAGCAGAGGGTAGGTGATGTTGGAATGGGAATCGGTGCAATCGTAATTGGTCTTGCTTCCATCATCATTGGTGAGGTTGTCTTTGGAAAGCGTTTTGGTTTCTGGTGGCTTCTTATTGGAGTTGTTCTTGGTTCCATAGTATATAGACTCATCATTGCCATAGTTCTCCAGCTTGGAATGAAAACTCAGGACATGAAGCTTCTTTCTGCGGTTGTCGTAATAATTGCGCTGTCAGTTCCTTTGCTTAAGAAAAAACTGATTCCGCCAAAGCAGAATAATGCCGGGGGTGATGAATAATGCTTGAAATAAACAATATCTATAAGACATTTAATCCTGGTCAGATCACAGAAAAAAAAGCAATCAAGGGACTTTCACTTTCAATTAATGACGGAGACTTTGTAACTGTTATTGGTGGAAATGGAGCCGGTAAGTCAACCCTGCTAAATTTGATTTCAGGTGTTTATTCAGTTGATTCAGGTTCCATAATTCTTGATGGAATAGATGTTACAAAGCAAAAGGAATACAAGAGGGCAAAGTATCTTGGAAGGGTATTCCAGGATCCTCTTTTGGGAACAGCTGCTTCCATGGGAATTGAGGAAAATCTTGCCCTTGCAGCCCGACGTGGCCAGTTCCGTTCGTTGAGATGGGGAATTACCTCAGAAGAAAGAAAAGAATACAGGGAAAAACTTGCACTTCTTGAGCTTGGACTTGAAAATCGTCTCAGTGCAAAGGTTGGTCTTCTTTCCGGTGGACAGAGACAGGCTCTGACACTTCTTATGGCAACACTTAGAAAGCCAAAGCTTCTTCTTCTTGATGAGCATACTGCAGCCCTTGATCCAAAGACTGCAAAAAAGGTTCTTGACCTGACTGAACATTTCATCAAAAAGGATAATCTTACTGCATTCATGATTACACATAACATGAAAGATGCTATCAAGTACGGAAACCGACTTATTATGATGATGGACGGAAAGATTGTTTATGATGTTTCTGGCGAGGAAAAGCAGAAGCTTGAAGTAAGTGATCTTCTGAAGAAATTCCAGAGTGCATCTGGGGACTGGGAATCTTCAGTTTCAGACAAAATGCTATTGATTTAAGGTTAATAAAATGAAAACAAAACGCTATCTTTCACCATCACTTCTTTCTGCTGATTTCGGTAATTTGGCCGATGGTTTAAGGCTTATTGAGGAAAAGGGATCTTCCTTTGTTCATGTTGATGTAATGGACGGAAATTTTGTTCCTCAGGTTTCCTATGGACAGCCTGTAATATCTTCTATCCGAAAGTATTCAAAGATGCCATTTGATGTTCATCTTATGATTGAAAAGCCTGAGAATTCCATATTGAGTTACATTGATGCCGGTGCAGATTGGGTTACTTTTCATATTGAATCAACAAATCATGCTGACCGATGTGTCCAGATGATTCATGAGGCTGGAAAAAAAGCAGGTGTGGCAATTTGTCCTGCAACTCCTGTTTCGGCAATTGAGGAGCTTCTTCCCTTTGTTGACCTGGTTCTCGTAATGACAGTAAATCCGGGCTGGGGAGGACAAAAACTTATACCATATACTATTGAAAAAGTTAAGAAACTTGCCGATATACAGAAAGAGATGGACTTTAAATATCTTATTTCTGTTGATGGTGGCGTTAACCAGGAAACCCTTGGAAATGTGCTTGATGCGGGAACTGATATTGTTGTTTCAGGCTCATCATTTTTCAGGGGGAACTTGGAATGGAAATAAAGCACCGTTACCTATTGCCTTTTTTGCTGGCATTGCTTTTGACATCAGTGCATGCTCAGAATATTCAGAATGATTCTCTGTTGGACGGCTACCTGTCATACCAGAAGGGGGATTGGACAAATGCAGCATTTTTCTTGAGGAAGGCTGCCACAGATCCATCAGTATCAAATGATTCTGTCTGGTATATGATTATCATGAGCGAAATGAACATGGAAAAATTTTCCAATGCTCTATCTGACTGCAATTATTTTATGCAGACTTTCAATGACAGTTCTTTGTTGCCAAACGTAAAGTATCAGAGGGGCCGAATCCTCCACTATGTTGGTCAGAATGACAATGCAGTCCTTGAACTCAGTGATTTCTGCCATGAAAATCCGGAGAGTCCTGTGTATTCTTCAGCTCTTTTCTGGATTGCAGAGTGTTTCTATGAGGATTATTCATTTGAAACTGCAAAGACCCTGTATGAAAGGGTTGTTTCTGAATTTCCCGAAAGTTCAAAAGTTGAGGACAGCCTCTTCAAAATCAGTCTTATTAATCAGCGGGAACGTGAGGAAAAACTTCTTTATCTGCTTAAACTTACTGGTGAAGAATATTTGAGTGCCCGTGAAACTTATGAGAAACAGCTTAGAATCTATCAGACCGAAGATGCAAAGGAACTTAGAAAACAGCTTGCACAGGCCAGGGAAAGAATTCTTGAGCTTGAATACAATGCTGCAAACAATATGACATATTCCCAAAGTGGGCCTGTTGTTGAATCAGTTTCTTCAGAAAACACAAGGAATGAATCGGTTCCAGAAAGCAAAACTGATGGCAACACTTCTAAGGCAAGCAAGGGACCTGTTTCAGATGAGGAAATATTTACCTTAAAGCAGAAGGCTGCATTGATACAGAAACTTCTTGACAGCAAGTATCAGGGGAAGTAAGACATGAAAAGAAACGTTAAGAAAATATTTGAGATTTTGTTCCTGAGTGCATTTGTTTTTTCTGGTTTTGCTCAAGATAGTGAATCTGATTTTAAGGGTGAGCTTTACGAATCAAAGAAACTTATAGTAAACAAGGGTGATTCAATGCTTTTCCTTGATGGATCAAGCGGAAATTTCGGTTTCTATGCAATTCCAGAGCAGGGAGATCCTATTCCACTTTTGAGCACATATGATTCTTTTTCATCTACATATTTTTCTCTTAAGATTGGTCGAAAGGAGTATAAGCTTTCAAAGGTTGGCGGATGTTTCACTGAGGCAATAAAGACTCCATTGGGAGCCCAGATGGCATATCTTGTGAGGAATCAGGCTGAGGTAGTAGTTGATTTCAGCTTCATGCCTTCAATTCCAACTTCAACAAAACTTGATATGCTTCGTGTTACTGTTTATGTCATTAACCTTGGAGATTCACTTCAGTCTTTCGCACTCAAGGGGTTGTTTGACACTAATCTTGGAGAAAAAAGCAACTGTCACTTTTCAAGTGCAGCCCACAGCAGAATCAATTCTGAAATGCAGATGCTTTCAATGGACGAGGATCTTTGGGTAAGGTCAGCAAACAAGAAGGCTGCAATTCAGTTCCTTCTCAATGGCACAGGAATTTCAAGGCCTTATGCTGTTACACTTGGAAACAAGGATCTTCTTTCAAAATCTACCTGGGTTCCATCCGTTCAGATGTCAAAGAGCTTTAATTCAGTCAAGAATTACAATAATTCAGCTCTGGCAATCAACTGGCAGACAACCTATCTTGATTCCCTCAAGACCGAATGCTATACCTTTTACATATCAACAGCAACAGATGACAATATTCCTGCAGGAAAGAAATTCCTTGCTGACTTGAAGGCTGGTCGTGCTGCTTTGTCTGCAAATTCAAAGGCACTCCAGGGAACAACAGATATTGCTCCGTCTCCAGTACTTCTTTCGTCTTCAGATGCAAATCAGCCATTGGTTGAAGACAAGACACCGGACTATGAAAAGTCTATCTACATTGGTGATGATAATTCTGCTTCTTTAGTGTATAATTCAGATGCAGTTACTGAAGAACAGCTTGATCCTGAATATATTCAGAATCTTATTGATCATATTGCCCAGCTTAAGAATGAGGAGGGGCAGATTGATGAGAAGGAACTGGCAAGGCTAAATTCAGAACTCGATTCTATCCTGACAAAATTAAGGAGCAAATAGGCTAAATGGCAGATTCGGCATTGGACATAGCAAAGTATCTCTTGAAACAGCGGAAATTTGAGCAGGCAATCAGGCTTCTTGAATCCCATGCTGATCTTTATGATGGTGTCTTTGAATACTATGTTACCTGCGGAATTGCCTATTTGTATGCCGATGTTGCTGGAAGTGCAACAAGATGCTTTACAAAGGCCAGGGGAATAAAGGTAAACAACACAGATCTTCTCCTTGGTCAGGCTGCCATTTTCCTGAGACACGGAGAAACTGACAGGGCCATTGAATATTATCTAAATGTCCTGGATTTTGATCCTAACAACAAGACCGCAAAATCGGCTTTGGAATTTATTCAAAAAAATGGTGACTATTCAACAATTGTAAAATATGTTGATACTGGTGAAATAAAAAAATATTACCCGCCTCTTGGTGTAAATCCACTTCATGTACGAAACTGTATTCTCGGAGGTCTTTTTCTGGGAGCAGTTCTATCTGTTTTTGTTGCAGTCAATCCCCTTAAGCTTGGGGTTGAGCCAAGGTATACTGGAGGGCAGCTTGAACTTTCTGATGATGAGATTGAGCATCCTCTTGATGCCACTTCCACAGTAGCAAAAAGTTATGTTCTCAGGGCTAAGGATGTGCGCTATTCTTTTGATGCCGCAAAATCATTATTTGCAGACTCAAGGGACAATGCTGCACAGGTAGAAGTAAATAGAATCGTTTTGAGCAATGCCATACCTTCCATTAAAATGAAAGCATCTTCCATGGAAAAACTGTTCAAGGAACCTACATTTGATTCCCTGAAGGATAATTATTCATTTAAGGAAGTTTGTGCTGACCCGACTCTTTATGCAAACTGCTATGTTATCTGGGACGGCAGTGTTTCTGATGGCTATGAAATTGAAGGCGGAAAGTGGCAGTGTGATCTTTTGGTTGATTATATTCCGTCTCAGGGACAAAGTTTTCTTTCGGGAAATGCAAGGGTTGTTTTTGATTCATTGCCTGATTCCGGGATCGATACTTCGCGTCCGGCCAGAATTTTGGGAAAAATCATAATTAGTGGTCCTCAGGCATTCTATGTAAGTGCCAGAGGTTTGTATCAGCCGTTGAAAGGCAAGGTTTTGAAATAGGAAAATTATCATGAAAGAATTTTTGCCATACGACAAAGTCAGAATTGATGCACTCAAGCTTGCTCATAAAATCTATCAGATTGACGGTTTTGTTCCTGATGTAATTTACACGTCTCTTCGCGGTGGTGCCTATATGGCCAATGTTATCAGCGAAT
The DNA here is from genome assembly GCA_016294035.1 of Treponema sp. Taxonomy (GTDB): domain Bacteria; phylum Spirochaetota; class Spirochaetia; order Treponematales; family Treponemataceae; genus Treponema_D. The sequence continues at coordinate 180,372 of JAEDCT010000001.1, read as the reverse complement.
ATTACAAGGTTGCATTAAAGGACAAGCACAAGCCAATTCTTTACGCAGCCGTTGTGGCCAGAAGTTATTCAGACGTGCAGTCAAATTCTCAGGTCAGGATTGATGGATGGACATATTCTCCTGAATATCTTCGTGCCGGTGACAAGATTCTTCTTGTGGATGATATTTTTGACTCGGGACATACCTTGAATTACCTTGTTAGGATTCTCATGGATAAGGGTGTTCCAAGAGAAAACATTAAGGTTGTTGTTCATGATTATAAGATCTACAAGTGGAAGGATGTTTTACCTGTTCAGCCCGATTACTGGTGCAGGAAATTTGAAATTGATAAACCTGAAAACAATAACTGGATTAACTATAACAGCCATGAACTGGTTGGCCTGACAAAAGAAGAGCTCGAGGAAAATTTTTATAAGCCATATCCTGAATTGAGGGAAGTGCTTGAGCCTATTTTTAAGGACAAATAAATGAAGATTTCAAGAAAAATTGTTTTGACTGCATTGTCTTTAACCCTGTTTCCTGTTTTTTCCTTTGGATTTTCAAAAAAAAACATTCTCAGCCCATGTGAGGGAAACTGGAATAATATTCAGCCTCTGGTTGTTGCTCTTGAGGAAGATGTTGATGTTTTCTATTCTCTGACAAATTCAGATCCCCTTGAATCTGGATTTTCTTATGACAGACCTGTGGTCATAAATGAAACTGGAAAAGTTGTCTTAAAAATTTCATGTGTTTCAAAGACAGGTGAGTCCAGGTCAGATTATACAATTGAGTATACAGTCAGTGATTTTAATGCAGGTTCTCTTGATGCAGATTCTGCAGCTTTTGTTAAGTCCGTTGCATCTGATCCTGTGAGAAAGTATTCAGGTGGAAAAAGTTTTCAGGTTCCCAATGGATTCAAGTATTCCCTCGATAATCAGAAGCCTCCTTATTTAACAGGACCTTTTTTGTTGTCTGAAAAAAATACTGTTGACAGATATGTTCCTGTCACAATGACAAATGGTCTTGTAAAATTGCATTATATTGTGCACGTTGAAAATGAAAATGCATATTCAGCATATTCTGATACAAATGATATTGAATATCCTTTTGAAATTCTGGATTGGAATGATATTTGTTTCAAGAATAAAAAATTTATTTACCAGATTGATGATGAATATTGGGATGGGCTTAGTGACAATATTACAGTTGACAGGTCCGTTCCCCATGTCATTAGGTGGCAGTCCGTGGAATATGAGCCAGGAAATCCAGTTTTTGAATATGTTCTCAATGAAAAGCCTGACCTTGTGTGTGATGTTACTCTTGAGGGGCTTATGAGATTTCATTTGTCAGACTCAAGCTATTCCATTACAAAACGAAATGATGAAGGCAAGTTATTTGTTGCAGACGAGCTTTTTGCAGATGCATTTACCGGTGAAAAACTGCAGGGAACAATAAGCCTTGAGGTTTCCAGTCACGGGTTGTGCCATGGCAAGCTTACGTGTGAATATGATTTTGACAAGGACCCTCCATGCAAACCTGAGATTATTGCATCTGTCGTAAATGAAAATGGAAGAAAGATGCTTCAGGTTTCATTTGATGGTGAAGAAGATTCTCATGTCATGTACAGCATAAGTGATGCTCATGTTTCTGAGACTGGATTTGATGCTGCAATGATAAGAAGCTTTGAAGAAGTTTCCATGACAGACTACATGGAAGCTTCAGATTCAATAAAATATGAACTCCCATCTGACAAGGCGTTTTTCTTAAAGATAAAGGCTTACAGTGTTGATGATAGTTCCAATAAAAGTGAAGTTGCAGAAAAGCAGGTTGTTCTGGACACCATGAATTATTATCTTGTTGCTTCAGATTCTGTAAATGACCATGCTGATGGAAGTTACGAGAATCCATTTAATTCTTTTGATCAGGTTCTTAGTGTAATTAATTCAAATGAATTTACCCGCCTTCATGTCAGTGGGACCATAAGAATTTCTGGCGGCGAAAAGAAGATAATCGGTGTTTCTTGTCAGATTCTGGGAAATGAAGCATCCTTTGTTCTTGAAAACGATGCATCTCTTTGCTTTGACGAGGCAAAGGTGAGCATGTCTGGAATTCATATTTCAAAGAACGGCTATTCTGATTCACATACAAATCCGTGTATTGTTTCTGCTTCATCTGTTCTTTTATTTGATGACTGTGAAATTTCTCTTGTAAGTCATGAAGGCTCCGTTCTGGTTCGTGGTGTGGATTCAGGAATTACAATTATGAATTCAGGTCTAACTGGTTTTTCTTCTTCATACATATCTGCATTGAATCTTGATAACTGTGATTTCATGCTTGATAAATGCAGGCTTACATTTACTTCTTCCACCTGTTCAGTCGTAACCTTGAGAAACTCAAATGGAAGTTTTGGCAGTTCATCTTTTTCCGTTAATGGAATGCTCTGCCGTGCAATTGAGCTTGTAAGTTCAAAGGTACTTGTTAAAAGCTGTTCTTTTGCATTTCAGGGCGGCCAGGTTTCAGACAAGAGCCGCTATATCTGGAAAGATGTTGATTCTGTTGTTAGTGAAGAAAGCAATGCTTTTTCCAGTTTTTGATTTTTTCTTGTAGGGTTGTTTCATGAAGATTGATTTTTTTGCTGGTCTTGATGAGGCTGGACGAGGCCCGCTGGCAGGTCCTGTTTCTGCTGCATGCGTAATTGTGCCTCATGACTTTCCTCTAGAACTTCTTAATGATTCAAAAAAACTTACAGAGAAAAAAAGACTCGCAGCTTATGATGTAATTATTGATAAATGCCTGTGGGGTTACGGCCAGGTTGAGCATGATGAAATTGACAGAATTAACATCCTGAAAGCATCCTTAAAAGCCATGAAAATTGCCTATGATGACATGCTGACTAAAATAGGTGAGTGGTGTAAGAAGAATTCCTATGATCTGCCATCTATCCCTGAAGACATTTGTGCAGTTTGTGATGGAACTTTTGTTCCTGAAATAAATTGCTCTGTTTTTTCAGAACCAAAGGCTGATGGAAAGTATCCTTGCGTAATGGCTGCCAGTATCATAGCAAAAGTAAATCGTGACAGACTTATGGTCGAAAAATATGACAAGCTCTATCCGGAATATCTGTATGCCAGGCACAAGGGGTATCCCACTCCACTGCACAAGAAAATTTGCCGGGAGCTGGGACCTTCTCCAATTCAGCGCTTGAGTTTCAATTACAAGTAAAAATAAAGCCCATGAAAACTGAACATTCAATCAGTTTTCATGGGCTTTTTTCCTGTTAAATTAATGTAGGATTAATATTCATCGGAAGAAGTCTGTCTTTTTGACACTACATGAATTCTTTTTTCTGCCTTCTTTTCTGCAACAAGACGACTTTCACCTTTTCTTCTGAATACCTTTTTTGCAACTGGCTTAGAATCTTTTTCTCCGCCCTTTGCAAATTTTGCTTCCTTTGCTGCTTTTTTTTCTGCACGAAGTTTTGCTCTTTCTTTCTTTTCCTTGTCTACAAACTTCAGTGACTCATCCATTCCTGACAGGAATTTCTGCATGTCATCTGCAAAAACAACGATAGCACGTCTGTCATCTTCTCCGTCTTTTATTTTGCTTTCAACAATCTGCAGAAAAATATCTCCGTTTCTGTTTTCCTTTACGTTAAAGTAATATGAACGGTTGTCAAGATTCACCTGATTTGTGAAAAGCTCGCCTCTGATTGCCATAATGTCCTTCCTTGATAATGTACAATGATTAAAAAAAATGAATTGCATGCATATTAGAACGCATGTACCAAAAACTTTTCAAAAATATATCATTATTTGCAAATTGATACAAGACCTTATTTATCTAAAAAAAATCCCGGCATTCTTTTACCGGGGGTAGAGTTCTAAAAGAAAGATTAAAACTACAGGAACTTTCGTCTTGTTTTTTCAACTGTTTCAAGAAGTTCATCAATGGCTTTTTGTGTGGTTTCATGACCAAAACTGAACCTGACGGCACTTTCCTTTTCCTCTGGTGGAATTTGCATTGTGTCCAGGACAGGTCTTGCATGGCTTTTTGAGGAACATGCACTTCCAGTTGAAATGTAGTATCCTTCTGTGCTCAGGGCTCTTTCCATTACTTGCCCCGGGATTCCAGGAAATGCACATTGAATTACCCATGGTGAAAAATTCTTTGAGTCATCTTTTCCCCTGCAATGAGGAATCATGATTGTCTCTGGAATTTCCATCAGTTTTTCTATGAATCTTTTTGTGCTTTCAAGCTGTGTGTTGTATCTTTCCATGGCTTTTGTGTTGCTGCTTGAAATGAAATATTTTTCAAGGCACATTGCAAAGGCTGTTGCCCCAAACAGGTTTTCTGTTCCGCTTCGTACGTTCTTTTCCTGTCCGCCACCTTTTAGGAATGAGTTTATTTCCTTTGTGAGGTAGAGAATGCCTATTCCTCTTGGTCCACCAATTTTGTGGGCACTGAAAGAGGCTGAGTCAATTCCCTTGTATGCAAGATTGAGTGGAATCTTACCGGCAGCCTGAACGCAATCAACATGAAAGAAAGGTCTTCTTTTTCCTTCGGTTTTTTTTGTTATGGCATCGCTGATTCCATAAATATCCTGGACGGCACCTGTTTCATTGTTTACAGCCATAATGCTTATGAATGCAGTGTCCTTGTCAATAAGGCTGGCAACGGCTTCGGGAGTAACAAAACCATCTTTGTCTGGATTAACAGTCTTTACTTTCCATCCTGTATTTTCCAGAGGCTTTGTCATTTCTCTTAGAGCCGGGTGCTCAATTGCACTTAGGATAATGTTTCCCTTGGCCGGGCGTGAGAGAAGTGCAACAAGAGGAATATGATCTGATTCAGTTCCCCCAGATGTAAAGTAAATATGCTCACTTTTAACGCCCATTGCCCTTGCACATCGTTGCCTGGCTTCTTCAAGTGCTTTTCTTGCGTCAACTCCGGCTTCGTGGATGCTTGATGGATTTCCCCAGTGTTCAAGGGAAATTTCCATAGCCTTTCTGATAATTTCTTCATCGCTGGGTGATGTTGCAGCCCAGTCAAAGTAATGCTCTCTTGAAATCATTTTTTCTTACCGTAATACAGAATCAATATCCTGATCAGAAACTTCCCTTATAATTGTGTTTTGCCAGTCAGACTGAAGAATTACCTTTGTTCCCCTCGAACTTGAGTTTTTCTTGTCCTTGTGCATTGCACTGATAATTTTGTCTATATCCCTGTCTGAAATTGCAGGGTGTTGTTTTTGCGTGCAGTAGCCATAGGATTCAAGAATCTGCTTGCAGTCATCTGCAAAGTTTTTCGTGCATAATCCAAGTTTTTCAGAAAGGGCAATTGCTCTTCCCATACCCCAGGCAACACCTTCACCATGGGTTACTTTTCCAAGTCCAGCAACACTTTCCAGGGCATGGCCAAATGTATGTCCAAGGTTAAGGAAAGCTCTTCTTCCTTTTTCCTTGAAATCCTCGTGAACAATGGAAGCCTTTGCCTTTGCGCATTCGCTGATTACCTTGAAAAGTATTTTTTCATCCCGTGAAAGAATTTTTTCCCTGTTGTTTTTCAAGAGATCGCACATTTCCTTCGAAAAGAGAAATGCGGTTTTTACAGCTTCTGCAAGTCCTGAAATAAATTCCTTTTCTGGAAGTGTTTTTACAAAGGATGGCCATATATGTATTTTTTTTGCAGGGTAGAATGCTCCGATCATATTCTTGTAGCTTGAAAAATCACATCCAGTCTTTCCGCCAATAGATGCATCAACATCAGCAAGAAGTGTTGTCGGAACAAATTCTGCATCAACTCCACGCTTGAACATGCTTGCTGCAAATCCTGTCATGTCGCAGATCACACCACCGCCAATGGCTACAAAAAGACAATTTCTGTTGTAGTTTGCGTCAAGGGCTGTGCTTACAATTTTGAGAACACTTTCAATTGTCTTGTATTTTTCTCCGGCTCCAAGAACCAGGAGTGTATCATTGCCGCGTCTTGATTCCTTGAATTTGGAAACAAAGTCTTTCATGCAGTCAAGTTTCGCAATTGTTTCGTCGGTTACAAAAAGACGTGATGGATATGGACTGTCATCGAGCGCAAAATATATTTCATCAAGATTGCATGACCCACAATAGAAGTTAATCTGTGTATTATCACAACCTGAATTTTTAGGGAAAACTAAATCAAAAGAAGAATCTGGTTTTTTCATGGTAAAAGTTTAATGACTTTGTCCATGAGTTTCTAGTAGGTATCTTTGTTGAGTTTTTTAAGATCTTCAATGACCTTGTTTACCCTGGCAAGTTCCCTGTCAAGTGTTTTCTTGTAGTCAAGCTTGCCTTCTGTAATGCGGAATCTTTCATCTTCCCAGTTTTGAAGTGATGTTATATACAGATAGTTGAATTTTCCCACGCTGGCTTTTTCGGCCCAGAGCTGAGCTTCCTGCCAGTATGTGTAGCAGAATTCATAGCATGATTTTGTTTTTTCCATGTTTCTAAGATATTCATCTTTCCACTGAGAATCATAGAAATATACGACTTTCTTGTCATAGATATTCCCCAGTCTCAGGTACTGCTCGATTAGTTTAAGGTTAAGGTGCATCTGAAACAGATATCTGTATTTTTCCCACTGCTGTTCGTTTTCGATTTTTGTGTATGCGAAGTATGGGTTTGCAAAGTCTGCCTTGATTGCACGCTCAAGCCAGTAAATATTTTCCATATAATCATCCGGATTATACTGATAGTGTGTGTGATAAAGCTTAAAGTAGTCTTCCTTGTATTTTGCCACATAGGCGTAACTGCTCTGATTTACCATGACGGCTGCCACAAGAGTGAGAATGAATAATTTGACTGCTTTTCTTATTGCAAGGACTTTCACTCTTATATTTTCGGCATCTTTTTGTTGTTGTTTAGTTTGAATTATGCTACATTCTAGGAACTTGCGGTAATCCTGAATTTTTTTATATTGTTTTTTTGTTTTGAGGTGAATCCATGATTTTGGATAATAAGATCCTAGATAATAATATAGTTGTTTTAAGACAGGGTGTTAGCGGATCCAGGGCTGTCTCCATTGGTTTCTGGTTTGCTGTGGGAAGCCGAATGGAAAATTCTGACTGCCGGGGAATTTCCCACTTTACTGAGCACATGCTTTTTAAGGGGACCAGATCACGTACTGCCAGGGACATTTCCGTTGCATTTGACAGGATAGGCGGTTATTCCAATGCCTTTACTGAGTCAGAGGATGTTTGTGCCTATTGCACTGTTCCGGCTTTAGGAAAAAACCTTGAAACGGCACTTGATGTTCTTTGTGACATGAGCTGCAACTGTGTGTTTGATCCTGATGAATTTGAAAAGGAGCGTCAGGTCATAAAAAATGAAATTCTTATGGTAAAGGATGATATGGAAGAGTCATCTGCTGAAAAGCTTGCTTCAATTGTATGGCCCACATCTACACTGGGCAAGCCAATAACAGGAACTCTCCGGGATCTTCAGAAAATCACTGTCAAGAATCTGGCATCATGGTACAAAAAATATTTTGCGAAAGGTCAGCTGATTGTTACGGTTACAGGTCCTGAAAAGTTTGTGAAAAATCCTGTTGTTGAACAAAGACTTTCCCTGCTGCCACTTCACAAGCCTTACACAAAGTTTCATTTTGATAGGGATGCAGTGTTTTGTTCCAGAAGAAAATTCCTAAAATCAAATTTTTTTCAGGCTCAGTTGTATCTTGCCTTTCCCTTCAAGTGCAGCCTTACAAAAGTTGAGTTTTTTGCCTCCATGGTTTTCAATACAATTTTGGGAGATGCCATGAGTTCAAGGCTCTTTGAAACCCTCAGGGAAAAAAACGGAATCTGCTATTCAGTTTACAGCTACTTTTCCTACTATGAAGATGCATCAATGTGGTGCTCAGTGGTTTCCTGCAGTCCAAAAAATGTGGCAAAGGCAAAATCTCTTTTGGAAAGGGAAGTTTTTTCGTTCATGGAAAATCCTCCTGATGACAGTGAAATTTCCAATGCAATTGAGCATTTGTGCGGTGAGGAGACTATTTCCAGTTGTGATACTGAATATGCCATGAAGAATCTTTCCAGAAATTTTTCCATGGGACTTCCTTTGTTGAAAAGTTCAGAAGTAATAGACTGTATACGCTCTGTCAAAAAAAATGATATAATGGACATAGCTAAAAGCGTCATAATCAGGGAAAACAGTACCTTTCTGGTGTTTTCCAGCGGGAGTAGAATTGATGTCAAATAAGGTTGATATAAAGATTGTTGCAAAAGAAGGTGCAGTGATTCCTGCATACAAGACAAGTGGTGCTGCAGGTGCCGATGTTTGTGCCTGCATAGATACTCCTGTTTTGATCAGGAAAGGAGAAAGAAAGCTCATACCAACTGGATTGTTTTTTGAGATTCCAGAGGGATACGAAATTCAGCTTAGACCAAGAAGCGGACTTGCCTTGAAAAATGGAATTACAGTCTTGAATACTCCAGGCACAATTGACAGTGATTACCGCGGTGAGCTTATGGCCTTGCTGATCAATCTTGGGGAAGAGGATTTTACTGTCAATCCTAAGGACAGAATCGCTCAGATTATTGTTGCTCCTGTTACTCTTGGGAATTTTGTTATTGCCCAGTCTTTGTCTGAAACAGAACGTGGTTCTGGCGGCTATGGAAGCACTGGAGTTTAATCTCTAACAAATTAAAACAATGTTACTGGCAGATGCATTCTCAAAAATTATAAGTCTTCGTGAAACTGTCATTGCTCAGGTTTCCAGATATTGGAAGCTTGCAAGAAATTTTCAGTACCGGAGAAAGCTGTTTGTTGCAGGTTTCTATCTTGGAAAAAAAATCGGTAGCACAAGACTCCAGCGTTTTTTTGCAAAGAGAGTTTACATGCTTTCTGAAATTGGAAACAATGTTCTTGTAAGGTATCTTTTCAAGGAATTGCTTCTATATTTTGTGGTTCTCTTTGCCTGTTTCTTTGTTGTGTTTTTTGTAAATCATATTCTTCTCATGGCTGAAACAATTCTCAAGAAACGGGTTCCTGTCACGGCTGTTATTAAGCTTATCATATACTGTCTTCCATCGGTAATTGCCCAGTCTGCACCATTTGCAACTCTGGTTGGTTTTCTTATGTGTCTTGGAAGACTTGTTACTGATAATGAGATTCTGATTTTCAGGGCCAGCGGGCTGCGTTATAGAATCATCCTGAAATCTGTTCTGTCTCTTGGTCTTGCCATCAGTATTTTCAGTTTTGTAATGAACGATTATTTTCTTCCATTGGGAACTCTTAATTACAACAAAATGTACAAGAAAATCATTGTTTCAAATCCTGCTGTTGAACTTGAATCCAAGTCAATCAAGAGAATGAATGATGCTACTGTTGTTGTGGGAGAAGTTTCAAAGAATTCAGTAAGTGACCTGGTTTTAATTGAAGAAAAAGATGAATCCACCAGATTTATTGTGGCCCAGAATTCCATGGTGGAAAAAGCAACTGAAAGCGGAGTTCTAATGCGCCTTGGAATGAATGATTCCCTTGTCATGATTGTAGATGATAAAAACAAGAAAAAGTATGATGTTCTGAATTCTGACAGCCTTGAACTGAATGTTTTTGAGGATTCCATAATTTCCTATAATGGTGGAACATCCCCGCGAGAAATGACATCCTGGGATCTTTTCAAGAAAATCAGGGAGTACAAGAAAATTGGAAGTTTGCCTGAGCTCCAGATGAATTCATATAAAGTTGAATACAATAAGAAGTTTTCCATACCATTTGGATCAATTTTCTTTGCCATGCTTGCATTTCCACTGGCTCTTGTGTTTGGAAAAAAAGATGGTCAGACACTGGGGTTGATTTTTGGAATAATAATTTCAGTTTTGTACTGGGCTGTTACCATTCTTGGTCAGATGTTTGGAATTAGGAGTGGACTCAACGGATTTTGGGTTATGTGGACACCCAATTTTGTTCTTGGAATCATTGGTGTTCTTTTGTACCGGAGACTTAGAAGAAAATGAAAATTGTCATGTATATGCTCAGAAAATTTTTCTCGATTTTTTTTGGTGCTATGGTTTTTGTTGTTCTGATTCTTTGTATCATGGATCTGCTAATCAATCTCTGGAATTATATGTCAAAGGGTGTTCCGTGGAGTGTAGTTGGCAAGATTATCTATTATTATGTTCCAAAGACAGTCTGGTACGCCGTTCCCATATCAATGCTCTTTGCAACTGCCTATATGCTCAGTGATTTCTATGCCAAGAATGAGCTTCTGGCAATTTTTGCATCAGGCATATCACTCTTCAAATTCTCTTTTCCTCTTCTGATAGTTGGATTTTTCATGAGTTTTGGTTTGTTTGTCTTTGAGGACAATATTGTTGTGCCCACTTATGCAAAAAAAAATAAACTTCAGTCTCAGGCTCTTCAAAAAGAAAAATCTCTTGATAATGACAGAATTGTAATTATGGCCGACGGTGGCAATATTATTTACAAGGCTGCTTATTACAACGACCAGCTGTCTTCATTGAAATCACTCTGGATTCTTGTTCGAAATGACAGCAAGGATTTTGAGGAACTGATTTTTGCTGAGGATGCTTCCTGGATAGATGACTGCTGGGAGCTTTCAAAGCCTGTCGTATATAGAAAAATTGATGGAGAAATAAAAAACGTTCCATATAATCACCTTATGTCAAAGATGTTTGTTGAGCCTCCGGAAACTTTCAGAAACAATACAATTTCTGTAGAGGAAGTAAACACCCGGGAAGCAAGGCAGTATATTTCCCATCTTGAAAAAGCAGGGTTGCCTGTTTCTGAGGCAAAGAGTGTTTACTACAAGAAATATTCCTTTTCCTTTGTCGTGTTTATCGTTGTGTTCCTTGCAGTTGGACTTAGCGGAAAGACAAGAAAAAATGTTCTTATTATAAGTCTTGCATTGAGTGTCATTGCAGTTGTTCTGTTTTATGTTCTTCAGATGATTACCATGCTCATGGCAAAATTTGGAGCCATTCCTCCTGTTTTTGGTGCCTGGTTCCCCGTTGTGTTCTTTGTGTTTGCAAGCAGTGTTTTGCTAAAGTATGCAAGAACCTGATTTTTCTGCGGCATCAAAGTCTTTATGCTGTTGATTTGATTGGCTAATAATTTTTTTAGGATTTTATATGAGCGAGAAATTTTTTGAAGTAAAGCATGAAAACAAAAATTCCAGGGCCAGGTGCGGTGTCCTTCATTTGGCACATGGAGATGTTCAGACTCCGGTTTTCATGCCTGTTGGAACGAAGGGAACTGTAAAGGCTCTGTCTAAGGATGACCTTGAGGAAATTGGTTTTGAAATTATCCTTGCCAATACATATCACATGTATCTTCGTCCTGGAGCAGACCTGGTTAAAGAAGCTGGTGGACTTCATGGCTTTACAAAGTGGGATAGGAATTTTCTTACTGATTCAGGTGGATTCCAGGTGTGGTCATTGTCTTCCCTGAGAAAGATAAAAAATGACGGTGTTGAATTTAGAAGTGACATTGATGGATCCAGGCATTTTTTCAGCCCTGAAAATGTTGTTGAAACCCAGGCTAAGTTAAACTCGGATATTCAGATGCAGCTGGATGTTTGTTCAGGTTATGGAGCAGACAGAAAGGAAAGTGAGCGTGCGTTAAAGCTTTCCAGTGATTGGGCTGTGCGTGCTGTCAAGAGATGGAAGCAGGCTCGTGATGAGGAAGGGTATAATGGAGTATTGTTTCCCATCATTCAGGGAAATTTCTTTGAGGACTTGAGAAAGCAGAGTGCTGAGTTTGTATCATCCCTTGATACACCGGGGCTTGCAATCGGAGGTTTGAGTGTTGGTGAACCTAGTGATATCTATGAAAAGACTCTGGCCTATACCGTTCAGTTTATACCCCGTGAAAAACCTGTGTATATAATGGGAATCGGTACTCCGGAATATATTCTTGAAGCAGTCTCTAATGGTGTGGACATGTTTGATTGTGTTCAGCCTACGAGAGTTGCCCGCCATGGACTTTACATTACTCACAAAGGTACTTTGTCCATAAAGCAGAAAAGGTTTGAACGCGATTTTGGTTCAATTGATCCTGAATGCAACTGCAAGGTTTGCAAGACATATTCCAGGGCATACCTAAGGCATATTTTCCGTGAGCAGGAAATTCTTTCCAGCATGCTTGCCTCATATCACAACCTTTATTTTCTGAATAATATGGTTAAGGAAATCAGACTGGCAATTAATGAGGATAGGTTTGAGGAATATAAAAAATCTTTCCTTGAAAAATTTCATTCACAGGAATTTTAATTTTGCCGGCTGTAATTTCATTCGCGAAAAGTTGTTGTCTAAATAAAGGGCTTTTGTTCCGATTATTAGTTTTAGAGAGGTTTTGATGAAAAAAATTATTTTGATCCTTATGTCTTTTTTTGTCCCATTATCAATATATGGTCAGGATTTGTCAGAAGAAGCAGAAACTATTTCTAATGATACTGTTTCAGAATCTGTGGAGTCAGAAGTCCTTACTGCAGAGTCTGAAAATGATGGTGCTGAAAAAAAATTAAAATATACAAAGGAAAAAAAAGTTCCTGCAAAGAAAAGACCATCAGCAAAAAGCTCTGATTCAACCATGCAGGATAAGAGCGAAGACTACGAGAAAAAATGCAGTGACACCTTCAAGTACGGGCTCCAGGATGAAATTTCTGCCCTGATTGATGAGCTTTCAAAAAATGAGGATACAAGATTTATTGATCCGATTTATGATTTGTTTTTTACTACAAAAGATTTGCAGGTTAAGTCTAAAATCCTTGCATATTTTACAAAGCTGAAGGATCCTTGCCTTGGTGACTATGCATGTACCGTAATAAATGATCCTTATGATGAAAAAGATGATACAGTTTCAGCATGTTTCAAGTATGTTTCCGAGGCAAAAATCACTGATGCTGTTCCCGGATTGATTGATCTGGTTGATAAGGAAGAAGAAAGTTACTTTACTGGTGCCCTGACTGCTGTGGGGGAGCTTGGTGGTAAGGATGAGGCCTTGTTTCTTGCTGACTATCTTGATCGAAATGACTTGAGTGTTGCCCAGAGACAGGCCTTGATGAAAGTTCTGGGAAGAATGAAGGTTCTTGAAACCTGGGACAAGCTTACGGAAATTGCCAGGGATGAGGACGAGAATTCATTTGTCAGAATGTATGCTGCAGAAGCCATTGGTGCCATGGAAAAGCCTGAGTCTGAGGAAATTCTTCTCAAGCTTTATGAAAGTGATGATCCAAATTTCAGAATCTATGTCATAAAGGGGCTTTCTCATTTTTCAAGTGAAAAGTCAAATAATGTAATTATAGAAGCCATTCGTGATTCACAGTATAAGGTCAGAATGGAGGCAATTGATTGCGTCAAGGAAAAAAATCTCAAGGAATCTGTCCCGTCGCTGATTTACAGATGCAATCACAAGGATGAACTCAAGGCTGTAAAGGAAAAATGCTACACAGTTATTGCCGGCATGAATACCAGTGAAGGTAATGAATATCTTGTTGGACTAATTACTGACAAGAAAGTCGGAGATCAGGTTAAGGCAAAGGTTGCATCAGCTTTGCTTGAGGCAGATCATGCAGGAACAAGTGAGATTATTGCCCTTGCCGAGGAAACTCTCAAAAGTGATGCAAGAAAAAATCTTCGATATGCACTTGGAAAGGAATTTGCAAAGTATGGCAGACCTGCTTTTGCACAAATATGTGAGCATTATATTGATCATGCAGACGTAGCTACCCAGGGAACCGGACTTGATATTTGGGAAAAGGGCAGGTATTCAGGACTCATGTCCAAGGTTCAGGAAATTGCAAAGGATGCTGAAGAGGAAGAAGTTTCTGAGGAAGAAAAACCAAAGACATATCAATATGGAAGAAAAAAGAAGAATGCAAATGCCAGAAAGGCAAAGAGAATCCTTGAAAAATCCGGAGATTATGATTCATCAGCAATAAAATCTTCTGTTGATGCAAAATAGGAAAAACTTGTGAAATATTGCAGTTTTTTTGGTCTCATTGACAATTAGCTGCTTTGATATTAAAATACAGTTTGAATAAATTATTCAAGGAGTTAACTTACTATGGTTAAAGTTGCTATTAATGGTTTTGGTCGTATTGGCCGCTTGGCATTCCGCCAGATGTTCGAAGCTGATGGTTATGAAGTTGTAGCTATCAACGATCTCACAAGCCCAAAGATGCTCGCTCACCTCCTCAAGTATGATACAGCACAGGGTGGATTCATGGGACGCATCGGTGAAGGAAAGCACACTGTATCTTCTACAGATGACTCAATCATCGTTGATGGAAAGGAAATCAAGATTTCTGCAGAAAAAGACGCAGCAAACTGCCCATGGGCAAAATACAATGTAGACGTAGTTCTTGAATGTACAGGTTTCTACTGCGACAAGGAAAAGGCATCAGCACACATCACAGCTGGTGCAAAGAAAGTAGTAATTTCTGCTCCTGCAACAGGCGACCTCAAGACAATCGTATACAACGTAAACAACAAGAACCTCACAAAGGATGACAAGATCATCTCTGCAGCTTCTTGTACAACAAACTGTCTCGCTCCAATGGCACAGGCTCTCAACAAGGCATACCCAATCCAGTCTGGTATCATGTCTACAATCCACGCTTACACTGGAGACCAGATGATCCTCGACGGTCCACAGCGCAAGGGTGACCTCCGCCGCTCACGTGCAGGTGCACAGAACATCGTTCCTAACTCAACAGGTGCAGCAAAGGCTATCGGTCTTGTAATCCCAGAACTCAACGGAAAGCTCATCGGTTCAGCACAGCGTGTTCCAACACCAACTGGATCAACAACTCTCCTCTTCGCAGTAGTAAAGGGAAAGGACATCACAAAGGATTCTATCAACGCTGTAATGAAGGCTGCTGCTAACGAATCATTCGGATACAACGAAGACGAAATCGTTTCTTCAGACGTAATCGGAATGAAGTTCGGTTCACTCTTTGATGCAACACAGACAATGGTATCTAAGATCGACGACGACACATACCAGGTTGAAGTTGTTTCTTGGTACGATAACGAAAACAGCTACACATCACAGATGGTACGTACAATTAAGTACTTTGCTGAAAACTGCTAATTCTTTTTCAGACTGACAAACTCTGTTTGCAGCCTAAAAAGTTTAATCGCCCGACAGGTTTTCACCTGCGGTCGAAAAGGTTTTCAAGCCGACAACAAGTTGCGGCTTAATGTTATAAAGACTTCAGTTTTTAACTGGAGTCTTTTTTTTTTGCTGTTTTCATTATCATTCATTCATAAAGGTCGCTTTCTTGCTCCGCAAAACGCTCCCGCACACTGCTCCAAGTCTTCGCAGTGTGGGTACGACAACGAAAACTGTTACACACATTTTCGGAGAAAGGAACACTGCGGTGCAGTGTCCGCCGAAAATGCCGAGCGACACTTCGCGAAGGTGATGGTACGTACAATTAACATTTTCCGGAAGAAGAATGCGAGTGACGCAGCATTCGCCGGAAAATGCCCGAAGCCCCCTGGCTGAGGGTTTGCAGACATTCCCGGGAGCAAGGCTGCGATCTAGTGAGGCCCCGCCGAACGGCTGCTAATTCTTTTTCAGACTGACAAACTCTGTTTGCAGCCTAAAAAGTTTAATCGCCCGACAGGTTTTCACCTGCGGTCGAAAAGGTTTTCAAGCCGACAACAAGTTGCGGCTTAATGTTATAAAGACTTCAGTTTTTAACTGGAGTCTTTTTTTTTTGCTGTTTTCATTATCATTCATAATGGCAGGATTATATCAATATCTGACATCAATTTGATAGAGTTCTTCCAGCACTGCATCTACGTAGTTTTTTATATTCTTGATGATTTCATTTTTGATGTTGATTTTGAATTGTTCTGCAAAGATGATTCAACAGGAAGAAATAGAATTGATATATCTATGTCAAGAATTTCTTTAATCTTTGGCTTTATTATTAAAAAAATAAACTTAAAATATATTGAATATTGTATGGACAAAAATGCAGTAAATAAATTTATACGGGATACGGAGAGTTTGTGTTAGGTTGATGCACCACTGGTGCACGAAGATGTAAAATGAAAAAAGTTTTGTTGTTTATCTGTTTTAATCTTATTATAATTATGACATATGCACATGGAATCACTTTGGCAGATTGCTTAAAAGTAAAAGAATTGTCCTCATTTAGAATACAAGATGAAATAGATTTAAGAATTGAAAAAGATTATTCGGCAGAAGTAAAATATCGAACATTAAATCATGAGGGAGGAATGAAAGTAAGAGTCCTGGAAATTTTGAAAAGTGATGTTCAGGACAATAAATGTGGAAAATGGTTTTATGTTTTGTTGACGCACCTATGTGGGTTGATACAGGAGAATGGATAGAAAAATAGCGTAAGTTCTTGATTTTCATTCCAAATGATATGCCTCTTTTTGATTTCGAAGAATAGAAGAATTATTAAACAACTCTATATTATTAGAAATAAATTTGTTAGTACGGCAGGTCAAGCCTGTCTTTTTTGTATCTATTTGAATATGTTGACAAATTCAAAATAAATAGTATATTTAGGCTATGAAGTTCAAAGTAACAAAATTAGAAGCTGTTGAAAATGAAATAAAAGCATTGGATCCGGCTCAACAAGAATTATTGAAATCGGAATATGCGAAAATATAAAATGAAGGTATTGAATTTGTTCGTGTAAAACCGATTCAGAAAAAAATCTTTGAAATAAAAAGCAATGAACTTAGATCATTGTTTAAATATAAAGAAGGCCAGATTATTGTTGTGGGAGTAGTCTTTGTGAAAAAAACACAGAAAATTCCAAAAGAAAAAATAAAACTTGCAGAAACAAGATTGATAGAGGTGTAGTTATGGATTATGTATTTGTAAAAGATTCAGAAGGTTATGTTTTTAAGAAGTTGGCGAATGAAGTTTCTGCAAATGAAAAAATCATAACAGAAAAAGAATATATGAAAAAATCTGGTCTTGCTGCTTATGAAAAAGAGTTTGGACATGGCGGAGCAAGAGAGAATGCCGGAAGAAAACAAAAATTCAAACAGCCATTGAAATTCCAGATAAGAGTAACTCAGGAAGAAAAAGACTTTATAAATTATGCAAGGGAACATCATCTGAGTTATTCAGCAATGATGAAGTAGTAACACATAACACATATAAGGCCCCAGTTAGTCAATAGTATTTCATAAAAAAATAATATCCCAAGGCTGTCTTTTTTAAGGCAGCTTTCTTTTGTGAGAAGAATGAAGTTCAGATTCAAAATAAAAAAGCAAAAACTGAATCGTCATTCAAAGCGGATTGCAGGAAAGGCTTCCTGAATCAAACACATATAGTCAGTCACTAAAAGAAGTGCTGAAGAAATCATTCGGTACCCGGCTAAGCCTGATGCAAGATTAAGTGGTAGCAGCAGCTCCAACAGTTATATATGCAGGTCAAAGCCAGGACAGTCAGCCTGTTATTTCAAATCAAAACAGAATATATAGGGAGCGGCCACATAGTGGCAAAAACAGTCCAGTGGACTGTTTTTAGTGACTCTCCGAGCAGCTAAGCTGCGAAGTAAGGACCGGAACGGTGTCTATTCACGGTTTAGGGAAGTCACGGCATATAGTCAGAATGTGTAAGGCTGTCTGGCAGCATATAATCCACATTTTTCATAAGACTCACCGTTTAATGCTTCAGTTATGCGAGGTGCTCACCGTTCCGTCCTGTCATTCACCGTAGAATTTGTCAGGATCAAAAGGTTCCTTCCGCTTGAGCATGTAGAACACAGTCCTTGCAAGCTTCTGTGCGATAAGGCTCATAGCCTTTGCCTTTCCGTATCTTGATACAAGCTGCTCATGCCATTTCTGTCCGCGTTCATTGTTACGAAGAAATAGAACTGCGCCTTCTGAAAAAGCCCATTTGAGGTGGACGTTGCCAATCTTGTTGTGTCCGCCTTTCTCTTTTTTGCCAGCTGATTCATGCGCACATTTTACAAGGCGGCAGTAAGAAATGAATTTTCCGACGTCGGGAAAACGGGATATGCTGTCTATTTCATAAAGAATCGTAAGCGGAAGAATGAAGCCAAGACCTGGAATCGAACGCAGCAGACTGAAAGAGTAAGGATCCTGAATTTCCATCATGTCCTCAATCTGAAACTCCAGCTTGGTAATGATGTCATGATAAGCCTGAAACATGAAAAGATCCGCGTTCACCATTTTGAGTGTGGCAGGGTCACTGAATTTTTCAGGTATCGTATTCCTATAGGTTTCACTTCTCATTCTGGACGATGTCAGAGGTTCGTTTATGTTGTACTGATGGTTTGTGTTCTGAAGATGCACTGAAAGTTCAGCCCGCTGGCGTACAAAGAAAAGCCGTCTTCTGAGAAGGTCGCGTACTGCACGCTTTGCCTTTGGATATGCGTATGCAATGGGAAACATTCCGCCACGAAGCATGTTTGCAATCTTCTCCGAGTCAATCTTATCAGACTTTGTTTTTCCGCCATGAATTGCTTTCATGTACAGTGCATGCCCCAGGGCAAAGTCGATACCGTTTTCGGCACAGAAGTCTGCAATCCAGTACCAGGTAAAAATGCACTCAACGCCGATTACAATATCTTTCCCGAATGTGTTTGTTACGAGTTCCAGATTTTCTGTGGAACAGGCCATGTTCTTGTGGAATACGGTTTCACCAAGATTGTTGATGACACAGACATACATAGTCCTTGCATGCAGGTCGATGCCGATGTAAAATTGATGCTGGTTCTTATAGAATCTCATTAAGGTTCCCCTGTCGAATAAATTAGGATATTGTGCCCTGATGGACTTATCTATCTTAGCATGATAAGCCTGGGACCTTAATGATTTTCAACAGTTTCAAATCGGATGTCGGGTCGACCCCGCCATCGTTTAAAACGCTAGTTATGTGGATGCACCATTGGGGCACGGAGGAATAGTGAAAACAAACAAAATCACAATTAACATACTTTCGGCACTTATGCTGATAAGTATCTTTGCTTCATGTGCAACGAACAGAGGTTTTAAAAGTTCTGTCGCAGAAAAAACGATTTTTGATTATGCACATCAAGGAATCCTGTCATCTTACAGTGACTATTTCGGCAAAGAACCTGAATACGAAGTGCACGGTCCAAAGGATACGGATGCATTTGACAAAAAACACGGCTGGAGAGAAGCCTGTACCATTACGTGCGGAGCGGAGGAATTTATCTACAGGATAAAATATGTAAAAAATCGTTCGTGGACAATCGATACTGTGGAAATATTCAGTCCGACAGATGATTTGTTTCTTGGAAAATACGTAGGAAAGCCGAAAAACGTTGTCCTTGAGGACTTTCCTAATGGGTGGACGGACAATGGATATGCAATATTCTATGAATCTCAGGATTTTCTGATTTCTTTTATATATTCTGAAGAAAATATTAGTTATATAAACATACTTACAAAACCAGAAAAAGCGGAACGTGATTCAGCACGTCGTCCTAAGAAAATCGATTCGGATGAAATACTTCATTCACCTCTCATCGCAAAGAACATCACTCTGGACGGAACTAACTGGGTAAAAACTCAGTTCAAGAATAACTTAACTGGAAAACCAATTTCAAACCGAAAGTGCGTAATATATGTAATTCATGAAGATGAAGAGTTTGAAATCCACACAAAAACAGATGAAAATGGCTGGATATATATAATAAATATCCCTGATGGTCAACTTTATCTTGATTTTCATGATGGCGAGTAATACAAATCGGAAATTGTAGATTTGGAATTGTAAATGCTAATACATTTTTAAAACCATAATATTTCAAAATGAAAAGCGATTCAGAATTTTAAATGATCATTCTGTGTAGAATATTAATAACTTTTTAATATACGCTTTAAATCTTTTTCCACATTTTTACAAATACTTTTCTGTATTCTTTTTGCAATTTCTTCTGCTAAAAATTCTTTATTATTTCTTATGATATTTTTTGCGATTGAATTTTCATCAAATAATTCTGCGGGATTGATTTGTAGAACTTCAGATATTTTTTCAATTACATCAATTTGTGGAAATGATTTTCCTTGTTCAATTCCATTGATATAGTTATAACTTTTATCAATGGCTATCGTTAAATCCATTTGAGTCATACCTTTTTGCTTTCTAAAATTTTTTAAATTTTCAATAAAAATTTCTTGAAGTCGCATGATCAAATTATTTCAATAATTTGGTTAAAAAATAACAGTTAATTATTATTTATTTTATCTTATTGATATACTGAATAAAGTTTATTATACTGTATTAGAATGTGAATAAAACTGTTTTCATAAATTTAATACAGTCAATTTTACATTAAAACAAATTCTTAATCTACAAGGGAGAATACAATATTATGAAAAATAGTCTTATTGGATTTCTTTGTTGTCTTATACTTTTTAATGCATTAAGTTGTTCATCCGAAGCATCGTCTGATAGTCCACCACCAGTTATTACAAAAATAGTAATTGATACGAATGGTGTCAAAAACAGTTATTTTCAGAGTGAAAGATTAGATTTAAATAATTTAAAAGTCACTGCATTTTTTAATGATAATTCTTCAAGAATTGTTACAGATTATACAACGATTCCAGAAAATAATAGTAGTTTTGATTCAACAGGGGAAATTGATGTCGCAGTTTCTTATGCAGATTTCACTGAAAGTTTTAAAATAAATGTTGAACCTGTATCCGTCACAGGAATTTCAATAGATACAGAAAATATAAAGAAAAATTATCATATAAGTGAACCATTGGATTTAACGGGATTGATCGTTCTAAAAAATTGTAATGATGGAAATTCTGTAGAAATTTCAGACTATTCAACCAGTCCATCAAACAGAAGCAATTTCGATTCAGCCGGTGACAAAACAATCACCGTTTCATACGCTGGATTTAATGACGAATTTACCGTGCATGTTACAAAATCAGTTATTTCAGCAACATCACCTGTTTATAGTCAATCTGATGATAATTTTCTTAATTATTCAAATGTAACTTTTACAGCTTCAGGTGGATATGTCACCTACACATGGTTTTTAGATGAAAAAATGGAATCTGTTCATTCACAAACCTACTCACCACTTACTGTCAATCCTGATTTACGACCTGGACACCATATTGTTATGGCCGTAGTAAGAAATGAAAAAGGTGAAGTTTTTTCTGCCTCATATGAATTTACTGTAAAAGATTAAAGGAGATTTTTTTATGAATAAACTAAAAAACTATGGATCCATTTTAATAATTTTGTTCACATTCTTGTTTTCTAGCTGTACAAACATCATCGAAGATAAAACTCCAGAATCCAATGGAAAAGCATATATCAGTCTATCTACCGACTCAGCGTATAGAACCATAATGCCTTCTTATAAACCTTTTGAAAACTTAAAATTCGTTTTAAAAGGAAGATTGAATGGAAATGAAGAAAAAACAATTGGGTCATGGGATAGCTATAGCCAGATGCAGTCTTCGTCAAATAACCTTATCGAAATAACTACAGGAAACTGGCAGTTCAGTCTTTATGCAAAAAATGGTGAATTCAATGTACTTTCATCTACCATAAATAAGCAGATAATTAATGGAGTTAATACTCTTTCTTTCGATATGAGTGAAGTCTATGGTACCGGTAAAATCAAAGTTGATCTTTCCATCCCAATAAATTCTGCAGAAAAAATTACAGCTGGTCTTTTTACATTGAACAATCAACCAGTTGAAAGTTTTGAAGAAGAGGAACTAGTTATAACAAATTCAAGTAGATCAAATGTCAGTTATTTGAAACAGGATGTTTTAAATGGTGTGTTTATCTTAAGATTCTTCTTTTATCAGAATGCAGATGATTCTTTACCAGTTAATACCTATAGCAGTATTATAAGAGTTTCTGCCGGTTATGAAAGTACAGGAAATCTAGAAGTAAATCAGATCAATCATTTTTATACAATAAATTATGAAATGGATTTTGCACAGTTCAAGGAAGGATTTGTTGCTCCATTGAACTTCAATGAATATATGCAGATTGATTTACCAACACAAGCCGATTTTCCAGAAGAATTTCAGTTTCATGGATGGTATGAAAAAAACAATGAAGATAAAGGTTATGTAGACAAAATAGAAAAAGGAACAAAAGCGGACAAAACTTTTGTTTGCGACTCAGTTTTATATGTACCATGGAATGGAATCAAATCTGTAATACAAAAATATAATATTCCATCTGATAAATTATTAAAAGTTAAGATTAAAAAATCAACAGATTATTCAATAATGGAAAATATTGGAGGATATAAAATTGCACTGGATCTATCAGAATGTGATTTTACAAAAACTCCAAGTTTTAATAGTTGTATATGCTTAAACTCTGTTCTACTTCCATCCAGTGTAACATCGATTGGATCTAGCGCATTCGACGGCTGCAGTTCACTGACATCAGTAAATATTCCCGATGGCGTCACTTCAATTGGAAAATCTGCATTCCGAGGCTGCAGTTCATTGATATCGGTAAACATTCCGGATGGCGTCACTTCGATTGGAAATTTTGCATTCCGAGGCTGCAGTTCATTGATATCGGTAAACATTCCGGATGGCGTCACTTCGATTGGAGATTCTGCATTCCACGACTGCAGTTCACTGACATCGGTAAACATTCCGGATGGCGTCACAACAATATCCGGTGCATTCTACGGCTGCAGTTCACTGACATCGGTAAATATTCCGGATAGCGTCACAACAATATCCGGTGCATTCTGCGGCTGCAGTTCACTAACATCGGTAAATATTCCTGATAGCGTCACATCAATAGATTCTGCATTCTGCGGCTGCAGTTCACTGACATCGGTAAATATTCCGGATGGTGTTACTTCAATTGGAAGTGTTACATTCAGTGATTGCAAGTTATTGACATCGATAGATATTCCTGATGGCGTCACTTCAATTGGAAGATATGCATTCAGTGACTGCAGTTCTTTGACATCTCTAGTCATTCCGGATGGTGTAACTTCAATTGGAGATTTTGCATTCAAAGACATTCCCCATATCTATTATCATGGTTCCGCATCAGGTAGTCCATGGGGTGCAAAGGAAATCAATTAAAGGGAAAAAAACATGGCTTTAAATCATAGAGAAAAAATTCCTTTATCAAAAAGAACAAAAATAAATATGGCTGAAAAATTGAAGACAATACTTGCAAAGAAAGGATTCATTCCAAGCCGTATTTGTTTTGGAATTGATGAGCTAAAGAAAAAAGTTAGTAAAAATCAAATTTTGGATTTTAATGATCTTGAAGTGTTTGATTTTTTTGTCCTTAACAGTTCTGGCTGTATTTTTGAATGTTATGCTTTTGTGAATAAAAAAATTAATTATAAAAAGAGTTTTAAAATACTGCATGAATGTGGAATAGAATTCTTTGAGGTAAAACTGGATGGAACAAATTTATTGATCACCACTATATCTCAATTCTCTATTCTTTCTCTAGGAATTTATATCTCGAGACTTGAAGCAAGTTCTATTTTATTGAAACCCAAAGATGAATATCTATATTTTTACAGAGGTCATTCTTCTGTTGATTATAAACTTCAACCAAGTCTTTATAGAGATAGTAAGTTGATTTTAAATGAAAAAGAATTATTTCAGCAGGCAATATTAAGATGCCCAGAAGATTTTCACGATTCTCAATCAACTTTTGAAAAACTTGTAAAAATGCAGCATTATGGTCTACCAACAAGACTATTGGACATAACATCTTCTCCACTAGTGGCATTATTCTTTGCAACCAATAATAGCAACGTAGATGGAGAAGTCCTGGTATTTAAAGTTCCCAAAAAAGAAATTTCATATTACTACAGCGATAACGTTAGGCAATTTGTTTCATACATGGAAAATGCTGATAGTAAAAATGAAAAAAGTAAAACAATTTGCGTCATTTCAAAAATGGATAACGAAAGAATCAGAGTACAAAGCGGGGCATTTTTTCTATTTGACTTAAATGAAGAAAAAAATAGAAGCTCAAAAATCAGATATCTGGAACAAAGGTTTGTAATACCAAAAGAGAATAAAGATAAATTAAGATCCGAATTAAAAAAATGCTCAATTGACGAAAGCCATCTCTTTCCAGACCTGGAACATAAATTAAAAGAAATCTGCAAAGGAATTTAATAAAAAAAATGTACGCTTATGCATAAAACTGCACATAGCATACACTTCAAAGCAGATTTGCGGACAAGCCGTAAACTGTTTAAGATTATGTTATACGGACGTCCGTTACTTGGGGCGCTTGTGTTACAAGAAAAATCCTCAAATAAATTTTCTCAAAAGCCTGTACTCCCTTTTGCCCCAGAATAAAGGCCGGCATAACAGCACCGATGAAAAAGCTATCTTTTTGACCTTTACAATGACTTGAGCAAAAAAAATTAAAGTTTACTTGACAGTAAAGATATACAATGTATATACTGTAAACGATGGAGGTGTATCATGCAAGCTGTAGTTCAGAAATGGGGCAACAGCCTCGGTTTTAGGATTCCTTCTCTTTGGGCAAAAGATAACAATGTAAAAAACGGAAGCAAAATTGAAGTAATCGCTGAAAAAGGAAAAATGGTAATCCTTCCGCAGAAAAAGACTCTTGATGACATGCTGGCTATGGTCACTTCAGAAAACCTTCATTCAGAAATTTCAACTGGTAGTTCAGTAGGTAATGAAGAATGGTAAGTTCAAATTATATTCCTGAAAAAGGAGATTTGGTTTGGCTTGACTTTGACCCACATGCTGGACATGAACAAAAGGGTCGACGCCCTGCAATTTGTATATCTCAGAAAAAATACAATCAGAAAATTGGACTTGCTCTATTCTGCCCTATAACAAGCCATATCAAGGGATATCCTTTTGAAATTGTTTTAGAAAATCATTCTATCAACGGTTGCATTTTGAGTGACCAGGTAAAAAATCTTGATTATAGACAAAGAAACTGCGATTTTATAGAAAAAGCGGCAGAAGAGGAATTTGACTCTGTTGTTGATAATATAAAACTGTTAATTGAATAATCACATAACATGCAGTTTCAAAGCGGATGTCGAGGTCAAGCCGGTTTGCGACTTAAAATATTTTTATGCTCACACGTCACTGGTGCACGGATGAAAAAATGAATTTATATTATGTTAAGGAAAATATCATGAGGCGATTTGTATTTGGTTTAGCAGCTGCAATGATAGCATTTGTATGCTGTAGCTGTTCATCGACAAAAATTATTCAGAAAAACAAATTTGAAATTCACGAGTTAAAGCAGAAAGTTATTGCTGTCTATGCAAATTTCTCGAATTATACAACAGACCGACCTGAACTCAGGGAACAAATTGAAACAGAAGTTCAAAGTCAATTCTTAAAAAAGGACATAAAATCATATAAGACTGCTGGCTGTTTTAAAAACAAAGAAAGTTCCAGTATTTCTGAATATCAGGAATTTTTGTCTGACAATAATATTGATTGGGTATGCGAAATTATGATTCCGTCTGCTGGTCTTATGAAAAATAATGGAATGTTTGAATTGGATATTAAATATGATGTAAAAATTTTTGATCCGAAGTCTGAAGTTGTGATCTTTAATGGAATAATCAGTGTGAAGACTAAGGCAGAGCGCTATGTAATGTTAAAGGCAAACAGAATTTTTGCTGAGAAGCTTGCGAAACAATTCTAGCTAAAAAAAAAGTGTGCGAAGAGGAAACGTAGGAAAGTTAAATTCTAGTTTTGTTGATATCATTTTTTATGATTTTATTATATTCTAAATTGTTTGCAACTGCTCAAAACGGGAATGAGCTAATTAAAAGACTGCTTTTGACTTATTCTCTAAATCTGAAAAAGGGGTGTTATGCTTTTCAGTTCAATCGTTTTTCTGGGATTTTTTTTACCAGTCGTTCTAATTGTCTATTATGTAATTCCTTCCATAAAATATAGGAATTGTGTTTTGCTTGTTTCAAGCTTGTTGTTTTATGCCTGGGGTGAGCCGAAATTTGTTCTTTTGATGATTATTTCCATAATTTTCAATTTTAGTATGGGAATCTTTATATCAGAAAGAAAATCAAGAAAAAAAATTTTGATTTTTTCAATAATCGTAAATCTCATTGTTCTGTTTATTTTTAAATACCTTGGATTTACATGTGAAATTATAAATGTTTTCATAAATTCCTTGCATTTAAGACCCCTAACAGTTTTGAATTTAATTTTGCCAATTGGTATTTCATTTTATACATTTCAGGAAATTTCATATTTAGTTGATGTTTATAGAAATCCTGGTTTGGTTCAAAAAAATGTTTTAAATCTTGGTTTGTACATAACATTTTTCCCACAATTGATTGCAGGCCCTATTGTTCGATACCATGATATAAATAATCAAATTGAAAGTAGGAAGGAAACAATTTCGGATTTTTCAAAAGGCTTGGAAAGATTTATTATTGGTCTTTCAAAGAAAGTGATTCTCGCAAACAATTTTGCGTTAGTTTGTGACACAATTTATGATTCAAGTTTTACAAGCTATGGAACTTTAGCTGCCTGGATAGCTGCAATTTCCTATGCTCTTCAAATTTATTATGATTTTTCTGGTTATTCTGATATGGCGATTGGAATTGCAAAACTTTTTGGATTTGATTTGCTGGAAAATTTCAATTATCCTTATTCAGCTTCATCAATAACTGATTTCTGGAAAAGATGGCATATTTCTCTGACAAATTTTTTCAGGGATTACGTTTATATACCACTGGGAGGAAACCGAAAAGGAAAAGCACGAACAGTTTTGAACAGGTTTTTTGTTTTCTTGTTGACTGGTTTATGGCATGGAGCATCATTCAATTTTATATTTTGGGGACTGGCTCACGGAACTTCAATGGTTTTAGAACGTCAGACAAAAATAAATGAAAGAAAAAATGTTATTCTGAGAATAGGTTACAGGGTTTTCACTATTTTTGTAATCATTTTTCTTTGGGTTTTATTCAGAAATGAGACAAAAGAAACAGTAAAAATATGGTTAAAAATGCTTGGCATAAATTATCATAAATTTCTGTCATCAGTTCATAAAGACAAGGTGCTGCCATTAATGTTCTTTTATGTTGATACTAAATTTTATATTTTGACATTTTTTGGATTGATCTTCTCATTTCCCTGGTGGAAAAAAATCTCTTTTCTAAAAGAAAAATTTGTTGCTGTGAAAGTTATAAAATGTATTTGCCTGGTTATCCTTTTATGGATTTGTTTTTCATTCCTTGCAAGCAATACTTATAATCCGTTTATTTATTTTAGGTTTTAATTATGAAAAAAATAGATATTACTTTTATTGTTATAGTTCTTTGCTGCTTACTTATTCCAATTATCAGATTTCGTCCGAATGAAACTGTTTCTCAAGTTGAAAATAGAAATCTTGCTGCAAAGCCTTTAATTCTTGTTGAAGGAAAAATAAATAATAATTTTTTTTCAGATTTGTCCAGTTATCTTCAGGATCATTTTGGTGGAAGAAACTTTCTGATTAATTCTTCGAACTATATTGAAAATGATATTTTTAAAAGGAAAAACATAAACAATAACGCTGTTGAGGGAAAAAATGGATGGTTTTTCTATATAAAACCATCAGATGGTGCAAATTTTGTTGATTTTCAAAAAAAGAATCTATTGAATGATGAAGATTTTGAAAATCTGAAAACTAATATTAGCGAAACCGTTAAGTGGTGTGATGAAAACAAAATTAAATATCTTTTCGTTGTATGTCCAAATAAACATAGTGTATATTCTGAATACTATCCATTCTTACGTCCGGAAGGCATTACAAGAGCTGATCAGATTTCTCAAATATTTTCAGATTTAAATGTTCCGTATGTTTTTTCTAGGGATTACATGATTTCCAAAAAGACTGAAATTGATCTTCCCTTGTATTATGAAACTGATACTCACTGGAATCCTTTGGGTGCATATACTTCATTTAAAGAAATACTTGTGGAAATTCAAAATCAATTCCCAAATATAGAATTTCCGAAGATTGATTATGAAATTAGTGTGAGCTATAGCGAAACTGCAGGAGACATTTTACCCATGCTTGGAATTAATAAGGCAAGATGTACAGAAATTTCTCTTTCTCCAAAAAATGGGGACAACAGTGATTATTATGATTCTATAAAAAATGAAGATGGAATTGTTATGAAAACTTTTGGTAAAAATCAGAGTCTTCCGAAAGCTGTTGTTTTTCATGATTCATTTATAGTTTCATTGATTCAATATTTGTCGCCGCTTTTCTCAGAAGCAGAATATAACTGGGGGCAATTTAGAGAAGAAGATAAAGAATATATTTTGCAAAATAAACCTGATATTATAATTTTTGAATCAGTGGAAAGATATTCAGCTTCAATTGTTGGAAAATAGAATAGCAATAAACACCCCCACCTTTTTTCTTGTTAATTAGTCATTATGCTATGAGCCTTCGCAGGGGGAATTTTAGATTTGAAAATAGTTTTCATAAGTTGTAATATTTAGACTTCTGGATAATCCTCAAAAGGATTAGTTTTTTTTAGGGGTCACAATGAAAAAATTATCTGCTTTTCTTTTTGTCTTGTTGTTTTCTTGTGCTGCACTTTTTTCACAGGTTAAGTATAAGGAAATAAAGAATGCCAAAATACCTGTGGGCAAATGGTCTGGATATGCCTTGTTTGATAATGAATATGCTTCTTCTCTGATTAATTTTCTGGAACTGGAAAAACTTGGAAGTCTTGCAATCGGTGATATTCGTCTGATGAATCATCTTGATGCAAGTTTTGTTGAGAATAAATCCCAGGAAATTGAATTCAATTGTTCATATTTTGTTGAATGCTCTTACATTCTTAGAAGCATTGAGCCTTTTTCAAGAAGTGTTGAGGATAATATCAGGTCCTTTACTGGTGTTCCTGTTTCCTTTGAATACTTTGATGCAGGAAAAACCCTGAAGGTTTCACTTGAAAAATTTAATGTAGAAACAAGTTCTTCAGTGAAAAAATCTGATTTTCTAAAGTCCCTGAAAGAAGGTATAGATGGAATTGTTGTAGAAGTTTCAGAAACGGGAAAAAGCCTTCGTCTGACAAAAAAAGGTCTTTTTATCTGTTCAGTTACCAAGGAATAAAATATGACCGAAAATAATGAATCAAATTTCAGTGAATTCAAGCTGGGACTCAAGGATGGAATTCCTGTTGCCCTGGGGTATTTTGCAGTTTCCTTTTCTCTTGGAATTGCTGCAAAGAAAGCTGGTCTTACTCCTTTTCAGAGTGGACTTACAAGTTTCTTGTGCAGTGCAAGTGCAGGAGAGTATGCGGGTTTTGATGCAATAGCTTCATGTGCAACTATTGTTGAACTTGTACTTGTCACACTTATTGTGAATGCCAGATACTTTTTGATGAGTGTTGCACTTACGCAGAATCTGTCTCCAAAACTGAATTTTTTTCACAGGCTTGTTCTGGGATTCTATGTAACTGATGAGCTTTTCGCATTATCCATTGCTCGTCCTAAATTTCTGAATCCAAGATATACTTATGGAATGATCTGTGTGGCTTCTCCCGGGTGGACAATTGGAACCTTTCTTGGAACTCTGGCAGGAAATATTTTGCCTGATAGAGTTGTTAGTGCCCTTAGTGTCGCTCTTTATGGAATGTTCATTGCTGTAATTATTCCAGAGGGAAAGAAAAACAGGGTAGTCTCAATTCTGATTGTTGTCAGTTTTTTGCTTAGCTATCTTTTTTCCGTTCTTGAATTCCTAAGCTTCATTAACGAGACAACAAGAACAATTCTGCTTACGGTAATCATTTCAAGTGCTGCTGCAATTTTTGCACCGGTAAAGGATGATGCAAAATCAAAAAAGTGTTGAGGTTCTGGAAAATGAATAGAACATATATATATATTTTTACTCTTGCTCTTGTTATCTACCTTATAAGAGTACTGCCTTTGACACTCATAAAAAAGCAGATTACAAACAGATTTCTGAAGTCTTTTTTGTATTATGTTCCCTATGTTACTTTGTCTGTAATGACTTTTCCTGCAATTATTTCAAATACAAAATCCGTATATTCAGGAATTCTTGCATTTGTTCTGGGACTTTTTGCTGCCTGGAAGGGACTCAAGCTTCTGACTGTTGCTGTTATTTGCTGTGTTGCCGTTCTGGTCTCTGAGTTTTTTCTTGTAGGCTGAGGTTATAATTTTTTCTTATAATTGAATATAGACAAAATCATTTACACCACCTTGTCCAAATAAATTAGAATGTTTCTAATCCCTTGTACTTATGGGGATTTTACTATTTACGCAAGGTGGTTAATTTATGTCAGAAATTGAAACAAAATGCATCCATTCAGGATATGAGCCAAAAAACGGTGAATCTAGAATGATTCCTATCGTTCAGAGTACAACTTTCAAATACGATACAAGTGAAGATATGGCCAAGCTTTTTGACCTTGAGGCTTCCGGATATTTTTATACAAGGCTTCAGAATCCTACAAATGATTATGTTGCTGCAAAAATCTGTGACCTTGAAGGTGGAACTGCAGCAATGCTTACTTCTTCTGGTCAGGCTGCAAATTTCTATGCTGTCTTCAATATTGCCAATGCTGGTGATCATGTTATTGCCTGTTCAACAATCTATGGCGGAACATTCAACCTTTTTAATGTTACAATGCGCAAGATGGGAATTGAATTTACTTTTGTTGATCCTGACTGCACTAACGAGGAGCTTCAATCTGCATTCAAGCCAAATACAAAATGTGTTTTCGGAGAAACTCTTGCTAATCCATCGATGAAGGTTTTTGACATCCAGCGTTTTGCTGAAGTTGCTCATAAAAACGGTGTTCCCCTTATTGTTGACAATACTTTTGCAACTCCCGTTAACTGCCGTCCATTTGAGTGGGGCTGTGACATTGTAACTCATTCAACAACAAAATACATGGATGGTCATGATGCAACTGTTGGAGGTTGTATTGTTGACAGTGGAAAATTTGACTGGCTTGCACATGCACAAAAATTCCCAGGCCTTACAACTCCAGATGACAGCTATCATGGAATCACTTATGCAAAGAAATTCGGTCTTGGCGGTGCATTCATTACAAAATGTACTGCACAGCTCATGAGAGACTTTGGTTCAATTCAGGCTCCAATGAATGCATATTTCCTTAACCTTGGTCTTGAAAGTCTTCCACTCAGAATGGAACGCCATGTTTCAAACGCACAGAAAGTTGCTGAATTCCTGGAATCTCATCCAAATGTGGAATGGGTAAACTATCCTGGACTTAAGTCTAACAAATACTATGAGCTTGCAAAAAAGATGATGCCTAAGGGAACTTGTGGTGTCGTTTCTTTTGGAATTAAGGGTGGCCGTGACGCTGCTGAGAAATTCATGAAAAAGCTCAAGCTTGCCATGATTGCTACTCACGTTGCAGACAGCCGCACTTGTGTACTTCATCCTGCATCTGCAACACATCGCCAGCTTACAGATGAACAGCTTGTAGAATGTGGAATCAGTGCAAATATGATTCGTTTCAGCGTAGGTGTAGAAAATGTGAATGACATTCTCGCTGACTTAAAGCAGGCATTGGAGATTTAGTTTCTATGGATAGTCTTGAAAGGGTTTTGTTTGCAGGTAATGGCTTTAATTGTCTGGATCGCAACTATGTTTCATGGGGCGAACTTTCTAAAAGGTTGTTCAAGAAATTTGGTGTGTATGATACATATTTGAGGCTGTTTGTTGAGAACATTTCTCCCTACATGCAGTACGAACTTCTGGCCAGGGCTATCCAGGAAAAGAACGGTAAGTTTGATGAAGAGGACGATGAAAAAATCAGGCAGGAAATTGCCTCTTTGACTTCAAAGTCTCTTCATCCGTCTTCTGTTCATATTGATGCAGTAAAATCTTTTGATCAGATTATTACCATGAATTATGATGCCTGCTTTGAGAATGCTGCCATTCATGATTCAGATAAAATTTATCCTCCAAGTTCAATAGACAAAATTTCAAAACTAAAGGTTTCCATTCCCAGGGAGAGTGCTATTGATGGCCTTAGGACAACTGCAGTGTGGCATGCTCATGGCGCAGTTTCGGAGAAGGGTATGGTCAACACCTTGTGCATGTGGTTCAATACATACATCAGAAATGTGGGTGAGCTTAAGTCTGAACTTTACCCGCTTTTGTTTTCAAAAAAGAAATCCAGGGATTCTTCCCAGATAAAAAAAGTTGTTTCCGAAATGCAGCAAAAGGGATCCTACTCTGGAAAAATTACTTCCTGGGTACAGCTTTTTTTCTGTGCCAATATTGATATCATAGGTACTGAGCTTTCCTATGACGAAATTGACGTGTGGTGGATTCTATCCTGCAGGTCTAAGCTTATCCGACAGGGTGTTCTGCCAAGAGGATTCAATTCAATCAGGTACTTCATGCTAAAACCCTATGCCGGATGCAAAATGTCTGAAAAGAATGTTGCAAAGATTTCCCTTTTGAAAAGCATGGATGTTGATATTGTTTTTATTGATCCACAGGACTATTTTTCCGAGAACAGGATTTTTCTTTCGGATGACAAGAGTGTTAATCTTCATGAACTTGCGTCTCCTCCATTGCATAGCGATCTGTATAATACAAAATGGTACTATAAAAAATGCATGTCAATTGATATAATGCAGGTATCACTTTCAGATTGAGGGAATCAGATGATCGTAATTCTTAAGAAAGACTGTGAAAAATCACGGATTGATGAATTTATTGATGATATCAGGCAGAAGGGACTTGATGTTCATGTTTCTAACGGTGTAGACAAGGTTGTTATTGGACTTCTTGGAGATACTTCAAGACTTGATCCCCATGATTTTCTTGCCAATGATGTGGTGGAATCCTGCGAGCGTGTATCGGCTCCTTATAAGATGGCAAGCCGTTCCTTTCATCCTGAATCAACTGTAGTTGAGATTGGAAAAAATCAGCCTGGTGTTGTTTCATGCTTTGTTGGTGATGGAAAGACTGTTCCGGTAATTGCAGGTCCTTGTTCAGTTGAAACAGAGGAACAGGTTATGAATGCAGCCGTTGCTGTTAAAAAAGCAGGTGCAAGAATTTTCCGCGGTGGAGCATACAAGCCAAGAACTTCACCATACAGTTTTCAGGGACTTGGAGTTGAGGGAATCAGGCTTCTTGAACAGGTAAAAAAGGAAACTGGTCTTCCTATTTGTACTGAACTTATGTCTGTCTCTGAAATTGATAATTTTCAGAATGTTGATCTGATTCAGGTTGGTGCAAGAAATTTCCAGAATTTTGATTTGCTAAAGGAACTTGGAAAATTCGGAAAGCCGGTTCTTCTCAAGCGAGGACTTTCTGGTACAATTCAGGAACTTTTGATGAGTGCAGAATACATCATGGCAAACGGAAATGAGAATGTTATTCTTTGTGAACGTGGAATCAGGACTTATGACTCTTACACAAGAAATTGTCTTGATGTGAGTGCTGTTCCATATCTTCACAATGTGTGTCATTTGCCTGTTGTCCTTGATCCTAGCCATGCATGTGGAATCAGATGGATGGTTCCTGTTTTGGCTCAGAGTGCTGTTGCATGTGGTGCTGATGGTCTTGAAATTGAGGTTCACTGTAATCCGGAAAAGGCGTGGAGTGATGCAAGTCAGCAGTTGACTCCAGCTATGTTTGAAAATCTCATGGCAAAACTTTCCAGATATGCCGCAGTTGAAGATAAAACAATGTAGGATTTATGATGAAAAAACTGAATGAACTGACTTATGGAATTGTTGGTCTGGGCCTCATGGGTGGATCCATTGCTAAGGCTATCCGTGAATATGTTTTGTCCAAGCATGGCAGCACTGGCAGAATTCTTTCTTCAAGCAGAAATCTGTCTTCTCTTAAAATGGCTAAGGATCAGAATGTAATTGATGAATTCTATCCCCTGGATAAAGCTGATGATATGCTTTCACAGTGTGATTTTGTCTTTGTTTGTCTTTATCCTCACATGACAGTTGAATTTATTGTGGACCACAAGAATGCCTTTAAGAGTGGTTCCATTTTGACTGACATTAACGGTGTCAAGGCAGAAATATTTGACCGCATGGATGAAATCAGGCGTGAAGATATTGATTTTATTCCAGGACATCCAATGGCTGGTCGAGAAAAGGAAGGCTATTCATTTTCTTCCGGAGATATTTTTAAGAATCATAATTATATTCTCATGCCTTTGAAAGAAAGTAGAAAAGAAAACATTGATCTGTTCAAGAGCCTTGTTACCGAGATTGGTTTTTCAAGAATTGTTGAAACTGACGGCAGGGTTCATGATCACAAGATTGCATTTACATCCCAGCTTTGTCACGTCCTTGCATCTTGTCTTGTTGACAGCGCGGAGAATTCAGATGTCACTCAGTTTGGCGGGGGAAGTTTTGAGGATCTTACAAGAATTGCAATGATTAATGCTCCCTTATGGACTGAGCTTTTCCTTGCAAACAAGAATGAACTTTTGTCTCACATTGAAAGCTTTGAAAACTCTCTTACAACCCTGAAGAATTTCATAAAGAATGATGATGCAAAAGGCTGCGAGTCATATCTGGAGAATGTCAGGACAAAGAGACTTGAAATGTCAAGAATAGACGTAAAGAATGAGAATTAATAGTCGGAGGATATATGCTTAAGAAGGATTTTGAAAAACTTGATGGCTCAGTCAATCGTGTTCCGGATTTTCCAAAGCCTGGAATTTTGTTCTATGATGTTACAGGAATCCTGAAGAATCCTGAAAGCTTTAAGTATTGCATTGACCGCATGGCTGAAATCTATTCAAACAAAAATATTGATGTTGTTTGCGGTATAGAAAGCCGCGGTTTTGTTTTTGCTGCTGCTCTGGCTGACCGGCTTTCACTTCCACTGGTTCTCATCAGAAAAAAAGGTAAGCTTCCTGGCAAGACATATTCCTGTGCCTATTCTCTTGAATATGGTAAAGCTGAAATCGAGGTTCACATTGATGATGTGAAGGAAGGTCAGAATTTCCTCCTTGTTGACGATCTTATTGCAACTGGCGGAACATTGAAGGCTGCCTGTGAGCTTGTATTAAAGGGTGGAGCAAGAGTGACTGATGTTTTTGGTGTCATTGGACTTCCTTTCCTTAATTTCAAGAAAGTTCTCAGCGGTGTTGAGATTACAACATTAATTGACTACGACAGCGAATAGAAATTGATTTGTTTCAGGAACCTGGATTTTCTTTCAGGTTCCTTTTTTTTAATCCTGTTTTATTCCTTTGTTCCAGAAGTCAAGGTCGAATTTACCCTCAATTGAATTTTCAGTTTCATCGTCAAGTAATTCAAAGAAATCCAGGCTGCTTCTTCTTTCAACTTCATCAACTGTCACACAAAAATCCATAAATGACTTGTCATATCCAGTGTTTGGCAGGATAAATCCGATTGCCTGGTATTTATTGTTCTTGTCTTTTGCAAGGAGAACCTTGTAGAAATATTCTGGAACAGCAACCTTATTTGATCCGATTGAAGCATATTCTGTGCTTGGTTTTTCCAGGATAGGACCTGTTATTACAACAACTTCTTCATGTTCCTTTGCCCAATCCCGCACCTGATGTTCCAGCTTTCCCCAGATACCGCGGTTAAAATCCGGTTTCTGAGGCGTCATGTTGCTCATGAAAAAACTATCACTTACACTTTCCTTGCTCCATTCCATGTCAGCTGCCGGTGCAAGATGTCCCCTGTCATAGCCGGATTTTTTGTAGTCTGCAAGTGTAGCTGAACCTGTAGAGATTGCAGGATCTTTCCTGAAGTTGTTGGATCTTCCCGTTACATGGATTGTTTCTTCTTTTGTGAGTACATAGCTTACCCATTCTGCAACTTCGTATGATTCCCTGTAGCAGAGTGTGAATCCGCAGTAGGTATGAACTTCATGGTCATTTCCGTTTTCATGTGATGTTGTTGCCCTGCATGATGGAATGTAAATATCATTAAGTGTAAGCTCTGATGCTATGACGGCATCTGCAGTTTCAGTTTTTGTTTTGCCTGCATCTTGCTTTATTTCGTTTTGTCCTGCTTCAGTTTCATTTGCTTTATCTTTTTCCAGGGATTGCGTAATCTGTTCTTCAATCAGGCTGTTGACATCAAAGGATTTTTGGGAAGTCAGAAAGTACAGCCCTGTCAGCACAAGTAAAATAATTGTGAGAGTCACAAAAAACTGGGATAACTTATTCATGTTTCTTCTTTGTTTTCTTGCCATGTCATTATTTTATAAGCAAAAGACAAATTTTTCAATTTGCACTTAAAAAGTCTTGAAAGTAAAATATCTATATTTGATGCGCAACAGTTGCTCTTTTTCTTTTTCTGCAAGTTTGACAGGTGGATTCATTAAAACTATCATTTAGGCATGAGCATTTATGAATCAATTAAGGCCCTTGTAGGCTATGGACTTACCACAAAGTTAATCACTCAGGATGATGTTGTTTACGTTCAGAACAGGCTTCTTGAAACCCTTGGTCTGGATGGGTTTGATGAGCAGTCTATGGACAGTGAAATTCCGGACACAAAAATTGAGTCTCTTGAATCCATTCTCAAATCAATTCTTGATTATGCTGCAGAAAATGGTTTGATTGAAAACAATAGCGTTGTCTACAGGGATCTTTTTGATACCAGGATCATGTCTTGCCTTGTTGACAGGCCTTCTGCAATCAGAAGCAGGTTTGATTCCCTTTACAAGATTTCGCCAAAAGATGCCACTAACTGGTATTACAAGTTCAGCCAGGATACGGATTACATAAGGCGATACCGTGTTTCCAGGGACTTGAAGTGGAAAAGTTCTACAGAATATGGTGAGCTTGACATAACAATCAATTTGTCAAAGCCAGAGAAAGATCCAAAGGCCATTGCAGCAGCTCTCAATGCTCCAAAAAGCGGATACCCGGCCTGTCTTTTGTGCAAGGAAAATGAAGGCTATGCTGGTCGCGTAAATCATCCGGCAAGGCAGAATCACAGAATAATTCCATTCGAACTTCAGGGAGAAAAATTTGGCCTTCAGTATTCTCCCTATGTTTACTACAATGAACATTGTATTGTATTTGCAATGGATCATGTTCCAATGGCAATTACCAATAAGACATGGAGATACCTTTTTGACTTTGTAAAGATTTTTCCTCACTATACAATCGGATCTAATGCTGATCTTCCAATTGTTGGCGGTTCAATTCTCACTCACAATCATTTCCAGGGCGGAAACTATGAATTTGCCATGACAAAAGCTCCATGTGAATGTGAGTTCAAAATCCCGGGGTTTGATGACGTTAAGTGTTCAATTGTCAGATGGCCAATGAGTGTTATCAGGCTTGATGGAGTGGACAGTGAAAGGGTGGCTCTCCTTGCAGATAAGATTCACGAGGCATGGAGAAAATATACTGATGAAAGTGCTTTTGTTTTTGCACAGACTGATGGTGTTCCCCACAACACAATTACTCCTATTGCACGAAGGCGCGGGGAAGACTTTGAGCTTGACCTTGTCCTCAGGAACAACATTACCACAAAGGAGCATCCTCTTGGTGTATATCATCCTCATGCAGATCTTCATCATATCAAGAAGGAAAATATTGGGCTTATTGAAGTCATGGGACTTGCCGTTTTGCCTAGCAGATTGAAAAAGGAGCTTGCTGATCTTGGACAGGCTATTGTTGAGGGAAAAAACATAGAAAATGATCAGGTCCTTTCAAAGCATGCTGCATGGGTAAGGCAATTCTCCGGAAAATATGACAAAATTGACAGTTCAAATGTGGAGAAAATCATGCAGGATGAGGTTGGAATTGTCTTCTCCAGGGTTCTTGAGGATGCCGGTGTATTCAAGAGAAATGAGGATGGCATGAAAGCCTTTGCCCGATTCATTGAAAGTCTTTAATATCGTAATGTTTATGATGATTTTGCCTCCAGAAGACAATTGTTTTTCCGGAGGCACTCTTTTATAAAACTCCATTCTTATGATATAATTTCACTCATCAGGGGTAATATTATGTCTTTATACATACCAGAAAATTATAAGCCGCTTTTGTCTGTTAAGGAAACAGAAAAGGCAATCATTCTTCTTAAGGATTTCTTTCAGCTTTCTCTTTCTACTGAGTTAAGTCTTACTCGCGTTACGGCACCTCTTTTTGTAAGATCGGGTGTTGGTCTAAATGATGACCTTAATGGAATCGAGCGTCCTGTCCGTTTTCCCATTAAGTGCATGAATGAAACTCAGGTTGAAATTGTTCATTCTCTTGCCAAGTGGAAGCGTCTTAAGGTTACTGAGCTTGGCCTCAAGAGGGGATTTGGTATCTATACTGATATGAATGCCATCCGCGCAGATGAGGATCTTGATAATCTTCACTCCCTTTATGTTGACCAGTGGGACTGGTGCATGGCAATTGATCCTGCGGACCGCAATATTGAATATCTCAAGGAAGTTGTGAGAAAAATCTTCCGTTGTCTCAAGCAGACTGAATTTTTTGTTTATGACAGATATGAGTGCATTAAGCCAATCCTTCCAGAAAACATTACTTTTGTTTATGCCGAGGATCTTCAGAAGGAATTCCCGGATATGACTCCAAAGCAGAGAGAAACAGAAGTTTGCAAGAAGTATGGTGCCGTGTTCATCATTGGTATCGGAGGAAAGATGGCCGATGGAACAATCCATGACGGACGCGCTCCAGACTATGATGACTGGATTACAAAGACAGCTGACGGCCACACAGGACTTAATGGTGACCTTATGGTATGGAATCCTGTTCTTGACAGTGCTATGGAGCTTTCCTCAATGGGTATTCGTGTTAGCCCGGAAAGTCTCAAGGCTCAGCTTGAGGAACGTGGATGTCCGGAAAGGGCAAAGCTGGAATTCCATTCAAAGCTTCTTAAAGGTGAGTTGACACAGACTCTTGGCGGTGGTATAGGTCAGTCAAGACTGTGCATGTATTTCCTTCGTAAGGCTCACATTGGTGAAATCCAGGTTAGCACATGGCCACAAGACATGCTTGATAAGTGTGCAAAGAACAATATTGCCATTCTCTAAATGAAAGAAGTTTCCTTTTCGGCAGCATCAATTATTTCCTCTATTGAAGAGTTTTCTCAGCAGAACATAACTGAACTTTACCTGCACGACAAAAATTGCATTGAGGATCGCCAAATGCTGGAAAAACTCATAGGCAAGGTTAAGTCATGCTGCCCGGATCTTTTTCTATCTCTTCCCGTCAGCCCAAAAGTCATTGACCATGGTTTTGTGAAACTTTTGGATGGTGCTTATTGTTCCCTTGAAATAGATCTTTGTCCTGTCTCAAAGAATGGAAAACTGCTTTTTGACAAGAAAATGTATTCTTCAAAGGCAAAAATACTCAATGATGCGGGAATTGTCTTTGGTTTCAACATGGATTTTGGCCTTATGAAAGGGGACACTTTCAAATTGTTCAGGGACAGGCTTGATTTTGCACTGTCTTTGTATCCTAATCATGTGGATTTTGCCCAGCTTGAAGGGGAGTATTCTGCTCCAAAGCCAACTGGCGTGTTTTCTTCAAAAGACATAGATTTTGCCCGTGGAATTGCCTTTGCATGCAAGGTTTTTTACACCCTTGGCAGGGCTGTTCCCTGGTTCAATCCGGTATTGAATCCACTAAAGATTTCTCCAAGTACCTTTCTTGCAGATTTTGAGGAATGGCAGCAGTGCAATAACTGTTCCTTTGAGAGTGGTTTTGATACGGAAAATGTCCTTCATTCAGAAGTTGAAAAAATGCAGATCAGGTTTCTTGAGCAGAAATATGAAGAAAAAAATAAGGGCCAGTTTTTTGGGGTTGTTTCTGACCTTGTGCGCCTGAATGGTGCTTTCAGCCGTGTATCTGAGTCTGGGGAAAGTGAAGTTGTGGAGACTTCCTACAATCCTGATGATCTTTTATCGCCTTATTCCCTCAACATTTCATCTTTTGCTGATAATGTTACCCAGGAATTCTCATCAACAAGAATTTTTGCCACAGAATATGGCATTGACTACAAGATTCTTTAGGCATCTGATATTTTTCAAATAAAATTTGACTTTTTCTTTTAATATTTCATACCTTTGAAAATGTGAATATATTAGACATAGCATTATCATCCATACCATTTCTTTCCCTCCGTGAAAAAATCCTTTTGCGGAAAAATATTGACAGTTTAGACAAACTTAGTATACTCTCTAAAGTAGAACTTTCTTCTATAATACAAAGAGATGTTAGAAAAGCTTTCTGGGATGGAAATCATTTTCGTGCCCTTACTGAAAAAGCTTCTCTCATAATGGGTGCAAAGGGCATTAAGTCAGTGGTTTTCGGTTCGGCAGAATATCCTTACCTGCTTTCCCAGATTCCTGATGCTCCCTACGTATTGTATTACCGAGGCAATCTTGAAGTCCTGGAAAGACAATGCATATCTGTTGT
The DNA here is from genome assembly GCA_016294035.1 of Treponema sp. GTDB lineage: Bacteria > Spirochaetota > Spirochaetia > Treponematales > Treponemataceae > Treponema_D. The sequence continues at coordinate 139,986 of JAEDCT010000001.1, read as the reverse complement.
GGGGACGCGAAATCTTGATGAAGAAGGTGCAGAATCGGCTCTGGAGTTTTCCAGAAATGCTGCCTCCTTTGGGAATACCATTGTCAGTGGACTTGCCTTTGGAACTGATTCTTTTGCCCACAGAGGGGCTGTTGAGGCTAAAGGAGCAACATGTGCAGTTCTTCCCTGCGGAATTGATACTGTTGTTCCACTGTCAAACAGAGGCCTTGCTCAAAGAATATTGAGTAATAATGGCGTTGTTTGCGGAGAGTATTTGCCAGGAACTCCCTGTGAAGGCTGGAGATTTGTGCAGCGTAACAGGATCATTGCAGCCCTGTCATGTGCAACTGTTGTGATTCAGGCCGGAAAAGGAAGCGGTTCTCTTTTGACTGCTGATTTTGCTTTGGACTATGACCGTGACTTGTTTTTTCATCGTTCGTGCCTTGAATATGAAAAAAAATGTCGCGTTCAACCTAAAAATATAAATAAGAGGTCTCCTTCATCGTATATTGAAGAAGGGGCTCAGATTATAGATTCATATGCTGATTTTGTTGACCTTGAGAATAATCCCTATGGATTGTCCAGGAATTCCAGTGGTCAGCTGAATCTGTCGTTTTGAGGTAAACAGATGGCTAAAAAAACTGTAAAGAAAGCTAAGCAGACTCTTGTTATAGTAGAGTCTCCAGCCAAGGCAAAGACAATTGAACACTATCTTGGAGCAGGTTATGTTGTTAAGGCTTCTATGGGACATTTGATTGACCTTCCTAAGAGCCGGCTTGCAATTGATGTTGAAAATGATTTTCAGCCTGAATACATTACAGTTCGTGGAAGGGCAAAGCTTTTGAAAGAACTCCAGAAGGATGCAAAGAATTCAAATCTCGTCCTTCTCGCATCCGATCCTGACCGTGAGGGAGAAGCAATTGCATGGCATCTGAACCATGCTCTCAAGGACAAGACAGATGCAGAAATCCGCCGTATTGAATTTACGGAAATCACGCCAAAGGTTATCAAGGAAGCCGTCAACAATCCTCGTGAAATCAATGAATCAATGGTAAATGCACAGAAAGCACGCCGTGTTCTTGACCGTCTTGTAGGTTATAACTTGAGCCCACTTCTCTGGAAAAAAGTAAAGAATGGTTTGAGTGCTGGTCGAGTTCAGTCTGTAGCCCTGAGACTTATTTGTGAAAGGGAAAAGGAAGTTGAGGATTTTATTCCGGAAGAATACTGGAGCCTTGATGCAGACTTTTCAAAGGGAAAGACAAAGTTTACGGCACAGCTTGTTCAGTATAAGGATTCAAAGCCTGAACTCAAGAATGAAAAGCAGGTTAACGAAATTATCAGTGAAATTCAGAGTGCAGACTGTATCGTAACTGACATAAAGGAAAGCGAGAAGACTGTTCGTCCAAAGCCTCCCTTCACAACATCAAAACTTCAGCAGGCATCGGCAAACAGACTTGGTTACACATCAAGAAAGACTATGCAGATTGCCCAGCAGCTTTATGAAGGTATTCAGATTGGAAGCACTCGTGTTGGTCTTATTACTTACATGCGTACAGACTCAACTCGTATCAGTCAGACTGCAATTGATGATGTTCGTTCATGGATTGGTGAAAACTTTCCAGATGATCTTCCTGCAGAAAAGATTGAGTATGCAGTTGGAAAAAGTGCTCAGGATGCCCATGAAGCAATCCGTCCTACATACGTTAAATATACTCCTGACAGCGTAAAGGAATATCTCACCCGCGATCAGCTCAGGCTTTATTCAATAATCTGGGAACGATTTGTTTCAAGTCAGATGAACAATGCAAAGTCAAAGACAACAAGCCTTGATATTACTGCTGGTGATGCCCTGTTCCGTGTGAGTGCATCAAAACTTTCTTATAAGGGATTCTACAATGTAATCAAGACTCTTTCTTCAAAGGAAGATGTTTCAGGAAACTTGCCGTCACTCAAGATCGGTGAAAAACTTGAAAGCGGAAAATTCTATCCGGAACAGCATTTTACACAGGGACCTGCCAGATACACAGATGCATCCATGGTTAAGACTCTTGAAGAAAAGGGTATTGGGCGTCCATCAACATATTCTCCAATTATTTCTGTTCTTCTTGACCGCTATTATGTTACAAGAAGCAATAAGCAGCTTGTTCCGACTATGCTTGGAAAGATTATCTGCAAGATCCTTGTTGAATCTTTCCCTCAGGTAATCAATGTTGAGTTTACTTCACAGGTAGAAAATGATCTTGATAAGGTTGAACAGAATTCCCTCGTATGGAACAACATGATTGGTGATTTCTTTGGACCTTTCAAGACTCGTGTTGATGAAGTCATGGAAAGTCAGGAAAGTCTCAAGGGAACTCTTGACGAGCCTACCAATGAAATTTGTGAGAAGTGCGGAAAGCCAATGGTCAAGAAACTTGGTCGTTTTGGATACTTTCTTGCCTGTTCAGGATTCCCGGAGTGCCATAACACTAAGAGCGTTCCACTGGCCAAGTGTCCTCGCGAAGGATGCAACGGGCAGATTGTTGCAAGAAAGACAAAGGGTAGAGGTAAGGAATTCTACGGATGTACAAACTATCCAGAATGTAATTTTATCTCTCACTTCAAGCCTATTGATGTTTACTGTCCAAAGTGCAACTGGTTCCTTGTTGAAAAGTATGACAAAAAGAATGGTTCTTACAAGAGCTGCATCAATCCGGATTGTGATTACCTCCATTCTCCTGATGAAGCAATTGAGGCAGAAGCAGCAGGTGCTTTTGCAAAGGCCAATGAGACTGACAAGCAGAACAAGACTGTGGAGAGCTGATATTGGATTTGACTCAGAAGACTCTGGAAAACTGCATAGAAGAATTCCTTGTCTATATTTCAAGTGTACGCCGGTTGTCAGATAATACTGTGACCGGCTACGCTGAGGATTTCATTCATCTCAAGAATTTTCTTGGAAATGAAAGACTTGTTTCTCAAGTGTCACTTGAGGATTTGAGAATGTGCATTGGAGAACTAAGCCGGAAAAAATATTCCGTTACTTCAATCAATAGATTTATTTCTGCCCTTCGTGGTCTTTTTTTCTATCTAAAGAAATTCAACATCATCCTAAAAAATCCAGCCCTTGAACTTAAAACCCTGAGGGCTCCAAAGCATCTTCCAAAATTCATGACGCAGACAGAAGTTGAACAAATGTGCCGTATTCCAAGGGAAAAGGAATTGCTATGGCCCATGAGGGATCTTGCTGTTTTCGAGATGCTTTATTCATCCGGATGTCGTGTAAGTGAACTTGCTTCCCTGAAATTCAGTGATTTTACCTCGGATTTTTCAAGCGCAATTGTTCGTGGAAAGGGATCAAAGGACAGGCGGGTGTATTTTGAAAAGGAAGCCAGGTTTGCTCTCAAAAGATATCTTCTTGAGCGTAAGCAGAGATTTCCCCAGTGTGAAGCTGGATGCCCCCTTTACGTTGAGAACATATTCATCAATCAGAAGGGAACCATGCTTACTGCACATGGAATTGGTTTTATCGTCAAGACATACAGCGGTGTGCAGGGAACAAATAGACCTGTTACTCCTCATGCTTTCAGGCATACCTTTGCAACAACTTTGCTGAATAACGGTGCAGATATCCGCATTGTTCAGGAACTTTTGGGACATTCAAACATATCAACAACTCAGCGGTATACTCATGTCACTACCGAGCATTTGATTGAAGTTTACAAGCAGGCCTTTCCTCATTCCGGAAACTGACCTGTCAGCCTTTCAATGTGTATTCGTCTGCGTAGATTTTTTTCATTTCTTCTTTAAGGTTGAATTTTTCTCCAATGCAGAATTCCTTTGACCACAGCATGAAATATGCCCATGGAATTTTTGATTCTCTTAGAATGTCAATATCCGGGAGATAACCTATTTCTGCCAGAGCACAGACTTTGCTTTTTGAAGTGTTTGCAACTAGTTTTTTCCATTGCTTCTTGTAGTCAGTTTTTTCCTTCTTCTGAAGATACACATCAATGGAAACAACATCTACCATGTCATCCCCGGGATAGCAGAATTTTTTGTCGCTGTTCCATACCCAGAGAAGATTGTTCAGTTTATGTATTTTTGTGTAATGCTCGTACATGAGTTTGTAGAGTTTCATTGCAGTTCTGTTTCCTTTTCGTCCCCACCAGAACCATTTTCCGTAGCTTTCATGGAATGGCCTCCACAGAATTGGAATGTTTTCGTCCCTGAATACTTTAAGCTCTTCTGCAATCTTATCCATGTCTTCAAAAAAGGCTTTTCTTTCATCTGTATTTTTTTTAAGGACTTTCTTTGGATTAAAATCAGTGTTTTTTGCATAAAAGCTTTTGTCTCTTCCGCCAATAGGGGAAAACCAGTGAAATGAAAAAGTTACGATTCCATTTGGATTGTCTTTTGCCCATTTAAGTGCTGTTTTTAGTGTTCCCTTGTTTTCATTAATCTCTGTAAGGCATGCACTATCCGAATCCGCATAGTTGATGTTTGGTGAGTAAGAAAGAAGTTCAAATCCGCGGAGTAATGGTTCCCGACCTGTAATGTCCTTTATGTAAGCAATTTCTTCCATGGGGTTCGTCTGTGTGTGCTGGCCGGTAATCAGATTTTGACCTGAGATTTCTGAAAGATAGTTTAAAAGTTTTTTTGCCTCTGGGCTTGCGTTAGGGTTTGCTGTAAGCTGCATTTTTTCTCCCATAAAAAGTCAAGGAGGAAATATCAATTTCCGATTTGACTTTTTAAGCACATTCGCAATGAAATGAGAATGTGCAGTTGATAAAAAAGTTTGCAACGCAAACTTTAGGTAAGATAAAGCCGCGCTATATTAGCGGTTTTATCTTACACCTCCATGAAATTATTTGCCTGATGGAATAAAGTCGACGATTACGTATTCTGAAAATGTTCCAGTCTTGTATGGAATTGACCAGGAAGAAAATCCAGAATTAATAATGAACGTACTTTTTCCGATTTTGTGCATTCTGTATATTTCATCGTTTTCACCAAGAATTTTTACAAGAATTCCAAGAGGTATCATCTGTCCTCCGTGAGTGTGTCCTGAAAGTATAAGGTCAAATCCAGAATGAGCCTCACTTTCAAAATCATTTGGCTCGTGATCCAGAAGAATTACTGCCTTTGACTCATTACATTTTTCCATGAGCTTATCTGATGATATTCTTTCCCTTGATATGTGCTTGTCTTTTCTTGCTGCAAGAATTATTTCATCGTTAAGTGGAATCATATCGTCCTCAAGTATTTTGATTCCGTTTTCTTCAAGGCATTCTCTCAGATCCTTGTCCGTGAAGTCCCTGTTGTTGTAGTGTCCCTTGTCATGGTTCCCGTAGCAGAAATAAATTCCCAACGGTGGGTTTAATTGTGCTGTTGCCTTTGTGCATTTTTCCATTGAGGTTCTTTTTGACTCGTCATCAACATAGTCTCCTGTTATGACAACAAGGTCTGCATCGGCTTTTTTCATTTTTTCAAGTTCTTTTATGTATCTTTCTGTGTCGTATTTTGTTCGCAGGTGAGTGTCGCTTATCTGCAGTATTCTGACTGGTTTTGTTATCTTTTCAGACTCTACTGTATATCTTGTTTCCCTTATGTTGTGAGCCTGAATCCAGCCATAGGCCAGATAGACTATTGTAACCAAAACTGCATATAGACACAGAATGTCATGGACTGATTTGCCTTTGATTTTTTTTGAAATTAGTTTTTCTGCAAGATTGAAAAATGCAAATGAAAAACAAAGGTGAATGAATGATACTGCTGCTGCAACAAAGTTTAGTGTCAGAGTCATCAAAGCCTGAATCAGCACAAGGATTGTGAATGCCAGAATCCAGGATTTTCTTTTTCCGAGTCTTGACAAAACTGAAATCATTCTGATTCTTGATGCAACGTAGTAGTTGGAAAAAATCCAGAATACAAGTGAAAGAATAAGAACTGATGTCCACATATTTAATACAAATTATAGTGGCAAGTTGGGGAAGTGTCCATTGAACAGAATGTCTGCTTGTTTTAGTCAATCTGTCCAATGAATTCCCGGGTTATATATTTTATTTCTGGTAGTAAGAAACACCGTCACCTGATTCACAGCTGAAGAATCCTGCTGCATATCCGATTTTTTGTGTGTATTCTTTTTGAACAGTCTCAACGAAAGATTCAACCTTATCCTTGTGAACCAGGGCAATGGCACATCCACCGAATCCGGCTCCAGTCATTCTTGCTCCAAGACATCCATCTGCTTTCTGTGCTGCATGTGCAAGAGTGTTTAGTTCAATTCCTGTAACTTCATAGTCCTCATCCAGTGACTTGTGGCTTTCATTCAGCAGCTTTCCCAGTTCTGCCAGGTCACCTTTGTTAAGTGCTTTCACTGCATCAAGAACACGCTGGTTTTCGTAAACGCAGTGCCTTACTCTTTTTGCAAGAATTTCGTCAGAAATGAGATTCTTCGAATTTTCCCACATTTCTGGTGTAATCTGACAGAGTGCTGAAACTTTTACTCCGTTTGAATTGAGAATTTCAAGTGCCTTCTCGCACTGGCTTCTTCTTTCGTTGTATTTTGAATCAGCAAGTCGTCTCTGCTTGTTTGTGTTCATTACAACGAATCTGTAGTCGCCCATTTTGAGTGGTGCATATTCATATTCGAGTGTGTTGCAGTCCAGTACAATTGCTGTTTCCTTTTTTCCTGTAGCAATAATGAACTGATCCATGATTCCACAGTTTACTCCCATGAAGTTGTGCTCACTCATCTGGCCAAGCTTTGCAATTTCAACCCTGTCAATGTTGAATCCGAAAGTCTGGCTTACTGCATATGCAAATCCGCATTCAAGTGCTGAAGATGATGAAATTCCTCCTCCTGCAGGAACATTTGATGCCATGAGAACTTCAAATCCGCACGGAAAGTTGAATCCCTTTGCCTTGAGCTGTGAAAGAATTCCATTCAGGTAGTTTGAATAGCTGTTTTTTTCGTCAAATGCAAAATTATCATTCACATCAAACTGGTATGTCCCGTCAAACTGAATGCTTTTGTAGAAAATTTTTGTGTCCTGTCTTTTTCTTATGGCAACATAAAGGTATCTGTTGATTGCTGTCGGGAAAACTTTTCCGCCGTTGTAGTCAATGTGCTCCCCAATAATGTTTATTCTTGCAGGAGAAGAAAAAACACCAATTTCCTTTTCCTGACCACCATATGTCTTGATGAAGTCAGCCTTGAGATTTTCCGGATTGTATTCTGCTTTTGTAAGTGAATTCATTATGCACCCCTCGTGTCATTTTGGAATCAGTTTGCCAGTTCCCTGGTTGTGACTAAATCATACTCCACATTTTTTGTGCATTCAAGTTTGCAGGAATTTCTTTGCGCAAACTGTTGCTCAGTATATGGGAGTCTTTATGGCCATTGATTTTCGTTATGGCGTCCTGATTTTGCAATTGAATTATCTTCAAAAAACCATTATATTTAGTCTATACTTTTTGTATAAATTCCATTTGGAGGATTTTTTTATATGATTAAGACAGTAAAAGATGTTGATCTTAAGGGAAAGCGCATCATCATGCGAGTAGACTTCAATGTTCCAATGAAGGACGGAGTTGTACAGGATGACACACGTATCATGGCAGCTCTCCCTACAATCAAGTACATTCTTGAACAGGGCCCACGTTCCCTCGTTCTCATGAGCCACCTTGGCGATCCAAAAAAGGATGTAAAGAAGGCAGCAGAAAAGGCAGCTAAGGCTGGAAAGGAATGGACAGATGCAGATGCAGAAAAGTTCATCAACGGCAAGAACCGCATGGCTCCAGTCGTAAAATATTTCTCTGAAAAACTCGGAAAGGAAGTTACATTCCTCCCTGATGCACTCGGACAGAAGGCAGCAATCGACGCTCTCCCAGAAGGTGGAGTTGCAATGCTGGAAAACACAAGATTCCACAAGGAAGAAACATCTAAGGATGCTGCCGAACGCGATGTAATGGCAAAGGAACTTGCTTCTTACGGCGACATCTTCGTTAACGATGCATTCGGTACAGCACACCGCGACCAGGCTTCTACAGCTTCAATCGCAAAGTTCATGGGATGTGAATCAGTTGGTGGATTCCTTATGGAAAAGGAAGTTAAGTACATTCAGCCAATGGTAACAAACCCAGAAAAGCCAATGACAGCAATCATCGGTGGTGCAAAGGTTTCTTCTAAGATTGCAGTTCTCGAAAGCCTCATGAAGAATGCTTCTACACTCATCGTTGGTGGTGGTATGGCATACACATTCCTCAAGGCACAGGGACACGAAGTAGGTAAGTCACTTGTTGAAGACGACTTCCTCGGAACAGCAAAGGATCTTCTTGCAAAGGCTGCTGAAAAGGGTGTTAAGATTCTTCTTCCAGTTGACCATGTAGGGGCAGCTGAATTTGCAGACAAGGATCCAGTTGCAGTAGACGCTGTTGATCTCCCTGCTGATCTCATGGGTCTTGATGTAGGTCCTAAGACAGTTGCTCTTTACAAAGATGCAATCCTTGCTTCTAAGTCTATCGTATGGAACGGACCTGTTGGAGTATTCGAATTTGAAAACTTTGCAAAGGGAACAGAAGCTGTAGCTCGCCTTGTTGCAGAAGCAACAGGAAAGGGTGCTATGACAGTTGTTGGTGGCGGTGACTCAGTTGCAGCCGTTAACAAGTTCAAGCTTTCTGACAAGATGAGCCACGTTTCAACTGGTGGTGGTGCTTCTCTTGAATTCCTCGAAGGAAAGACATTGCCAGGAATTGCAATTTTGGCTACAAAATAAGTTTTATGCGGACAGCCTTTGGCTGCCGCATAAAACGTTATGCCATGACATCATTTGATGCATGGCAAACCAATTTCGTACCCGACAGCATCCGCTGCGGTACAAATCATAAAGGCTGGCATCTTCTGGTGCCGGTTTTTTTGTGAAACGAATACCTCCAGCTCGGCTGGAGGTTCAGAAAGCTTTAGCTATACATAGAAAAAAGAACCTTCTAATATTCAGAATGCGACTGCCAAGAAGCATTACGAAAATTAGGAGGTTCAAAATGGATGAACAAAGTTTAGCCCATACTAAATGGAATTGCAAATATCATATAGTGTTTGCACCAAAGTATAGACGGCAAATAATCTACGGAAAAATAAAAAGAGAAGTAGGAAAAATACTACGAGAATTATGTGAACGGAAATCAGTAGAAATAATAGAAGCAGAATGTTGCCCGGATCACATACATATGCTCGTAAGCATACCGCCAAAATATAGCGTAGCAAGTATAATGGGATATCTAAAAGGAAAGAGTAGCCTAATGATATTTGATAGGTTCGCTAATCTAAAATATAAATATGGAAACAGGCAGTTCTGGTGCCGAGGATATTTCGTAGATACAGTAGGAAGAAATAAAACTGCGATAGAAAAGTATATCCGAAATCAATTGATGGAAGATAAAACATCAGAACAACTAGAAATGAAAGAACTATTTGACCCGTTTACGGGTGAGCCGACGAAAAGAGGCAAGTAAAAAATAGTCAGGTAATAAGTAAAAAGAAAAATAAGCTGCTTTAGCAGCAGCCAGAAAAAGTGGTGCGAATGGCAGTCGTTTCAGTGCGCTATAGCGCTGGCCGGTAACAAAGGGTTGCACCCGCAGAGCAAACCACCGGCTGAGCCGGTGGTTTTGATTTTGCCACGCGTAACTCCACTGGCTGCCACATAAAACGTTATGCCATGACATCATTTGATGCATGGCAAACCAATTTCGTACCCGACAGCATCCGCTGCGGTACAAATCATAGAGGCTGGTGTCTTTTGGGATGCCGGCTATTTTTTTGCCATGGGCAACTTCACTGGCTGCCGCATAAAACACCATATCACGACGGCTTTCGCCCCATGATAAAACAATTTCGTACCCGACAGCATGGGCTGCGGTACAAATCGCAGGGGCTGGCATCGTTTTGGTGCATGGCAAACCAATTTCGTACTCGACAGCATGGGCTGCGGTACAAATCATAGGGACTGACATCGTTTTGGTGACGGCTTTTTGTTTTATGGCTTCGCCGTTGTGGCTCATGTCACCTTCGGCCTTGAGCCGGGGATTTCTCTTTCACCGATAATGCATTAAGCAATAGGAATTGTTGGATCAAGTCTGACAATGGCACGGTATAAGTCCGAAGGTTTGTCATATAAAGTTTGACCTTACAACCAATAAGTGTTATATTTAAGCAAAGGAAATGCCCGACTCCGTCGGTCGTCTCCACTTTGCGTTAATGCCGCTTTTAGTGTGTCGGACTAGAGCGGCTTTTTTTGTTTACTTTTTTCTATCTTTAAGGTAGGAGAGCACTGCCATAACCATGCAGACAACAGTTGCCACACATGCAACAACTGCTATAATTCTGTCAAAAGTCATAAGCAATTCCTCCCTTCATCAATTTTCAGCAGAAGTTGATTGAGTTGGGAGACGGACGCAAGCTTACGCTTGCTTCCCGAGTTTTACATTGGTCGCAAGGCTCCCATTTTTGCTCCGCAAAAAGCAGTAAAAGTCACTGACAGTGCATTCTGAAACAGAGATTTCCGTGTCAGAGCAAGAATATTCAAACCCAATCAGCGCAAATCCGCGAGATCAGCGGGAGACCAATCATCAGAATTTATGCGAAAATTTTTTCCGCGAACTGCATTTTTTTGATTTTTTTCGGATATATATTTATCATGGAGAGTTTCTTTTCCGCATTTTACTTAACCGGAGAGTCCAGTGCCAGAAGAAATCAGAATCACAGACAACTTTATGTTCGCAACCGTCATGCAGAACGAGAGAATATGCCGACCATTCATCGAGCGCATGCTTGGAATAAGCATTGAAAAGATCATCTACCTTGAACGGGAAAAAGACTTGAAGTCGGATCCGTACTCAAAAGGAATCCGTCTTGATGTATTCGTGAAGGATTCCAGCCGTGTCTTTACGATCGAAATGCAGTGCCTTGACAGAAAGGATCTGCCCTTGAGGACTCGCTACTATCAGGGGCTTCAGGACATCTCCTTCCTGGACAAAGGGAATCTGTACAGGTCCCTTCCTGAGTCCTACATTCTCTTTGTGTGCCTCTTTGATCTGTTCGGAAAAGATCTGCCTGTGTATTCATTCAAGAATATCTGTGAGGAAGATCCCTCCGTTTCCTTAAATGACAAAACCCACAAAGTATTTTATAATGTTAATGCGTGGGAAATGGAAAAGAATCCTGAACGCCGCGCGCTGCTCAAATATTTCTATGGCAGCAATGCCGATGATGATCTTACAAAAGACATAGAAGAGCAGGTGCACATCACCCGGAATCTGAGGGAATGGAGGAAGGAACACATGACAGTGGAACAGGAAATAAAGATTCAGGCAAGCTACGCCTATGATAACGGATTCTCTAATGGTGTTTCTCAGGGAATTTCTCAGGGGGCGCACGACAAGGCTGTGGAGACTGCAAGAATCCTGCTTGATAGTAAAATTGATCTTCTTCTCATCTCAAAAAGCACAGGACTATCTCTTGAAGAAATCGAGCATCTTACCGACAGCACAATGACTGCTCGGTGAACTTTGCTGTCGTGGCTCATGTTACCTTCGGCCTTAACCCGGGGATCCTTCACCGGTATGGTATTATACATGCAACATTATTTATTTGTTTATGCGGAGAAGATTCCGTTTGTGTGGCATACAGAATATATGAAATTATTGAGGAAAGCGGATCAAAAAAATCTTTGATGCAGAAACTTATAGCATCCATGAACGAAAAAAACATCCGGCATGGTTGATTATGTTGAACTTGCATTTGATGTCCATATAAAGGATTTCAATGATGATGCATTCAGCTCCAAATACAAAAAACCATGGAATTTCATCATGGAATATGACAGAAAAAATGAAGCTTGTTCCAAACATCCAGTTCGGCTTTAAATTCTGATTCAAATCGCTTATAAGCTACGGGAATTTTTTTTCCAGCTTCTTGTAGAGGATGAAGCTTATGGCCGTGCTCAGCATTTTGTCCGTAAGGTTCTGGATGAATCCCGAAGTGTAGATGCAGAAGATGCGGTTGTGTACAGCTGTAAAAAATGCCTGTGCCACCGTGTCCGCCTGTGGAAGTCCTGTCAAGGCGCCATAGACCTTGTCTGTTATGATGTTTCCAAGAATAGAGTTGGAAATTGCCGCAAAAAATCCAGCCCACAAAAAAGAGTTTATTGAAAGCTCTTTATCAGGATTCCTGTTCTTAAAATGCATGAAGGACAGCCATGCGATGACTGCTGTTGTTACATGGCAGATTGTGTAAAGGGGAGAACTTCCCATAAAAAGCACCATCAGCATGTTGGTACTGACGGCGCAGAAGATTCCCGGTATCAAACCAAAGAGTGCAACTACAGAAATAGTCATGATGGAATCAAGGTATAACGGAAAATATGCAGAGGCTGCGCCTTTTGCTCCAAGATAGTTGACAGAAATACATATCATTGTGTACAAAAAGATAAAGAACTTCCTCATGCAATCACTCCAAGAATTTTTGCGGCTTCAATAAGATCAAGCCTGTCATGCAGATTTAGTTTCCCGTAGATGTTTGACCGCTGGTTGATGATTGTTTTTTCAGATTTACCTAATATTTCAGATACTTCTCTTGAGGTTTTGTTCATGGCAAGCAGCTTAAACACTTCCTGTTCTTTTTTTGTAAGCTGCTTATAGTTTTTTACAAGATTCATTATATTGACATCTTTGTCGCTTAAATCTTCTGAATTTGTGTTCAGCAGAGCGTGCATGATCTGGCTGGCTCTTTTGTTGTAAAAGATGCTGCCTTCACTCACAGCAACAATGGCTTTCTTCAGTTCTTCAAGGGGAGCGTCTTTTGTGATGTATCCGTCTATCTTTGACTTGAGCGCCTGCATTATGTGTGGAGAATCCGAATACATGGTATAGACGACGAATTTTGCATCCATAAGAATTTTTCTGATCTGTGGAACAAGTTCAAGTCCGTTTTCTCCGTCAAGATTTATGTCTACAACAACAACCTTTATGTCTGGATTTTTTGCAGCTACTTCAAGGGCCTGTGTACAGTTGGATGCATATATAAAATCAAAGCAGGAATCATTTTGCTGAAGCAGCTGTCCGATTCCGTTGCGTATTCCTTCATGATCATCAACGAATAATATTTTCAATGCAGATCGCAATTGTACATCCTCCATCATTTTTGAATTCAACTTTGCCGCCTATATGGTCTACACGTGCTTTAATGTTTTTAATTCCATAGTGTTTTTTCTCGTCTGAATGTGAATAAAGATTTTCAGGATCAATGCCTTTTCCGTTGTCCTTGATGATGAGGTTGAGATCTCTTCCGACTTCCGTTATTTTTACATTCACTAAAGAAGCGCCTGAATGTCTGGCAATATTGCTTAATGTTTCCTGCAGTATGCGAAGTAGTTCTATATGGATTCTACTGTCTATTTTTTCAAGACTGCTGCTGGCGATCAAAAGATCTGTTTTTATTCCAAAGTTTGTTTCGAAATTTTCAAGATTGTTTTTTACAAGCTGAACAAAATCTTTTGAAAGTTCAGCATGCATTGAATCAATAAGGTATCGCACATCCTTTAAAGCCTGTTCCGCATAGAAGAAAGATTTTTCTGTTTCATTTTTATTGAGATATATTTTCACTGCCGCAAGATCCTGGGCTATTCCATCATGAAGATTTCTGCTGAACTGAAGCTGCTGCTCGTTTATTATTTTAATTTTTAAAAGCTCATTTTTCTGATGGACGATTTTATAGAAGATTACAGCTCCGGAAATAAAACAAAGAATAAGGGAGCAGTAAAGTATGGCGTCATAACTGAATATAAGCTGCTGTTCACGCTTTCTTATTGATGTTGAAAAAATATCTGCAGCTTCAGTAAGATTTTCTTTTTGATTTTCGTCAGCATAATCTTTCAATCTTATTATTTCTTTAAGCTGATTTTTAAGTTCCCTGCTGAAATATGTGAACTGATAGAAAGTATCTTCAAGATCTCCGCTTTCTATGCTGTTTATATTTTCAAGTACATTCTCCATATTGATGAAATTGTTCTGCGACATGCTTTTTAAACTTACTGTAGAACAGAAATTAAGCAGTGAGATGATCAGAAGAATGTATTCAATTTTTAGCTGAAACTTTTTCATGTTGTAATTGTACCGGATTTTGCATAATGATATGATAATTTTTATTTCAAGTAAATGTATAATCAAAAATATAGTCGGGAAAAAATCCCGTTTTTTTTAGGGTGGTTAACTCTTTTTTTTATTCTGCCGTTGATTATAATTACTAAAAATAATTTTTAAGGAGTTCTTATGAACAAGATTAAGTTTTTCGCATTGACAGTATTGACTGTGATGATGGTTGCATTGGTTTCTTGCGGTGGTAGACAGGATGCTACTTACAAGGGAAAGCTTGGAACATTTGAATTCAAGGGCGACACTGTAACATGGACTGATGACGACTATGTAGCCAAGGGATCTTACACAGGTAATGCCGCTAAGAATGGTAAAGTTAACATCACTATCAATGAAGAAAGCAAAGATGGTGGAAAAACGTTCTCTGACAGAATGGAGATTTACAAGGCATCAGTAGAAGACGGTGTTCTTACAATTGAACTTGATGGATATCCATTTCACTGGTCAATCGTAAAATAATTTTCCCGTCTGAAAGATCAAAAGGCGCGTTGTCGTTCGGCAATGCGTCTTTTTTTTGCCATGGGCAACTCCACTGGCTGCCCCATAAAACACCATATCACGCCGGCTTTCGCCCCATGATAAATCAATTTCGTGTCCAACAGCATGTGCTGCGGTAAAAATCATAGATGCCGGTGTCTTTTGTGATGCCGTCTTTTTTTATTATTGAAGTTGACATGAATGTGTATTACAATGTGTATAAAGAGGTGTGTATGCGTACGAATATTGTTCTTAATGACGAGCTTGTAAGATTGGCCTTTATGTGTGTTCCGTTCATAAAGACAAAAAAAGATTTGATAGAGGCGGCCTTAAGGGAATTTGTTGAAGTAAGAAAAACAAAGGAAATTCAGGACATCCGCGGCATGGATCTTTTTGATGAATCTTACGATTACAAGGCCATGAGGAAAGGAAAATAATGGTTCTCGTAGATACGTCTGTGCTCATAAGTTATCTGAAAAATGTTGAGGATGAGTATTCCAATGCGCTCAATATCTTGATTGAAAATCATTATCCCATTGGAATCAACAATTTTATCTACATGGAAATCCTCCAGGGTGCAAAGTCTCCAAAGGAATATGAGATATTGAAAAAATACTTGTCGCAGTTCCATTTTTATGCGTTGAAGGACGATTCTTCCTACGAAAAGGCGGCCCTGCTTAAGGTGGTCTGCAAAAACAAAGGCATCACCGTAAGAAGTACAATCGATCTGTTGATAGTCCAGACCGCCATAGATAATGAAGTGATGCTCCTTGCCAACGATTCTGATTTTTATAACATGGCAAAAGCTGTCGCTGATTTAAAGATGTTTGAGGTGTAAGGTTTCTGCAGATGAATCTGTCGATGGATTCTTCTATCCTGAACGCGGAGACATTGTTTCTTTAAGTGGTAAGAACATCCTGGTTTTGTCGAAGAATAAGGATAATTCCCAGAATGCATGTTTTATTGGTGCAGTTCTAGACTCTGAATCCGACGGAGCTGTTCATGTTAAGGGTGAAACTGTAGAAGGTTATGTTTCAGTAAGAAATATGAGCAGCTTCACTTATGCCAGAAGAAATCCTGTTTTGGTGGATAAGGTTGAATCGGAAAAGATGGATGAAGTGTTGAAATTATATATAAAAGACTATTTTCTTAAAAAATGTAAAATTTTTGGTGTGTGCTATCGTAATTTGATAGGATGACCATAGTATCCTTTTAGCATATCTAGCTAACGAGGAGAAAAATATGGCTAATTGTTATTGTGTTTATTGTGGACAGAGATACTTAAATGTATCTTCTCTTACATCAAGTTTATGTAGTCGTCATCCTAATGGAAGCAACAAAGGAAAGCATGTATTGTACGAGGGGTCTGAAAAATCAAGATATACATGTAAATATTGTGGACAGCAATATACGACAATTGCATCTTTGACTTCAAGCTTGTGCAGCCGTCATCCAGAGGGGTCTAATAAAGGGAAATATAGTCCTGCATTGTAATTGTAAGAGCTCCAGAATTCTGGAGCCATTATTTTTTATCTGTTCATGTTTTCATACATAGCTGTGACTTCTTTTTTCCATTCATTTACGAGTCGTTTTGGGGCAAGAGGTTTTGCTCCAGAACCCAGGCTCAGGACTAATTCCTTTACTTTTGCAAACTGACATGAAGAGAATCTGATAATTACATCTTCTTCATCAAGCTCTTCAAAAGTCTGGTCATCTGCCCATTTATGGTCTTTAATCCAGTAACTTGCATATCCAGTCACTTCAATTTCATAATTTTCGACTTTATCGCTTGAGAAAGCCCCCAGACGACCTCCTTTGCATCTTTTTGTAAAATCGTAGTCGTCAGGGAGTTCAAATTCTTCGTTTGTTATAGTAATTCCTTCCAGTTTATTGAAGTCATAGAGCAAATCTTTATTTTTTTCTTCATGGTGAGCAAAAAGATATACAGTTCCGTTGTCTAGAAGAATCTGATATGGCCAAAGAGTTCTTCGGATACCAGAATTTTTATATGGAGCAGCATATCTGGTTTTGATTTTTCTATTTTGCTCCATGGCAAAAAGAATTTTACTCCAGTTACCTTCATTGATTTTGAATTCCATCTGTGGAGGAACAGCAATTCTTGCAGAAGATAAAAGTCCACTGGATTTTGCGATTTTTGGAACAATGAAGTAGAAGAGTTTTTCAATATTTTTAAAAAGGGGAGTATCCTTGTATTGCTGAAGAAGTCCTTTGATTCCGGCAATTAAGACAATCTGTTTTTTTGTATCACTGCTTAAAATTTCATCATCAAATCCTTTTTTGAGAATATATTGATGATGCTTGCTTTCTATAAGTTCATGATCTTTTAAAATCCTTGCATCGCGTAAAATCGTAACATTTGATTTATGAAAATATTTTTCAAAATATTTTGAGTTGTATTTTATATCAGGATGTTCAGGGGCTTCTCTAAGAATTAGAAGCATTTCAATGCAGCGTTCATTTAATTCTTTTTCATGTTGGTTTGAGTAATTCATAATCACATCATATCACAAAAAACTATCTTTTGATGATAGCCTTTTTATAATTTATAGATATTTAATTTACATTTAGAAAGAAGCTCTTCTACAGATGAAGCATCCCATTTTTCAGCTGCAAGATTTACAACTTGGCCGCAGTTTTTTAAACTGGTTTGCGGTTTCAAAATAGATAGCAATGTAATCTAATTTATTGTTCATAGGTCTAAAATAATGCTCAAATTCTATCATATTGGGATAAGAAGTTGTCTTTTTTGAAAAAAATGTTGGATCAGTTGGATTTTCTAAACCCTATCTCAAAATGATAGTGTTTCAATGCTAATATTTGATTAATGTGGTATAATAAAGTAGTAGGATTTACAATATTTTTTGTGTTAGATCTCTTATATGAGGAAAAGCATAAATATAAGGAGGTCCGAAAATGAGTGAAAAGATAAACTTATTTTTTGAATCAATGGCAGAACGATTAACCAATGAAAATGATCTTTCAGATATTACCTATGCTTTATGTAAAACGGACGATGACTTTAGAAAATTCTTTTTGGAATATTGTTTTGAATCGCCTGTATATACAGATAATTTAATAAGAGAATATGCAGATGAAGGTTCTCGTCCTGATTTTTACTTCATTGGCAGAGATAACAACGAATATCTGATAGAAGTTAAAATTTATGATAGAAATCAGCATTTTGATCAGTACAACAAACAATTTCCAAATGCGAACTATGCTTACATATCAAACTACATTCTTACTGATGAAGATTTGTGTGAAGCTGATAGAAAAGCATTGCCGTTATGGAAATTAAAAACTTGGCTAGAGTTTTATGAAAAATTATCCGAATCTGGCATCCGGGAAAAAGAACTTGTCGCTGGATATTTAAGTTATCTTAGGGAAGTAATTCACGTTAGGGAGTTTGAGAAAATGGACATAACTAAGATTAGTTGTTTACCAATTTTTATTGGAAATATAGAAAAAGTAGCTAATGACAAAGGCTTCTCTACATATAGTGGAGCGAAGGCCATCAATGAGTGTTATTATGGCAGGTTTTTTCAAAAAGAAAACTTTTATTTTTGGTATGGACTTTATTTACCTGAAGAATCTATATACATTGGATTAAAGAATCATGAAAGCTGGATAACTTCTGAAGTAAAAGATGCGTTAAACAAAAATCTTAAAGAAATTAGTGAATCAGAATTTAGTGAGAAACCTTTTTATAATTCAGATGGAAACTATGGAGACTATTGGTTTAAGTTAAAAAACGATAAATATAATATTCTTGAGGATGAATCTCAAAAAGACAAGCAGTTTGAAATCTTACAAGGTTTCTTAACTTCAGTTATGAAATCTATTGGAATTGAATAATAACTAATATTACTCTCACTAAATGATAGTGTTTATGTTTTACACTGTTTTATAGTGAGGTAAAACATGAAATTAGGCGAATTTAGAAAACTTACAGAAAATCTTTCAGATGACATAGATATTGTAGTTTGTTATAGAATTGAAGTCGATGGGTGTGTTGATATTCCAATGATGAATGTCAGATTGGAAAATAAAGAGAATATCTGGTGTGGGGATGAATATTCAGACCAAGTGATTTATGTTGATGAACCAGATTATTACTAGGGGAATGTTTTATGGCTAAAGAAAAAATTGATGAACTAAACAGACAGTTAGGAAAGATGTTGGAAAGAGATGGCATAAAGAATGCCTTTTATTATGAACCAGGACCTGAATATTTTGCAGCTCCAGAAGGTGTTGTGAAAATAGCATTCTGCAATCTGGAACCATATTACAGGAATGATAAAAGTGAACTATTAAACGGTTTCTGTCGTTTTCCAAATGAAAAATTTGAATTTACAGAAGATGGAAGCGATGAGCAGTGGTCAAAAGTGAAGACAATCAGATGGACCGAGATCATAAATTATGCGATTGATTACAATCTGAATGGTAAGCATGGTCCTAAAATTGAAAATGAATTTGGAGACAAAATTACCGAGGAAAATCTAAAGCGAATTCATAGTACTCAGAATGAAGATTTGTGGCAGAGTCTGATAAAATGTGCAGCATATTTCAATTTCAGATATACAGGTGGAAAAGGTGTTGCTCAGCACGGTTCTGATATAGTTTCTCTTTATTATGATGCAAATAAAAAAGATTATATAAATTTTTACAAGGAATATGTGAAGGCTCTCGAATGTAATGTTCTTGTCCTTGGTGGAAAAATCAGTTGTGAGCTGGCAAATAAAATATACCCAGGATTGAATCTTTCGTTTAATGATGACACCGACGATATAAAATTCCATGATGGAGTTTTATTTGTTTCCATTAAACATCCAAGTAGAATTGGTTATGCTTATGTTGCAGAAGTTGCAAATAAAATTTCAGATGCTTACAAAGAAATTAAATGAAAATTCTAGCAGTAGCAGATAGTCATGGAAGTTCAATTCCTTTAACCATAGCAGAGAGAAATCTGGATTGTTTTGATATGGTTATTTTTCTTGGTGATTTTTTTGACCATGAAGACAAGGAGTACGAAGAACAAAAAGAAAATTTCCTTAAAGTAATGAAGTTCAAAAAAGTTAATCCTGAAAAAGTAAAGATTCTTATTGGTAACCATGATGCTAATTATATTGTTCCAGAACTCTATGGTTGGCAATATGAACATGAAACCGAAATTAAGAAAATGATTTTACGGAATCTTGAATTCATTGATTTAGGCTTTATGGCAGGAAAATGGATTTTTACTCATGCAGGAGTATCTGGAATATGGTTTCATAACCAACTTAAAAATGATGGTTTTATTATACAGGATGATAAAGTTCCAGATATTCAATTCTCTGAGGAATTCTTAAACCAATATAATGACAGGCTCCATAATGGAGATTTCTCTATTTTAAGATTTACTGGAATTACCGGTTATGGAGATGAAATAACTCAGAATCCCTTGTGGATTAGACCAGGTTCTTTGAAGCTGGCAGCGGTTTCTGGTTTTAATCAGGTAGTAGGACATACAGCAGTGCCGGATGAAGAACGAATTCAAAAGAAAGATACTGATGTTCTGCTTTTTTTAGATTCTCTTCCATTTAACAGAAATGTGTATGCAGAAATTGATACAGAAACAAATCAATATGAGATAAAGAAATTCGAAGATCCTTTTGCAGATTGGTAGGAACTTCTTATGGACGCTCACTAAATGATAGACTTCATATGGCATCATTTTCTTGCGAGGAAAAAATATGATAGAAGGAATTGGTTCCATAGTAAGATACATGGGTAAAAATTGGATTAATGGATGTGTTGAAACACCTGCAGTCTTTGGTGTTAGAAAAGATACGGAAGCAGAAAACTCTTTATGCAATGACTCTGAAGAAAAAAAAACATTCCAGCAGTTGTTAGAAGAGGCTAAGAAAAAGGAGAACTAAAGAATGAACAAAGAATTTCTAATTGCTGAACAGAATAGAATTGATGAATTAATAAAAAAGCAATGGGCCGGAAGCGTTGCTTTGGATGGTATAGGAGATATAGATTCGTACCTAAAATATGATGATGTCAGAATATGTTGGTTTTTGAAAGAACCTGTACTAAGTTATAAAGATTCTGGAACTCCATATCCATATCGCACAAGATTCACAGACGCTGCAGATGCAAAAAGATGGCGAAGCACTACTTTTGGACATATAGCAATAGTCTCTTATGGAATCATGAAATGTAAAATTGATGGAAGCATGACGGAATTTGATGATTTGCCAAAAATTTCTTTGTATAGAGGTGATAGTTCCCCACATATGGAAGATAGTGAAGAAACACGTCCATTGGATTTTATTTCAGTATTAAATGTGAAAAAACAGAATGGGGCAAGCAAGTCAAATGATGCAGAGATTATTGCTGAGTATAATAAAAAAGAAGTCAAAGATATTTTATTTCAACAGATAAAGTACATTAATCCGCAAGTAGTTATTGTTGCTAACAGAGTAGAGAAATTAGCAGAAGATTTGGCCGAAGTTAAGCTTTCAAATTTCGAAACAAAATCAAGAGTGTATGAAGGGGAAAAGAAAAAAGAGACAGTAGTGACGAAATTTTATTTCAATACAGAATTAAACCGATTGGTTATATATGCACGACATCCATCTATGTTAAGTCTTGTAGGTGGACTTAAACCGTATTATACGGATTTAGTTAATATAGCAAACAGTTTTATTCATCATTTCTAACATATTCCCTTAACCCGGCACCATTGGTTAAAAACTTCCAGCAATTCTCCTTGAGGTGCATGGTTTGAAAATGCATTTTAATGAAGAGTATGAAGCTGTAATTAAAGATATTCGAAATGTAAGGACTGGAGAGGAAGAGGTTGATTAGGAACATAATAAAAGGATTTGATAGAGATTATACGTTTTCGTAAATTAAAGAAACTCGCAAAGGAATTAAACATTGCAATTATAGTTTCTACTCCATTATCTCGTTCTGTAGATGACTTTGAAATAAGTTTAAATCAGTTACGAGGAACTGGTGAAGTGGAAATCTTATCTGATGTTGTTTTTCTTCTTCCAAAACCTGATGGAAAATTCAGAAGTTTATTATTGCAAAGAATAACAGAGGCAACACTGGAGAAGGAAGTATTTTCGGATAAATTAATTTAACAATTCCTGCCCACACATTTACCGTTTCCTCCATTTATTTAACTTATAAATGTGTGGGCTTTTTTTCACAAGTCATCGTTTCTCAAAGCGTGAGAAATCAAAATTGTATAGTTTATTTATAACTCAAGCGGAGGTGCTTATGAATAAAAAAGAAAAGAATTCAGTATTAGGTTTAGCATACGCAATAAACGGAATGACGCTTGCAATGAATATGATGATGTTAACCGCTTTTTATGCAGATAAAGAAGATTTTCCACCTTTTAATTCTCTACAGGAATTTTTTGAAAAATTTGAAAAGTGTATTCAATCTGCTGCTGATCCTGATAAAAAAGGAAATTTTACAGATGTTTATGATTCTGGGAAAAAATATTTAGCAGAATATAAAGCTTTTAAAAAGTTGCCGGAAGTTCAGGTTGAATATCTTCAAGACGTTCTCGAAGCAGGAATAAAAGAAATCAATAAAATTTTGAATTTAGAAGACGAATATAGAAGAAAGAACTAAAGGCTCGCCTAATGTACTTCTTACAGGAATCGAAGCAATTGATGATGCAACTGAAGGTATAAAGCCAGGACAGGTTCTAACAATAACAGATGATTCTTCATGCAGAATGTCATTGTTTTCTCAGCTTATTGAAATTATTTCATTAAACGGAAAACTCCAGGACTTGTGTATACAAAGAACATTGTAGAATACCTTTGCCAACTAAAAAATTCCCTTAACCTGGCACCATTGATTAAATACTTCCTGCAATTTTCCTTGTGGTTCATGGTTTGAAAATGCACTTTTTTGAAACAATCTGAAGCGGTTATTTGAAGCCTTGTGAAGTTCAATACAAAGTTCGTAATCATCAGCTTTTTTTGCATAAACAATGGTACATTGTTTATTGGCAGCCTTATCACGATATAAATGACCTACACAAATATTCATTTTGGAACCGATATCCAAAAGGAGATTTGTATCTTCTGGCAGGCAGAAAGTATAACCGGAATTCTCCCAATTTAGTTCTTTCTCTTCTTGGGGGTAAGAAATTTCTTGATTTTCAAAGCTTTCATGTTGTTTTGGATGTGCATCCCGATACATACGCATTAATAAATCGTGATTATATTCTGTAAAACCTTCTTTTCCGATTTTTCTGATTACATTGTCAGGAAGAAGATGCTCAATAAAAAGATTAATCAAATAATCCAATGCATCCGGGGTGTTATAGCTTTCTTTTTTATTTATAAGAATTATAGTAAGTTTTCCTGCAGTTTTGGTATCAAAAATTCTGAATAAATAATTGATGTCATAAAATAAATGAGGCTCATCAATAAAGTGTAATCCAGAAATTCTACTATCATTTAATTTACTTCCAAAACTAACTACATCTTTCATTGTTGAAGCAAAAAGTCTTTGTTCATCCGATGCTAGAATTCTATCTATTACAGTATCATCTCTAAATCCTGTATACCATATTCCCAAGTATTCCAGGAAATTACGGTGCCCTTGAAGAAAGATTTTATTAGTTCTTGTTGTGTATGGAATACCACATAATTTTATGAATTCACTGACAGCTGATGGATTTTTTCTCAGCTTTTCTTCTAACTTGGCAGATGTCAAATATTCTGTATATGAACTTGGTTTACCATTGCTAAAAAGAAAAGAGAATTCATTTAATTCTGGTGCAAATGGGAAATTTGCAAAGTTTACAAGGCGGTCATAATTTGTAACTCCATATGAAAGATCAGGAATGAATCCACATTCTTCTTTCATCTGCTTATTCATGATTTCCATTATTATTGAATATTCTTCATCTGTAATAAGGAACCATTCGTCATCTTTGTCCGCAAATACTCTTGAAATACGTTTTTTCACATTTAGTGTAAGATATCTTTTTAATTGTACAAGTTCACCAGTTTCAGAGTTTATACAAAAATATGTGTTTTCAATTTCGATTGTTCCGTCATCTTTTTCTGATATCTTGTTAGGACAAATGTATTTTAGTTTTGATTCAAGATTCCCATCTTCGTTGGTAAAATTATCTTTTATTGGGGTATCAATAGAAATTAACTTCTCTAGGTTGTTGAGAATATATTCTGTTTCTTTTCCGTTCGTATATCCTTCATATTCAACAATGCAATCAAGAGGAACAATTCTCTTACATCCATTTCTATAAAATACTGTAGCTGCCATAACAGAGCATCCGTTATTTTTAGATGGTGCATAATCACAGGCTTCCAGATCATTTGTGTCTTTTTCATAAATCCCAAGTGTTGTTGAGAGAAGTACATTTTCAATTTTTACAACAACGCCAGAGAAATCTTTATCTTTTAGTTCGTATTTTAGATTGTGTTTCCAATTATTCGGATTTATTGAAGCTTTTCCGGCATATTGTTCCCGATTCCAGTCTTTAAGATAGTACCAGTTATTGTCCTGTTCATTATGTTCAAGAACATAATTTCCGTGAGTAGCTTTCAGATATTTTGTGCAATGAACTGTCTGTAAAATTAATTTCTTTTGTACTGGGGTAAGTGCCATACAAATCCTCCAATAGAACCTAAGTTTACAATATAAAAACTATCAAATGGTGAAAGTGTTAGATAAGAAAAAAACTTTCAGAGTCTCTCATCAAAAGATAGGGTTCTCATAGTATTTATATAGTCGTACAAAGAGGTGAATTATGAACGGGGACTTTTTTGAAACCAATTTATAACTTAATGAATAAGGCCGCCGATTATAGGGATGAACAATCTATTGAATTGATTAAGCAGGAGAATAGCAAATGGAAAACGAAGAAAAACTAGATTTCACTCAGGAACCAATAATAATTGAATTGGAAATTCTGTCCTTCCAATCGTAACTATTGCTGAAAACAAAAAAATATTTTTATCATCATTAGAACAGTTTCGTGAGATAATCCTAGAAAGGGAACATTTGAAACTTCCTGCTATACATATTGAAGACAATATGAAACTGCATCCTAAACAATACAGAATACTTATATATGAAAAAAATGTTTGTGATGTTAAGTTGATTGATTTAAAAAATCTTCTGCAGAATGTGCTACGAACTGTACAGTCGGAACTAGAACACAATCTATTTTATTTCAAAAATGATTTTATAATTGATTCACAAAAGCTGGAAGAAATGTTTCATGAACAGAGTAGAGAAGCTTATCAATTTTTGTTTCGTTATTATTCAAATATAGAACCAAATTAAAATCAGGCTTTCCATTGGCTAAAAAAAAATGAGTTATTATGGTATTCCTCAAGATATTCGTAAACTGGCACATTTTTACAATATAGGTGAAGGGTGTGAACAAGACCAGATTCAATTTGAAAAGCTTCGGGAATTATTGAACCCTAATTCTTATTCGAAGAGAAAATTCTAATATTATTATCATAAAATGATAGTGTTTGTTTTCTATAATGTTTTTATATTGATATTGGAGAAAAAATGAAAAATATAATATTTAATTTTATTATGTACAACATAATACCTGTGGCAATGTTATTAGTTGTTTTGATGATGTTAGTTCCTTTGCCAGTGATTGCAGTAGAGAGTTTGATTGGGATTGAAACACTTTTCTCTGTTGCTATTCTGGTATATTCATTTACTAAAAATAGTGTGGCAATGCCTAAATTGGTTTTAATGTTTTCGCTGTTTTCTATGGCACTGAATATCAGCCTTACAAGATTCTCCTTAACTGGCTATGAAAGTGGTATAAATGTTCCTTTGGTTGAAGCTATATCAGGCATAGTTGGTCAAGGGAATTTTATAATAGGAGGAAAGATTACTGTAATTCTTCTTGCAATTCAGGTTCTTATTCTTTCAAAAGGGAGTTGTCGTGTTTCTGAAGTGAACGCAAGGTTCATTTTGACTAGTATAAATCAAAAGTTTTTTAATATTGATAATAAACTTAAGCAAGGAATTATTAATATAAAGGAAGAAGAAATATTAAAAGAAAACATGAGAAAGGAAATAGATTACTATTCCAGCATGGATGGAGCTTCGAAATTTCTAAGTGGAATTAGCAAAGCAAATGTATTTTTTACACTCGTAAATCTTGCTGGTGGAATACTTATTCACGTTGTCAAATTAAAGACATCAATTGGAATAGCAATTGAAAATTCCATGTTTATAACAGTTGGAAATGTAGTTTTGTTTACACTTCCTGTTATTGTTATCAGTTTGGCTGTTGGATTGAGTATAACAGGAGATTTCAAATTAGTAAAAGCTGAATCAGATAAAAAATTTAAAAGTCCAAGTTCTGAAGAAATTATCGAAATGAACAAAAATTAGTTCACCTTGGAAATAAATTATACGCTTATTCCTTTAGTTGATTCTGAGGAGGGAGCTCCATTGGTGTTAATGATTCCTGAATTAAGAAAGGAAATACCTAACCTTCCAAAAATATGAATCGTGGATAATATGGGACTTAAAGAAAATGAATATTACATTCATTGGAAAAACGCTGAATTAAGAAATATTGTTGAAACAAGTAAATCTGCTGATGAAAAGGCTGTGCAGATAATGAATGATATATCAGCGGTCTATAAATTAGTGGAAAAAGACACTAATTAGACGGTTTTTTTGGGTGCATGGTTTCGGTTCCGCTGCCACCAGCACCCCATCAAACATCTTATTCAAAATATGAACTTGCAGAGGAATAGGCTGTCCTGTTGATTTGAGAATGGATTTTTTCCGTAGAAATAAAGTACTCTTCCCATTAAGTTTCTTGCAATTTTACTAAGCGACGAAATTTCTCTCATTTCATACCGAATGAATATTGTGCGTGAACCTCGATTTTTGTTATCAAAATTTAATTTTCTTGAAGTTGAACATAAGTTATGATATATTTTCTTTTAAGGAGTTCTAGTATGAGAAAAAGTTTAGCTTTTATTATGATGCTTATGGTAACTCTTTGTGCATTTGCAAAGGGACCAAATTACAAGAGAATTGCAGAAGAGGCAGAAATTGTTAACAAGGCTTGTCCAATCAAGCTTGATGACTATACTGTTCTTAACAACGTTACTGCAGACAAGGACACAATTGTATACAACTACACTGTGACTGGAATTAATAAGACTCAGTTTGAGGTTCTTGTTCCACAAATCAGGGTTGCTGCCCTCGTTCAGGTAAAGAACAATGAGGCTGCAAGAAAGGATCTTCTAAAGATAGGTGCCAGGGCAGAGTACTATTACTATGATGCTGATGGAGAATTGCTTGGAAATTTTGCCATTGAAAATGAGGAATGGAAATAATTGATTTCCCTGCAGGCAAAAAAAGCAGCTTTGAGGTGTACTTCAAAGCTGCTTTTTTTGTTTATTCATAATAATTACAAATTAAAATTTGACTGTATTAAAAATCATACATGGTGTCAGATCATGCAGTCAGCTGATCAACAAGAAGGCTTTCTGCTGAAGGAATTTCCTTCTGGTTTACAATGTCCTTTGTGATTTCAAGTTTCTTCTTTCCCTTGACACTTGGAACTTCAAACATAAGGTCAAGAAGAATGTGCTCAACAATGGCTCTTAGTCCACGGGCTCCAGTCTTGCTCCTGATTGCAAGGTCTGCAATCTCTTCAATGGCTTCTTCATTGAATGAAAGGTCAACATCATCAATGGCAAAGCTTGCTTCAAATTGCTTTGTGATTGCATTCTTTGGTTCCGTTAGGATTCTCTTGAGATCATCCCTTGTAAGTTCCTTGAGGGCACAAGTCATAGGAAGACGGCCAATAAGCTCAGGAATCAGTCCGAACTTAACAAGGTCATCAGATGTAACCTGGTTCAGCAGTTCCATTCTTTCCTCATCAGACTTATGGGTTCCGGTAGCACCAAATCCGATGCTTGATGATGAAAGTCGCTGTTCAATGATCTTGTCAAGACCCACAAAGGCTCCTCCGCAAATAAAGAGGATGTTTGTGGTGTCAATGTCAATCATTTCCTGGTTAGGATGTTTTCTTCCGCCCTGAGGAGGAACAGATGCATGAGTTCCCTCAATAATCTTCAAGAGTGCCTGCTGTACGCCTTCGCCGGAAACATCTCTTGTTATGGAAGTGTTCTCACTCTTTCTGCCAATTTTGTCAACTTCATCAATGAAGATTATTCCTCTTTCAGCAGCGGCAACATCACCACCAGCGGCATTTATAAGCTTAAGAAGCACATTTTCAACGTCTTCACCAACATATCCAGCTTCAGTGAGAGTGGTTGCATCGGCAATTGCAAAAGGAACATTGAGCTTCTGTGCAAGTGTCTTTGCAAGGAGTGTTTTTCCAGATCCTGTTGGTCCAAGCAGGAGGATGTTTGACTTTTCGATTTTAATGTCACCCATCTGCTTTTTTGCAAGTGACATCTGCTTGTAGTGATTGTATACTGCTACAGAAAGGACCTTCTTTGCATAGTCCTGGCCAATTACGTACTGGTCAAGGTATTCCTTGAATTCCTTTGGAGTAGGGATTGTACTCATGTCAATTGGAGCAACAGAATGCTGCTCTTCATTGAGGATTGTCTGGCATGTTGTAACGCAGTGCTCACAAATGCAGATTGTGTCATCTGATGCTCGAACTACCCGACGGTTTGCGTCTGCAGGTCTTCCACAGAATGCACAGATAGGTTCTGCTGATTTTCCAAATCTACCCATTATCGAGCTCCTTTCTTTGCACTGTTCATGATGTGGTCAACAATGCCGTATTCCTTTGCATCTTCTGCAGTCATGTAGAAGTCTCTTTCCATATCCTTTGCAATTTCTTCTTCAGATTTTCCTGAAGCATTTGAAAGGTATTTGATTGAGAGTTTCTTCAATCTGATGATTTCCTTTGCCTGGATTGCAATGTCGCTTTCCTGACCCTGGGCTCCTCCCCATGGCTGGTGAATCATTACGCGGCTTGAAGGGAGAGCGTATCTTTTTCCCTTTGTTCCTCCTGCAAGAAGAACCGCACCCATGCTGGCAGCCTGACCCATGCAGATTGTCTGAATGTCGCATCTTACGTACTGCATTGTATCATAGATTGCAAGACCTGCTGTGACAGATCCACCAGGTGAATTGATGTAAATGCTGATGTCTTTTTCCGGGTTTTCACTTTCCAGGTAAAGAATCTGTGCGACAATAAGGTCTGCAGTTTCGTCGCGGATTTCTCCGTCAACAAAGATAATTCTGTCTCTAAGGAGGCGAGAGTACAGGTCGTAGGCTCTTTCTCCGTTTCCACTGCGTTCAATTACAGTTGGAACCAATGTATTCATGTTTTCGTTCATAATTGTTTCCAGAAAATGTGATGATTATTTGATCATAAAAAAAACTTCAGTTTCTTAAATGCATATACTAATATAAAAAAAAAAACGGAATGCGACAATACGTATTCCGTTTTTTTTTACTTCAAGTCAGGAATATCTTTTACTGAGCGTTCTTGAAAAGGTCAGCAAATTCCATCTTGTCTCCCTTAGACACCTTTACCTGCTTGTAGAGGTCTTCAAAGAGCTTGCGTTCCTTAAGATCATCAATGATGTATTCCTTGTAGCGTGGATCCTTGTACTGTTCCTTGATTGCATCAACAGTTGTTCCAGCGTCTTCTGCCATCTTGGCATATTCTGCCTCAACTTCTTCTGGAGTAACAGTAATGTTCTTGTCCTGGAGAAGCTGTTCAACAATGAGACGAGACTTGAGCATTTTTTCTGCATCACCAGTCCACTGCTTGAGCATATCTTCCTTCTTCTGACCGCTTGCTTCAATCATCTTTTCAAGCTGCTGAGGTGTTGTCTGGAACTGCTTTGCCATCATTCTGAAGCGGTTTTCCATTTCAGCATTGATCATAGACTGTGGAACAACTACAGGGTTCTTTTCAACAAGCTGTTCAATGAGGCTCTGTGACTTGAGTTCATTTACCTTTCTTGTCTTTGCAGCTTCAAGTCCTCTTGTAATGTCCTTTCTGAGGTCATCGATAGTCTTGTACTTTTCGTTTACATCCTGGGCAAGATCATCATCGAGGGCAGGAAGATTACGAACCTTGATTGCCTTTACAGTTACGCTGATTTTCTTTGTTTTTCCTGCAAGTTCCTCGTCTTTATCATCCTTTGCGTAAGTCTTAGTGATTTCCTTAGTCTCATCTTTCTTCATTCCGATGATTTCGTCGTCAATCTTGTAAATGTTCTCGCCAGTACCAACTGTGAATACGAATCCCTCACGCTTAGAACCTTCAACCATTGATCCGTCGTCATTGAGTTCTGAGTAATCGATTGTAACGATGTTGTCCTTTTCAACTGGATCTCCATCCTTCTTGTCGATTACCATTGCATTGCGTTCCTGGATTGCCTTGAGTTCTTCCTCAACGTCCTTGTCTGTAACTGAAACCTGTGGTTCCTTAACTTCAATCTTTGAGAATTCCTTAACTTCTACAGTTGGGAATACATCGTAGATAACTGTGAATGTAAGATCCTTTTCTGTGCTGAATTCTGGAACCTTGTCATTTTCAAGACGTGGCTGTGAGTAGGGAAGTGGACGAATGTCTTTTGATTCTTCTTCAGCAAAAATCTGGTTCAATGACTGGTCAACCAGGTCAATGAGAACTTCCTGCTTCAATGAATCACCGTATTTCTGTTCAAGAACCTTTACAGGTACGTGTCCCTTTCTGAAACCAGGAAGAGAGATATTCTTTGCATACTTCTTCAAGTTTTCGTTGTATCCGTTTACAACATCATCCTTTGCGATTGTTGCAGTCAACTTTACTGCAGAATTTTCGAGTTTTGATACCTGTTTAGTAACGTTCACTTGAGTTACCCCTTAATAAAAAAAATTACAAAAAAAAAGCGATTCAGATAACTCCGAATCGCTTTCGCTTCAAGCGGAAAACGGGAATCGAACCCGCAACATCGACCTTGGCAAGGTCGCGCTCTACCATTGAGCCATTTCCGCAAAATTTTTGCAGCAACTTGCATTGCATGCTTTAGGTTCTGCTTAATGCGAAAGGAGGGACTTGAACCCTCACGCCTAGGGCACTAGATCCTAAGTCTAGCGTGTCTGCCAATTTCACCACTCTCGCGGAATGTGTTCTTGGACAAACGCTTAAGTTTTCAAGAACCTTATGAGCGATACAGGGATCGAACCTGCGACCCGCAGATTAAGAGTCTGCTGCTCTACCAGCTGAGCTAATCGCCCTTATAAATGCGTCTGACACGACTTGAACGTGCAACCTCCGGATTCGAAGTCCATTGCTCTATCCAGTTGAGCTACAAACGCATGTGTGCCATACATACACTTTCTGGGTGCCTGGAGGGATTTGAACCCTCGACAACCAGATCCACAATCTGGCGCTCTACCCCTGAACTACAGGCACCATTAATTGATGAAGAAAATATACATCATTGAAATAGTTTGGTCAATAGCATTTTTTACTTTTTTTGAATTTTTATCAATTTTTTTCAGGCAGTTTGTTTTTCGGAGTATTTTTTCATGGGCATTATGTTTCTTTTGCAAAAATATTCGCTTATTCTTGTTGTGGTGTCTGCACGGTGGTATTTTTTTTGTTGTTTATTTCCATATAAATGATATTTTTTCTTAATAAATTCCTAAACAAATTTTTTCGTTTTCCGATTATATATTGAATACTAGAACTGTTTTCAGGCTTGTGCTGGCAGGCTTTTTTGGAGAAGAAAATGGCAGATGAAAAAGAGATGGAATTGATCAGTGTTTTGAATGAGCAGGAAAGAATTCTTGACTCAATGCTTGATCATCAGCGAAGAATTTATAATTGTGTTGTTTCTAAGTCATGGGATGGCCTTGAGTCATGTGTTCAGCATGTCAACGAGCTTGGAAATGATTTTGCAAAGGTTGATTCTTTCCGTGAGAAAATTGCACCTGTTTCAAGCGGCATCTATTTTGCACCGTCTGTAAGGGATGTTTTCCTAAGAGTTAAGACTAAGCTTGCAAGAAGCAAGGTTGAAAGCCAGTCTTTGGGCAAGTACGTTGGTGCAGCCAAGGAGTTTATTGAGACTGTTATGGACGAGTGTACTTCACAGCAGCATTCGTCAGTATATACATCAACTGGAAGCATGAAGAAGAACTATGGTCAGAGCATCGTAATCAATTCTGTCTGCTAGAAAAATAGGCAAGGAGCAAAAAATGGCAAGTACATTTGCAGGTATCGAAATCGGAAAAAGAAGCCTTATGGCTCACAATACACAGATTCAGACAGCAGGTCACAACATCTCTAATGCTGATACTGAGGGGTACAGCCGTCAGAGAGTAAATGTGAAGGCATTTGAGCCTATCTACCGTCCGGATCTTGAAAGGGCAATGGTTCCTGGTCAGATTGGTCAGGGTACAGATGTAGAGAGCATTGAAAGAATACGCGATGAGCTTCTTGATTCCCGCATTGTTGCACAGACAAACGAGGAGTCTTACTGGAATGTTCGTGACAAGTACTATTCAATGATTGAATCAATCTACAATGAACCAAATGATATTTCCGTAAGAACAAATATGGACAAGTTCTGGGAAGGGTGGCAGGAACTCACTCAGTATCCGGAAAGCGATGCTGCGCGCCAGGCTGTGGTTACAAGGGGAGATACTCTTTCTTCTTCAATCCAGCAGCAATACAGGAGCCTTCGTGGAATTGGAGACCAGATCAATGGTGATATTGAGGCAACAGTTAAGCAGGTAAATGATCTGTCAAGACAGATTGCACAGGTAAATGGAGAAATCGTTCGTTCAATGGGCATGGGTGACAATCCAAATGATCTCATGGATCGCCGTGATCTTCTTGTTGAAAAACTTGCTTCACTTATTAACGTAACTGTTACAAATCGTGATCCTGATGAATTCATGGTTCACACAGATGGTCAGGTAATTGTCCAGGGTAGTCTTGCACGCCAGATCGCCAGTGTCCCTCAGATTGACAATAACGGATATGGAAAACTTATCTGGACTGACACTAAGCTTGATGCCGAATTTAAGGGTGGTACTTTGGGTGCTCTCATTGAACTTCGCGACAAGGATATCAGAAATGAAATTCAGACACTTAACACAATGACACTTAATTTTGCTGATCTTGTAAATGATGTTCATAGAAATGCAGTCGGAAAGAACAATGTTACGGGAATA
This sequence comes from Treponema sp., assembly GCA_016294035.1. Classification (GTDB taxonomy): domain Bacteria; phylum Spirochaetota; class Spirochaetia; order Treponematales; family Treponemataceae; genus Treponema_D. The sequence continues at coordinate 107,109 of JAEDCT010000001.1, read as the reverse complement.
GATTTCTTTGTTCAGCATAATTTTGTTGAGAACGTTAATGGTAATTACGATTCAAATGGCGATGGTGTGGAAGACCGTTCATATATTTTCAGACTTTCAGGAACAAATGAGCTTCGTCCCCAGGAACAGATAGGACTTTCCGGAACAATGACTCTTAATGGAGCCAATGGAAATGTTACGGTTCAGTATTTCCCAACAGACACAGTTGCAGATGTTGTAAACAGAATCAATGATTCAAATGCAGAAGTAAAGGCTTACCTTGACAGAAATTCACATCTTGTTCTTAAGGCTACAGCTTCTGAGAAAATGGAAGATCCTGATTTTGCAATTCGCCATGTTGAGGATGATGGAATGTTCCTTACAGGATATTCAGGAATTCTTTCGGCAAGTGGTGAAGCTGGAGCCTTTGACTACAATCAGGCTAATGCAGTAAATGTTCTTGCCGGAGCACAGTTTGCAGTTTCTCCAATTCTTGATCCTGCTGCCTATGTTGGTGTAAATCAGCAGATTAGAAGTGATGTTGCCTGTGTTGCTGCTGGTTTCGCAAACTCAAAGGGATTTGTGGAACCTAGCGATGCACGTGCTGCAGTAGAAATGGCTGCAATCAGAAACACAAAGGTAATGATTGGTAGTCAGAGAACATTTGATGACTATTTTGCAGACAAGGTTACTGCAGTTGGCCTTAAGGGTGAGCAGGCAAAGAATCAGCTTGAAAGCCAGAATAAGATTATGGCTGATCTTAAGGAACTTCGAGACAGCATTTCTGGTGTAAATGTGGATGAAGAACTTGCAGACATAATTAAGTTCCAGCATGGATACAATGTTGCAGCCAAGTTCGTTACTATCCAGGATGAACTTCTGGAAACATTGATAAACAGACTTGGTGTCTAATTTATAGCAGGTAATTAAATTAAACAGGGGTATTTAGAATGCATAGAATCAGTTCACAGTTCAATAACAACGATACACAGTACAATCTCAGAAGACAGGAAGTAAACCAGGCTGTTCTTAACCGCCAGATTGGAACTCAGCATAGAATCGGCCAGCTTCGTGATGATCCTATTGCTGCAGGTCATCTTGTTCGCTATCAGTCTTATCTTGGAAGAGTAAACCAGTTTGAAAAAAATGCACAGACTCTTTCTGACCAGTTCAATGTTCGCGAGGGATATATTGACCAGAACCTTCAGATAATGCATCGTGTTCGTGAGCTTGCCGTTACAGGTGCCAATGGAACTTATACTCCAGAGGATCTCAAGAACATGGCAGTTGAAGTGAATGAGCTTTTGAAGGAACTGATTCAGAATGCAAATGCCGTTGGTCCTGATGGAAACTCTCTTTTTGCCGGAACAAGAACAAAGGGAATTGCATTTGATGTTGAAATGGGAAATGTTCCCGGATCAAATGAAAACCTTATTGAAGTTGTTCGCTACAAGGGAAATGTTGACACTAATAAAATTGAAGTTGATGAAAACCAGTATCTTACGATTGACAATTCCGGAAACAAGACATTTTGGGCAGAACCCCAGCAGCTCATTGGCCAGAGAGATGTCACTTCATGGCAGGCACTTGAAGACAGCGTAATAAATGTTGATGGTGTTGATATTTCAATTAAGAGCGGGGACAATGTTTACGCAGTTGCCGCAAAAATAAATGACTCTGGTGTTGCAGTTAAAGCAGGTGTTGATCCTGTTACAAACGGCCTTACTTTGAGCACAACTGATTCTCATCAGATCTGGCTTGAAGACAAGTCTGGAAGTGCCCTCAATCAGATGGGTATTATTGAAGATGCAAGTCAGTTTCCTCCATACAATGTAAATACATCTGCAGTGAAGGTTTCCGGCGGATCACTTTTTGATTCAGTTATTGCCCTTCGAGATGCAATGCTCAAGGGTGATCAGGAATCAATTGGTGGAAGAGTTATTGGAACCCTTGATTACGGTATCAATAACCTTACAACAAGACTTGCCAAGAATGGAAGTGACTATGAACGTGCCATGAACAATGCTGAACGTTCAAGAACAAATGAAGTTAATGTTACTGCTCTTGTAAGCCGTGAAGGAGATATTGATTTCACAAAAACAATCACTGATTTAAAGATGATGGAAATTGTTAATCAGGCAACTTTAAGCAATGCAGGAAAAATGTATTCAAGCACACTTCTTGATTACATGCGCTGATAAATAAATATATAACAAAAAATTCCTTTTGGAGACGTAAATAAAATGCAGATTGAAACAAAGACAATGGGTAAAATAGAAATTAGTGAGGACAGAATCATTCGGATTCCTCAGGGACTTTTTGGTTTCGAGGAATATTCTGATTTTGCTCTTGTTGATTCTGAGTATCCTCCTTTGCTGTGGCTTCAGTCTCTTCAGGATTCAAATTTGGCATTCCTTTTGATAGATCCTTTCCTCATTTCAAATGACTATGAGGCTGATATTGATGACAAGGAACTTGCAAGAATTGCCATTGAGGATCCTGCAGATGTTGTTGTGTTTACTATCGTTACTGTTCCTGGTGATGGAGGTCCTGTTACTGCAAATTTCCAGGGGCCATTGATTATCAACAAGAAGAATCATTTGTGCATGCAGGCAATTCTCGAAGGTTCCCGTTGGACTACAAAGCATAACATTATTGAGGCTTTGAAAAGAAAGGAGGCTAAATAATGCTTATCCTTTCCAGAAAAATTGATCAGAAAATCAGAATTGGTGACAATATTGTTCTGACAATTATTGATATCAAGGGTGATCAGGTTAAGATCGGAGTCGAGGCTCCAAATGACGTGAAGGTTTTCAGGCAGGAAGTATTCTCGGCAATTCAGTCAGAAAACAAGGCCGCAAACCAGATTTCCATGGAACAGCTTCAGAAACTTTTGAAGTAGTAAAAAAAAGCATTTTCATGAAAAATGAAAATGCTTTTTTTGTATTTAAATACAAAGGCTATCTTTATTTATTTTTTTTCCAGGTTAAGTTCAGCCTCGCTTTTTCTTACATAAAGAGGACCGTCATAGTCCTGCATTGGGGACTCCTTGTTTTCAATCATTTTTTCTGCAATCTGAAAAAGAGAGTCGCATGCATCATTTTCCGGAGTGAATGCGTGCACTGAATACAGTGGATAGAGCTCGTTTGATCTTTCCACAAAAACTTTTGATGCTGGTCCGCATGCAAGAATTGTTGCTTCTGCATCAAATTGCTTTATGATTTCACTGATTTCCTTGTCTTCTTCCGGCTTAATTTTTTCACCCCGTAAGTAGAATGCATAGAAAAATTCATCTTCCTTAGCTTCAATTAAACTTACAACTGATTCAAGAGATTTTCTGAAAGGCCAGGCGTATGCATCAAGTGAAGGAATTCCATATACCGGAATTTTGTGTGCAAGGTTCATGGCCTTCAGTGCGCTTAGTCCGAGCCTGAGTCCTGTAAATGTTCCAGGTCCAAGAGTTACAGCTGTGTAATCCAGATCCTTAGGTTCAAGACTGACTTCTTTCATTATATAGTCTATGGCAGGCAACAGTTTTTCAGATTGTTTGTTTCCAACATCAAGGCAGAGTTTAGCTTCGATTTTGTCTTTTTTAGCCGCAATGCAGAGTCTTGATACGGCGCAGTCAATTACTAGTGCATTCATTTAACTTATATCCTCTACGAATGCATTGTATCATTTTGTTCAGGAAAAATCTATTTCTTCGTGAGGCCAGTTTTCGATTATAATATCGCGCTCGCCGTTTTCGTGGGGAATGAGTTCAATTGTTATTGATTTTTTGGGAAGAACTGAGGAAATTTTTTCGCTCCATTCAATGATGCTTACTCCATTTCCATAGAGCATCTCGTCTGTTCCAAGATTCTCGAAGTCCTCAGCACCTTCAAGTCTGTATACATCCATGTGGTACAGATCAAGTTTTTTTCCTGAATATTCGCTTATAAGGCAGAAAGTAGGGCTTGTGATTGTTTCATCTATGCCAAGTGCCTTCGCAATTCCCTTTGTTATTGTGGTTTTTCCGGCGCCGAGAGTTCCCCTCATTGCAAGAACTTCTCCGCCCTTAAGTAGTGATCCAATTTTTTCGCCCAGTGCAATGGTCTGATCTTCTGTCGTTGTGTGGAATTTCATTTTCATACTTCCGGTAGAGCACCTGCAACAGCAAGTTTGTCTATAAATTCTTTCAATGATTTTGTGATTGGCAAAACCGGATAGTCAACTTCGCGTGGGATAGGATCCAGGTCTACGCTTCTCATTCCAAGGGGATTAATTTCAACTGTAAAGCTAATGGGAATGACAATTTCTTTCGTAAGGAATTCAATCTTTGCATTAGCTGTGTAGTGATGGATATAATATATGTAGCCATCGTGTTTCTTGATTGAATTCAGTTCCAATACTTTCATAATAAACCTTTAGTATTTGTAAATCTCCGCATAAATTCTATTGCGAGTTGTTATATTAATATCGGTAAATTTAACATGAAGCACAAACTTTTTTTCTGTTTCTTCTTTTTGGGTGAATACTATGATTCCCGTAGCCTTTGCATTCTGAATGCTTGGAAGTGAAAAAGTTACCTGAAGCATCTGTCCCTTGAGAATTGGAAGCGAACATTCAAGCCTGCATCCATCTGCAGAAATATCAAGTAGTCGTCCAGTAACTTTTTTTTCTGAGATTTCCCTTTCTGTTTTTCCTTTTCTTGTTTTTTTCTGCTTTACTGCTGAGAATGTGCATTCAAGGTCTGTGTTCATTCGCTTAGTGTTTCTTCTCTGAAGCATTTTAATTACCTGAGAATGTGTCATTACGGCTATGAACAGGTTTTTAAGGTTTCGCTCATATCTCATGAGTCTTGAAACTGTCCTGTATGAGAATCCTGTCGGAAGAGTGAACATTAGATCAACTTTTGAAAGGGGCTTTGGCAGGGCTTCTGATTCATCGTATTCATCGGGAATGTGCAGACTGAAAGAAATATCGTTTGTTTCTTCAATCCTAAGATTCCAGGTTGCCTTTGTTGAAGTCTTGAAATTTACAATCTGACCTTTTCTGAGACTTTTTGTTGATGAGATTGTGAGTTTTCTTTCATGGAGTTTTTCAAGTTTGTATCGAATCTGGAAGAATATTTCAATTTTTTCCTCGCGGGTAGGCTTGGCAATCATTCGTTTGTATTCGGTACTGAAAAGCTCATTAAGGGCATCTGTATCCCTGTAAAGAACGAGAATGTTTCTTGCCTTGTATCTCTTGCAGATTTTCCACAGTCGTTGTGCTTCAATGCTTGTAAGACCTGCTTCCCTTGCAAGTTCCTTCACGTCGTTCCATTTTGTCTCGCGGTTTTTGTTTTTTTCAAGCCATTCTTTTGACTGATATATTTTCTTGAATTTGAGAAGAACAAAATGAATTACTGCCAGGATAATCAATATAATTGAAATGACAAAAATGAAGACATAGAGAAAGCTTCCGATTCGTGCTTCTAATGGTGACATGATGTTGCCTCCTGACTTAAGGCTAGTTTGAAATACATTGATCTATTGCAGCTGCAATAATACCAAGACGTGGTGCAATTTCATATTCACAAAGATCTCCGGAAGTTACGCTGTCCTTTGTCTGCATGGACTGCTCGAAATCTGCAATGATTGGAGCAAATTCCTCAAAGAAGTCACTCACAGCTTTTCCGTCAATTAGAATGCTTGAGTAAAGTTCAGGAAATAGGGCACTCATTGTTACATTATGGCAGAATTCATCAATGTTGTTTGCAAAGTCTGCAATGATTGCATTTGCCTCTTTTTCCTTTCCACCCTGAAGAAGAACTGGAACTTCCTTGAGCTTTCCTTCAAGTTCAACAAATGCAGATTTACTTGATTTCAATGCATCAATGAGGGATGCCTTTGATAGAACGTTAAGCTCGATTGACTGTGTTTCTTCCAGAGGCTTGTGCATGAGCGAGTCAAATTCTTCTGCTGGAATTTTTTCTCCGTTTACTTTGATTCCGATTGTTGTGGCCTCATTTTTTGCAGCTTCAGCTTCAAAAGACTTGAGAATGTCGCTTACTGTTTTTTCGCTTTCAATTGTAATATCAATCTTTTCACCGTTTACATAGAAGTCCATGTGTTATCTGCTCCTGTTGCTTTGGTTTGCAAAATTCTGAATTGAATTTTGCTGGCTTTCAAGTCCGCCTAATGTTCCCTGCATGTTTGCATATTTCATCTTCAGCTCTGCTTCCTTTCTGTCCAGCTGAGTCTGAAGTTTTGTAATCTTTGTATTTGTTGCCTTAATCTTGCTGTCAATAGCCTGATTCTTGGTGTTTATGATTCCACCTGACTGAACCCATGCAGAAAGCTGCTTGTCCAGTTTGAGACCAATCCCGTCGTCAATAATAAGATCACCGTCTGAGTCATATCCAAAAATATTCTTTATGTCATTCAGGTTGCTTGCAAGGCTCTGGTCAAGTTTTTTTTCGTCCACTTCAAGGTATCCGCGCATCTGTGACGGATTGTAGCCGCCCCGTGTACCACCAGATGCATTTGTAGAGACTCCGATTTGGGAAAGCATTGTAATCTGTGCTGAGTCAAGAAATTTATAGTTTCCGCTGACAATCTGCATCAGGTTTGTTTTTCCAGTTCTAAGTGAATTTTCTGACTGGAACATTCCAAGCTTTTCCTTTGCCTCTTCCTGTTCATCTTTGGAAAGATAGTCAAGCTCAGAGATGACCTCAGGCTTGTTTGTTGTAAGAATGTTTATTTCAGCAATTGTCTGGTTGTATTTTCCAACGAATGTAATGATGGCATCCTTTGCACTTTCTGTGTCAGGTTCAATTTTTACAGTTGCCGTTTTTTCTGTTTTTTCATGGACATGAAGGGTAATATGAGGAACAACATCATCTATGTCATTTGATGGGCGTGAAAGGGTAATTCCCTCATATCTGATTTTTGCATCACATGCCTGACTTGCCGCATGGTTTGGTTTGTAACCAAGGGATGTCCTGGTATCTGTTGCTACAGGCATGGTCATTGTAATTTCTTTTCCAGTATTTGAGTTTCTTACCACAAGGGTCTTTGCATTTGGGAAATCATCCAGCTTGAATGAGACCTTTGTTGATTTTGTTTTTCCATCACTTGAAAAATACTGATGGGTGAGGGCAGTTTCGTTTCCGTCTATGTCCTTTATAAAGAAAATATTTTCGTTGCTTGTTTCAATGCTCTTTAGTCCCTCAAGCTTTTTTTCCTCGCCTGGTGGAAGTGTGGTCTCGCTAAGGTTGTTGTAAACTGTGATCCCTTCATATTCGATGCCACCTGCTGATGGAACCTGGAAAACTTCTTTTACTGATCCGGTTCCTTCCGTTATGTCCTTGATTTTTTCTTCAGTGAAAGTAAATTCGATTTTCTGGTTTTTCTTGGATGTTATTGATTCTGGCAAGTCGGTTTCGAATCCGCCGCGTGCTCCTATGGTAATCTGCCTGCTTGTTGTCGAAACCCTGGATTTTGATATTGGTTCCAGTCCTTCCTGCTCAACGGCATCCTTTGTTTTTGTGATTTTCATTGATTCCTGATTGATGGTGAAATTTGTAGTTTCAGGCTTTGTTTCAGAAATCATTCCGATTTTCAGTGCCAGGTCGAAGGCCTTGTTTTCAAGAACCAGGGCATTTTCTTCTCCTGTCTTGAGACTTTCAAGCAGCAGTGATTTTTTGTCAGGACTTACACCGATGAGACTGGCCTTAATTGTGTTGTTACCTCTTTTGTTTACTGAATCAACAAAATCAGTGAGCTTTCCGCCTTTCCAGTTGTATTCAATGGTCTTTTTTCCGACCTTGAAGGTATATTTTCCCTGTGGAACATTATAGTCACTGCCAATTTCATCGCTCAGGAATCTGTCTGCCTGTGCCGGCTGCAGTACATCAATCTTGAAGGAACCAAAATCTGCTTCTCTTCCAGCATCCACGCTGACTGCAAATTCGTCTGATGATGAGGCAAGTTTATTGCTGAATGGATTTTCAAAAGAATACAACGACTTAACACTTTCCCGGAGTGAAGACATTTTCTGGTTGATATCACGCCATGCACTCTGCTGCTTGTTGTAGGTCTCAAGATTAGCTTCTTCACGCTTGAGAGGTATGCGTTCAACCTCCATGAGGGATTTTACGAGATCATTAGTTTTGTATTTGTCGCTTACGCCGGGTATATTGAGTCCGTCTGCCAATTTAAATCATTTCGTCAAAGAGTACGCCAATTGCATGTTTCATCCTGGCCTGTATTCTCTGCAAGTCTTCTGATGGAATTTCACGAATTACTTCGTTAGTTGATGTATCAACAACTCTTACGACTACTTTGTCCAGCTCCTGATTCACATTAAACTGAAGCTTATGACCTGTTACCAGGTCAGACAGTCTCTGAAGTTCTCTTGCTGAAGCTTCTGTCTCTGCCTTGTTTGCCTCAAAATTCTTGAGAACTTCTGAAGCAGTTTTCGGCATTGGGCTTTTGATTTCTGGAACTTGAACTTTTTGTTGAGAAAAATTGCTGTAAACACTCTGGCCATCCATTGCCATACGACCAATCGTACTAATTGTATTCATGGGCTTTTCCTCCTGAAAATGAAGAGAGAAGGAAGGGGGCGCCTCCCCTCCATTTCTCTACGCAGTTTTGTCTAAAAGAAGACATCCAGATTTCTCTTTAACAAAACTGCGGTTTATAACTACTGAAGCAAAGCCAATACGTTCTGTGACTGGCTGTTTGCCTGTGCGAGCATTGCTGTGCCTGACTGTGTAAGAATGTTGTTCTTTGTGTATTCAACAATCTCAGAAGCCATGTCAGTATCACGGATTCCAGATTCTGCACTCTGCATGTTTTCTGCTGCAACAGCAATTCCATCAGATGCCATTTCGAAGCGGTTCTGGTATGCACCAAGGTCAGCTCTCTGGCGAGATACTACTTTGAGTGCTGCATCGATTGTTCCGATAGCCATGTTTGCTGCATCAGGAGTAGAGATAGAAATCTGTTCATCTGTACCCTGTGATCCCTTGAGTCCGAGAGCCTGTGCAGTCATTGTTCCAATGTATGCTGTTACTCTCTGATCCATGTTAGCACCAACCTGGAATGTCATTACATTGTTTGTCACAGAGTTCTGTGCAAAGCGTCCTGTAAGGAGGTTCATTCCGTTGAACTGTGCCTGGCTTGCAATGCGGTCAACTTCTGCTACAAGCTGAGAAACTTCAACCTGAATCTGCATGCGGTCTTCGTCGCTGTAGATGCCGTTAGCTGACTGAACTGAAAGTTCACGAACGCGCTGAAGAATGTCTGTAGTTTCCTGCAAATATCCTTCTGTTGCCTGAATAAAAGAAACACCATTCTGAATGTTTCTGTTAGCCTGGTTGAGTCCGCGGATCTGGCTGCGCATCTTTTCAGATACTGCGAGTCCTGAAGCGTCATCTCCGGCACGATTGATTTTTTCGCCTGAGCTAAGTTTTTCAATGTTACCCATCAACTGAGAATCAGAAATTCCCAGTGTGCGGTTTGCGAACATTGAGCTCATGTTGTGATTGATAACCATAATTTGTCCTCCATGAATATAAACTGCGTGCATCTTGCACTGCATCCCGTCTGTATAGGCTCTATCGGTTTTTGCGCCCCCGATAGGGTTTTAGACCACACAGCAGGAACCGTTACTTTAAATCCTTGTAATTCTAAAGCAACCGTCTATGCTGTCACAAACGTTCGTGGAGAACTTATTTTCAAAGAACCACCGTGTCTAAAATCACGGCAAATAAATTCTGAAAATCAAAAAAATCACAGAATTCAATCAAAGGGCAGGGAAAACCCCGTCCTCTGATCTTTAGTATATCACACTACTGGAGCAAAGACAAGACGCTCTGTGACTGAGAGTTAGCCTGAGCGAGCATAGCTGTACCAGCCTGTGACAATACTGAATTCTTTGTGAATTCAACCATCTGAGAAGCCATGTCTGTGTCACGGATTCTTGATTCTGATGCCTGTGTATTTTCAGCAGCAATATCAAGTCCCTTAACAGCATAGTCAAGACGATTCTGGTATGCACCAAGGTCTGCGCGCTGCTTGTTGATTGCCTTGAGTGCATCGTCGAGAACACCAATAGACTTGTTTGCATCTTCTGGTGTTGCGATTGTCATGATTTCTTCAGTTCCGAGTGTGCGGAGTCCGAGTGAAGCAGCTGTCATTGTGCCGATGAAAACCTGTGTTCTCTGGTCCATGTTTGCACCAATGTGGAGCCACATAGAACCTGTAACATTGTTTTCACCAGTTGGGCGTGCGAAACGTCCTGTGAGCATGTTCATTCCGTTGAACTGAGCGCAAGAAGCGATGCGGTCAACTTCTGCTACGAGAGCTGAAACTTCTACCTGGATCTGCATGCGGTCTTCATCACTGTAGATACCGTTTGCTGCCTGTACTGCAAGTTCGCGGATGCGCTGAACAATGTCAGTAGTTTCCTGGAGATAGCCTTCAGTTGTCTGAATAAAGCTGATTCCGTTTGCTGCGTTTCTTGAAGCCTGATTCAAACCGCGGATCTGTGAGCGCATTTTTTCAGAAACTGCGAGTCCTGAAGCGTCATCACCTGCACGATTGATTCTTTCTCCTGAAGAGAGCTTTTCCATGTCTTTTGTGAGAGAACCCTGTGTTACTCCCAGCTGACGATTGGAAAACATTGCGGACATGTTGTGGTTGATTACCATAGTTTGTTCCTCCGTGGATTATGGTTATGAGTCAAATCCTTTTGACCCATTTTGATTGAATTCCTTGCATTGCATATTACAAGGCTATGTTTTTACAGGGATTTCAATCATGATTAACCCGGCTGTTTTCTCGTACGGGAAAATTGGGCCGTGGCTTCTCATTTGGTTTATCGGAAGGATGGTTCTGAAACTTTAGCGTTTTTTTTAATTTTTTTTATTTTTTTTTCTGGTTCCATTCATGTTGTTTTTATAATGAAACCAGAATGATGTTTTTATTTGCTTTCGGAAAGAAGCTGGTCTGCAATTGACTTTATGATCCTTGAGGCTTTTCCCCTGTGGCTGATTGCATTTTTTTCGTCTGCAGTCAGTTCTGCGGCAGTTCTTTTTTCTTCCGGAAGGTAAAAAATCGGGTCGTATCCGAAACCGCCTGTTCCGCGGGATTCTTCTATGTTTCCGATTATTTCACCTTCCATTGTTTCCTGGGCAACAAAAAGCCTGTCTTTACCCATGTACAGAACCATGGAGCAGGTGTAGTGTGCGGATGGTCCCGGAGCTTTTCCCTTTTCAACAGCTTCTCTTGTCTGCCTGACAAGAAAGGCATTCTGTTCTTCCTGGGAAATTTTTGATCCGTCTGGTTTTCCCTTCATGAAGTCTGGACCTGCATATCGGCTTGTGTATATGCCAGGTGCTCCGTCAAGGGCATCGACACAAATTCCAGAATCATCTGCCAGGACCGGGCATTTTACAAGTTCGTAAAGAGCACGTGCCTTTATGAGACTGTTTTCATAGAATGTTGTTCCTGTTTCCTCAGGGTCAAAATCAATTCCCTCATCCTTTGGAATTACAATTGTGTGTTCTGGAAAAAGTTCCTGAACCTCTCTTTTTTTATTCACATTTCCTGTTGCCAAATATATCTTCATGGGAGTCAAGATAGCATTTTAGTCTCTGTGTGTCTATGTTGTTGTATGCAATCTTCAGAATGTAAGCAACTTGTCTTGCGTTGAGGCCAAGTATTCTGGCTACTGTGACATTGGAAGGTGAGAGCCTGTGGTTCTTTTTTCCGATTGCCTTCACGCATTTTTCCCATCTCTGTGTATGAATCTTAAGCTTTTCATCTTTTGTGATCATTGATGAATACAAGTCCTGCAGTTCCTGTCTGTGCATGAGCAGCTGCTTCCTGAAAAAATATGAGGCATTCCTTGCCTGTTCAATTTTCTTTATGTGCCTGACTTTGGCTTCTATTGTGCTTCTTGCTTCGGACAGTACTGCTGAAAGCCATTGCGGATCCCGGTTTGTTATTTCCGCGATTTTCAACATCATGGGTTCGTCTATGAAATAGCATGACTTTAGTGCCAGAACCAAAAGCATTGTTGCGGACTGTTCTTCTCTTGAAATCTTTAGTTCCTTGTTTCTGCTGCTTCGGCCCATTTTTTTGTAGGTGAGTTTTTCCTGGACTTTTTTTTCCAGCTCTTCTAATGAGACTGTGCTTTCGTTGATTTCGATTGACCTTGCTGATTCATTGTCTGTATAGAAACTTGATTTTTCTTCGTATGCCTCTTCAGAAACAAATGTACAGCAGCGTCTTTTCTGAAGTTTTTCAGAGTGCTTTTTCTGCCACCATTGCCTTGATATGTTAAGGACTCCAATAAAATATGTCGAGAAAGTCCCGATTTCACTCGTGTATTTTCCGATTATTCTTTCCAGTTTCGGTGTCATGAAAACTAGAAAGTCAGAGAATTCATCCTCATCAAGAATTGTCATTCCAAGTCTGTGCTTGTTGGTGAACATGAACTCCAGGAGCCTGTTCCTCATTTCGCCTGAATCTATTTCTTTTTTTTGAAATGATTCAATAATGGTTTCCAGTTCGTGCATTTTTATACCCTCCAAAATAATGCTTTATTTTTATAAGGCAAGAATCATGCCAAGTGAGTTTTTGGAGATTTTCAGCCGAAAAAGCAAAATAATTCCTTGATTTTGCTAGTTATCTGTTGGTTTTTTGCTAGTTTTTCTGCTAGTTTTTGCTAGTTAATTTGATGTTATTCCCGAAAATAATACTGTGCTGTTCTTGATTCTTTTCTGATTGAAAGTTGAGTTTTTGCGGGAGGATTGATTGTGAAGAAAGGGAGTTATCCTTGCTTTGGAAGTTGAGGATTCTCCCTTTTTTTTTATAGAACCTTAGAAAATTCTTTTATGAGCTGTGGCATGATGACGGCAAGTTTTCCGTCAAGACTTGCCCCTGATGCATTTTTGTGGCCTCCGCCTCCAAACTTTGCTGCAATCTGGCTTACATCACATTTATCCTTTGAGCGAAGTCCCATTGTGCAGGTAGCTTCCGTGTCCTGGCGTACAAATGCAACAGCCTCAACACCTTCAACTTCAAGCATGAGAGAGTAGAGTGCATCTGTGTCTCTTCCTTCCTTGCCAAATTTCTTTGTGTCTTCCTGTGTTTCATATGTTACTACCAGCTTTCCGTTGCAATGCCTTTCTGAATGCTCAAGCATTATTCCAAGAAGCTTTCGCGTGTTCCAGGGTTTGCCGTTTGTCATTTCCTGATAGATTTCTCTTGGATTTGCCCCTGAGTCAACAAGACGTGCTGTGGCCCTGAAAAAATCTGCGCTGTCTGTCTTTAGGTATCTGAAATATCCGGTGTCTGTTGACATGCCGAAAAGAAGAGTGTTTGCCATTTTTGTGTCAATGTTGCCTACTGTCACTTCAATAAGCTGCTGCACAAGATATGCTGCTGCCGGAGATTCCGGATCTATTATTACCTTGTCTCCCGTAAGGTCTGAAGTCTTGTGGTGGTCAACAATGAATGTGTCCATGTCTTTCAGGTCTTCGCTTATGTCTCCAAGCCTGTGCATTTCAGAACAGTCAACTATAATGAGGCCTGTTGAGTTCCTGTCTTCCCTTGACATGAAAGGAACTTCCGGTGAGAAAAGCGGGGCAAACTTCTTTGTCTCGACTCTTTTGAATGGACCTGCGTTAATGAGCATGTATGGTTTTTTCATTGAGTCAAGAATATAAGCAATGCCAAGACAGCTTGAAAGACAGTCACCGTCAGGTTCCTTATGGCCCGTGACAATAAATTTGTCATGACATGAAATGAATTTCTTGAAATTATCTGATTGTTCCCGGGTGATTTTCATCATTTTGCTGATTCCTTAAAAAAAATATCCACGAACAAAGATTATTGCCCGTGGATTGTAATTTGATGTCAGATATGTTTATCTGCAGTCTCTTGAACTAGAGTTCGAGGGAAAGTGTTGTTGCATCTGTTCCCTGAACTTCCTCTCCGTTAGGGTAAATTCCCCAGATTGAGTTGAAACGGCTAGGGTTGATTGTGATCCAAACCTTGTTGAATTCTCCATCCTTGCTGATAAGTGTCATGTATGGATGAATTTTAGGCTGAGCATTTCTGAAGTTGAGCTTTCTGGGTGTTTCCTTTGCCCATGACTTTGGAATTACTGCTGTTCCAATCTTGAGACTCTGCTTTTCATAGAGAACTACGTAGGCATCCTTCTGGTCATAAATCTTGAGAATGGGCACATTCTGATATGAGATTGAAGATACGTTGTCACCGTGATCCCAAATTGGTTTTGTTGATTCCTTTTTCTCTGCATCTTGAGCAACAAGTGGAAGAACTGCACATGCGCAAAGAACCATAGCCATCAAAAACTTCTTCATATTTCTACCTCTTTTTTTGGTTTCATTAATTTACAAGTGCCAGCATAATGGCTTTGATGGTGTGCTTGCGGTTTTCTGCTTCATCCCAAACTTTACTTGCGCTGCTTTCAAAAACTTCTTCAGTGACTTCCTGTTCCTTTACGGCAGGCAAGCAGTGCAGCAAGATTGTATTCGGATTACCGGTTGCTTCCATAAGAGCCTTGTTCACCTGATATGGCTGAAGCAGTTTAATTCTCTCCTGTTTGAGAGCTTCTTCACCCATGGAAACCCACACATCAGTATAAAGGCAATCTGCATTTTTGACAACTGAAATTTCATCAGAAATGCGAATCTGGGAACCAGATTGCTTTGCAAATGGAGTGCAGATTTCAATGATTTTCTGGTCCGGGCTTAGTTCCTTTGGACAGAATACGCTGAAGTTTATTCCGAATTTTGAGCAGATAAGCATGAGTGAACGTGCCATGTTGTTTCTTCCGTCTCCGCAGAAACACATTGTAAGTCCCTCGAGTTTTCCAAAATGCTCCTTGAGAGTCATAATATCTGCAAGAACCTGTGTAGGGTGGAATTCATCAGTGAGACCGTTGATTACAGGAATGCCTGAATACTTTGCCAGTTCTTCAACATGAGACTGCTTGAACCCACGGAATTCAATGGCACTGAACATTCTTCCAAGAACGCGGGCTGTGTCTTTTACGCTTTCCTTTTCCCCAAGCTGAATGTCATCCGTTGACATGAAAACCGGATGTCCACCTTCTTCCCCGAATGCTGTTTCGAAAGAGCTTCTTGTTCTTGTTGATCTCTTTTCAAAAATGAGGGCGATTGTTTTTCCCAGAAAGCGCTGGTGTACTTCGCCTTTGTGTGACTGCTTCTTTACCAGAAAAGCATAGTCAAGAATCTGCTGGATTTCATCTTTGCTCCAGTCAATCCAGTTGAGAAGACTTCTTCCCTTGAATGGGCTTTTAAATTTTTCTGCCTTCATAGGTCACCTCGCTGAAATTATTATGCATAAATATATGGAATTTTCAAGAAAAAGATGAATATATATGCAAAATATGTATATAATTTAATTCAAATGAATAATTGATAAAAACAAAAAAGACTTTCCAGATACCTGAAAAGCCTTTAATTTGTGGTGGCAATAGGGCTCGAACCTATGACCTACGGAATATGAGTCCGTTGCGCTACCAACTGTGCCATGCCACCGTCAATGAAATAGAATATATCTTTTTATCTTCCTTGTGTCAAGAGCAAAGATGAAAAAAATCAAAAAATAGAAAAATATAATATCAGATGTGCTGTGCAGTTTTTTTTTTGATGTTCAGGAACATACTATTTGTTTTCTTCTATAAAATAAAGAATCAGATAAAAAAAGACTAATAAAAAAAAATGAAAGTCCGATGATTAAAAAGAGATAGAAAGTCTTGCGGAGATAAAATGAGAAAGATAAAAATTCTTGCAGCTGCATTCCTTGTTTGTTTTTGCCCGGTTTTTGCAAGTGCATATTCTGTGGCATTTCAGATTTTGCAGCGTGATTCAAGTGAATCAAAAATCCGCGAGGCAACATACGGCATTGAAGAAAATCTTTTTGATTTTTTTTTCAGCAAGGGTATTGTCATTTCTAACTCGCCGGTGACAGTGAGCGAGGATTCTTCAAGTGATGAAAATCATTTCAGAAAATCCTTTGATGAGGCTCTTGAGGGCGGGGTGGATTATTTTATTGAAATAATCGGTGAATTTGATGTTTCAGATTCTTCTGACTCAACTTCAACTCGTCTTGAGAATATAAAATGTGTTTCCTGGAAAGTGAAGGAAGTTGATTCCGGAAAGGTTCTGGGAAGTGGAAAGGGAGTTCCTCCAAGTGCATTGAAAATTAAGAATGTGCAGAAGGGAATTTCAGATTTTACGGTTGTATTGGCTACAGAAATATATAAAGCTATTGGCAGGTAGGGGACCTATTATGAAAAAGATTTTATCTGGTGTTTTGGCTATTACTCTTTGTGCATCTATTTTTGCAGATTCTAGTAATTCCATTGACGGTACGATTTCAGTTGCTGGAAGGGGAGACATGCCTAGTGGTCTTTTTGGAAAGGCTGCGGGATATCTTCCTGGGGATACGGTATCCATTACTAACCCAACGACAGGTATTACGTTGCAGATCCTTAATCTGGGAACATTGGATGCTTCTGATGGCGTTGCACTTCTTCTTTCTCAGGAATCTGCAGAAAAGCTTGGGGTTGTTGAAAAGAGTGATACACAGGTAAAACTGGCACCTCGTTCAGGATATTTTGATCAGTCAGTTTCAGGTGCGGCAGTTCTTTCTCGCATTGGGAATGAGGATTCTCCTAAAACTGAAAAAGTTGAAGAGGAAACCCAGGTTGCAGAAGTTTCTGATGTTGTTGAGACACCTGTTATGGAAAATTCAACAGACGTTCCTGCTGAAAATATTGCTGCAGAAGAAATTGCTGAGACTCCTGATGAAAATATTGCTGCAGAAGAAGTTGCCGAGGCTCCTGTTGAAACTGAATCATCAGAAGTTGCTGATAATTCATTCCTTGAAACAAAGAATGCTGTTGAACAGGCATCCCCAGCTGAAGTTCATCCAGAAGAAATCATGGAAAGTGCAGTAGCAGAAGAAAAAACTTCCGAAGATCCTTTGTTTGATAATGAAGCAGCTAGTGTAACTCATGTGAGTGCAGAAGATATTTTGGTTCCTGAAGAACCAGCTGCAGAAATTGCTGATTCCCCTGTTGAATCAGAAGAAGTTGCAGAAGCTCCTGTTGAAGAGGCATTTGAAGCAGATGAGCTTTCACCTGTAGAAATGGAACTTGCAGCTGATGAATCAGTTCCAGAAGTTGCAGCTGTAGAGCCTGAAGCAGAAATTGAAGAAGAAGCAAGCCCAGTTGAGGAAGTTGCAGAAGCTAGTGTTGAAGAGGCATATGAAGCAGATGAACTTTCACCTGTAGAAAAGGAACTTGCAGCTGATGAATCAGTTCCAGAAGTTGCAGCTGTAGAGCCTGAAGCAGAAATTGAAGAAGAAGCAAGCCCAGTTGAAGAAGTTGCGGAATCTCCTGTTGAAGAGGCATTTGAAGCTGATGAACTTTCACCTGTAGAAAAGGAACTTGCAGCTGATGAACCAGTTCCAGAAGTTGCAGCAGAAGAAAATTCAGTTGATGAAGAAGTTGCTGAAATTCCTGCAGAATCAGAAGTTGTTGCAGAAGCATTTGAAGCAGATGAACTTGAACCTGTTGCCAATGAAGTTGATACGGCAGAAGCAGAACCAGAAGTTGCTGCAGTTGAAACTGAAGTTGAAGATTATTCTCCAATCGTACTTGTTCCTGCTGAGCCTGTTCCTGCAGAAAATACACTTGAAGCTGTTGTAGAAGAAAAAATTGAAGAAGTTAAGCCTGTGATGGCTGAAGTAGATTTAAAGTCATTTACAGATTATATTGTAGATTCAGAAAATGATTTGAGAAAGAACAGCTACTATGTTCAGTTTGCAACTCTTGGTGATGAA
This sequence comes from Treponema sp., assembly GCA_016294035.1. Taxonomy (GTDB): domain Bacteria; phylum Spirochaetota; class Spirochaetia; order Treponematales; family Treponemataceae; genus Treponema_D. Next base: position 89,248 of record JAEDCT010000001.1, on the reverse strand, counting down.
AAGAATATTGAAAGTACAATCAATAAATACAATAAGTATCCTTTGATTCTTGTGCCAAATGGAAAGGGTGCATACAAAATCATGGTTGGGCCTCTAACAGTTGATGAGTTTGGAGCTGTTCAGGCAAAGTTTAAGTCATTCGGTTATAAGGATGCCTTTGTAAAATCAAAGTAGGATTATTCATCGGTATATGCTGGTGATTATATTTTGAAAAAAAATATCCATCTAGGGTAAGATTTTTGGCCTGGGAATCAGTTTGGTTTCCAGGTCTTTTTTTTTGTATTTTTGCTTTTTTTGATTTTCGACGGATATACTTTTATTGAATGCAAAATCAGATTTGGTTTTGTTTATAATTTTGGTATTCCGGAGAGAAATCTATGAATGTGAAAAAAAATTATTTATTAAGTTTAATTATTCTTTTAATTTCAATAAAAGAAGTTTTTGCTTATCCTATTATAGATAATTTTTACAATCTTGAAACTTATGATTTTGAAAAATATGAGAAATTCTGTATTTTTAATCCTGAAGAACATAATTATGTTGTTGTTTGTGACTATATAACTTTTAATGGAATTCATAAGTACTCCCTGTATGATCATGTAAACAGATGTGTAAAAGATCTTTACGAATATGACTGTCTTAAAACAAAGACCATTGAATCCTATTCAAATCAAACTCTAAAAGGAATTGATTTTATCATGATTAAATGTACGGACAATTCTACATTTGCCGTGCGATATTCTTTCAAAACAAATTGTGCTGTCATTGAACCTATGGAAGATTCTTATGGAACCTTTGAAGTAATTAAATCAAGTTATGGGTTGATGCTTGGCAAAAAAAAGGGAAGCCTGTTTAGAATTGACTATGAGAATAATGCTTCTGAAAACAAATTGTCCGAAGATAATGAGAATGTTCTTGATTTTGATTTTATAGATTCATCAAGTTTCTGGTATTCCTTTATAAATGACAGTGGAAAAGCTTCATTATGTTATGTAACTCATGATGATGAGTCAAAAACTTTTTCAAAATATGTTTATTCAGATCTGAATCTTTCTGATATTAAAAATGTATATTTCTTCAGGAATTCGGGATACTGCTGTTTTTCTGTTTCCGGGCCAAAAATTGATTCTGAAAGTTCCAGCTTTGTTTGCATTAAGATCTCTAATGAAAAAAACGAACTTCTTTTTGAACGGGATTGTGATGATATTATTGAAGGCTGCGAGATTTTTGATTATAAGGACAAGATTTATTTCTACCTGACTACATTAAATTCTACTACAAAGAAAAAAAGAGTTTTTATTGGAAACGAAAATTGTACCTTGTATGATCGTGAAGTAATTATGGCGAGACTAACAACTAACAAAAACCATGAGTTTTATTTTGCATTGAATGAAACAGATGATGCAGCAATTTTCAGGGTTGATTTTGATAAAATTTCCATGAAAAGAATATCTATTATTCCTGATTCATATTTGGTTGGTGATTATTGTTCGTTTAAAGAAAACTTTCTTATGTTTTATGAACCAGAAAACTCTTGTTTCAAGACAATAAATTTGGATGAGGATATTACTAAGATAAAGAAAATTATTCCTAAAATTAAAGCATATGCTGATAATTCTGCATATTTTCTTAATGCTACTTTGAATTCAATTACACAGAGAAAACGTTATCAGTGCGGAAGATATGTTTTAATTGATTTTGGACATCATGTTTTGTTCTTCGATACAAAAGAAGGATACATTGATTATTTTGACGGAACTGTAGTGCCAATGCCTGTGGTCAATTCCAAGGTGTATGTAGTTTTAGAACATGGAATGACAATCGGTTATTTTGATTTTGGAGAAGAAAATTTACAGTTTTATTATCACTATAATGAATTTGGTGAATAGTCTTTAGCTAAAGAACTTTGGAGTTGAGTTTGATAAAATTTTCTTTGCGTAAATTTTTATTTGCATTTGCAGTCTTCTTTACTGCATGTGGAACACTGTTTTCCCAGACTTTTGATTTTATTTCAGAACATCATGATAATTATATTGGTCTGACAATGACAGGCTGTGAGGAAAAATATGTAAACGGTTTTGTGGGATGGTATAGAGGAAAGTCAGTTTCTGTGATTCCATTTTATTTTGAAGATTCTGACTGGAGTTTCGAGGAAATGGCTGGTCCATATAATCCTCCTGATTCAAATTCTTGGTTTCTTACATGTGATTTCAAAAAAAATTTTTATACTGATACAACAGTTAAGCTTGTATGCAAAATTCTTCCAGACAATCAGGGACCTGAAGTTTTTCTGGATATTCAAAAGCCTTATGTAAATTCGTTTTATGCATCAGATGAAGATTTTGATTTTAGTTTCTATGTTGGTGATGATAAATGTGATGTTAAGAATGAAATTGGATCTGGTATAAAATCAGTTGCCTTTGAATTGGATGGTGATAAGAAATTTATTCCAATTGATAATGCTGGAAAAAAAGTTTCAGTTCACGTTGAAAAAGAAGGTGAGCATTACTTTTCAATTGATGCCAGAGATATGGTAGGAAATCTTTCTCAAAAATCTGAGCGAATTATTATTGATAAAACATGCCCAATAATAAATGTACGTCATAATATTACTAGAGAAAATTCATGGTATAATTCAAAAGTCGTAATTGAATGTGATGCATCTGATATGCTTAGCGGAGTAAATGAATCTTCGTGGGTTTGCTCTGTTTTAGAAAATGTATCCGGTAAAAAGAATTTTTATTCAGATTCTTCATTAGCATTGATGGAAGATGGTTTGTATTCAATTGAATTTTCGGTTGAAGATAATTGTAAAAATAAAACCACGACAGAGGAAATTCATGTTTGTATTGACAGGACCAATCCATCTTTAGTTTTGCCAGAGTCAATTGTCAGTTCAAATTATTTGCTGTCAGATGAATTAACAGTTATAGCTGAAGACAATCTTTCTGGTGTTGATTTTAATCGAACAATACTGGAAGTTGATGAAAGAAAAGTTGAACTGGGAATGAAAATCTCAGGACTTAACAATGGATGGCATAAGCTTACAGGTGTTGTTTACGACAATGCACAAAACAAATCAGATTTTGAGTCAGTCTCTTTTTTTGTTGATACTGTTCCGCCAGTTATTAAAGAAATGCCCTCATATTCTAATGTCAATATTTTGAAAATTGAATGTTTTGATAACGAAAGTGGAATTGATGAGCAGAAAATCTTTCATAAAGTTGATGAATCACAGGAATGGGAATATGGTGAAACTGTAGAATTATGTGAAGGGTATAGTGATGTAAGCTGGATGGTTTATGATAAGGCTGGAAACAAGCAAATATATACTTCAACAATATTGATTGATACTCATGGACCTAAAATCAGCTATGAAATCAACGAATATTTTAATTCATCGTTTATTACTCTTGAAAGATTCACTGTTAATGATGAATATTCGGAAAAACTCGAAATGTCATATTCATTTGATGGTGGTGTAATCCGAAAGTTTCCAGAGTCATTTACCTTGAACAATTGCATTGAATTGAATGGAATTAGAGACGGGCTTCATTCAATTAGTGTATATGCTTCTGATGATCATGGAAATAACTCAGTGGTTACAAAAACTTTTACATTGGACAGAGTTCCACCTGAATTACAGCTTGTCAACATAAAGAGTAATGGAAAACAGTTGGTAAATGGAGAAAGAATCCTCAGGTCAAATAATCCCGGTGTTGATTTGCTTAGTCTTGTAATTTCTCTAAATGGAAGAGATGAGTGTAGTGGAATTAAAAACTATTGCCTTTATTTGAATGATAAAAAATTTGAAACTTCTGAAAGTGAAATTGAGCTTCAGGATTTTGAAGATGGAATAAATGCTCTGAATGTTTGTTGTGTGGATAAAGCCGGGAATATTAGTAAATCCGAAAAGTTCTGGTTTTATGCAGATAATTCAAAGCCAAACGCACCGGAAATAATTTCAAGTGAATTCAGATATGCAACGGATTTTGATTCTGCTGACAATGTTAAATCAGGAAGTTTTGTTGTAAGGCCAATTAATCAGGTTGATTGTTCTGTTATTGGAATCTCCTATAGTTTGTATACATTGTCTGATTCTGGAGAAAAAGAATACTTACTAAAGGATAATTATCTTGAAAATAATGGTGAAATAAAAATTGAAATAAAAAATCTGGAAGATAATCTTGTAAACCAGATGTATTGCTTGTCTTGCCTTTCAGTTGGTGAAAATTATCTAAAAAGTGATGAGAGTACTTATTATTTTAGAGTTGATACAACTGCACCTGATGATTTTTCTGTTGTTCTAAAAAATTTTGTGAGCAATGAAAACTGGATAAATACAGATTCTCCCTATGTTAAATGGAAGGTGGGTTTTGATGCAACTGGTTTTGACCGTATTGAATACTGTGCTTTGGAGCAGAATTCAAGCAAATCGGAATTGGAAAAAGTTGAATGGAATAGAATACCTCTTGCAAAAACTGAAGGATCTCATAGGATAAATATTCCATTTGGGAAAACGACTGTATATTTCAGGGCATACGATAAGGTTGGAAATTTCATTCAGAAAGAATTGAATTTGAATGTTGATCTGGAAGTTCCGGAGTTTTTTTCTGATGATCTTCAGTGTAAGTGGGCTCATGAAAAAATTACAGGCAGAAATGATAATCTGAAAATCAGCTGGCCAAAAGTCCTGGATAAAGATTCTGGAGTTGATTTTATTAAAGTTGTTTTGACTGCTTTTGATGAAAGCAATAACAATGACATAAGAAAAGAATATTTGCTCAAAAATAGCAAAAAAGATTGCACTATAAAAAATATTGATGAATGCAAAAACTATTTAATTGAGATTTTTGTTTATGACAAGGCAGGTAATTCAGTTTCCAAATCTGTTTTCTGCAGGTCAAAGACTTGTGATAATAATTTGATTGAATACAAATTGTCTGATAATTTTGGAGATATAAAATTTGAAGGCGATGCAATTTATGATTTTAATGTAAATTCAATTTCGCTGAGAAATGGGGCGTTTATTTTCAAACAGGATTTTTTTCATGAGAATAATAAAAAAGTTGATTCAATTGAATGTGATCCATCATCAGCAGTTTTTTTTGAAAATGTTTTGAATTCCTGTTCATCTGTTAATGGTTTTTATTCTTTTATTATAGAAGACACGGAATTTAAATTCACTAAATTGGTTGCAGATAAAACAGATGGAGTTAGTTTTAATAATCTGACATATCATCAGAATTTTTTTGCTAATGACAAGTTTATTGATTCTGTTTTGAAATTTAATTTTTCTGGAATAAATGATTTTTATTTGAATACAGATAAAACTTATTTTGAAAAAAGTGCAGTAAAATTTCCATCATGTATTTTGGATAACATTTCTTCTATATATATAAAGGATAATCAGAAGAAATATGGTGATAATACAAATATTATCTTTAAGGATGTAACAAGACTTGTTCCTCATGAAAATACTTTGGGTATAACCTGCTGTGATGCAACTTCGTGTCTTTCAGACGAGGAATTTTATTGTCAGATAAAATCTCGAAATTGTGATCTTGTTGTCTCGGATAATCTTAAATTAAATATTGTTGAATCCTATGTAAGCAGCAATTATCTTGAAGTTCATGAATCGGATTTTATTTTATATGATGATAATAACATGAGTATTCGTGTAGTTATTGGTAACTATTCGATTAATCTTGAAACAGGAAAAATTGAATCTTCAGGTTTGAAAACAAATTTTTATGATGGTTTTGGAAATGAAATTACAAATATTAAAATTAATGGATTTGTTATAAAACAATCAGATGTATACTTCAATGAATCTGACGTTTTGTCTTGTAAAATTAATTTTGAGTGCTGCTATGGAAATTTGAATGTTAGCAACATAGAAATTACAAGTACAGGATTGGATTTTAGATCAAGTGCTTTTCCAGGTTTTGAATTTAATATTCATGGAATCCATGGTATTTGCAATAAGGCAATTCTTGAAAAAGAAGACGCAAAAATTTCAGTTAAGGTAATTGATGGATATCTTAATCTTTTCTCAAAAAATGTTAGTGTATCTGGAATTGTACTTGATCCTTATTCAGACGGACATCTTATTTGCGACTATTCATCAGGAAATCTGGAAGAAGAAATCGTATGCGGTCGATTTGGAAACAGTATAACAGTAACAGGCCTGACAATAACTAATGACCATGTATATGCAGATATTAATGTTCCTTTGAAGGATAATAATTCCGGAATCAGTTTTTATTCTGTTGTTATTGATAATGAGAAGATTTTTTGTGAAATAAACAATCATGTTTTTAAGTGGAATGATTATGAACTTACATGTGGAAAAATTCAATTTGACGGAAATGAGATTTATCTTATTAGCGGATTCCTGAAACTAATAAACACTGATCATGTTATTTTCAGTAAGGATAAAATATGGTTTGAAAAGATAATAATTAATTTCGATGATGTTGTATCTTATGAATTGAGTGACTTGGAAAGTAATTTAAGAGTTTTAATAGATGGCTTTGATCTTGAAATCATAAACTTAAAAATCAATTGTAACGGCCTTGTAACTGAATTGTCTGGTCTTCATAATCTTGATGATCTTCAGTTAGAAATCTCACTAAATGATGTATGTTTTGATGGTAATTTAAATATTTCTTCTGGTGGTGAAAAAATCGATGAATCAATGAGCTATGTAAAGATGTCAGAGCATAGGCTTTATTTACCAGACTGTAAATTTATTTTTTGCAATGAAAAATATGTTTTGAGCTGTGATTTTCCTTATCTTACTGGATGGGATCCAAATGATGAGATTATACAAATTGAACTAGGTAAAATAAATATTGATTCTCTTGGAAATATTGAAAACACTCTTCATGATTTGAATTGTATCATATCTGATTCAACAGAGATTAAACTATATGCAAAATCAGTTGAAATAATAGACAAAGAAATTTATTTTTCCGGAAAATTATTCATTGATGAGATCAAGTTTAGTGCTGAGGTTGATTCTTCATCCGTTAAGTATAATGGAAACGGCTCCTTTTCTTTTTGTAAAAAATTGATCAATGTTTGTTTTGAATTGTATGGATGGAAAATTTCCGGAGATTTATCGAGTTATGATTCGGAAATATTTAGTTTTGAAAATTGTTTTATTAGTTATTTTGATGACAAAATTTCAATTGGCAATTTAAGGCTTGATAATTCATATTATGCAAAAAATGATGTTGTCTCTTATCCGAATTCTGAAATTACCATATTTGGAAAAAAGCAACTGGTTTCAAAAATTTATTTCACAGAAAAAGGTTTGTATGCTGACATATTTTTCCGTTTTCCTTCATATATTTCTAATGATGGAATTTTGTTTCAGGATGTTCTTCTGGAATCCAATGGAGATATATTCTGTGACAAAATTTATGATGAATACTATATAAAAAATGATAAGCTTAATATTTTTGGAAAAGGTTACGCAATTTCAAATGCAGGCATTTATGTTTCACAACTTGATGTGACTTCAGATTATTCTTCGGATATTGCTTTGACTTTTTATAATGTTCTGATTCATGGTGAAACTATTGAAGTAAAGAATTTCAAGTCAAAGGAATTATATCTTTTTAACAGTGTTTTTATTTTCAAAGAAGCAAAATTGTCCGAAGCCGGCATAAGTTTTTCTGGAAAAATGATTCTTTCTGAAAACTGCCCGGGCCTTCTTTCAAAGCGTACAATTGAATTAAAAAATTTTAACTATTCATGGGATGGTCATATTACAGAAATTTATGCATTCAGCAATGTTAATATTCAGATTCCTCTTATGGATAACTGGATGTTTTCATGTAATGAAATTTCTTTTATGGCAAATAAGGAAACTTCGTACATTGGTTTTGGGGAAGTCATGTTGAAATTTCCTCCATCTTTTTTTGTAGGTTCTGTTAATGTTTCTGGCTTGACTTATAATCTTGATGAAAATGTTTTCAATTTTGAAAGCATTACTGGATCACTTGATTCAGATTTTGCATTGTTTGGTATCATTTTTAAGCTAAGCAAATTGTATATTGACAGTGATTTTAATGTTGGCTTTGAGGGAAGCTGTATTTTCGTAAATGAAAATTTTCCTCCGTTTTTGAGAAATGTATCTTCAACTGAATCTCGACTTTTATTTAATTCTTCAGGAAGGCTGATTGAACTAAATGTATGTATTGAAGGTCTTAATGGAAATGTATTGCCTGGCGTTAATTATCTTGATGTAGAAAATGGATCTGTTTGTTTATCTTATCGCGATGAATCGATTTTAGCTGATCTTAACGGAAATCTTGCGTTCAATGAAAATGCTTCTCAGTGCTTGCAAGGACTTCAATTAAATATAAATTCGTTTCAATTTGACTTAAAAACAATGAGCTTAGTTAATCTTGATGCAACCTTAGTCAAGGATTCTCTTGATTTCTATGGAATTGAATTAACTGAGCTTTCAACACAAATATTATGGAATTCCAGTAGTGAAAAGAAAGTCTTTTTTAATGGATCTATGGTTTTACCATCTTCGTTGCCTAAAGGAATTGCAGATCAAAAAATTTTGATAAAAGAGTTTGTAGTTGATGTCGATGGAAAAATTTCCAGTTTTTCTATCAAGGATTCTCTTGCCGGCGAATATGATTTATTTGATGCAATAGGAATATCTGATTGTCTAGTTGATGTAAGTTATTCAGAAAAAGAATCTCTGCTTATAGGGTTAGGGTGCCTCTTGACTCTAAAAAAAGACAGGTTCCCCAGTGGAATCGGTGGAACTTCAGCTGATATGAGAATTTATTTTGATTCCTCATCAATAGTATCATTTGATGGAAGTATTGATATACCAGACTGCAATTTGTTTGATTGTTTTGAAACAAAAGATTTATCTTCAAGAATTATAAAGATGGATGACTCATGGATAATTGATTTGCATGGTGGTATACATTTTCTTCCAAATGAAAAGTTGCCTGAGGAATTAAGAACAGCTTCCCTAAATGTTAATTCATTTAAGATTTCAACAAATGGTAATGTTGTTGATTTTAATGTAGACGGTTACTGTGATTCTTTTTCAATGTTTGATTCAGTCATGATTGAAGAGCCGTTACTTAATGTCAAATACAATAATTGTGATTTTAATATTTCACTTTCAGGTAGCTGCACAATTACATCGAAACTTCTTCCGGATGTGTTTTCTGGATTAAATGTTAACATAAGGAATCTCGTGTTTTCTACATCTAAAGGTTTGGTTGAATTTGATTGCAGCATAAATAATTCAATTTGCTTTAATGTCCTCGAAAAACTTGAGCTTGTTGTTGATTCAATTTCTTTGTCGAAATCTGGTTTGAGTTTTTCTTCGATTGCAAGAATGAACTTTCCTGGGGTCATGGAAAATGTTGAGATCAAAATAAGTGAATTCGTCTTTGACTGGAATGGTAAAATAAAAAGTATTGATGGCGGATTGGGATATTGCTGTATTGAAATCGGAGGTTTTTCCGGAACAATTGAAAATCTTCAGTTCAAAAAGGATAACACTTCAAAAGACGGATTTATTATTTCACTGGATCATTGTATGCTTCGACTTCCTGAAAATATGGGAGGCTTTTTTGTTGCCATAAACAATTCATATTTTAAAAATGGAAAATTTTATGGAGAGTTTTTGATTCCAACAATTTGTTGTGATATAGCTGGTTTTAAACTTTCACTTAATGGAAGCAATTTGAATCTGGAAAAAAAATCTATTGAATTTGAATCTGCAATTTTGACATGCCCTGATATTTTGAACTTTGCCTCAATTACGCTAGTTGGGGTAACTGTTAGTTCAAGTCATGGTTTGAAGTTTGATGGAGCATCAATTACACTCCCTGATTTTAAGGTTGGTGAAATCGGTTTCTCAAGAATACAGGCTTCTTTTGTGCTAAATGGAAAAAGTTTCTATGTTCATGGAAGTGGTATGGCAGTTATTCCTAATGCAGGTGAAATTGAGGCAGTATTGTCATTTACGGAAAAAAATAAAGATCATCCTATTGGTCTTGAAAGAGCATATTTCAGCTTTGAAGTATCTGTTGCAAGTCGTGGTATACCGATAGGTAGTACCGGGTTGTATTTTACAGGGATTCGCGGTGGGATTGCCTATGGTAAACCGAATGAGGTTCCATTGCCTTCACAACTTTTTTTTGGTGATGGAATCCGCCTGCAGCTTGGAGTAAGTGTAAAGGATTTTACAGGTGGGAAAATCGTCGAAATAAAACCAGATTTGTGGATTGATATTAAGAACTTGACTTTTGCCATGCAGGGAGAAATGAGAGTGCTTAAGGGAATATTTAATATAAAGGCTGAATCTGCCTGTGTTTTGTCAAGGTTTGGACTTTATACAAATATGTCATTCAGTATTTTTATTGTAAAGGGAAATATTTCGTTTTTTATTTTCAATGGATATAATGGAGTTAAATTTACGGGTAAAACTAATTTCTATGTTGGAATCCCAAAAGGCTTTATTATTAACTGGACATTGAATTTATTTTTTAAGAAAATTCATTTCCGCATTCCAACTTGTGATTGCTGGCCGTTTTCAATAAATGCAGAGTTTGGGGATTTTGCAAACGGAAAGCGAGGATTTAAGACTTCAATTGATTTTCCTGTGGTGGGAGATATTGGAATCTTTGTAAGTTCAGCCTTTGGCCTTCATGCTGGTAAATTGTCATCCTATGACTTATTGAGTCCTTTGGGTAATGGGCTGTTTAATATATCTTCTTCTTCCCTGTTGTTTGATAATAATACCTTGTCTTGTTTCACAGAAACTGGTGGAGAAATTCTTGAAACAAACGAAGTGTATTTTGAACGAAATGAAAATTCGAAGAGATTTATTGTTCTTTGTGCTGCTATGGAAGGTGAACCTGAGTTAGTTTTAATTTCCCCAAACGGAAGAAAATTTTCTTCAGCAACTGAAACATCCAATGTCTGGTATTCGGATAATTTGTGTGCAATGACAATTGAATCTGAGGAAAAAGGCCTTTGGAATTATCAGATTGAAAATGTAGATTCATCATTGTGTGCCGTAAAAATAATTGAAGTTGGGTACGATGAAAAAATAACTGATTTGTCAGTAATCCATACAGAGAATAAAATCAAAGTTATGGGAAAGTCTTCTGCCTGTGATAAAGAAATTGCAGTCTCTGCAGTTAATGATGAAGGTTTTTCTACAGTTCTGGATATAATTCCGGTAGATTCAAATGGATTGTTCTCATCAGAAGTAAATACAAATATTTTACATGAAGGTAGTTATGAAGTTTTCGCAGAGATTTTATATCCAGATAGTTATGATTTTTCGGGAAAAAAATTTTTTGGGGAAATGATTTTTATTTCAAAAAATAATATTGAACTATTTAGGGTAGATAATCTCAGGTTGTGTGAAGATAAGTCTTGTAATTCAATAACATGCAGATGGGATAATCCAAATCATGCAAATTCTTACGGATTTAAATTTGAATACGAAATGGCAGATGGTCAAATCCACAAGTTTAATATTGGAAATGTTAATGAATATACCCTTTATGGTTTTTCAATGGAAGATTTAAGATATGTGAAAGTTATTCCTTATGACAAAAATAATTCACTAGGTCCTGAGAATAAGCTTGAAATAAAAGATTATGTTATCCAGGCCAATGATTTTTCTATTGTGAATCCAGATGCTGTAAGAGTTTTTCAAAATTCTTATGCTACACTGCCATTGGAAATCATAGAATCCGCGGATGGATATTCGGAATATTTCACAGGAAAGTGCATAACAGAACATATTGGATTTACTGTTGTTCCAGAGAATGATGCAAAAATTGAAGATGGAAAAGCAATTATAAAATTTAATTTTTATGTAGACGGTTGCGTTTCTCCTGGAACCTATGAAATGGAATTATTTGTATGGAATCAAAAATCTTATGATAAAGGAAAGAGTATTATGATAAATGTAATTGTAGAAAAAGAAAAACTTGAATTAGTTCGTGTTTTTCCAGATGAAATTATAAGTGGTGAAAAAAACAGGGTCAGAGTTTATTCTAAGGGACATGGACTTGATTCTTCATATTATTTTGATGGGGAAAATGTTATTCCTGAAGTTGATATTGAGAATGAAAATATTCTTGTCTTTGATCTGATTTCAGAAAATACTGGAACACTTTCTCTTAGTGCTGAGAATCTTAATGGAGATAAATCAGAAATTTTACTTAATGTTGTAAATCCGACTTATGAAATTTTTACAAGATTAAAGTCCCTTTCACTAAGTGCCGGATCTTTTTCGTATTATCCCTTGTATATTGCACGTCATGAAGGTTACGAAAAAACTGTTGTCTTGGAAGAATTGCTTGTTCAAAAAAATCTGTTTAGATTGGAATACTATCCAACGGATGGTGATCTAATTGAAGTTAAAATTTTTTGCAGCGAAATTACAGACAGTGGTGAATACACAATAACTTTGAAATCAGATAATGGGCAGGTTATTGAATTACCTGTTGTGGTAACTAACAAAAAATCTAGTATGCCTGAAATTAGTCAGATAATTCCGTATTCATGTTTTGAGGGTGATAAAGTCAGTGTTTATGGCTCTTGTTTTGATGAAAATACGATAGTCAAATTCTCTGGCAGGGATATTATTCCTGAAGATATTTCAGGAAATAAAATTGAGTTTATTGTTCCTGAAAATTCTGAAACTGGTGTTCTGTTTTTAAGTAATAGAAACGGAGAATCAAATAAGACCAAACTTATTGTGAAAAAAAGATCAGTGGATTTTCAGGTTGATTGTAAAAATGTCATCCTGGATTCATATGGTATGGTTTGCGTTAAGGGAACTTTATCTGGAACATCAGCTTTGCTTGAGAATACAAGAATTAACTTTGATCATAATGCAGATGATTTGAATGTAAGCATAAGCCGTGAATCCCTTAATCAGTTTATGATTTATATAAGTTCTGGAAATAAAATAAGAAATGGTCATTATGTCCTTAATTTGACTTGCGAAGCTGGAAGATTCAGTAAATCTGTTTCAATTAATATAAATGTTAATTGTGCCATTTCAATTGATGGTGAATTTGCTGATGGCTATGTTGGACAATATTATTCACAATGTCTTGTTTGCAATAATTCTTCTGGAAATGAAATTTTTTCATGTGATATTGATCCAAAAACAGGTTTAAGAATGTCTTCATCTGGAATTCTTTCTGGTGTTCCTTTACGCGGGGGGCTGATTACTTTCTACGTGACTTGTGTTGATGAGTTGAATCATTATGCATGTGAGAAAAAATCAATATTTATCCAGCAAAGTTCCTGGACCCATGAAAAAATGTCTTCCAGAAACAATAAATTTATTTCATCAGACTTGCCGTCAAATGTTGATCAAATTACTTCAAGTGATGCTGGTTATGAAATTTCTTATATTCTTGGAAAGGATGGAAATGTTGTCTGTGTAGGAAAAAATAATATAACAGTTTTTTCTGAAGATCTGAAAAATACATTCTGGAAAAAGAAATTTGATTCAAAAATAACAGAAGCAAAAATCATTGGTGATCAGATTTGTATTTTGCTTGATAACAGTAGTCTGGTCATGTACTCTCTTGTTTTTGGCAATGAAACAATGACATGGGATATGGTTAAGTCCTTTTCTTGCAATGAAAAGTATCTGATTATATTTCACGAAGATGTAATGAAAGTTTATGATGTGCAAAAAAAATCTTTTTCAAGGTTGTTGTCTGATTATGGAACAATCCCGGAAAAAACAGTGTGGTGTGGAAATGAAGTTTTTGGAATAAGAGAGAATTATGTCTATTCAATTCTTAGTGATGCAAAAAAGTTTTCCTGCGATTCGAAAATATTATTTTCTGTTTCTCATGGTGATTATGTTTTTATGCTGACAAAAAATTATATCTATAGAATTGACAGCGAATTGCATGTTTTCTGCAAGACAAAAATCAATCTGGAAAAAGTAAATGATATTTGTGTTGATGACAAATATTTATATGTAATTCATTCAAAAGGTCTCTTAAAGCTTCAGAATGATACTTTGGATATTGAGACTGATATTCATAATGATCAGTTCAGCATAACAGGTTTAGTTCTTGGAAAAGAAAAGGCAGTTGTTCATCAAAATGATGAAATTAATGTATGCCTTAAATCAATGATATGCAAAAAAAATATATGGAATCATAAGGTCAGTTCCAGTTATGTCTGCTGCTTTGTCGATAATACTATTTATTTTTCAAATGGTCATAAAATCATGTCCATTAATGGAAAAAACAATATATATGAACCAGTAATTGAATTTACAGTTCCCAATGATTTTGTTTTTAGTTCATATCGGCCGGAAAATTTCATTAGTTCTAGGGATGAAGATTCAGAAAGTGCAACAATTTATGTGAGTTTGAATATGGAGAAATTCAAACCGCTGTCTGAAATTGTTTTAATTGATGGAAGAAATCATATTGAGGCCTATGGTATTGATTCAAAGGGACTTGCCGGTCCGGTTAGTTCTATTGATGTTTATTGCAATGTAAAAAAAGGAGGAATGAATAATGAATAATAAAAAAAGATTTATGGCTGATGGATGGACATTCATTGAGACTCTTATCGTTATGTGCATTGTTATGATTTTATCAGCTACAGTAGGTGTTAGTTCAATCAAACAAATTGATAAGGCTCGGGTTGTAAGTGCAAAAACTATGGTTTCAGCCTTATCGAGTGCAATGGATTCAATGTATTTTGATCTTGGTTATTATCCTGATTCTACGGACGGGCTGAATTTGTTGTGGACAAATATGATTGGTGCAGATAACTGGAATGGTCCTTATATCACAAAACCTGTTCCTAAAGATCCATGGGGAAATGATTATATATTTAAGGTTCCAGGAACTAATGGTTTGCCATTTGAAATTATATCCTATGGAAAAGACGGAAGTGAAGGAGGTGAAGGTCTTGAAAAGGATATTTCATCTGCTCAATAAAACTGGTGATGGATATATATTACTTAAGTCAGTGATGGAGATTCTTGTAATTTCTCTTGTTCTTTTTTCAGTAATGTTTTATTTCAGAATAGTTTATGAAAGAGGACACAGAGTATTTGATATTATGATGGAGTATATTGCTTATTTTGAAAAAGAAAAATAATTATTCTGGTAATGCTTTTACTTTGATTGAGTGTTTGTTTTCTATATTTATTTGCAATTTGAGCATATTTATTTTTATTTTTTCATATAGCCTTGTTAGTCAAAGTATTGTTAAAAATGAAAAAAAATTAGAATCCTTGAAAATTAAATTTGAAATTTCAAAGCAGGTCACAAATTTTTTTTATGGTCTTTCAATTCCTTATTGGAATAAAAATGTTGAAATTCTTTTCAATGAAAATAAATTGATTGTTAAAAATTGTTTTGGAGATGAACTGGGAAAAATCGAATTTAATGAAAAAATCAGGATTGAAAAAATTATAGTCAGCCCAGATATAAATGATTTTAAAAATAATGTTTTATTTCAATATTATCATCCCGACTTAATTGAGAATCCAGTCATTAATTTTTCTTTCTAGGAGGTCTTTTATCAGAAATGGTTTTTCTACACCTGTTTGTTTGTGTTCTATGTTTTTCCTTGTTTCTATTATTTTTGGTTTTGAAATGAGAATCAAAAATGTTGAAAAAAAAACAAGGAATTTAATTGAATATGAACAAAACAGAAATTATTTTTCAAATGATTTTCTTAATAGAATATGTGAAGAATTGGAGTCGGAAAGCATGACAACATTTCCATACAAAGGTTTTGACGATTACTTTCAATCTTTTTATTACATTAGTCCTTTGTCTGGAAAACTTAATGTTAATTTCTTGCCTGAATCTATAAAAAAACATCTGCGTTCAGTGAATATGTTGTGCGATGAAAAATTTCTTTCAAATAATATTACTGATTTTAAGCAAATGTTTGACTGCGGTATTGAAAACATGGAGAATTATTTTTCACTTTATTCCTTTTTTAATTTGAATATTACTGATGCAAAAGATCTTAAGTATATTTCAAATTCCTTGGGGCTTGATCTTGGTGATAATTTCTACAGGCAAAAAAAATTATGTGGAAAAAATAAGGTAGCATACAGAAATTATGATCAGTTAATACTTGATTCTGGAATTGTAAGTATGGATTTGCATAATACTTTTTTTAATCTGGAACCTGTTCTGGATGTGAATTATATTGATAAAAAATTGCTTACTGTGATTTTATCCTGCCCGGATTTTTCTATTAATAATCCGGCTTCCAAAGCATCCGTAATTTGCTCGGAGCGTAATAATAAAAAAATTACTTCTGAAAGATTGAGACAAATCCTAAGGGTTAATGAAGATGCTCTTGTTCTTGGATTCATTGGATCCAAAACATATTTTTATGAAATTTCTATGTCAAAATCAGATATGAATTGTTCTGCAATTATTTGTTGTGAGAATAATTTTTATGAAAAAAAATCAAAATTAAGTTTTAGAATCGTGGAGGTTAAATTTGAAAAAAAATAGGCATAAAACTAATTTTATAATGCCTGAGCTTGCCCGGGCATTTGTTCTGGAACGTGGATCAGTCTCAAAAAAATATATAGGTGCTTTTGTTGAATCAAGCATGAAAAAGAATTTTCCTTTTGATCTGTGTAATTGTGTTCTTGATTATAAGGTTCTTAAAAAGAAAATATATGCTTATATTTCACTAAAATCAATTATTGAAAGTCATAAATCTGAGAGATTGTTGTCGCCTGTCACATTAGTATTAAATTCGCAGAAAAAAAATGTTGATAGGATGAATATCATACTTTTCAAATTCTGGATTTGGATTGTAATCCGTGATAAATCAGGAAATGTCACGGAAAAATGTAATCCAATTGGAAATTGCATTCAGTTTGTTGATTCTGAAATTTCCAGATGTAAATATAAAATCGATTTTTATTATTCAGCAGATAGTTCTGAAGTTTATCAAAAGTACATTAGTAGATATGCTGAAAAAAACATACCCATCGAAAGTCTTGCTGAGAAATGGTCAAGCAGAAAATCAATGCTTTTTAAAAAGAAAAATAATCACAAGCATATCGTATGGAAATTGTTTTCTCTGCTTATGGTTTCTGTATTTTCTTTTTGTTATATTTTATATGTAAAAAAATCAGACAATAGTACATCGATGATAAATCCCGATCATAAAGTGAAAGTTGAAAATACTGAAACTGTTGCTGAAAAAAAAATATCAAGGTATTCCTATTATGATCTGTTTTTTACATTAGGAGCCTTTGATGAAAATATGTTTCTTAAAAACTTAACTATTACTGATGATAATTATCATGCAGAATATATTTTACCTGGTTCCCTTGAATGGTTAAAAAAAATTAATGCCTCTAAATTGCTTGCAGAAAACAGAATAGAAAAATCAAGATTTAATTCTACTGGCGATGAAATTTTTTCTCTCAAGGGAAAGATTAAGCTTAGTTCCCGAATTGACAATTTTTACGGATTTATAACTGAAAAGGATATTGCAGAAATAATTACTAAATTCAAGAGTTACGGGTTTCTTGCTAAGTCCTTCAATACAGGATTAACAAAAAATAACAAGTGTAATCTTTTGCATTTTACAGTGGAGGGAAGTCCAGCTAAGTTAAGAAAAATCTTTTATGAAGAAAGTCAATTTTTTGGTTCATGGAAAATCTGTAAGGTAAGTTTGTCTTCTCACCGAAATTCTTCTGATAGTTATCTAATTGATTTTTCATTTGCCAGGGAAAAGGATCCTGTTGAAATTATTGAAATCTACAATAAAGAAAAAAAATCCGATCCTATTAAAATAATGAATCTAAATATAAATAATAGACCAGTACATGAAGTTCCGGTTCTTTGTGCTTATGTTGGAAGGGTTTATGACAATATGAATACTAATATGTATGTAAAATTTAATGATGGAAAAATTGTTCTTTTAAATGATGTGAAAAAAATCGGAGAAAAATATGAGTCAATTTATAAAGGAAAAGTAATTAATATAGAAGGGGTTGAAGATGATTAGAAAAATTATTCTAAATACAATTTGTATTGTTTTATTTGTTTCTTGTGCTTCATCAAAGAAAAATAATAATCTGATATATGGTGTTGTCTATGATTCTTCTGGTTCAAAAACTTTGAGTGGTGTAAAAATATATAATGGTAAGAAGTATATTTCTTCCACTGATTTTCAAGGCCGTTTTTCTTTTATTAATTCTTTTGAAGACAATCAATTAATATTGAAAAAAAATGGATATGAAGAAAAACAGATTATTTTGGATGACACAAATTCTCTGGATTTTGTTCGGGTAAATTTGGAGTCCTTTGAAGATCTTTGCTTTCTATGTCATGAATACCTGATAAAAGGTGATTTTGATAATGCTGCTGAGATTTTGTCGCGAATTGAAAAAATAAATATTGAATCCTATGAATATGCTTTGCTCATGTCTGTATATGAGTTTTACGTAAACAATTATGATTCATCTTATATTTGGCTGTGTTGTGCTATAGAAAGACAAAAAAGTAACACCGTTCAACTGACTGAATTTAAGAAATTGGTTCTATCAAAATTGGAAAAATAGTTTGATATATCTTGATATATTTTTTGCATTTCTTGGCATTGTTTTGTCATTAATGGATCTTAAAACACGCAAGGTGTCCCTTGTGCTTATTTACAGTTATGTTTTTATATTTTCGATTTTTTACTGTGATATTCTGATTCAATATTTTTATGGAATAGGATTCAACTTAATTATGTATTTTATTTGCAGGTTAATATCACGTGGTGAACTTGGATCTGGTGATATTCATTATTCCATTTGCGTGGCAATTTTTTTGAAAGGAAGTATTATTTTGATTTTGATTTCAAATTTAATTTCTTCATTAATTGGTATATTAGTTTTTCTTGCTCTTTCGATTATAAAAGGAAGAATGATAATTAAATATAGGATTCCATTCGTTCCTTTTATGTTTTTTGGGAGTTGCATAGCACGGATTCTCGAAAATGTGGTACAATTGTGAAATGACATTAATTCAAAATGAACTCATTAAAGCCCTTGATGCCATGGGGGAAAGAAACCGGTTTACTGATGCCCAGCTTGCAAAGAAACTTCGGGAAATTGCAAATATTGGCGGAAAGAACAAAGCCGTGATTGCTCTTGCCGATTTGACTGCTGCCATAGAGTCCATTGCAGTGTCAGGAAAAATATTTTCGATTACTGTAACTTCGGCAAACGATCTTGTGATTGAACGGACAGAAACTTTCAAAGAAATTGCTCTGGAAAACAAGCAGCGCCGTCAGCGTCACGAAAAGTCATGCTCGATTTTTACAAGCAGTGATTTGAATCAGAGTTCAGATAAAAGCAGAAATATAAATCTTAAAAAGAAAAAATCCACAAAGCGAACAGTTCGAGAAAGTCTTGATGTGAATTCCGAGTGGGAGTAGAGAAAGCGGTGGATGCAATCATTTCCACTTGAAAACTTCTAAATCCACCCTGTAATCTGTAACTTTTATTCCATCCTTTTCAAGGCGTTGTTTCTGTTCTTCTATCCCAAGACCAAAGTTTTTTGCAAGTAACCCTTTCGCGTTTACGACCTTGTAGCAGGGATAGTAGTCGGGCAGTGGATTTGCATGAAGGATGTTGCCTACGGCACGGCACATTTTTTTGTTTCCCAGGTGTTCGGCAATCTGTCCGTAGGTAACAACTTTTCCTTTAGGAATTGTACGCAGATAGTCGTAAACTTTTTTGGCGGTTGGAGTTATATTTTTCATATTTTTTTACCTCAAGTGCATGGGAATGTAGTTTCTATTTTCCTATCTTTCGTTCCTTGCAGGCCATTTCTGTTACTTCAAGACAGAATACTGCTACAGCTAGAAGCATCGGCACCGGAAAATTCCAGTCTTCTATTCCAGTTGCTTCCTTCATGATGAGTTCAAGTCCGTGTCGTTTCGCTTCGTTTCCGTGGACAAGCGAGATTTTTCCTTTTCCAATGATGCTTCTGTATGCGGCACTGTAGTCACATGCTGTTTCTGCAGGAAGAAGTGCATAGCCTGAGTCCATTTCAAAACCTACATCGAGAGTGTCCTTCGCATTTTTTACCAGATTGTATTTTCGTCCTGCTTTTGCTCCGTGGAAATAAAAATAATGTTTTCCATCTGTTTCTTCATGGCCATAATTCAGAGGAACAATGTAGACTTCTCCGTTGTCGTTGAAACCGATCCTCATGATCTTGCATTCTTCTATTATTTCTGTGATTCTATCTGCGTCTGTTATTTCTCTGTCGCTTCTTCTCATTTTCATTTTTTTTAACAGATATTTCCTCCATTTTTTTTTGGTTGTCTATGGATCTGTCTTTATCTTCAATAAATTATAAGAATCCAATGGAATGATAAACAAAAAAGCCCTCCTGAATCAACAGAAGGGCTGGAAATGCACTCTGCATCACTGTCATTCTCCGACTTGATCGGGGAATCTCATTTTTTTTGGATGAGACCTCCGGCACAAGGCCGGAGGTGACATGTTCATTATCGGGTAAAAAACATGAATTATAGTATGCAAGTGGTTTAGTTATTGCTAAATCCATCTTTGATCTTATTCTTGAAATCGCTGAATTCATCTGGAATAAGGGAAAATAAATTTTGCGCAACAGTATAAACAGGAATGTTGCATTGGATGTAAAGTATGGTCCTAAGTGTAAGGAACTTGAGGAACTGACTGTCTATGTTGCAGTCCTGAATGATTTTTGCAGAAAGAATTTCATCAATGATATGGGCTTCTGCAGCATCACATAAAAGTTGAAGTCCAAGAGATGTAAACTCGTCTGAGCCTTCAATCTGACTTTCAAGTGAAAGAATTCCTTCCCGTTCAGCAATCCTGCAAAATTCAATAAGTTCCTTGAATTTGGATTCAAACAGATTTCTGTTTTCTTCAGATGAAAAAAAATCTTTTCCGTTGCTGATCATTTTTTCTTTAAGTTCAGGCGAAATACCAGTTTTTGTAAAGATGAACAAAAACTCATCCTTGCATTTTTCAGGGAGGTCTATTAGCTTGTATACGGCTTTCTTTGATGGCTTTGTGATGAATGTATCATCTTCAACATTAATCATGGAGTGATCTAAAAAATAAATTATGGATTCAACAATTTGATTACGGGCATCATCAATGATTTTATGAGAAATGTTTTTCTCTTCTTCGATTTCACGCTTGATCATGGATGTCATTCCTTCTGTCATATTGCAGAAAAAATGTTCCTGAATAATTTCTGGAGCTCCCGTAAGGGCATGCTGTAAAACTTCAATGGAAACTGACCTTATTATAAGCTGAATGTCTTTTCCGCTGAATTTTATGACATCATTGAATGTAATGGCATGTTCTCTGAAAACTTCCAGAACTTTGCTCCATATTTCAGAAGTCTTTACCTTTTCAAGATTAAGATATGGATCATTGTATAGTTCGTATTTAGTTTGATTCCTGTCTTCAAATTTTTCATTTGAACAAAGATACAATGCCTCAAGCTGATCCCTTGTCATGTGCCCATAAGGAATCAGTTCTAGTCTGTTTATAAAAAAATCCATTCCTGTAATAAAATCTTCTTTTGTTGAAATGGCAGCAATTGCTTTTGAAACTTCAGAAAGTAAATTCATTGTGTCCTCCAAAAATGTTTGATTACATAATTTAATCTTAGAGTATCATTTTCTACTGTCAAGACAGCGTTTAATGAAAAAATCAGGGAGAATGAAACTTGACGGTGCAAAAAACTCAAACTAGGTTAAATCATAAGGAAGGTGAATAAACAATAATGATAAAACTGGTTTGTGTGAATTTGCAGAATGATTTTCTTGAAAATGGTGCCTTTCCAATAAAAGGATTCAGGGATGTTGTTGATAAGATCGTAAGACTTATAAGTGCAACAAATGAAAGTAGGATGAATTCCAGTCGTGTTATGCTTGTTGATAGTTTTCATCCTGAAAATCATTTTTCTTTTTTATGCAACGGTGGAAAATTTCCAAGTCATTGTATTCAAAACACTTATGGACAAAATACATGCCTGGCAGAATACAAAGAACCTGGCCTTAGGTTTTATGAAAAAGCCATCATGGGAATTGATCCTCAAAATGAAGATGTTTATGAATTAAATTATATGAATCAAATGGAATTATTTCCTCAATGTGTTGATGATGTAAAATTCATCCTATGTGGAAATTCTCTTGATTATGGAGTTATAAATGTTGCAAACCAGATTATTTCAAGAGGGGGAAACGTTCTTGTAAGGGCTGACTTGTGTACCTGCATAGGCGACAGAAATCAAGTTCTGAAGCTTTATGATACTCTTGGAATACCCTATGAAGACTTGGGTAATAGTAAAAAAAATGAATGGACACTTTTGGAAAATGACAGATATGTATTTCTTAAACGGATTGTCTATGAAGAAGCAAATGGAATAGGTACTAAAATAATAAGAAAGGAATTTTCAATCTGTGCAGATGTTGAAAAGGGCAGATTATTCATAACACCAGATAATAAAAAAAATAAAGCAGGTTTTCATATTCCTGATGAGCAGTATAAAAAAATGAGGTCTATTCTATTAAATAGATGTAAGAAGCATTTTGGTTTTACTCCTGAATATGAATGGGGAGAAACAAATTTTGAAAAACTTAAAAATTATATTCGGTTTCCTCTGTTGCCTCAGCTTGGAGTTTTTGATTCTCTGCTGGAAAACAATGGAGAATGGATCAGAAAAACTCTTCTTGATAGGAGGGAAGATAACAGAACTTTTGACTATATGATGGCTGTTCTTGAAGTAAAGCCAACACAGCTTTTAAGAAAAACTTTTCTCAAAAATCCCTATTCAGTCTATGGGTGGATTTACCTTATGAAACTTGGATTCAAAGACCTGAATATAATTAATGAGGTAATAACAAGAGAAAATTTTTCATCTTTTTTATGGGATTATGATTTTAAAGATTACAAATCTACAGTTGATTTAATTTTTGCATGGCAAAGAAGCTGGTCCTATGAATTTGTAGAAGTATACAAAGATATTTTTTCAGAGAGAAAACTTGTCAGTCTTCTGGATTCAGCCTACAGGGATGATAATTCCTTTGATGCCTTTGTAATGTTCTTGAAAATTCATAAAAACGTAAATTTTTCAGAAGATGATAGAAAAAAAATTCTACATGAAGGTTTTACTGAATATAATCAGCGGCTTATTAACAGAATCAAGAATGAAATATATATACCCATGTTTTATAATTCTGATGGTGAATGTAGGGAAGAAAATATTGAATTCAATTACCTGGAAAAGGATAAAGAACTTGAATGTGAAATAGATGGCTACGAATTTCATTTGGCAAGCGGATCAAGACAGCTGCTTGAAATAAGCCATGAAATGTGCAATTGCGTAGGCCACTTATATCAGGAAAAGGCAAGAAATAGAAACAGTATAATTATGTATTGTTCAAGCAGCATCAGGAAATACGAAGCCTGCATTGAACTGATTCCAAATATAAAAGAAATATATCTTTTAATCCAATGCTATGGCTTTGGAAATTCTCGGGTAGGAGAGGATGTCAGAAATGCCTGCAATAAATGGATTTCCAAGAACTCTATTGTCGTAGAACATCCATTTTAATAGAAGAAATTCAATGATTCCATAAAAGTTCTGTATTTTTTTATTGAGCGAAATTTTTGAACGTATAATTTAAATGCAAGCATGAATAAAAAATCGTGTTGAAAACGTTTTTAATTGTACTTATTTTATGCTGATCTTTTATGGAGGAAAATTTATGAAGCTTAACGACGATTCAAATGTTTATGTATATTTCAAATCCTTATCGCATAAACAAATCCTAACTAAAGGAGAAACCAATGAACTTATTCTTATTGCACAAAAAACTGACATTTATGGAAAATCTTCTTCTATTATAGCCCGCAATATTGTAATTGAAAAAAATCAAGGCTTCATAAATATGGTTGCACAGAAGTTCACAAAATGCCTGGGTCATGGAATGGAATTTGAAGACCTTATGATGGAAGCAAATTTTGGACTTATCAATGCTATCAATAATTTTAAAGTAGAAAAAGGATTCTGCTTTATTACCTATGCAAAGGTCTGGGTTTATAATGCCCTCCAGATTGCGGTCAACAGGCAGGTAAATCCGGTATATGTACCGCTCAAGGCTGATGTTGATAAATCCAGCTATTCAGCAGTTTCTTTGGACTCATGTTTATATGATGAAGATTCCTGCACGCTGGGTGACATGCTCATGGATACAAAAAATCCTGGAGCATTGGAAATGATCGTCAATAGAAATATGTACTGCGAGATGGATGAAATCATGAATGTCCTTAACAAAAGAGAAAGGTTTGTTGTTGAAAAATATTATGGACTGGATGGAAAAGAATTTTCTCTTATGGATATTTCTAAAAACTTGAATATTTCAAAGGAACGCGTAAGGCAGATAAGGTGTGCTGCAGAAAAAAAACTTCGACACGAAGCAGAAATGAAATCCATGCAGTATTATCTGGTGGCGTAGAAGGGAGTGAGATTAGGATTCTTTTTTTGAAAGTGATTGAACAAGGGCACTGATTAATTTTTGATCCGCTGTATTAAGGTTTGGAAATATCTTTATAATAGAAAGAAGTTCTCTTGGGTATCTGGATCTGTCCAGGTTTATTCCATTTTCTGACAATAGATCTTCTACCGTTGTGTTTAAGGTTTTTGCTATCTTGCAGGCATAATCGGCTGGAGGAATGGATTCTCTGGAATTCAAGTAGTTTTCAATGGATCTATGTGAAATTCCTGTTTGATATGCTAGTTCTTTTATTGTCATGTCATTATATTCAAGAAGTTCTTTAAGATTTTCTTTGAAAGTTTTTCCCATATAACATATTTTACCTTATGGTAGCGTGGTCTAAAGTTTACAATACGCAAAAAGAGTGTTATTATATTACGTTAGAAACTCAAATTGAGTATGATTGATAAAAAAAAGTAAACGCAAAACTTTTTGGAGAAGATTTTCATGGAAGACTTAAAGAATTCTTTTGGATCAGGTCAAAGCATTATTGAAAAACTTAGGAATGCCAAGCTTGAGCAGGAAAAAAAGATTGCAGAAGAAAAGGCCCGTGCAGAGGCAGAAATTCAGAGAAAACTGGAAGAACAGGCCGAAATGCAGCGTAAAGCTGAAGAAGAAGTTAGACGAAAGGCTCTTGCAGAAGAAGAAGCAAGAAAGCAAAAGGCTGCAGAAGAAGAACGCATAGTCAATCAACAGCTTGAGGATTCTTTGAATTCTATTCTTTCTAAAATGAAGCAGTTTCTTGAAAAAGGTGATGATGCTAATCCTTATGACATTGAATGGTGCCGCAATGAATATAGAATTTTTAAGGGGCAAAATCCAGTTGTAGAATCCTTTGGTTTATATTCCCAGGCCGAGCAGACTGATGAAAATCTCAAGAAGCTGGAAAAAAAATTAAAAGAATTAATCGAGTTAAATAATATAAAAAAAGATGAGTTAAAAAAAAGAATGGTCAACAGAATAATTATAATAATTCTGTTGATTTTTGTAAGTTTTATATTCTATTTATATCTAAAAAAACGTTCTGCGACTAATAGAATAGTTGATAAGAATCAAAATCATGAAAAAATTGTTGATGACTACAATTTGGAAAAAAATGATTCAGCACGAGATGAACCATATATAGTTGAAGAAAAAAAAGCGATAGACATAGTTGAACCTCAAAAAGAAGCAAAACCAGCTTATGTGCACCAATCCCATGACAATTATACTTTCGATTATTCATCGAGCAGTTATTTTTACGAGACATTAAATTCTGGAACCTATTATTATGTTGCGGATAATTTGAAAAAAATAGGCGGCCTACCATGGGTACCAAAGGCTAATGGATACAGTGGAGTTGGTGAATATATAGATCTGTCAGGTCCCTATGATGAGCACTTGAAACTTGAATTTAGAAATGGATTTCAGAATCCAGAACATCCTGATTATTATGAAAAAAACTGTCGTGTAAAAAAATTGCTTGTAACATGCAGTCAGACGGGAAAATCAAAGTCATTTGAATTGCCTGATACAAAATCAAGGCAGATACTCGATGTAAGGTCCATAATTCCACAGGAACCGAGTGAAAAACTGAATCTTAGGATAGAAATCCAATCAGTGTACAAGGGAAACAAGTATGATGATTTGTGCATAGATTCCATCATCCCTAATTTTGAATAAACATATCAACAGGAGCCATAAAAATGAAAACATGTCCAAAGTGCAAGAAACAATATGAAAGCGGAAATTTCTGCGAGAACTGTGAGAACGAAGATGGAACTCCTGTAAAGCTTGAGGAAGAAAAGGTCTGCTGTCCACAGTGCGGAAGGGAGTATGCTGTTGGAACCAAGTTCTGCTCCGAATGCGGCGTAAGGCTCGGGAATGCAGGGGCTGGTGCATCATCCGGCAGTGGAATAAGCATGGGTGATAAGAATGTCATAGCAGGCGACGTCATCGGCCACAAGGAAACATACAATGTCAGCGGAAACGCAACCATCATAAAGAACGAGGACGAGACAAAGAAGACAGCAAAGTGCCACATCTGCGGAAGCATCGTGCAGAAGATACACGGCTACGACTGTCCTGACTGCGGCCAGTTTACCTGCGGCGACTGCTTTGACAAGGCACATGGCGTATGCAATGGCTGCGTAGAAAAAAAGGTAAGGCTCTACGAGGAAAACTACAAGGCAAAGGTAATTGAATCCCTTTCCGACGACAACAGAATTGACGCGGAAGAATTCAAGCAGCTCCATGAACTTCAGGAACGCTACGGAATAAGCGACTACCGAGCCATGGAGATCCAGGACGAGGTAAAGGCAAATTCCCGCGGCAGGGTGGAATTCACCACCTTTGAAAAGCTAAACTACGAAAAGGCAGAGGTACTCTTTTACGAGGATGGAAATGTTTCGGAAGCCTGCAAGCTGCTCGAACCAATCTATGAGGCCCATAGAAACGACGAGAAGATACTCGACCTCTACCTTCCAGTCCTTGCAGAAGCAGACGCAGAAAAGGCAAAGGAGATAATCGCATCCATAAAGACAGACGAAATGCCAGCATACCTTACGGCAATCAGGATAGCCATAAAGGAAAAGGATCTTGCCACTGCGGAACGCAAGGTCCTAGAAGCAGAAAGAATCTGGCCTGAAAGCTCCATCGTAAAATGCCACAAGGTGCTGTACCGACTGGCACTCCATAAGGAATTCAAGAGCAACGAATGGCTTAACAAGGCTGCGGAACTTGTACAGAACCTTGGTGAAGCCACCAGCAGGGTTGAGCTTACATGGCAGGTAAAGGTGCAGTGCATGGTGAGCGAAGCCATGGGAGAAGACACGATAGAATTCGACAAGGAAGTGTGCAAGGAAAACCAGCTGTACTATGGAATTATGCAGAGTAATCCGCTTTTGACATCTGAAGAGATTGCTCAGCTGGAAAAAGAAAGACTGGAAAAAGAAAGACTAGAAAGAGAATGTATTGAGGCTGAAAGACTTGCTGAGGAAAAAAGAAAAAGAATGGAATCAGAATACCTCGGTCTTGTAGAAATGGTAGAAGTTGAAGGTGGAACTATGAAGCTTGGAAGTGATGATGAAGATGATGATAATCCGATACACACTGCAAATATTAAATCATTTTATATCGGAAAATACCCTGTAACCCAGGAAGAATGGTGTAAGATCATGGAACATAATCCAAGTAAGCATACTGGAACTAAAGTGCCTGTAGCACGTATTACATGGTATGATGCTATTGAATTCTGTAATAGGTTGAGTCAGAATGCGGGACTTGAATGTGCTTATGTAATGTCAAACATAAATTATGGCAACACTTATCAGATAGTAGATGCTACTGTCGAGTGGAATAAAAATGTTAATGGTTTCCGTCTTCCAACCTGTGACGAATGGGAATTTGCTGCCCGTGGTGGAAACAAAACCCGCGGATATAAATATGCCGGAAGTGATAATCTGGATGAAGTTGCCTGTTATCATCCTTATTATAATGTTGGACAGAAGAAAGCCAATGAGCTTGGAATTTATGACATGTCTGGAAATGTTTCTGAGTGGTGCTGGGATATTTATCCGGACTACAGCGAACTACATTATTTTCGTGGGAATAGTCCTTTCGTTAGCTTCGATGACAACAAGATTTCCCACTTGGAGAGCGCCCGCGCTGACATTCAGGAATGGGGCATTGGCTTCCGTATCGTTCGTTCCGCTGACTAGCAGCAGGGAAAGCGAGTGGAAAGATTTAAGAGACAGAAGAATTGCATCATGGAACAGATTTTATTAATTGGAAATGGATTAAATAATTTAGAAAATAGTGATGTCTCGTGGGAAAATAGTTTAAAAAAATTGATTGATGAAGATAAACATTCTGTTTTCTTGAAAGATGGAAAAATAATTTCTAGCATTGCATATCCTTTTCTGTTTGATTTATTTGCAGATAAGAAAAATGATTTTTTTAATGAAGTTGAGAAAATACCTATACCGGAATTTGCTGAAGATTTTGTAAACAAATACAATACAATTTTAACGACAAATTTTTCCAGGGAGTTTGAATATTCTTTAGGTAAAGATGCATGGCTTAGTGATTCTGTAAAGAATGAAACGAAATATAATTTATTTAGAAAAAAAATCAATAATTCAAGCAATAGAAAAACACTTTGGTATATACATGGATGCATTGAAAAGAATTCTTCTGTAATGATGGGGCAAAATCATTATGTGGAGCAAACTAGTAAAATTGTGTCTTATTTGAATGGAAAATACAAATTAAAAGAAACTGATAATGTTCCAATAGAAAAAATAGAAGATAGAGTATCAAATATATTAAAACCAATTTCCTGGGTAGATTATTTTTTTATGGATAATGTACAAATAGATATAGTTGGTTTTGGATTCAATTTTGCGGAAACTGATTTGTGGTATTTGTTAAAACGAAGAAAGGAACTTCGTATATCTGAAAAATTAAATAATAGAATTTTCTTTTATTGTTTAGATGAAGATAGTGATTCTGTAAGAATTCGAGATGCTTCATTAAAAATTAATGAAGTGGATGTAAAGAAATATAAAATTAATTCAAATAAACCATATAAAGAATTATACAGAAGAATTTTAAATTCAGTTTACTAAAGTTTATATCAAATAAAAATAATCAAAAAATAATTCACGGAGAAAAATCATGAATGGCTTAGACATAATTAACAAAATAAAAAAGCAGAAGGAAGATGAGAGTACGAATGAAAAGCAAATTCTTGGAGAGAATTTGTTAAGTAATTTTAAATTATTTTTAGGTATTCCCATTCCAAAAAATCAGTCTAAGTTAATTCCAAGGAGTTATATATGCCAGAAATTACATATCAGATGATTACCTGTCCAAGCTGTTCCCAGGGCTATTCCTATCAGATTGCATTGGGCGTTGGATGTGACCATTACATCAGCTGCAGGTTTTGTCATTCAAGAATAAGGATTCATACAAACGTAAATTCACAAATTGACCGCATAGTAGCGGCACCAAAAGGAGAAAACAATATGAAAACATGTCCAAATTGTGGAAGGGAACTCAAAGATGAGGCAAAATTCTGCGGAGGCTGCGGGTACAAATTTCAGGAAGTTCAATCATCCCAGAATTCAGGCACTATCTGTCCAAGCTGTGGCAATCCGCTTAAGCCAGGAGCTAAATTCTGTGGAAAATGTGGAACAAAAATTGAAGCTGTTCAGTCATCTTCCAAATCAGATGCAGAGATCGCAAAGCAGGCATCGTTCATTCAATGGAATGTATTGCCAGGTCATCTTGCATTAAAAATCGATTCTCAGGAAATCGCTTCTTATGGTCGTGTGAAGGGACTTGTTGTTCAGGAAGGTTTGAGGGCACTTTTCTTTGTCAATGGAAAGATCATATCAGAACTTGCAGCAGGCAGTTATGAATTCAAGTCATTCCCTGATGTAAAAACTGATGCAGATTCGGAAGGAAAAAAACAGAATATTATTTCAACTTTCTTTAATAATGTCAGGAATTTTTTCAGAAATACTCCACAGCTTCCACCTAATGTTCAGAATGTTTCTGTTGTACTTGTACGTTCTGTTGAATTCCCACTTGTCTTTGATGTAAAGGATGTTGCAACAGCCGGAATCAGAAGCGAAGTTGGACTCCATATTCTCTGTAAGATTTCAAACATCAATGAATTCTATGCTAATGAACTCTTGGATAAAAAATTTATCGGCTTTGAATCTATTGCACAGAAGCTTGCTCCACTTGTTCAGACAGTATTGAATTCTGCTCTTTCTGGTGTTGATCCAAATAATGTTGCTTCGGCACAGGAAAAAGTTCTTGCAGAAATTCAGACTAAGATTTCTCAGGTTTACTCTTATATCACAGCAACAAAAGTTATCAGTCTTACTGCATCCAATCAGCAGCTTGAACAGATCAGGAAAATGCAGGAAGAACTTTATGTAAGCGAACTTGAACTTTCAGAACTTACAAAAAGAAATTCTTTCCTTAATCGTCTGCAGGATGAAAACAATGCGCAGGCGCTTCGTGAATCAAGAAATCAGGTAGAATTCCAGGCCGCTCTTGATAAGATAGACGAAGACAGGGAACTTAATGAAGATGAACGCCTTAAGTTCTCACAGATGCTTGAAGCTCAGCGAATGATTCGTGAAGCAAAGACAGAAGATGAAGTTGATGCGGCAATGCAGCAGTTCAGAAAATCAGGACTGCTTCGTGAAGAAGAACTTGATAATCTTCTGGCACAGACTCAGCAGAATGCAGCATTGCGTGATCTTTCATACGAACAGGCTTTGAATCTTGCTACACTTGCCAATGAAAAGGAACTTGACCGCCAGCAGTTGCAGTGGGAAATTGAAATTGGCAACAAGCGCCTTGAAAATGAAATTGAGCGTCAGAGAATGCAGGATCAGTACGAAGATGAACGACGTGAAAAGGAACGTCTTGCAGATAAGGCTGAAATGCAGGATCAGCTTGATATGCTTCGTCAGGCACAGGCAATCCGCATGGAGCGTGAAAACGCAGAGCATCAGCGTCAGATGGAATCAATGAATGCTCAGAACCAGCATGAAGAAGAAATGCGTCGCATGTTCCAGAACATGACGGCCGAGCAGATTGTCGCAGCAAATCCTGATATTACTCCTGAAGCGGCAAATGCCATGGCAGAAAAATTCAAGGCAGAGGCAGCTGCTGCTGCAAACGACAGGACCGCAGAGATGGCTATGAAGCAGAGCGCAGATATGCAGGCATTCATGAAGGAACAGATGCAGATGATGCGTGACATGGCTGTTGCAGGAATGAATGCTAATGCTGCAAACCAGCAGCAGATGATGGCTGCCAAGGATGCCGAAATGAATAGATATTCAAACGGAGTCAATAATGCCGTAAGTTCTGTAAGTGGTGCATTGAAAAATCCTACTACTGTAGTCCAGCAGGGTACTAGTGTTCCTGGTGTTTCACCTGTTGCTCCAGCACAGAATGCAAAGGCTTCTGGAAATATATGCCCGTCTTGTGGTACACCTCATGATCCTGGTGCAATTTTCTGTGAAAACTGTGGAAGTTCTTTGTAATTGAATTTGATGATCAGGGAAATCACATCCATGTAGTTTCCCTGATTTAAATTTTAAGGAAATTATATGTTTTGTGAAGAATGCGGAACGAAGCTTGAAGCTGGTGTGAAATTCTGTGAAAACTGTGGAACTCCAGTGCCAATGGATAATACACAAGAAAATCAAAGTAAGGCTTTTTCAGATGATGCAGCCTGGAAGAATGTTTTTTATGATGATAACTGGAAATCTTTGTGGGTGAATTCCGCAAAGAAATCAACAGGTGAAATTGGAATAATTCTTACACGGTCATCAGAGCTTTGTTCACAGCTTTCTTGTTCCAAGGATGATTTGTTTGCAATGCTTAGTGATTATGTAAGTTCTGCAAAGAATCGTGGTGTATCTTATTTTCTTCTTGATCTTTCAGACAATGCAGCTGGTGCTAGCTCAAGTGGTAATGTAAGCAATGTCACAGAAATTCTATCTTCAGTTTGTAATGTTTCCCCATTTAAATATCTTTTTATCCTTGGCAATGAGGACATAATTGAATTCAAGGTCTGGGAAAATTTATCATCGGATAATGATGAGAATGTTACTTCTGATTTTGTTTATACGGTTCTAAATGAAACTTCTCCATGGAATGGTGTGAAATATGATTTTGATAAATCCCTTCGAGTCGGAAGAATTCCTACATGGAAAGGTGAGAGTTTTTCTCAGTTTTCAACTTATTTTGCTAATGCAAAAAATTACATTGGAAATTTTTCTTCAATAAAGCCTTATGGTCTTAGTGCACTGGTTTGGCAAAAAGAATCTGATGATGAATTTTCAGTTGTTTCAAATAATAAAGTTGATGTTTCTCCTGATGTTACAAAACATAATGTTGAAGGAAGAATTCCATCGGACTCAAACCTTTTCCTTTTTAATCTTCATGGTTCAAATGAAACAGAATTCTGGTATGGTCAGGATGGTGCTCAATACCCGGAAGCCATCTCTCCTTTGAATATCCAGAATATATCTTCTCCAAATTTTATAGGTGTCGAGGCCTGTTATGGTGCAATCTATGAAAAAAATAGAAATGCTTCTTCTTCAAATGTTGTAGCTGCGTTGAACAGCAAGACAGTTGCTTTGCTTGGCTCAAGTAGGATTGCATATGGAACCCCATGTCCTCCTGGAAGTTGTGCTGATGTTGTTGTTGGTGAATTCATTAAACAGATAGCAAGGGGGGAAACTGCAGGAGATGCACATATTGCTGGATTAAAACAGCTTTGTCGCGGACAGATGGATGATTCAGAAATAAAGACACTTTGTGAGTTTGCCTTGTATGGAGATCCTAGTTCTTGCATGGGAAAAAATAAGAATATCGTTGCAGGAAAGTCACTTGTCCATAAAGCAATTTTCGGCGGTAGAAGCATTCATATTGCAATGCCAGATGTAAGGCTTGCTGTCAGATACAGTCTTGCAGAAGTTGATTCAAAAATTAAGGATGCAATTAACAGGCGTGTCTATGAAATGTTTGAAAATATGAATGGAATCATTCCTGAAACATTTGTTGATGCAAATTCAAAAACTTATCAGGCGCTTTACAGGGATTCTAAAAAGAATATTGTAAAGGTTTACTTTGATGTTTTTGGTCATATAAAGAACATGATTTCTTCAAAGTAAGGGGGATTTGAGAATGGATGAAAATAAAAGTCTTGAAACCATGAATGGAACAATAATATTTCAGGATGTAAACATCGGTTCAAAGAGCGAGTGCAGAAAACCGTTTTTGTATGTGAGCCAGGATGATGTAGTTCCTTTGTTCATGAAAAATTCAAATCCCTTTGAAAATAATGAATTGAAGGAATTTGACGGTAAGCAGGTTTCTGTTACAGGTTATAGAAGTGATAAGAAGTTTATAGTTACAGAAATAAAATTATAAAAGGAATATAAAATGAAAACATGTCCAAAGTGCAAGAAACAATATGAAAGCGGAAATTTCTGCGAGAACTGTGAGAACGAAGATGGAACTCCTGTAAAGCTTGAGGAAGAAAAGGTCTGCTGTCCACAGTGCGGAAGGGAGTATGCTGTTGGAACCAAGTTCTGCTCCGAATGCGGCGTAAGGCTCGGGAATGCAGGGGCTGGTGCATCATCCGGCAGTGGAATAAGCATGGGTGATAAGAATGTCATAGCAGGCGACGTCATCGGCCACAAGGAAACATACAATGTCAGCGGAAACGCAACCATCATAAAGAACGAGGACGAGACAAAGAAGACAGCAAAGTGCCACATCTGCGGAAGCATCGTGCAGAAGATACACGGCTACGACTGTCCTGACTGCGGCCAGTTTACCTGCGGCGACTGCTTTGACAAGGCACATGGCGTATGCAATGGCTGCGTAGAAAAAAAGGTAAGGCTCTACGAGGAAAACTACAAGGCAAAGGTAATTGAATCCCTTTCCGACGACAACAGAATTGACGCGGAAGAATTCAAGCAGCTCCATGAACTTCAGGAACGCTACGGAATAAGCGACTACCGAGCCATGGAGATCCAGGACGAGGTAAAGGCAAATTCCCGCGGCAGGGTGGAATTCACCACCTTTGAAAAGCTAAACTACGAAAAGGCAGAGGTACTCTTTTACGAGGATGGAAATGTTTCGGAAGCCTGCAAGCTGCTCGAACCAATCTATGAGGCCCATAGAAACGACGAGAAGATACTCGACCTCTACCTTCCAGTCCTTGCAGAAGCAGACGCAGAAAAG
The DNA here is from genome assembly GCA_016294035.1 of Treponema sp. GTDB lineage: Bacteria > Spirochaetota > Spirochaetia > Treponematales > Treponemataceae > Treponema_D. Next base: position 54,868 of record JAEDCT010000001.1, on the reverse strand, counting down.
GCAAAGGAGATAATCGCATCCATAAAGACAGACGAAATGCCAGCATACCTTACGGCAATCAGGATAGCCATAAAGGAAAAGGATCTTGCCACTGCGGAACGCAAGGTCCTAGAAGCAGAAAGAATCTGGCCTGAAAGCTCCATCGTAAAATGCCACAAGGTGCTGTACCGACTGGCACTCCATAAGGAATTCAAGAGCAACGAATGGCTTAACAAGGCTGCGGAACTTGTACAGAACCTTGGTGAAGCCACCAGCAGGGTTGAGCTTACATGGCAGGTAAAGGTGCAGTGCATGGTGAGCGAAGCCATGGGAGAAGACACAATCGAATTCGATAAGGAAGTATGCAGGGAAAACCAGCTGTACTATGGAATTATGCAGAGTGATCCGCTTTTGACATTTGAAGAGATAGTTCATTGTGAAGAAGAAAAAAGAGATAGACTAGAAAAAGAAAGGCTGGAAAAGGAGCGCCTCGAAGCAAAAAGACTAGAAGAGAAACGTCTTGAAGCTGAAAGATTATCTAGAAAATCTGTAATTCTTGAAAGTTATCGTGATGATAATAAAATCGGTACAATCAAGGTTGTTAGGGGGTTATTACACATTGGTCTTGCTGATGCAAAGTCATTAGTTGAAGATTCACCTGTTACCTTAGCAAATAATCTTACAGATTCTGAAGCAGAAACTTTTGTAAGAAGTTTAAAAAACATTGGCTGTATAGTAAGAATACGATAGGAGAAAAGATTTTTATGGCAGAAGAATTCAAGAATCCATTTGGTTCATCAACCAGTATTATGGAAAAACTTAAGAAGGCTCAGGAAGAAAAAGCAAAAAAAGAAGCCGAAGAAAAAGCTCGTATGGAGGCAGAAGAAAAACTTCGTGCGGAGCAGGCTGAAAAAGAAAGGCTTGCAAAAGAAGCTGAACGAATAAGAGCTGAAAAAGAACGTAAAGAACGAGAAGAAGCTGAAAAACTTAGACGGCAGGAAGAAGAAGAAAGGCAAAGACAGGCGGAACTTGAAGCTAAAGAAAGAGAGAAACAGCATCAAATTGAACTTGAAAATGCCTGGAAAAGAAAACATCCAGTTCAGGCTTTTATGGAAAAGGCTGCAAATGAAATGGATAAAACTTCATTGTTGAATGCACAAAAACTTGGATTAGATAGAGAGACATTCATTGAAACAATGACAAGGGCATTTTATATCTGTGATATAGTCTTTATGATTCTTATTACGATCATTGGTGTGATTTTGAAAGTCAAAAGATCTGAAATGTCTGATTTAGTTTTATATATGATTTTCCCGATTGTAATGTTTATATTTAACATGTTTATTGGATGTTCAATCAGTGTTTTACGAAATGATGGAAGAGAAATAAGAAAAAAATGGATGATTTTTTCTTTTATTTGTTTATTAATTGTAATACTCTTAAATTTATTTCATTTTGGACCAGCTTTTATATTAATTCCATCAATAATTGCAGTCACAAAAATGTACATAGCTTCATTATGATTTAGCCCCCCCTTGCCGAATTAAAAATACACTCTATGATAATACTGTTGGAGATTAATTTTGGACAGGGGGACTGTATGCTTACAATTCAAAATAATATTCATTGTCAGTATGAAGAACTGCCTGCTCTTATAAAAAAACAGAAAGAAGATGCTTGTTTTGTTGTGAGCGGGCGGTTCAGAAAATGCCCTGAGGAATTGCTAAAAGAGTATTATGCAGAATGTTTTGATGTTCCTCAGGATTTCACTTTAAATGAGGATGACCTTTCCGAAATCAGTGATGCCATTGTTCATACTCATCAGAATATCAAAATTGAGCTGGATCTTTCTAAAGTTACTGGACTTTTTCAGATAACGGGCTTTTTAATGCTGCCTCAACTGGTGGGAATTGAACTCCCTGAATGTATTGTTTCAATTTTAAGTTATGCCTTTTATGGTTGCAGTAATCTTTCCTATATTGGAATTCCAGAAGGTTGTGAAAGCATTCAGGAAGATGCATTTACTGATCTTCCGTCTCTCAGGGAATTGAAAATTCCTGACAGTGTAAAAAATGTCAGTTCTAAAATGTTGACGGGTTGTTTCAATCTAGAAAAACTTGAATGCAGTGTACTTGATTGTGTTGATGGATTTATAATTTCCGAAGGCGGTACTAGATTAGTGCGATATTGTAGAAATAAGGAAATAATAAATATTCCGTCTGGAATCAAAATAATTGAAGAAAAAGCTTTTTACAATAGCAGTATTGAGAAAGTCGTAATGCCAGAAGGGTTAAAAAAAATAATGCCTTCAGCTTTCAGTTATTGCAGAAATCTGAAAAATGCTGATATTCCGACATCTGTTGAAGAAATTGGAGAAGATGCTTTTTATTGTTGTGAATCCCTTGAACGGATAAATATTCCAGTAGGCATAAAAAAAATTAGTGAACGTACTTTTTTGAATTGCATTTCTTTGAAAGAAATCTATATTCCAGATACAGTTCAGGAAATAGGGCAGCAGGCCTTCTATGAGTGCGACAGTCTTTCAAAAGTAAGATTGCCTTCAGGATTAAAGACAGTCTATGATGAATCCTTTGGTTGCTGCAGGTCACTTGAAAAATTGAAATTTTCATCTGATATAAATGTGTTGCATAAAATGTCTGTTCTTACACAAAGAGAAATAGATGAATTGCTTAAAATGGTAGAAAGTGAGGTTTAATATGGCATGTATGTATGGAATAGATTTACAGTCTAAGTTTCCGAAAAAATATTCTGCTGAAAAAGATTTAAGCGGTGAAATTGCTTTTTTTCAGTTTTGTCTTGAAAATTATATTTATGAAAATAAACTTGAACTTGATCAGCTGTTTGAAAAAATGAAGGCTGATTCCTATTTCTGTCATGATTTTAGGAAATCAGTAATCGAATATTATATAAAAAAAATCGCCGAATTTTCGCAGGAACCAGATAGAAGATTTTATTCGCATATGCTCTTATGTGATTCAGACGAGCTTGTTAAAAATGCTCTTGAAAATATCATTAAATACAAAGATTTCTTTGTTTCTTTTGAAGATTTGATTTCAAGAAAATATTTGGAATTTGAATTGGATTTCTCTAATGATGAGGAAGATGAAGAAAGTGAAGAATGGACCCGTGAACATGAAGGTGAAATTTTTGGTGAAGCACTGAATGGCGATTCCACATATTTAGACTGATTTTTTTAAAGAGGTTTATATGAAGAAAGTATTTTTTTCAATTTTGTTTTTTGCAATTGGATTTTCATGTTTTGCTGAACAGAAATGTAATAAAATTCCAGAAGAATATGAAAAGACTAAGGAATTTAAATGGTCAGAAGAAAAACATGGAACAGAATATTTTAAAAATAGAAACTGGGAATGGAGATTGGGCTCAACTAGTTATCTTAGTTCTGATAGAGTCTGTGGTGATGAATGTTCTCCTTGCATAGTTATGGGATTTACTTGTGTTCATTATCTTAATCCATCTAAAAATCTAAAAACTTGTAATGCTTTAATTAGATACAGAGGTAGAGGTCAGTTTAAGTTATATACTAATGGAAAAAATACAGATAAGTTTTATGAACTTTTGTGTGAAACTGCAAACAAAAATCCAGATGAGTTTTTTAGAAATCTTAAGAAAAAGATGGGAAAAAATATGAAGTGGGCTTATTCAATAGGCTCTGGTGATGACAAAATACCTTGCTATGAATTATTTTTTGAGGGTGATAAATGAAAAAAATAATTTTTGTGTTTTTACTAATAGCATCTTTACATGCTCAAACAATTCATGAATCAAAAGATTATTATTTGTCTAATGATGAAGTCTTTTATGAAACAAAACTGAATAATTCTGATTTTTTTGTTTTGAATGCTGAAGAAGCTAGAATATTGAATAATTATGTTTGTGATTATTTGGATCCTTCTTATATCATAAATAAATTGAAATCTTCTGAGAAAGAAATTTTATGTGAGTATACTTATATCTTAGTCCATAGTAAGAAATTTAAAATCAATAATTTTCGTGGAAAACCAGGAAATTATATACTTGATGGATATATTTATACTGAGCCTGAAAATTTGATTTTTGTTGCAAACTCCAAGGCAAAATGGTTTGATTATACAGAAAAAGAAAAATCATTGATTCATGAAATGGCACATGCTTTGACTTATTACAAGTATGGAAACAAAATGGATCATGATGAATATTGGGCTTTGGAAGTGAAAAGAATCATTATGTGTCTTGTCTGCAAAGATGAAGTTGATAAATATGTAAACAATATGTTGAAAGACTATGGATTAAAAGGAAATTTAAAAGATTATTGAGGTTGTCATGGTTCCAGAAAATTATGGTTATGTTGAATTTGAATTACCTGCCGAAACCTGTGCGAACTGTGGACATCGATGGGTTGCATTTCATATTGCAACAGGAACAAGCTTCTGTAATCTTCACAATTACAGGACACAAGCTTCAAGATTTCATACATGCAATGATTGGATTAAAGACATAAGAGAAAGGCCTACCTGGACTCAGGATTTAGGACATGCTTTTAGGATGAAAAAAATGGAGGAGTCTGAATTCATCAAGACTTTTTCAGTTGCGGGATATTGCCCATCATGCAGAAACTGCAGCAAAGCAGATGATATGTTTTACTGCGGAAAATATTTTGATGAGTTGAAGGGGCAGGAAAGAACATGCAAAATGTGCGAGGTTGATATGTTTGGAAGATGCCAGTTTTATGAACAGGCTCGTAAAGATTCAATTTCCTGATATTCAAATATCAATAAAGAAGTTTTTGATTTGTTCTTCACTTAACGATGCTTTTTTTTCAAGGCAGAGTTTAATTGTCTTGCCTGAGAGAGGTAATTTTTTAGCGAGATTTTCAATTGAAAATTCTAATTCTTCTTTTGATATGTTTTTATCTACTTTCAATATTCTCTTGATTCTTAATATTGCTGTATGTTCTCCGACTATATGAAAGTGATTTGCCTTTCGTCCGAATTTTGATGTGTATTCCTGAAGCTTAACAAAATCTTTAAGCTTTTCCTTCCATTTAAAATTAAACCTTCCCAATGGAGTTGAAAATCTTGTTTTCCCATCAGGAAGAATCTTTTTATAGAAAATCCAGTAGTATTCATCGCCCAGTCTTGGTTCATGTTCATAACGGTTATAATACTCTCGAATGTATTGAATATCGTCTGGTGTAAAGATATAAGAATTTCGTCTTGCTGTTCCTTTCCGCTCAAGTTTATTTTCTTTAGCAAACTTTTTTAGAGAATATTCGCTTACACCTAGTTCTTTTGCAAGTGAGTGAATGGACATATTATAAGTATATTGATTATTTACAGAAAATAAAACAGCCCTCCTGAATTAACAGGAGGACTATAGATGCTCATCGCTGATTATGAATCAAACAATCATTTAGATGAGTATCATAATCTTGCGTCTGCTCAACGAGTTTCCTTTCGGAAACTTGCGGGCTTATTTGCTTGCACCAGGAAATGGTTTTTTCTCAAACTCTTTGTTTCCGTGTGTGTAGCTTGGGAGAACCTTTGGAGATGTTACGTCTCCTGTGATTCCAGCTGCTGCTCTTTCCTTTTCGAAGGCTACAACGTGGTCAAGGTTCATCTTGCTTGTGTCAGAAAGGCTGATGTTCTTGAACATCTTTCCTGCTTCGATACCAGCTTCACGACCGAATACAACAACGTCGAGGAGTGAGTTACCCATCAAGCGGTTTGTTCCGTGAACACCACCAGATGCTTCACCTGCAACGAGAAGGTTTGCAACATTAGTGTGGCATGTCTTGTCGATTTCAACACCACCATTCTGGTAGTGGAGTGTAGGGTAAACAAGGATTGGTTCCTTGCGGATATCGATTCCGTACTTGATGAACATGTTGTACATTGCAGGAATTGACTTGAGGATTGTTCCTTCTCCGTGGATCATCTCGATCATTGGAGTATCAAGCCATACTGCAGGCTGAACATCATTTTCTACACCGCGTCCGTTGCGAACTTCCTTAATGATACCAGAAGCGTTAACGTCACGTGTTTCAAGAGGGTGGATGTAAACTTCACCGTTCTTGTTGATGAGCTTTGCACCGAGGGAGCGAACCTTTTCTGTAACAAGCTTACCGAGAATCTGTGTTGGGTATGCAGCACCTGTCGGGTGATACTGGAGAGAATCCTGATAAAGGAGCTTTGCACCTGCGCGGTATGCCATAACAAGACCGTCAGCTGTTGCACCATAGTGGTTTGATGTTGGGAATCCCTGATAGTGCATGCGTCCAGCACCACCAGTTGCGATGATTACAACCTTTGCCTTTGCGATGCGAACTTCACCAGTTTCGATGTTTTCAAGAACAGCACCACAAACTTCACCCTTGTCATTCTTGATGAGTTCAACTGCAGCTGTAAAGTCTACAACTGTAATCTGGTCTGGGCGGTTGAAAACTTCGTCACGGAGTGTGCGCATGATTTCAGCACCAGAATAGTCCTTACATGCATGCATTCTCTTGCGGCTTGTTCCGCCACCATGTGTTGTAACCATTGTACCGTCAGCTTCCTTGTCGAATTCAACACCAAGGTCGTTGAGCCACTTGATTACAGATGGAGCCTTGTTTGTAAGTGTGTATACGAGTTCTGGCTTTCCGTCAAAGTGTCCGCCACCAAAACAGTCAAGGTAGTGCTGTGCCGGGCTATCGTTAGGTTTATCAGCAGCCTGAATACCACCTTCTGCCATCATTGTGTTTGCATCGCCTACTCGGAGCTTTGTTGCAAGGAGAACTTTTGCGCCAGCTTCTGATGCCATGATGGCAGCTGAAGTACCGGCTCCACCACCACCGATTACAAGGACGTCTGTCTCATAGTCTACATGAGCAAGGTCAATGTGTTCTGGAGCAATGCGTGGCTTTGCCTGGAGCATTTCTGTAAGCTGGATTGGAGCTTTCTGTCCCTTGTTAGGACCAATCTTGAGTTCTGTAAATTCGCTTGCAATGCGGTCTGGATGATATTCCTTGAGAATCTGATCTTTTTCTTCTGCTGTAAGGCGAGCATGTTCAAACTTAAGGTTTTCTTCGCGCTTTTCTGCAACAATCTTTGCTGCTTCGTCTAAGTAATTTCCGTACATGTAATGTTACCTCTTTAGTATTAAGGTTTTTTATCGCGACATGAAGGTCGCGTCCAATGTTTTAGCATAACAACCTGCGAGTTTTGCCTTGGCGAAATTCGCCGAACAAAATTGCCATGGAGAGCAATTTCGTGACGTTACTTTTCGATGTCGCGGTTGTTGTACAATTCCTTCATCTTTTCGATGGAGTTGTTCATCATTTCCTGGATTGCAGCTTCGCACTTTCCTTCTTCGATTTCAGCAACACGGTCAATGAGGTGCTGTGTCTGTGGCTGGAGGTACTTACCGTTGATACGGCGTGCAAGTTCTGCAACCTGTGGGTGGCTGATTCCTGCTGGACAGCGTGAAGAACAACATCCGCACATTACACAGTCGAATGAAAGGTCAGCTGTCTTTGCAAAGTCTCCGCGCTGAGCGTAAGCAATGTACTGCATTGTGTTGAGGCTCTGTGGACATGCACGTGTACAAGCGTTACAACCAACACATGAGTAGATTTCTGGATAGATCTGCATCATGATTGACTGTTCTGGCTTTACTGTGTTGATGTCGTAAACCTGTTTTACGAGAGGGAAGAAAGGAAGGGTTGCGATGTACATATCGTTTTCAACCTTCTTTGAACATGCGAGACATGTCTGGAGCTGGTTTGTTCCCTTGATGCGGTAGATTGTTGCACAGGCACCACAGAAACCGTTGCGGCATCCGCAACCGCGCTTAAGCTGGTATCCTGCGTATTCCATAGCGTTCATGATTGTGAGTTCTGCAGGAACGCTGTATTTCTTGCCAAAAATGTAGATTGTGGCCATTTCTTTTTCTGCCATAGTTTTCTCCTTAGGGAGGTCCCCTAAAACCCCCGTTTTTTGGGGGGAGAAGAAACCCTCTACTCAGAAGCGGGGTTTCTTCTCCCCCAAGCCCCCTCATTTTCCCAGCACTGCTTAAGGGTTCTACCCTTAAGAATCCCGTCGAGAAGGGCAAGGGGAATTGTTATTAGTATTCTGGTGGTAATTCACCCAACTGGTCAAAGCTGAATACCGGACCGTCTTTACAAACGAACTTGTCACCAATGTTGCAGCGACCGCACTTTCCGATACCGCACTTCATTCTCATTTCCATTGTTGTGAAGATCTGCTCGTCCTTGAAACCAAGGTCTTTCAAAATCTTCAGAGACATGTGGATGAGGATTGGAGGTCCACACATGATTACTGTCATTCCTGCATCAGGCTTGAGTTCAGTAATGAATGGAGGAACGAATCCTACGTGTCCATCCCAGCCTTCTTCTGCACGGTCGATTGTAATGTCGATAGAGCAGTTTGGCTGCTTCATCCATGAGTTCTGCATTTCATCAAGGCGAACAAGGTCAGCTTTTGAGCGGGCACCATAGATGACCTGGATTTTTCCGTAGTTTGCGCGGTTGTCCATCATGTAGTTTACTACAGAGTGAACCGGAGCAATACCAATACCACCGGCAATAACGAGAATGTCCTTGCCCTTGAGTGCACCTTCTACAGGGAAGCCGTTTCCAACAGGTCCGCGAAGACAGATCTGCTGGCCAACTTCAGCATTGTGGAGCCATTCAGTAACACAACCACATCTCTTGATAGAGAATTCCATTGCATCCTGCATTGTTGGAGATGAAGTGATGGAAATCATTGATTCACCAACACCTGGAACGATGAGCATTGCGCACTGTCCAGGAATGTGTTCAAAGAGTTTCTTTCCGTCAAGACCAACTACACGGAATGTCTTAACATCAGGAGTTTCCTGCTTAATGTCAATAATTTTTCCTACGTAAGGAATAAATGATTCATTTTTTTCCATTCTTTTCTCCTTACTAGATATCATCAGATTCAGAAATTGCTTTGAGAACCTTTACTGCGTTCATGTTTACAGGGCAGCTTTCAAGACAGCGTCCGCAACCTACACAAGAAAACATTCCTTCGTGTGCCATCGGGTAGTAAACAAGCTTGTGCATGAAGCGCTGGCGTGAGCGTTCCTTCTGTGTGTGGCGAGGATTTTCTGCAGCCATCTGTGTAAAGTCGTTGAACATGCAGGAATCCCAGCAGCGGATCTGACGGATTCCGTTGTTTGTCTTGAAGTCCCTTACGTCGAAACACATACATGTAGGACATACGTAAGTACAAGTTCCGCAACCTACGCAGGCTTCTGAAACCTTTGTCCAAACCTTAGAGTTGAAGATTTTCATCATCTGTTCAGGCTTTACGTCACCTACCTTTGAAAGGTCAAGGTGAGCAAATGGAAGCTTTTCAACCTTTGCAGCAATGTCCTTCTTTACAGCGTCTACTGCTGAATCTGCAGCGTCTGCAAGTACAGACTTTGCGTTTTCTACAAAAGCCTTTCCCTTTTCTGTGTTTGCCTGGAAGAAGTACTTGTCGTCGGCAAGCCAGCAGCTTACGTCTCCAGCTGGAGAAGCAAGAGTAGGGTCAATCTTGTATGAAGTACAGAAGCAGGTCTTTGCAGGTTCGTTACATGCAAGGACGATTACTGTTCCGTGGTCGCGGCGGTTCTTGTAGTATGAATCAACTGGATTCATGTTAAGGTAAACACCGTCAATACATTCAAAACCCTTTGCATCACAAGCCCTGACACCGAAGATTACGAAATCTTCAACATCTTTTCTTGGGTCTTCAACCTTAACTTCCTGACCGTTCATCTGGTATGAAACCATGTGTTCTGTCTTTGGGAAGAAGAAGTCCTTTGCTGAGCGAACTGTCTTGAGGGCTGAAGAAAGCTTTGTGCCTTTTTCCCATTTCTGGAAGTCAGCAGTTCCTGCATTGTTGTCAACAGGCAGATACAAAGGCTGCTTTGAACCGATGAGTTCAAATAATGAATCAATCTTATCTTTAGAAATAGAAAGCATTATTCTGCACCTCCGTTATTAGATCTGTCGTAAACGATTGTTGTTTCTGGGTCATTTTCTTCAAAGCGGAGCATTGCAGGCTTGGATTCCATGTCAGCACCAGCCTGGTATGGGCCGTAGATTTCATTGATATCCTTTGCCATTTTTCCGTTCAAAAGGTGAAGAGGAATGCCCTGTGGACAAACTCTTGAACATTCTCCACAACCTGTACAGCGGCCTGTTACATGCCATGCACGGATAATATGGAAGAGGTTTTCTTCGAAGCTTGTTTCTGCAACTTTCTGTGTTGTGTAAAGGGCATTGTTGTCGAATACACATTTTTCACATGTACATGCAGGACAAACGTTGCGGCAGGCATTACAGCGGATACAGCGTGACATTTCACCGCGCCAGAATTCGAATCTTTCATCGTCTGTCATGGCTTCAAGCTTTGCAACCATTTCCATTGTCTTGTTTTCGCCCTGGTAAACCTGTCCTGGTTCAGCTCCAATGAGTTCGTCGCAGGAAACGTGTGTCTTTCCGGCACATGGTCCGCAGGCAGCTCCACCGTCAAGAGTATCCTGACATGGAACACCGATTGCGTAAACATCGTCACGAGTAATGCGGTTTTCTTTAAGAAGCTGAGTAAATGAGTATGTGTCAGCTGGCTTGAGGAATACAAGAACAACTTCAGAAGGGATAGGTGCATCCTGTGCATTTGGATCCCTCTGCTTTGCCATTGTATTGTTCATGCGGGTTGTACTCTTCTTTACTTCAATTTCACGAGTAATCTTTACGAGATACTTAGAAAGGTTTGCCTTGCAGTATTTGTTGAAGACAAAACCCTTGTCAAGTTCTTCTGCTGATGAGAAAACAGCTGGTGTGATGTCGTCTTCAAAGAGACCCTTTGACCAGCCAACAACCTTCTGAACTTTTCCTTCAGCAAGCAATTCTTTAGCGCGAGCGATTAATTTTTCTTGCATCTCAAGTCCTCCAGCTTTTTGTTTTCACCGAGAGCTGTAATCTTTGCCACAAAGTCGTTCATGAGACCTGCAAAGCGTACGCCTTCAGCAGCGGAACACCATTCTACACGAGTTCTTTCCTTTTCAATTCCCAGGAAGTTGAGCATTGAGAAGAGGAGTGTCATACGACGGCGTGCAAAATAGTTTCCTGTTGAATAGTGACAGTCACCAGGGTGGCAGCCACATAAAATAACACCGTCAGCACCACGCTGGAATGCACGCAAGATGAACAATGGGTTCAAGCGGCATGAGCATGGGATGCGGATGATCTTTACGTTTGCAGGGTAGTCAAGACGGTTGTTTCCGGCAAGGTCAGCACCTGCGTAAGAACACCAGTTGCAGCAGAATGCTACGATTTTTGGTGTCCAGTTCTTGTTTGATTCACTCATAGTACTGCATCAACCTCTGCCAAAATCTGGCTGTTAGAGAATCCGTGCAAGTCCATGGCACCTGAAGGACAGGCAACTGTACATGCACCACAACCCTGACACATTGCTGTATTAACCTGAGAAACGTGTCTTGTAATTGTTGTTCTGTTTGGTCCGCGGAAATCCTTGTCAACATAAGAGATTGCACCGTAAGGACAAACATTAACACACTGTCCGCATCCGTTACAAAGGTTTTCGTTTGGATGGGCAGTACATGGGTTTGTCTTGAGACTGTCTTTTACGAGGAGACAGATGGCCTTTGCAGCAGCACCGGAAGACTGGGCAACAGTTTCAGGAATATCCTTTGGACCCTGGCAGCAACCTGCAAGGAAGATACCTGCTGTAGGTGATTCAACTGGGCGGAGCTTAGCATGAGCTTCAAGGAAGAAGTCATTGTTGTCCATGGATGTTGTAAGCATTGTTGCAAGTGGACGAGCTGACTTGTCAGCTTCGATAGATGCGGCAAGAACAACCATGTCAGCCTTAATATGAACCTGCTTGTTCAAAATAAGGTCTGAACCCTGAACATCGAGAGTTCCGTCTGAAAGTGGAGTAACTTTTCCAACCTGACCCTTGATGTAGTGAACGCCATACTGTTCAACTGCACGGCGGTAGAATTCATCAAAGAGTTTACCTGGTGTACGAACATCAATGTAGAATACCCAAACGTTTGTGTCTGGATAGTGGTCGCGGGTAAGGATTGCGTGCTTTGCTGTGTACATACAGCAGATCTTAGAACAGTATTCGTGACCCTTTGTTGCATCAGCTGCACAGCGGGAACCTACACACTGAACGAATACGATGTTCTTTGGTTCCTTACCGTCTGACGGGCGCTTCAAGTGACCGCTTGTTGGACCAGAAGCATTGCAGAGGCGTTCGAATTCAAGTGATGAAACAACGTCCGGGCTCTGGCTGTAAGCATATTCGTCGAATTTTGTGAGTTCGATTGGATTGTAACCAGTTGCTACGATGATTGTACCGTACTTTTCTGTGATTACTTCATCCTGCATGTTGAAGTCGATTGCTCCGACACCACATGCCTTCTGGCAGAATCCACAAGCTTCCTTGCCGTTCTTTGCAGCCTTCTGGTGCAGACAGTAGTTTGCATCGATTGTAGCTACCTTTGGAACAGCCTGTGCGAATGGAATGTAGATTGCCTTCTTGTTGTCAAGATTAAGGTTAAAGTCGTTTGGAACCTTCTTATTTGGACAGGCTTCGATACATGCACCACAACCTGTACACTTTGTTTCGTCAACATAGCGTGCATGGCGCTTGATGTCGATTGTGAAGTTTCCGATGTATCCCTTTACGCCAACAACTTCTGAGTAAGAAAGAATTCTGATGTTAGGATTCTGGCTTACTTCTGTCATTTTTGGAGTAACGATACAAGAAGCACAGTCAAGGGTAGGGAATGTCTTGTCGAGCATAGCCATCTTTCCGCCGACTGTAACTTTCTTTTCAACGATGTCTACAGGGAAGCCTGCATCTGCAATGTCGAGGGCAGCTGTAATACCTGCAATACCGCCACCGATAACCAGGGCTCTCTTTGTAACAGGAGTTTCACCTTCTGTAAGAGGAGTATTGAGGACAGTCTTTGCAACTGCAGCCTTTGCAAGGGCAATAGCCTTTTCTGTATTTTCTTCAATATTTTTGCCAACCCATGAAGTCTGTTCACGGATGTTTGCAATTTCAACTTTGAACTGATTGAGGCCTGCACGTGCTGCACATGAACGGAATGTCTTTTCGTGCATGCGTGGAGAACAAGAACACAGAACAACGCCTGTAAGCTTGTCTTCCTTAATGTGGTCTTCAATCATCTTCTGACCTGCAGAAGAACACATGTATGTGTAGTTGGTTGAGTAAACAACCTCTGGCATCTTGCCAACTTCTTCTGCAACCTTTGCTACGTCAACTGTACCTGCAATGTTGGTTCCACAGTGACATACAAAAACACCAATTCTTTCCATATTTCTACTGTGCTCCTATTTGCGGTACTTTCTGAATGCACTCATCAAAAGCTGCTGTGGTGTATCTTCATCCAGCTTCTCAGGAACCTGAGAAGGATCAAGGTGAAGAGGACCACGTTCACGTTCAACTACTGTGCGTACTGCATCGATAAGTTTTGCTGGTTCTACCTGGCGTGGGCAGCGTTCGAGACAAGCAAAACAAGACAAACATGCATAGATTGACTTGCTCTTGAGCAATGGTTCGATTTCACCGTTTTCCACCATCTGAACAAACTGATGTGGATGGTATTCCATTGCATCGTAGTTAGGGCAAGTTGCAGAGCATTTTCCGCAAACCATGCACTTCTTAGGGTTAACACCGCTTGTTTCAAGAATTCTATCTTTGTAACTCTGGATTTCTGCTTCGAGCATTATGCTTCCTCCTTAACACTGGAATCTTTGATTCCTAGAGCTTCAGCAAGAAGTTCTGTAAAGTAGATAACGTCCATGTTTGTGTCGCCCTGATTCTTGATGAGATTGTAGCGGCAGAGTGGACAGCTTGTAACGAGGAAGTCAGCACCCATGTCCTGTGCATTTGTAATGATTTTCTTTGCACGGTTCTGTGGGATTGAAGGATCTTCAAAAGATGCGTAGGCACCGCAGCATTCGTTGCGTTCAGCATAGATTACTGGAGTTGCACCGATAGCCTTGATGAAGTCTTCGAGAATCTGTGGATTTTCAGGATCATCAAATTCCATGACCTTTCCTGGGCGAAGGAGGAGACATCCATAGTAAGCGCCGATTTTCTTTCCCTTGAGAGGATTCTTAACGGCAGCCTTAACCTTGTCCCAACCGATTTCGTCGCGGAGAACTTCAAGGAAGTGGAGAACTTTTGTTTCTCCGTGGTATTCAATACCGTCCTGAGCGAGATAGTTGTTTACTTTGAGAATTGTGTTCTCATCGTTCTGCAGGTCGTTGTTAACCTGCTTGATGACATTGTAACAAGCTGAACACAATGTTACCAATGCCTGGTTCTTATCCCTGGAGTCAGCAAGAGCACGAACAGAAGGAAGCTTAGAGGCAATTTCATTTTTGCCTGTTGGATAAACACCGCCGCAGCACTGCCAGTCTTCGATTTCTTCAAGTTTGAAACCGAGGGCTTCTGCACACTTGCGGCCGTAGTTATCAAGTTCCTTGGCCTTGTTCTTTAATGTACATCCAGGAAAGTAAGAATAAGTTAGTGTGTTTGTCTGGTCACTCATTCTTTTCTCCCAAAATTAATTAATAATTCATAATGCATAATTCACAATGCATAATTCGTAATGCATGATTCACAATGCATAATTAAATTTCATGTTGTGCAACTCATAATTCACAATTATTGATTCCTAATTTTAAATTATGAATTGATAATTATTTTGCCATTTCTTCCGGATGGAATACCTTGTCAAATTCTTCTGCTGTCATGAATCCGAGTTCAGTGCAGGCTTCCTTGAGGGAAATATTCTTTTCGTATGCAAGGTGACTTGTCTTTGCTGCCTTTTCATAACCGATGTATGGGTTGAGGGCTGTAACGAGCATCAAAGAGTTGTAGAGATTAAAGTGCATCTTTTCTTTGTTTGCCGTGATTCCAACAGCACAGTTGTTGTTAAAACTTACCATTACTTCTGCAAGGAGTCTTACAGACTGAAGGAAGTTGTAGGCGATTACAGGCATGAAAACATTGAGTTCAAAGTTACCCTGTGATGCTGCCATTCCAACTGCTGCATCGTTACCCATAACCTGAACAGCAACCATTGTCATTGCTTCACACTGAGTAGGGTTTACCTTACCAGGCATGATTGAAGAACCAGGTTCGTTTTCTGGAATGTGGATTTCACCGATACCGCAGCGAGGACCAGAAGCAAGCCAGCGAACATCGTTGGCAATCTTCATGAGGTCTGCTGCAAGAGCCTTGAGTGCTCCGTGAGCGAATGTGATTTCATCCTTTGAAGTAAGAGCATGGAATTTGTTAGGTGCTGTAACAAAATCCTTTCCTGTAAGCTCAGAAACCTTTTTAGCTACAAGAGTATCAAATCCCTTTGGTGCATTGAGTCCTGTACCAACTGCTGTACCACCGAGGGCAAGCTGCTTGAGGTAAGGAAGTGTAGACTTGAGCATTTCCTTGTCCCGTTCAAGTGATGTTCTCCATCCTGAGATTTCCTGGCTGAAGGAAATAGGAACTGCATCCTGAAGATGTGTGCGTCCTGACTTTACTATGCCTTCATTTGCAGCTTCAAGTTTCTTGAATGTGCCTGCAAGAAGATCGATGGCAGGGAAAAGCTTGTCTTCAAGTTCCACAACGGCAGCGATGTGCATTGCTGTAGGGAATGTATCGTTTGAAGACTGAGACATGTTGATGTCATCATTTGGATGGCAGAGCTTGTCTCCTGCAATCTGGTTTGCGCGGTTTGCAACAACCTCATTGCAGTTCATGTTTGACTGAGTACCTGAACCTGTCTGCCATACAACGAGAGGAAAGTTGTCGTTGAGGCTTCCTGAAATGACTTCATCGCAGGCTGCAGAAATTGCCTTGAGCTTTGCATCAGTCATTTTTTCAGGCTTGAGTTCATTGTTGGCCATGGCAGCTGCCTTCTTCAGGTAGCCGAAAGCCTTTGTTATTTCGCGTGGCATTGTTTCGATGCCGACACCAATGAGGAAGTTTTCGTGGCTGCGTTCAGTCTGTGCTCCCCAGAGCTTGTCTGCAGGAACCTTTACTTCACCCATTGAATCATGTTCGATCCTGTATTCCATCATAGTCTCCAAAAATTAGTTAAAGTCCAGCTGGCTGATTACTTTCTTGAGTGCGTCTGCAGATGCCTTGAGCTTAGCAACTTCTTCGTCTGTGAGGGCTGGTGCAAGACGTCCTTCAACACCGTTTCCGCCAACAACTGTAGGAATGGAAAGACATACATCTTCGATTCCGTATTCACCCTTGAGCATTGTAGAAACGATTGTTACAGAAGGAGTGTTGTTCTTGATGAGCTCACAGAGTTTTGCTGTTGTAACACCAATGGCATAGTTTGTGCACTTCTTTGCTTCGATGATCATTCCGCCTGACTTGCGTACATATTCTTCCACATCGTCGCGGTTGAGTTCCTGGTGCTTGTTTCCAACAGCATTGTTGTAGTCATCAACTGGAACAGAAGCAATGTTTACAAGTGACCAAGGTACGAATGATGAATCACCATGTTCTCCAAATACATAAGCATGGAGGTTAGTCTGGCCGATTCCGTATTCATCAGCAATCTTTGTGCGAAGACGTGCTGTGTCAAGGAGTGTACCTGTACCGATGATGTGGTTTGCAGGAATGTTTGAAGACTTTGCAAGCTGATAAGTGAGAACATCAACCGGGTTTGCTACGAGTACGTAGATTGCATCAGGAGCAGCCTTTGTAATCTGTGGGATGATTGACTTGAAGATGTTTACGTTGATCTGTGCAAGGTCAAGGCGTGACTGTCCAGGCTTGCGTCCAACACCAGATGTGATTACAACGATGTCAGAATTCTTTGCATCTTCATAAGTTCCTGCATGGATATTTACAGGAGCCATGTAAGGTGTACCCTGACGAATATCCATTGCTTCACCCTTTGCGCGCTTTTCGTCAATGTCAATGAGAACGATTTCTGTTGCAATTCCCTTGAGACAGAGAGCGTATGCTACAGAAGAACCAACCTGTCCGGCTCCAATAATAGTAATTTTGTTTGCCATATAAATCTCCTGAAAAATATATTTTTTATCAGTGTATGTTTAAAGATTGCGCAATACTCCCACGTAATCCATTTTATAGTATAATTCAATAGTTGTTTATTGTGAATATTTATTTGGTGCAAAAGAGTCATATTTATGGAAAAAACGGTTAATTTTGATATTTATGTGAATTTTTTTACAGTGCAGAAATGACAGTGTGATTTTTTTCACATCTGAAATTCCTGACAAATAAAAAAAACGGGACACCTCTCAAAGATGCCCCGGGTTGCTGGAAAACTATCCCATTCTGCTTGTACTAGAGATTTTCAAGAAGCCATTTCTTGAAGCTGTCGTAGTCCTTTTCCATAGGAATTGCATTGTCTGGAAGTGACAAAACCTTTTCGAGTCTGTCAGGAATGCTTGGCTCACGTCCAATAGCCTTAACAACAGTTGCCCCGAACTTTGCAGGGTGTGCTGTTTCGAGAATGATTGCCGCAGTCTTAGATTCTGTGACCTTCTTTGCCCATGCAGGGATATTTGCTGTGAGACCAGGCTTGTTGTAATCCTTGTTTCCGTTTCCATCCACAAGTTTCTGCATTTCACCGTGGCGCATGTCGTTCCATGCCTTCCATGCAACGGCTCCATGAGGATCAATTACATATCCTGTCTTGTCATTGCATTCCTTGATTGCGCTTAGAGTTCCCTCGTCGTCTGTCCAGTATGAAGCAAAGAGGTTTCTTACTTCATCAAGTGTGTACATGGCCTGGATTCTTTCATAGTTTGACGGTGCTCCAACGTCCATTGCGTTGCTGAGAGTTGAAACTGAAGGACGAGCCTTGTATTCACCTGTGGCAATCCAGTCTGGAATTGTGTGGTTTGAATTTGTTGCTGCAACGAATCCGTCAATTGGAGCTCCCATTTCGCGGGCAATGAGTCCTGATGTGAGGTTTCCGAAATTTCCGCTAGGCACAACTGCTATGATTGACGGGTCTTCAATCTTTGAGTCGTGTGGAATTCTGTTCTTTACCACGAGAGATGAGTATGTGTAGTAGAAAGCCTGTGGAAGCAATCGTGAAATGTTGATTGAGTTTGCCGATGAAAGGCGGAATTTGTCACGAAGTTCCTTGTCTGTGAATGCAGTCTTTACAAGCTTCTGGCAGTCATCGAATGTTCCCTTTACCTTGAGTGCACGAACATTTCCTGTGAATGTTGAAAGCTGCTTTTCCTGGAGTGGAGAAATCTTTCCGTCAGGGTAGAGAATTGTCACATCAATTCCCGGAACATTGTGGAAAGCTGATCCAACAGCAGATCCAGTGTCACCGGATGTTGCCACGAGAATATGAAGGTTGTCCTTTTCGCCGCGGTTGAAGTAGCTCATTACGCGGGCCATGAATCGTGCTCCAAAATCCTTGAAGGCACATGTTGGTCCGTGGAAAAGTTCAAGCACATAAGTTACCTGGTCAATTGGCACTACCTGAGATGAGAATGGGTAGCAGTCCTGGATGATTGCCTCCAGGTCGTTGTCTGGGATTTCATCCTTCACGTATGGCTTTGCCATTTCAAATGCAACTTCGCGGAAAGAAGGCTCTGGTGTTCTTGTCAGAAGTGAATCTGGAAGCTTAGGAAATTCAACTGGAATGTATAGTCCTCCAGTCTGTGCGTTCATACCGTTAAGTACGGCTGTCTTGAAGTTTACTTTTACCGATGGGTCACGTGTATCTGTGTAAATCATAATCTCTTCCTTATTAATCATTTTTTAAAATAGAATCATCCGCCCAGAATGATAGTAAATCTCATCCTAGCAAAAAAACAAATTAGTTTCAATAAAATGCTAAACCGTGACCGTAATTTAGTATCCATTTTTCCTGAGTCATGGGGAAAGGGCTGCTAAGACAACTAGCAGTGCATTGTACGTGAAGTGTGCTATGAATCCGGCATAGATTGACTCTGTCTTTTTGTATGAGAAGCGCAGTATTGCCCCGGAAATAAGCGCGTTTATTACAGGCACAAATCCCATGTAGCGGTGTGCAAGGGCAAATAATGTCACGGAAAGAATTTCTGAAACCAGGGCAGTTGCCTTTCCTTTTTTCGGAATGATTTCCATGAGTGTTTCTGGCATATATTGCCTGTAAAGAGTTTCCTCGTAGAATGCTGATACTGCCAGTAAGATTGCTGTGCATGCCCAGTTCATGGGTGTGTTGTCGAAGAAAGGCTTTCTGACCATGTACTGGTTGAGATCAAGGATAATGCAGGTCAGTTCAATGAAAGCATACACTATCATCAGGAATCCCAGTGTGAGTGCCCACCAGTAGGAAGTCCTGAAAGTGACCCTGAGCCTTTCTTTCCTGCGTTCATTTTCGTCTTCAATTCTGCTTGAGATTCTGTTCTGGAAAAAGAGAAATACTGCGGATACAAGCTGAATTACCACGCCCAGTCTTATTTGAGGGGAAAAACCCGCTGCACTTTCGCCGGGTCCTCTTAAAACCGGGGGAATGACCAGCAAAAACAGAACTATGAAGAATTGTACTTTAAGGTATTTATTTTTCATTTGCAGTCGTGTATTATTATATATTGGAAAGATTCAAAAAACAACGTAATGTTTGCTGAATCTTCCTGCTTTTGTCCCGTGATTTTTGGGATGGGCATATTTTTTTTTTTGGTGAGGAATTTTTGTGATTGTAGCTGTTTCTCTTCTTGCCGTTATTCTGGCTGTCTTTATTTGCATGAAAGTGTATAACCTCACAAAGGATGTGACCAAATTTTATGCCCAGGGTTTTGACTATGGTTTCCATGCAAGGGAAATTTCCTCTTTGTGGAAGCTTGCGAAAAAATGTGAGATTGAGGAACCTCTTTCGCTCTTTGTGTCTGAGAACGCAGTAAACAGATGTATTTCTGCCTTTATCCAGAAGTCCCGAGAAGAGGGAACTGAAAATACATTCCCGGTGCAGAGTTTTCTTGAGACACTCTACAAGTTTAAGACCCGGGTTGCTCTTGATCTGGACAACAAGAGAGGTCTTGAAAACACCAAGACACTGGATCAGGGACAGGTTCTCAGTGTGATTTATAAGGGAAAGGGTGTTTTTAATTCCAGGGTTCTCAATAATGGCAGGGAACTTGTCATTGCTCTGCCGACCCAGTTCAACAAGAACACAAAGAAAATCGACTTTCTGAAGGGTGAGGAATGGGAGCACAAGATGGTTTCCGTTTATTTCTGGAGAAAGGGGGATGCGGGATACGCCTTTGATACAGAGGTGTTCAGTTCCGGAGTTTTCAGAAGTGACAAGGCTCTGTTCCTGAAACATGCATACAAGCTGGATAGAACTCAGAAGAGACAGTCCATTAGGTGTGCCTGCGAGATTTACGGTCAGATTTTTATCATGCAGTTTTCCGATGATGGCCTTGAGGCAGAGTCTTCCCCGGGATATAAGTGTCTCATTGAGGACATAAGCGAAGATGGAGCAATGATCAGGATTGGTGGAAAGGGAAAGAGCAATGTGTGCATAAGGCTTCAGTTTGAGATAAATGGTTCCCTTGTTCTTATGCAGGGAATAGTTCGTGCCGTTGAGTACAACCAGAATATTGACCAGTCAAGACTGCACTTTGAGTGCACTCAGATTGAGCCTTCAATGAGGAATGCTATTCTGGCATACGTGTATAATGTAATGCCTCAGGATCAGAAGGATATTCAGGAAGCCATTGCCCAGGTTGAGGAAAGCAGAAACCAGGAGCAGGGAAAAAATCAGGCTTCCGAGGAAATTGCGGTTCCTGAAAAAAGACCAGAATTCGCTTCTGACAGCTGATTTATAGGAAAATGGTGATTGATATGAAAATGTTTTTTTGCAGGTTTGTTTCATTTGTTTTGGTTTCTGGAATTGCTTGTTCCATGGTTTTTGCCCAGAAGGAGTATGAAAAGCTTTTTCTAAAGGGTAATTTGGCTGACAAGAACAAGGCTGTAGCCGAGGCTCAGTCTTATGGTGATGGGGCTCTTGCACTTAATGCCCTTGAGTTTGCCGTTTCTGCAAGAAAAATTCTTGGTGAAGATTCTGAACTTGCAGAGCTTTGCGTTACCAGCGTAAAGTCACTTTCCCTGGGAAACAGCAAGGGAAGGGAATCTGAGGTTTCATCTGCATTGTGCAAGGTGTTCCGTGAATTTTCTGATGAAAGGGTTCGCATAGCAGTTATTGATGCCTTCTCGGATTTTTCAAGTGCAGAGGCTGTCCTTCTTGTTAACACCTATTTCAACCAGCGCATGGAGAACAATGAGCAGATGGATGAGGTGCTTCTTAAGTCTGTATTGTTCATGGGAAATTACGGTAATTCCTATTCATTCCGACTGCTCTTCATTGGTGACATTCTTGATGTGTGGCCTACATATTCTGAGAATCTTTCCAATTCATACGGAGTTCTTGCAGACAGGCATGAGGGGGAGATTCTCCAGATTCTTTCCACGGTTCCGCCGGAAAGGAGAATTGTCATCCTGAAGAAGATCAACCTTAACAAGAAAATTTCTGAAAAAGTTCGGGGCATTGTTGCAGAAAATGCATTGTCGTCGGTTATATATAATGGCAAGGAAGTGAAGTCAAAATTCTCGAGGGAAGATGTGGAACTCATGCTTCTTTCCCTTGAAGTTGCTGCAAGCACAAAGTGGACTCGCGCATCTTCGGTTTCAAGGGATTGTTTTGAGGTTCTCAAAAGTCAGTATGAAGACAATCAGGTTTCTGAGGAAAGTTTCTCCCTTGCCATCAGGAATCTGGCAGCCATAGGCTCACAGGACATAGTTCAGGCTCTTTCTCTTTATCTTGATTCACTTAACAAGAAGGCTGAGTCTAACTCGCTTTCAAGTAATGCCGTTGTGCTTTCCGTAATTGAATCGTTGGGGGAACTGGGCGACAAGTCTGCATTTGACTATCTGCTTTATGTTACTTATCTTGACTATCCTGCAGAAGTTACCGATGCCGCAAAGTCAGCTCTTGCCAAGCTTAAGTGGTAGATTTCCAGAGACTGAGAATTTTTAATCCTTTTGTTGCTGCGGCATTTGTTGTCGCAGTTTTGCTTTGTTCCGGGGTGGGCGTTCCCGGTAATCGGAATCCATTTGTTTCCTTGTGTGACATTAATGAAGCAACCTCTCTTTCCGGGATTATTCATTCCAATCCTGCAAGGACTTCATCAAAAAATTATTATTCCCTTGATCTTGATCTTTTGTCTGTGTCATCAAATTTTTTTTCACGGGGAAACAATCTCGGTGCTTCTGGCAGGGTCAGGATTCTTGTTCCTTCGGAATTTGTTGAGTCAAATTATCCGGGAAAACTGTATTCGCGCCATTCATCTCCGGTTCTGTATGAGGCTGGCGAGAAAATATGTGCTGACGGTTCCTGGTTTAGTGATGCCGGCTGCTTTGTCTGTTCTTCGGTCTGCTCTCCTGGTGGCAGTAATTCACTGTCTTTTTCCATAAGTCATTTCAGGGCACTGTGCAGGCTTTCGTTTAAGCGTCTTATGTTTGGCTGGGGAAAAGCCGGCGGTTTTGTTCTGGCCCTTCTTTCTGGATCCCGGGAGTATTGCGATGATAATCTGCAGGAAAATTTCCGTAATGCAGGTCTTTCTCATATACTTGCCTTGAGCGGAATGCATCTTTCCTTTTTTTCATCAGTTTTTGGTTTTGGTTCAAGGCGTCTGTTCGGAAAGAAATATTCATTCTGGGCAAGGCTTCTTGCTATGGTTTTCTTTGTCTGGTTTGCCGGGCTTTCTCCGTCCCTGTTCAGGGCTTTGGTTTGTTCGCTTGTTGTCCTGGTTTGTTCTGCAGTTTATTGCGTGGACACGGACTATCTTTCAGTATTGTCATTTGTTTTTCTTTTTCACTTGTGTCTTATTCCTCAGGATGCACAATCTCCCGCATTTGTCCTGTCATATGGTGCCCTTGCAGGAATCCTTGTTTTTTCTGATTTTGTTTCCTGCCGTATCTTTTCAAGGTTTCTTCCTCCCATGGTGTCTTCTTCTGTTTCTGCTTCTGTTAGTGCTCAGGCTGCAACATCTTTTTATTGTGCAAGACTCTTTGGAAAAATTATGCCCATTGGTTGTATTTCATCGGTTGTAGTTTCTCCAATGATAAATGTTCTGATGCTTGTTTCTTTTGTTGCCGTAATTTTTTCTCTCGTATTCCCTTTTCTGTCCGGGCCATTTGGTTGTATACTTAACATGATATATTTTTTTATAGAGAAGGTGGTTGGACTTTTTGCTCTTGTTCCGCCGCTTTCAATAGGAAACTAGAATGGAACATCCTGATTATAATTCTGCCATAGCACTGAAGACATTTCTTGAAGAAAATGGAATGGCAATGCAAAAAAAATTCGGGCAGAATTTCATGCTAAATCCTCAGGCTCGGACAAAGATAATTGATTATCTTGATCCGGAAGAAAATCAGGTAGTATGGGAAATTGGTCCCGGCCTTGGTTGCATGACAAGTGAGATTCTTTCAAGAAAGGCATGCCTGACAGCATTTGAAATTGACCGTGGTTTTATTTCCTTTCTTCATCAGTTTTTTGATGGTTATGAAAGCAATGGAAATTTCAGGATTGTTGAGGGAGACGTCCTTAAGACATGGAAGAAGGAATTTGAATGCCAGGAAAAAAGACCGTGCAAGCTGTTCGGAAATCTGCCATATAATATTGCAGCTACTTTTATTGCAGATACCATTACAGAGGGTCTGGTCTTTGACAAGTGTGTTTTTACCATCCAGAAGGAAGTTGCCCAGCGAATGGTTGCAAAGCCCTCATCAGAAAACTATTCTTCATTCAGTGTTTTGTGCCAGTGGGGATATGAAGTTAAGCCTGGGCTTGAGCTTGCTGCAGGTAATTTCTGGCCAAAACCTAACGTTGGGTCTCAGGCTGTTGTCATGACTCGCAGGGAAAAGCCCTATGAGTGTTCTGATCCAAGGCTTTTTGTCAAGCTGGTTCATGCTCTCTTTTCATCAAGACGAAAGACTGTAAACAATAACATTAAGGGTCTCTTGAATGGGAGCATGGATGCTGAAAGGGTTTTTTCACGTGCAGGAATTGATAAGTCTCAGAGGGCAGAGAATCTTCATGTTGAAGATTTCCTTAGATTGTGCGAGAGTCTTAGAATAGAGTACGATGATGTTAAGTAGTTTTTGTGGGGGTATGAATAATGTCACTTGTTAATATAGCTGAAAATCTGGAAAGGGTAAGGGAAGAAATCAGGAATGCCTGCATCAGTTCCGGCAGAAAAGAAAATGAAGTTCTTCTTTGTGCTGTCAGCAAGTTTCATCCTGCAGAGGATGTTGTTGAGGCCATGAAGTCTGGCCAGGTTCTTTTTGGTGAGAATCGTGTTCAGGAAGCCTGTGAAAAATTCACTCAGGTGGAGGCTATGGGCTTTACCCCGGATCTTCATATAATTGGCAACCTTCAGACTAACAAGATAAAGAAGGCCTGTGAAATTGCTTCCTGTATTCAGTCTGTTGATCGCGAGGATGTCCTTAGGGAAGCGGAAAAACATCTTGCAAGAATGAATCGTTGTCTTGAAGTTTATTTTGAACTTCACACGGCTGAGGATTCAAAGAGTGGCTATGGAAGTGAGGATGATCTTTTGCGTTCCTGTGAAAATATTGCCAGTGGACTTTATCCCCATATTGTTCCAAAGGGACTCATGACAATGGCTCCATTTACAGATGATGAAAGACTTGTAAGAAGTTCATTCCAGAAGACCAGAATTCTTCGTGACAGACTCAACCGTGAATTTCCAAATCTTCCAATCCAGGTTTTGAGCATGGGTATGAGTGGTGATTACAAAATTGCCATTGAGGAAGGAAGTACCATGGTTAGGGTTGGAACTGCCATATTTGGTGAGAGGAACTATTCAAGGTAAATGTCTCGACTTTTCCGCATAATGCTTGTTTTTGTTTTTTTCTCATTTGTGCTGTCTCCCTGCTTTTCAGCGGATGAAGCAAATACAGAGCCTGTTCCTTATTCGGAGGATGAATTTCCCCAGTGGACAAAGGACTTGAGACGGGCAGAAATAATTTCTCTGGGGGCGGTTCCCTTCGCTGCTCTTGGCATTACAATCGGATATGGAACGTATCTATATAAGACCGGTGAGACTGAGCATTTTCCAAATCCTTTTTCAAAGGGAGATGATTCTTTTACTGAGGAGCAGCAGCTAAAGATTCTTGGTGCTTCACTTGGTGCAGGACTTTGCATTGGTGTCATAGATTTTACCGTAAATACAATAAAACGTGCTGTCAAAAGCAGGCGCGAAAAGAAAATCCTTGAAAGCTATGATCAGATTATAATTGTTCCGTCTTCTGATAAAGCTGAGGAAAATCCGGATTCTGTTTCTGATGAAGAGAATAATTCTCAAGATGGAAAGTGAGGAACGGTAATGGCTTTTTTCAGTGTTTTGGTTCCTCCAACTTACAAGACTCCAGACCGGCTGGACAAATATATTTGTGATCATACTCCAAACATGAATCGCAGCAAGCTTAAAAGTGGACTTGTTACGATTCTGGTTAACGGTAAGCCTCAGAAAATTTCATATAAGGTCAAGCCCTCAGACAGAATCGATGTTCAGTGGGAAGAAAATGTTCCTGACAATATTGATCCTGAGGATATTCCACTTGATATAGTTTATGAGGATGATAATGTTTGCGTTGTAAACAAAAAGCAGGGTATGGTAACTCATCCTGCAAGCGGCAACTGGTCAGGAACTCTTGTGAATGCACTTTTGTTTCACTGGAACAGGCAGAGCATTCCTGAGCTAAAGACTGGATCTGCATCTGAAATTCTTTCCAACAGAAGACCCGGAATAGTTCATCGCCTGGATAAGGATACTTCCGGATTGATCATAACTGCAAAAAACAGGGACACAGAAGAATTTCTTGGAAATCAGTTCAGGAATCATAATAAGATTTACAAGGAATATATTTGTATTTGCATGGGAAGGCCTCAGCACAGCCATGGCATAATTGAAACACAAATCATTAGGGATCCAAAGGACAGAAAAAGATTCAAGGCTGTTGTTGGCACTGATGAGGGAAAGTTTGCCAGGTCCTATTACAGGTGTATATCCTGTTATGGAGAGTATTCTCTCATGAGGGTAAGAATAAACACAGGCAGGACACATCAGATTCGGGTTCACATGAAATATCTTAACTGTCCGATTCTAGGTGACCAGATTTATTCAAGACCAGACAGAAAATTTCCAGGTGCAACTCTCATGCTCCATTCCAGGAAGATGCGGATTCACATTCCGGGATTCAGGAATAAAATGGAATTTGTTTCTCCGACTCCACGCAGGTTTGTGGAAGTGATGAAGATCCTGAAAAAAGACTATCCAAAGACAATTCTTCCAGATGACAGGTAATGTTGAAATGAAAATAAGAATTCTGCATGAACCAAGTACATCCGAACCTTTTGTTATTCTTGAAAAACCCAGTGGGCTTCCCAGTGCACCACTGTCGGAAAATGATGACTGTGCATTGTTTCAGGCAATGAAACTGTTTCCTCAAATTGATGGTGTCTCAGGACGAAAGCCCATTGAGCGTGGATTAATTCACAGAATTGACACGGATACCCGCGGACTTGTTCTTGTTGCAGCATCCCAGGATTTCTATGAACTTATGATTGAAGAGCAGGCCTGTGACAGGTTTGTGAAGCATTATTCGGCAACATGCAGATTGGATGCAAGTTTGCTAACTAACGATAGTTATCCTCCCCATTGCGATGATGTGAGAAAATTCTTCAAGTGTCTGGAAAATTCTACAGCTAACGAGTGTTCGTCAGTTTCCGTCTCCTCCAGATTCAGGTTTTTTGGACTTTCCGGCAGGGAGGTTCGCCCGGTTACCGAACTTTCGGGAATGGCTGCCAAAAAGAAGGCTGGAAATAAAATCTACACCACTGAAATTATTGCAAGAAATATGGATGGCGGGTTGTATAGTGCCAGTTGCAGGATAACCAGGGGATTTAAGCACCAGGTTAGGTGTCATTTGTCCTGGGTTTCATTGCCTGTGCTTAATGATGCTCTGTATGATCCGGCCTTTGATGGAAAGAGCACTTTTGATTTTACTGCATGCACTCTTGAGTTTCTTGGATACAGGTTTAGCTTGTAGTTCAGGAAATGTTTTTGTTCTTTCAGTTGATAAACCGGAAAAAATAGAATAGAATTGCCCGTAATTTAGTGCTGGTTCACTTGATGTCAGCCTCAGTTAATTTGTCGGCTGAATGTTTAGTAAATATTGAAAGGAAAAAGTCATGGCAGAAGAAAACAAGGAATTTGATCCTAACAAAACTTTTGAGGCTGCAGTAGAGCGCTCAAAGGCTCTTGAAGCAGATATCGCAGTAAATCCAAAAAAATACCGCGTTCTTACTGGAGACAGACCTACAGGCCGCCTTCATATCGGGCACTATTTCGGATCATTGCAGAATAGAGTGCGCATTTCAAAGATGGGTGTGCCGACAATGATTCTTATTGCTGACTATCAGGTTCTTACTGATCATGATGCTTTTGACAAGATTAGCCAGAATACAAAGCAGCTTGTAATTGATTATCTTGCTGCAGGTATTGAACCGGGTGAGAACACAATTATCTATCCTCATTCTTACATTCCTGAATGTAACCAGCTTATGCTTCCATTCATGACACTCGTCAGCAATTCTGAGCTTAGCCGTAACCCAACAGTTAAGGAAGAGATTCAGAGTGCGGGCCTTACAAACGTAAATGCCGGCATGTATACATATCCAATCCATCAGGCCTGCGACATTCTTTTCTGCAAGGGAAATGTTGTTCCTGTAGGAAAAGATCAGCTTCCTCATATTGAACTTACACGCAACATTGCAAAGTCCTTCAACAAGAAATTCTGCAAGGGACGTGATCCTATTTTTCCGTTGCCACAGGCTCTCCTTTCAAAGACACCAAGCATCATGGGACTTGACGGAACCCAGAAGATGTCAAAGAGCCGCAACAATGCAATTTTCCTCTGTAATACGGAAGATGAAACTGCAGCCCTCATCAAGAAGGCAAAGACAGATGGCGAACGCGTAATCACATACGATCCTGAGAATCGTCCGGAAGTTGCAAACCTTCTTTCACTTATTTCTCTGTGCACAAAGGAAGATCCTGCAGTTGTTGCAGACCGCATCGGAGACAAGGGCAGCGGTGAGCTAAAGAAGTGCCTTACTGAAGCCCTTAATGAAGAACTTCGTCCATTGCGCACAAAGCGTGCAGAACTTGAAAAGAACGAGGACTATATCCGTCAGGTTCTTCTTGAAGGTGTGGACAGGGCTCGTGCCATTGCAGTTCAGACACTTGATGAAGTTCGTGAAGCAATGAACATGAAGATTTAATTTAATAAATTGTGACAAAAGACCTTTCCAATTGATAAACCATTGTTTTTTCAATATAATTTCAGCACTTTTCGGTTTGGGGGATAATTGTGCTTTTACATTTCTGGGGAGTCAGGGGGTCAATCTCAGCTCCATTGCGCAATGAGCAGATTCAGTCAAAGATTGCTGCAGTAGTTTCAAGAATGACACCAAAGGATGTTGAGTCTGAGGAGGCAAAGATGAGGTTTCTTTCGTCACTTCCTGACTGGCTCTATGGAACTGTAGGTGGCAACACACCTTGCGTGGAACTCAGATCCAAGAATGGTGAGGTTTTTCTTCTTGACTGCGGTACAGGTTTGAGAAGCTATTCAGTTTATGGGAAGCAGCCTGAAAATCTTCATTACAATATTTTCATGTCACATTTCCATTGGGATCATATTCAGGGTCTGCCTTTTTTTGGACAGACATTCAATCCAAATACCACAATTGATGTTTATTCCGTTCATCCAAATGCCGAACAGTGTTTTGCAGCTCAGAGCAGCCCCCCTTTTTTCCCGCCTAATGCATGCTGGCCCAATATCAGGGACAGGTTTACTTTCCATCAGTTGGAGGAGGGTGTTCCTTTTGAAATTGACGGAGTTAAGATTAATACTCACAGAATGACTCATCCTGGTGACAGCTATTCATATTCATTTGAGGAAGACGGAAAGAAACTCATCTACGGTACTGATGTGGAGCTTCAGCCTTCTGATTTCAACATTGATATCCAGCGTAACTATTTTTTCAAGGATGCTGATGTCATCTTGTTTGACTGCCAGTACACCAGTCCTGAGGCAATCCAGAAAATAAACTGGGGACACAGTTCATTCAGTTCTGCCATTGATTTTGCCAGTATCTGGAATATCAAGGACCTTTATTTCTTCCATCATGAGCCAAATTATGATGACAAGAAGCTTGATTCTATTCTTTATGCAGGACAGAACTACAAGAAATTCAATGCTGACAATAAGGTTGGCATTCATATATCCAGAGAAGGACAGGAAATAGAGATATAATGAAAAAGGGTGTTGTCATCAGGTTTTTTGCATGGCTTCTTGCAGTTGTTGCAGTCGCAGTTGTTTTTGCAGTTTCTGCTTTCTTTTATCTTTGCAAGCCGGTTTCCGGAGCTGATGAAGATGAGCGTGGTGAAAAAATAAGCGTTGTTCAGGGGGACTCCGTAAGAGATGTTTCAAAGCGTCTCATGGATCTCAATCTCATCAGGAATGACAGGTTTTTCTACTATGCTGCCAGATTCCATGTGTTTACTCCAAAAGAGGCATTCAATCTTCGCACGGGAACATACTACATCACAAACAAAATGTCCCTCAGGGAAATATATTCCACAATTCAGGAAGGACGCCAGGAGTACATTACCGTAAGTATTCCGGAAGGCCTTACCAAGACTCAGATTGGAAATCTTCTTGAGGAAAACAAGGTGTGTGACGGCCAGAAATTCATTGAACTTTGTTCCAGCAGGGATCTTCTTGAAAAATACCATGTTCCAGCAGATTCCCTTGAGGGGTATCTTTATCCGGACACCTATTTCTTTACTCCCGGAATGGATGAGAAAATTGTTATTGACACCCTTGTGACCACATTTTTTGACAGAATCAGTTCTATTCCCGGTCTTAAGGATCTTGAGCCGGAAAAACTTCTGGAAAAGCTTGTTGTGGCTTCAATCGTCGAAAGGGAATACAGGGTCAAGGATGAGGCACCTCTTATTGCCAGCGTTTTCTATAACAGAATCAAGATTGGAATGGGGCTTGAATCTTGTGCAACAATTGTATACATAATCACAGAAATTCAGGGGCTTCCACATCCTGACCGAATTTTCAACAGAGACCTGAGAATTGACAGTCCGTACAATACCTACAAATGGGCTGCTTTGCCTCCTGGTCCAATCTCAAATCCGGGACTGGTTTCCCTTAATGCAGTTGCAGATCCTCCAAAGACAAACTATTACTATTTCCGCCTTACCAATGCTGATGAGGGACGTCATACCTTTAGCAGCACACTTGATCAGCATGAAAAAATCGGTAATATGATTTCCGTTAAAAAATAGGTCTTCTGTAGAAATGGCATCGTTTATTTCAAAGAGTTCCATTGATGAGGTCTCGGGAAAAACTGATATTGTCGGACTGGTTGGGGAATATGTGAGCCTTGAGCAGAGGGGCAATGATTTTTGGGGATGCTGTCCCTTTCATCATGAGAAGACTCCTTCCTTCAGTGTCTCTCCCGACAAGAAATTCTACTACTGCTTCGGATGCCATGCTGCGGGTAATGCCTTCAACTTTATCATGCAGATGGAAAATGTTTCCTATGCCGAATCCATTGAAATTCTTGCAAAAAAGGCCGGTGTTCAGCTTGTCTATGAAAACTCCGGGTCTTCCATGCAGAAATCTGATGACACCTCAAAGCTGAAGCAGGAATATATTGATTTGTACAACAGGGTGTCAACTTCCTTTTCCTACATGCTCACAGAAACTCCCCAGGGAAAATTTGCCCTTGATTACATAACAAAACGCGGCATTACCCGTGAAACCATAGAAAAATTCAAGCTGGGGTATAGTCCCAGTGACAGAAAATGGCTTCGTGGTTTTCTTGAAAAAAAGAACTATTCGAAGGAATTCCTGGATAAGTCAGGGCTTTTCAGCTCCCGGTATCCTGAATATGCATTTTTCTCCGACAGGCTCATGTTTCCCATCTTTGACAGAAACGGACAGGTTGTTGCCATGGGCGGAAGATTCTTGCGGGGAGACAGTGAGAAATCTCCGAAATATCTTAATTCCGGCGACTTGATACAATATAAGAAAGGCAGCACTCTCTATGCCTTCAATTTTGCCAAGCAGGCTATAAGGGAATCGAAGAAGGTCATTTTCTGTGAAGGATACATGGATGTCATAGCATATCATCAGTGCGGCATTAATTATGCAGTTGCACCTCTGGGAACGGCATTGACTGATGAGCAGATACTTCTTGTAAAAAATCTGGTGGATGAGGTTTATCTTTCCTTTGACTCTGATGGCGCGGGACAGAAGGCTACTAAAAGAGCCATTTTTATGTGCCGTAAGCAGGATATTCCCGTCAAGGTCATTCGAATAAAGGGTGGAAAGGATCCTGCAGAAGTTATGGTCACATATGGAGCTGATTACTTGACGAATGAGGTTGGGTGTGCTATAATTGATTTCGACTATCTGTTGTCTAAACTGCAAGAAATGTATCCAAAGGACACGCCTGAAGGAAAGGCAAAGGCTTCGCTGGAGTTCTTTGAATATTTGGATACCCTCAAGCTGGAAACACAGAAGCAAGCATGTCTGGACCTGTTGTGCCAGGCATTCGGAATTGAAAAGGAGGCTGCTCTAAAGGATTACGTCAATCGTGAACAAGTAGCTGCAAGAGCAAGAGTTTCAGGAATCAAGCAGTCTGATGTGGCCAAGACCCTACCTAAGATAGTCAAAAACGCCGAACTGCAAGCTGTAATGACAGCTGTGACTGATGATCCAGGTTTCTTTGTTAGAATGAGCAGTGAAATTTCCGTTGATGATCTGGCAGATCCCTTTGCACGGCAATTGTTCATTGTTATGGAGGAATGCCATCGCAACAATTCATTTTCCGTTGCTAACATTCTCAACAGAATTGAAAGCGAGGAATTTCGAGCCCTGATTATAAAATCCGTTAAGGAGCATTCAGACAAGGCGTCTGAGTCTGTTGAGGGCAGCATAAATTTCCTGAAGCTTAATGTTTTGACAAACAGAAAGAGAATGATTCAGGAAGAGATTGTTCGGTTGGAAAAGAGCATCGTTGAAGAGGATGTTCTTAAAAAGGTTGAACTCTGTAAGAAAAAGATGGAAATTGACGCTCAAATCCAAAAAATGAAGGGTTAAATAATGGCTAAGAAGTCTTCCGAAGCAAAGACATCAAAAAACGTTGAAAAAGAAGAAACTGTCGAAAAGAAAGTTGCTAAATCAAAGAAAAAGAAAACTGATTCTGAAGAAATGGAATCCACAATAGATGATACTGAAACTGAAGATTCAGTTGTAGATGAACCAAGGAAAAAGTCCAGGAAGACTGAAAATAAATCCGACGGTGCACAAAAGGAATCCTCTGATAGTTCTGAAGAAGATCTTGAAGAAGAGGAAGATCCTCTTGTAAAGAAACTCCTGGATGTTGCAGCAAGCAAGCAGATTATCTCATGGGACGAAATCACCGAGATTTTGACACAGGAATTCGTAAACTCTCCAAAAATGGAGGGCGTTCTTCAGCTTCTTTCCAAGAATAACATTCAGATTATGGAAGAAGTCGAAGAAGAAGAAGAGGACATGCTCGATGATGAGGATGACGAGGGTCTTGGTGAATCAGAAGACGCTAAGATTGATGATGAGTCAAAGCACAGGCTTGTTGCCAATGATAAGGATTCCAACATAGATGATCCAATTCGTCTTTATCTTCGTGAGATTGGTAAGGAAAATCTTCTCACTGCTGAACAGGAAGTAATACTTTCCAAGCAGATGGAAGATGGTCAGAACATAATTACCAATGTCATCAGAAATTCCGGAATGATTGTTCCTGAGTTTTATCAGATTTGTCATATTATCTTCAAGAGAATTGATCCCCACGAGCCGGGAAAGCTTCGCAAGGAACTCAATGAGGAAATGGCTGAGCGCCGCAGATTGAGAAGTTCTTACATTGAGTATGTCAAGCCTGTTCGTGAGCAGATGTCTGAATATGTTGTTCTCAAGAAGCAGCTTCATTCAGAAGATCCGTCAATGAATATTTTCAATGACACAAAGCTTATTAAGCTTCGGGAACCTATCAAGGAACTCCTGAAAGATGCTGTTCTTCAGACTGAGGAAATTGAGAAATTCAGCGCAAAATTCATTGATGCCTCTAAAAAAATTGATGAATATCACATGGTTCAGGAACGCCGCATGAAGAAGCTGCGCATCAAG
The DNA here is from genome assembly GCA_016294035.1 of Treponema sp. Lineage (GTDB taxonomy): Bacteria > Spirochaetota > Spirochaetia > Treponematales > Treponemataceae > Treponema_D. The sequence goes on along the minus strand of JAEDCT010000001.1, from coordinate 21,455 downwards.
GATGCTGTCGGGCTTCGCAGTATTGGACGACGTCTTGCAATTCACAATGAATGCGTAAAGCTTGAAAAGGAGCTTGGTCTCAAGGCAGATGAGATCCGCTCTGACTATACAGAAATCCAGAAGATTGACAGAAAACTCCGTGAGCTTGAGTATTCTTTTGAAAACTCAGTTGAGGAAATCATTGAGATGAAGAAGGAAATCGAGAGGGGTAGAATTCAGCTTGAAAGGGCAAAGAACCGCCTTATCAATGCAAACCTTCGTCTTGTTGTTTCCATTGCCAAAAAATATACGAACCGTGGACTTCAGCTTTTTGATCTTATTCAGGAAGGCAACATCGGTCTTATCAAGGCTGTTGAAAAATTCGAATACAGAAAGGGATACAAATTTTCAACATATGCCACATGGTGGATTCGACAGGCAATTACACGCTCAATTTCGGATCAGGCCCGTACAATCCGCGTTCCTGTTCACATGATCGAACAGATCAATAAGGTTGTCCGCGAGAGCCGTCAGCTTATGCAGAAACTTGGTCGCGAACCAACTGATGAGGAAATCGCAGCACAGCTTTCATGGCCATTATCACGTGTAAAGCAGGTTAAGAATGTTGCCAGGGAGCCTATTTCTCTTGAAACTCCAATTGGAGAAGAAGAAGACAGTTCATTGGGAGACTTCATTGAAGACAAGGAAGTTGAGAATCCTGCAAATCAGACTGCATATACACTTCTCAAGGAGCAGCTTTCAAGTGTTCTCAGCAAGCTCCCTCAGAGGGAACAGGATGTTCTTAAGATGAGATTCGGTCTTGAAGACGGATATTCACTTACACTGGAAGAAGTTGGTCTTTATTTCAATGTTACCCGTGAAAGAATCCGCCAGATTGAAGCAAAGGCTCTCAGAAGGCTAAGACATCCAAAGAGAGCCCAGGGATTGCGCGATTATATTGATTCCTGAGATTTTCATCTGATTAATAATGTGTTTGCGGCATGCTTGCAAATACAAGACATAGACATAATTTGTGAAATTATGTATTCTTATAAAATATTGAAAATGAGGTTTGTGCCATGCAGATGACAGAAGAATTAGACAAACTTAAGAGATTACAGGACATACTTGCAGAAAAGTATGACATTGAAGCAAAGGTAGAGGAACTTCCAAAGTCACTTGTTGGAACAACAGAAACACACGACAGCTTCAAGAAAGAATATATTGAGAAGAATGAGCAGTATGAGTCAAAGAAGGCTCAGGTTGCACAGCTTAAATCTGAACTTGAAGAGGCTCAGAGAAAACGCGAAGAAGGCGAAAAGGCCATGGATGGAATTTCAACTCACCGTGAGTATGAGATTCTTGACAAGCAGATTAAGGAAGCCCAGGATCTTGAAGATTCTAAGCGCAAGGAACTTCAGCATGAGGAAAAGAATCTTGCTGAGCTCCAGGATACACTCAAGAGTCTTGAAGAGACTATTTCTTCTATGGAACAGGATATCAATGAGTCCAAGGCCAATATGGACAAGGAATATGAATCTTTCAACAGCAAGCTTCAGGAACTCAAGGCTCAGGAAGATGCAGAGTGTGAGGGAATTGATCCTGAAACAATCATGAAGTTCCAGCGCATTATTCGCAGAAACAGAAAGGGTATTGTTTCCGTTAAGGGAAATGTATGTGACGGATGTCATATGGTTCTTCCGGCACAGTTCGCAAATGAAGTTCAGCGTGGTGAGAAGATTCTTTTCTGCCCATACTGCAGTAGAATTTTGTTCTATGAGGAATCAACTGATTCCAACTTCTATTCACTGGAATCTTCAGTTAATGCAGCTGATTCTGACGATGATCTTTTCAGAGATGAAGATGATGATCTTATTGACATGTCAGATGACTCAATTGACGAAGAAGATTCAAAGTCAATGGATTTTGAAAACTAGTATATTCAGGATACTGTGATCGCTTCGGGTATGTAAGATGATTTACATGCCTGGGGAGGTAAAGTCCGGGCTCCACCGGAAAAGATGCCGGATAATAACCGGGCAGGACAGGGCAGTTGTCATTTTTGTGGCATAACCCCTGAACTGACAGAAAGTGCTGCAGAAAATAACCGCCTGGAAACAGGTAAGGGTGAAAAGGCAGGGTAAGAGCCTACCGCGGGTCTGGCAACAGAAACGGCATAAGCAAACCTCATCTGGAGCAAAATCATATAGCAGTTTGGTTTCCGGCCTTATTACTGCGGGTAGATTGCTGGAAGTGTCAGGTAACTGGCACTGTGGATAGATGGTCACACTGCATTATTGCAGACCAGAACCCGGCTTACTGTATCCTTTTTTAATTTTGGTGGTGGGAACAATGAAAAGGAGATATGGTTTAGAAAGTATTTTCTATTCTAGACGTGTTTTCATTTTAAAAATTTCTCTTATTGCAGCTGGTGCAATTATACTGTTCCTCCTTTGTTTTTTTCTTGTTCGATTGGTGCGAAATAAGTTCTTTGACACTGATTCTGTTACATATTTGTATGATAACTGGGATCTTCGCACAATTGAAGGCTATTCCAATGTTTATGATTCATCAGCCCGGATGCTGGATGAGGATCCTTTCCATAACACGGCACTGACATTCCATGGATATAGTTCTTTTATGCTGGCTGAGTCTGAGACTGATCCCACAAAGTCTCAGTCTTATCTTGATGAGGCTATTGTGTGCCTTCGAAATTCCTTGAAAGACTGCAAGAAAGATTCCCTTGCCCAGATTCAGTATATGCTTGGCAGATCCTATTTTTACAAGAACAAGCTTTCTTCATATCATTACTATTCTGATCTTGTCATCAAGTATCTGAATCTGGCCCTTGAAAATGGTTATTCATCTGATGATATTCCTCTCTTGCTTGGCCTAAGCTATGCATCCATTGGTGACACGGACAAAAGTATTGCAGCTTTTACAGAGGCTCTTCTTGTTCGTGAAAATGATACTTTGCTTTTCAATATTGCCAAGCAGTATTTCAACAATCAGCAGGAAAGTGTTGCCAAGCAATATCTGTTCAGGGTTATTGAGACTTCCAGCAATGAGGATCTTGTTAATTCCAGTCATATTCTTCTTGGTCAGATATTTACTGAAGAAGGAAATTATGATGAAGCAGAAAAGGAGTTTGATTCCATTCTTCTGGTTCATGACAATAATGCAGATGTTCATTATGCAAAGGGGCTGCTGTATGAAAAAAAAGGTGACTCTGTTAAGGCTAGGGCTGAATGGCGCAAGTGCCTGAAGATACAAAGCAGACATGCTGGTGCACTAAAAAAAATTGAGAGATAGATAATTCATATATATTTGGAGGATGTAAAAATGGGTTTGTTTGATAGTTTTGCAACTGATATTGGTGTTGATCTTGGAACTTGTAACACATTGATTTTCGTGCGCGGTCAGGGAATCGTTGTTGACGAACCTAGTGTTGTTGCGGTCGAAAAAGGAACAGGCCGTGTTGTAGCTGTAGGTGCTGAGGCAAAGAGAATGCTTTGGCGTACTCCAGGCAATATTGTTGCTATCAGACCTCTTGCTGATGGAGTTATTTCTGACAGTGACTCCACCGAAAAGATGCTTAAGTATTTTATTTCAAAGGTTATTCCAAGAAACCATTTTTTCAAGTCTGTACGAATGAAGATTGGTATTCCTTCTTGCATTACTCAGGTTCAGCAGGATGCAGTTATGGCTGCTGCTCTCAAGGCTGGTGCAAAGGAAGTTAAGCTTATTGAGGAAAGTCTTGCAGCTGCCATTGGTGCAGAGATTCCTATTTATGAACCAGCAGGACACATGGTTTGTGAAATCGGTGGTGGTACAACAGAAATTTCTGTAATTTCTCTTGGTGGAATGGTTGTTACAAGTTCAATTCGTGTTGGTGGAAATGCTTTTGATGAAGCTATCATGAAGCATATCAAAAATGACCACAACCTGATGATTGGTCAGCAGACAGCCGAAAAACTCAAGATTGAAATCGGAAATGCCATGGCTGATAAAAAGTCTGACGGTGATATGATCAAGCGAATGGTTATCAAGGGAAATGATACAATCACTGGACTTCCACGTCAGCTTGAGGTTGATTCTGTTGAAATTCAGTCAGCTCTTAAGGAACCTATCAGCAAGATTATTGAAGAAATCAAGGCTACTTTGGGTCGCACACCTCCTGAGCTTGCATCTGATATTTTTGAACGTGGAATCGTTATGTCTGGCGGTGGCTCAATGCTTAAGGGACTGAAAGATCTTATTAAGAAAGAAACAAATGTTCCTGTATTCCTGGTTGAAAGACCTCTTGAATGTGTTGCAAAGGGTGCCGGAGAGGCATTTGAACTTTTCAAGAGCATGTCTCAGAGTCGTTCAATTTACGAAGAACTCAACAGCAACTAGTATATGAATTCTCCTTTCAAGGTTTCATTCCGATTCAGGGTTGCAGAGATTGTTCTTGCGGTTCTGATTCTTACAAGCGGACTTTTTCTTGGTTTTTCAAGCGGAAGTTTTGTCGTAAGTTTTTCAAAAATCGGGTTTACAGTTGTTTCAACTCTCTCAAAGGGCGTTAGTCAGGTAACTGGAGCTGTGACTGGTGTTGTGACGTATGTTCATGATATGGCCAGTCTCCAGAAAGAATATGCCTTGCTTACTGAAAAACTCAAGGACTATGAGTACATGCAGAGAAGCAATACTGAAATCAGAAAGGAAAATGAGAGACTTAAAGAACAGCTGGGGTTTGCTTCTGAACTTCAGTACAAGAATATTGCTGCACAGATAATTGCCCGTGATCCAGACAATCTCTATTCCGGAGTTACTATTGGAAAGGGTGCACGTCATGGAATCAGAAAGGACATGTCTGTTATTGCCATTCAGAATGGTAATGTTGGTATTGTCGGAAAAGTTATCAATGTTGCACCAGAGACAAGTCTTGTTATGCCCTTGTATGATTCAAAGTGTCATATTTCAGCCAGAATCCAGAATACAAGGGATGTTGGAATTGCCAGTGGAAATGGGTCTTACAATTCACCCCTGTCTCTCAGTTATATCAGGAGAAGAAATCTTGAAGATTTTAACCGCGGAGATGTTGTAGTAACAAGCGGTGAAAATGGAAACTATCTCAAGGATATTCCAATTGGTCGAATTTCTTCCATTGAAGTATTGGACTATGATACAGCCCTGGATATTGAGCTTGAACCTATTATTGATTTTTTGAGATTGGATACTGTCATTGTTGTTGATAGGACACAGAATAATGACAAGAAGCCATTTTCTCTGGAGGCAAAATGATCCGGTCTTTTTTTGCCAGTTCCCTGGTTTTGCTTTGCTTTTCTATTTTTGAATCTGCTGTTTTGTCTAATGTTACATTCCTGCCATCACTTCCTGATCTGTCTCTTTTGTGTGTTTTGTATTTTTCTATTAATAATGGGAAAATCATGGGTGAGACAACGGGTTTTGTTTCAGGTCTTTTCCTGGATTTTCTCAGTGCCTGTCCACTTGGTTTGAATTGTCTTTTGAGAACGATTTTGGGTTATCTCACAGGAATTCTAAAGCAGACTCTTAATACAGAAGTTTTTTTTATTCCTATGATTCTGGCTTTTGCTGGTACAGTGGCAAAGGTTGGGGTTACTCTGTTTATTTCAGTTTTGTTTCCTGCAATTGTCTATTCTTATCATGTGGTTTCGTTTGAATTCTTTTTTGAGCTGGCAATGAATATTATTCTTGCACCGCTGGTATTCAAGTTTCTGGGAATATTCAAGAATTCTCTTGTTGTGAAGACGAGGGTTATTTACTGATGAATTCAGATGAGATCCAGTACAGGCAGAATAACTCAATATACACTGAAAACATACACCGTTTGGACAATTCCGTGTCCAAGTCAACTAAGGTTTTCATTCTGACTATATTGATTGTTGTGACTTTTGTAATCTATGTTTTGAGGCTTTTTACTCTCCAGGTTGTTGAAGGTCAGCAGCATAGAACCCATTCAGAGGTTATTTCCAAAGACATCACAACCATTACATCACAGCGTGGTGAAATTTTTGACAGAAATGCAAAATATCCAATGGTTATCAATACGGATTCATTTGCCGTTGATGTTAAGCCTAGAGAGATTCCACCAGAAAGGTATGATACTGTAATCACTAAGCTTTGTGAGTATCTTGGTATGTCCAGAAAGGATATGGATGTCATGATTCCAATGGACAAAAGAAAGAGCAGTACATCCATTGAAGTCAGAACCAATATTCCTTTTGAGACAATATGTAATATCGCAGAAAACATTAATGATCTTCCGGGAATTTCCTGGAGAAACAAGCCTCAGAGAAATTATGTTGAAACTGGTTCCATAAGCCATGTTTTGGGATACGTTGGAAACATTACCAGTGAAGAATTGAAGATCTGGTATAACAAGGGATATTCGAGAAACTACACTGTTGGAAAGATAGGAATTGAGCGTCAGTATGATGAACTTCTGCAGGGAAAGGATGGACGAATCAGCCGCGTTGTTGATGTTCATGGACGGTTCCTTGACAGCGAGCCTATAGTTGAGCCTCCAAAAAGTGGAATGAACCTTGTTCTTACAATTGACAACAGCATTCAGAAACTGGCTGAAAAGACTCTCGGTGAGCGTGTCGGAGCCATTGTTGTTTTAAAACCAGCATCTGGTGAAATTCTTGCAATGGTTTCCTATCCATATTTTGATGCCAATATTCTTTCATCCACGGAAGAATTCAGTGCACAGTATTCAAAGTATTACAACGACAAGAGCAAGCCTATGCTCAATCGAGTTGTGAATGCTGAGTATCCTCCTGCATCAACTTTTAAGACTATCATGACTACTGCCATTCTTTCAGAGAAGGTATTCCCGCGTGAAAAGAAAGTTGAGTGTGAGGGAAAGATAGAATACGGAAACCGAATTTTTAACTGCCATCAGCTTTACGGACACGGTTGGCTTGACCTTAAGAATGCCCTTGCACAGTCTTGTGACGTTTATTTCTGGGTTCTTGGTACTGAACATCTTGGTGCCGACAGAATTGCAAACTATGCAAAGGAATTTGGTCTTGGTGAAAGTCTTGACATAGATCTTCCTGCCCAAAGCAAGGGATTTGTTCCGACTCCACAGTGGAAGGAACGCCGCTATCATGAAATCTGGCTTGGTGGAGATACTATGAATATGTCCATTGGTCAGGGATTTACACTGGTTACTCCGCTTCATGTTGCCAACATGATGGCCATGGTTTGTAATAGTGGAAAAATATACAAGCCTCATCTTTTGAAGGAAGTTAGGGATCCTTCCAAGGATAATGAAGTGGTTGATACAATTCAGCGAGAAGTTCTTCATACTTCTACTGTAAGTCAGGATGTTTGGCGTGAGGTTCAGCGTGATCTGCGATATACAATCTCTGATGGTACTGCAATTATTCCAATGGCAAACAAGACTGTAAAGATTGCTGGAAAGACTGGTACTGCCGAAGTAAACGGATATGGTAAAAATCACTGGCATTCATGGATGGCCTGCTATGCACCATATGATGCACCTCCTGAAGACCAGGTTGTTGTAGTAACCCTGGTTGAAGCCGTTAATAAGTGGGAGTGGTGGGCTCCTTATGCAACGAATATAGTTATTCAGGGTATATTCAATGATCAGACATTTGAAGAATCCGTTAGTGCATTGAAATTTGGTTATTTGTTCAATAAATCAAATGTTGCTGGAGGTAGAAGAGAATGAAAATCAAGTTTCTTAACTGTATTGATTATTTCCTGCTGATTTGTGTTTCCTTTCTTGTTTCTCTTGGAATTGCATTCATATATTCCTCGGCAATCGATTCAAACGGAACCTTGACTTCCTATGAGTATGCCAAGCAGGCTGTCTGGTTTGGTATTGGCCTTGTTTTCATGATGTTTTTTGCTGCCTTTGATTATCGTAAGTTATCCAGATATTCGCCGTATATTTTCATTGCATTTGGTTTTCTTTTGGTTTTGATCCTCATATTCGGAACTGTTGTTAACGGTGCCAAAAGCTGGATTGGAATTGGCAGTCTTGGTATTCAGCCTTCTGAGTTTACAAAGATTTCTTTCATTCTATTTCTGGCAAGGTATCTTTCAAATTCTCTTGAAGTTGATCCTCTTAAGAGGTTTTTGACTTCAATCATTATCATGAGCGTTCCTATGGGATTGATTCTTCTTCAGCCTGACCTGGGTACTGCAACTGTTTTCATTCCTATTTTTTTGTGCATGTGCTTTATGGCTGACATTCCCGTCAAGTATCTGCTTGTGATTGTTTCCTTCGGTTTGCTTACGATTCTTTTTACTGTCATTCCTATTTGGGGAACTGAATTCTCGAACAAGCCTTCTCTTGTTGTAAAGGTTCTTGTTAACACAAAAATTAAGATTCTGCTTATTCTTGCCTCTATCAGTATTGCTATTATTGGAATCTTCGGATCAATAATTTTTGAGAAAAAATATTTCAGGTGGATTTCGGAATTTTTTGGCGTAGTTTCTGCAAGCCTTTTGTTTTCAATTTTTGCCGGTTTGAAACTAAAGGGATATCAGATTAAGCGTCTTATTGTGTTTATTGATCCGTCCATTGATCCTTTGAATTCAGGCTGGAACATCATTCAGTCAAAGACGGCAATTGGTTCTGGAAACTTTTTTGGACGTGGATTTCTAAAGGGAACCCAGAGTCATTTGAAATTTCTTCCTGAGCAGAGCACGGACTTTATTTTCAGTATTTTTTCTGAGGAGACCGGATTTGTTGGTGGCGTTCTCATGTTCCTGGTTTACCTTGCAATTCTTTTGAGAATTACTTACATAATGCGTCGAACTACAAATCATTTCAGTACCTATATCTGTTCTGGAATTCTTGGAATGTTATTCTTCCATTTTGTTGTTAATGTAGGAATGGTTATGGGTATGATGCCTATTACCGGTATTCCCCTTTCATTTATGTCCTATGGTGGATCAGCCTTGCTTTCAAACATGATTGCAATTGGCCTTGTAATGAGCATTAACAGCCGAAGACTTGACTTCTCATCTTCTGCACTTTGATTTTATTCAGTTATTACTGTTTTTTTCTGCGGTTTCTTTTATCTGCGTCGTCCTCGGGAACGATTTACGATTAGAATCAGTCTGAGTAATGAACCAATTGACTGAAGGGCACTTGCAACATAAGTCATTGCTGCTGCCCACAAAACTTTCTTTGCACCTTCGGCTTCTGACCGGTCTGTGAAAACTCCTGCACCCTTTAGAATTTTAAGTGCTCTCCATGATGCATTGAATTCAACTGGAAGGGTTACAACGTAGAATAATGTTGCACCGGAAAACAATAGAAGACCTATGTTTGTTATGAGCTGGCAAAACTGAAAGTTTTCCTCAGCATAGCCTGAGTATCCGAAGCCGATTCCAGCAATGGCAAGCCATGGTCCAAGTCTGCTTCCAAGATTTGCTACAGGCACAAGCATCCGTCTGAATGAAAGTGGGAAATATCCTGTGTTGTGCTGGATTGCATGTCCTGTTTCGTGGGCAGCTACTCCAACGGCAGCAATAGAACTGCTTGAATAAGTTGCATCGCTAAGGCTCAATGTTTTTGTTGTGGGGTTATAGTTGTCAGTCAGACAGCCTCCGATTCTTGCAATCTTAACGTCATTGATTCCATTGGCTCTCAATAGTATCTGTGCTGCCTGAGCTCCAGTGACTCCTTTCTTTACGGGAATCCTGTCATACTTTGCAAATCTGCTCTTAACAGCAGATGATGCCCATATTGAAAGAAGAAGTGCAGGCAATACGAAAATAAGATAGCTCAAATCAAGGTACATTTTTTTCCTCCAGATATTGTAGTGTAAATAATTTGAATTTAATTTTGTCTGGTAATGTCAAAGTCGAAATATGCTGGTGCATAGAAATTAAAGTTATTCATAGTTTATCTCCTATCTGTTTGAAATTTCATCAATCATTGAAAGCTCTTCATTTGAGAACTTTGTGTTTTCAATGCATTTTACGCAGTCTGATATTTGTGAGGGGCGGCTTGCTCCAATAAGCACGCTTGTAATGTCATTATCTTTCAGAATCCAGCTAAGTGCAAGCTGTGCAATGGTCTGACCTCTGTTCTGTGCTATTTTGTTCAGGTCAGAAATTTGTCCCAGTCGTTTTTCTGTTACATCTGACTCATGCAGGAAAATACCGCTTCTTGCAATTCTGCTGTCTTTAGGGATTCCATTCAGGTATCTGTCTGTCAATAATCCCTGAGCCAAAGGAGAGAAGGTTATTATTCCCTTGCCGTATTCCGGAGCGTTTTTCTTTAATCCGTTAGTTTCAATTGCTCTGTCAAAAATGTTGTAGCGATTCTGATTGATGATGAATGGTGTGTGGAGATCTCCTAGAATTTTTGCAGCCTTTACCATGTTCTCTCCGTCATAGTTTGATATGCCCACATAGAGTGCCTTTCCTGACTTAACTATCTGATCAAGTGCACCCATGGTTTCTTCAAGAGGTGTGTCAGGATCCATTCTGTGATGATAGAAAATGTCAACATAATCCAGACCCATTCTCTTAAGGCTCTGATCAAGACTGGCAATGAGGTATTTTCTGCTGCCCCAGTTTCCGTATGGACCTGGCCACATATCATATCCGGCTTTGGTTGAAATAATCAGCTGGTCCCTGTATGGCATAAGATCATTCTTAAGAATTTTTGCGAAGTTTGATTCTGCAGAACCTGGTAGAGGACCATAATTGTTTGCAAGATCAAAATGTGTTATTCCAGAATCAAAAGCCGTAAAGCACATTTGTCTCATGTTTTCATAGTCATCATTTGTTCCAAAGTTGTGCCATAGCCCAAGAGAAACTGCACTCAGCATTAGTCCTGATTTTCCACAGCGATTGTATTTCATTGTTTCATATCTTTTTTCACTGGCTAAATATGACATTGTGTTTTCTCCTCTAAGTAGAAAGTTTTCAGTTTACCTTTTCCTTTTATGTCGATTTCAAAAGGTCCTGTGAAATTGAATTCATTTTTTGCAGATTCATATATTGCCTGTGAAACATGAATGCGCATTGGTTCACCTGAGTTTTCCATTCTGCTAGCAACGTTAACCGTGTCTCCCCAGATGTCATAAATGAACTTAGACTTTCCGATGATTCCGGCAACAAGATTTCCGCAGTTGATTCCAATTCTTATCTGAACCTTTATTTTGCTTTGTGCATTAAAGATTATTACATCGTTGAGTAATCCCCTTGCAAAGTTAATCATCTGGCTCACACCTTTGTTATTTTGGTCTGTTGTCAATCCAGTAGCAGCCATGTAGGCATCTCCAATTGTCTTGATTTTTTCAATTCCCTCTGCCTTGGCTCTGTTGTCGAATATTGTTACAAGCTTGTTCAGAAGCTCTACAACCTGTGATGCGGAAAGGCCACTGCTTAAGTTTGTGAATCCTACAATATCAGTAAACAAAACCGTTGCATTTGGGAAAGACTGAGCTATTGTTTCATTGGGTTTTTCTGCGAGTTCCCTTGCAACTTCTTCAGGCAAAATATTAAGAAGCAGGTTTTCTGATTTTTCCTTTTCTAGTCTGAGTTCGCGGGTTCGTTCTTCGACCTTTGCCTCAAGTTCAGCCTGATATTTTTTCATTGACCTGAATCTTGCGTAGATAATTAATCCCGTGATTCCTGAAACCAGTAGAATAACAACAATCCAGAACCATGCAAGTTCCCAGATGAATGGCTTTTTGATGAATATTAATTCCCGGCTTGTTTCAGAAACAATGTCATCACCATTTTTAGTCATCACAGAAAAAGTGTATGTTCCATGCTTGAGGTTTGTGTAGGAGACTTCCCTGTTGGTTGTCCATTCTGAATAGTCCTGGTCAAAACCATCCAGCTTGTATGAGAATCTCATTTGGTCTGAGGAAACAAAACTTAATCCCGTATATTTTATGCTGATTCTCTTTGCTTCTGGTTTGATAATGAAAGTTGATTCACATGGATTGTGCTTTTCGTTTTCAATTGTTACAGACTGAATGTCAATTATTGGTGATATTTTATTTGCAGTTATTTTGATTGGATCATATACAGCAAATCCATCAATGAGGGTAAACCAGAGTCTTCCAATTTCATCTTTCATGGATCGGGAAGTGGAAGTAACTCCTCCAGAAACCAGACCATCTGATTTTCCGAATTTTCTAACCTGAATTAAATCAATTTTTCCTTCTGCATAATCTTCAAAGTCACTGTATTTGGCACAGAATACTCCCAGGTTTGATGTGAACCATGCTGTCTTTGTGTAATCAACAATAATCTGGAAAATTCCATCAGCCGGTAGTCCGCATGAAGAGTTATAGTTGTCGATTTTTCCGTCATGTATTCTTGAAATGCCATTTCCTGTTGAAACCCATATTACTCCGTCCTTAATTCCAGTTTCTTCCTCAGTTATGATTTTGAATACAACATTTCCTGATAGTCCTTTTTCGTGATTGTAGATTTCATCAACTTTCCTGTCCTTGAGAATGAAAATTCCGCCACCGTCTGTGCCGCACCAGATTCTTCCGTCGGGAGTTTGTGTTATGCACATGATGTAGTCATTTGCTATTCCGTCTTCTTTTGTAATGTTTGTGATTTTTCCAGTCTTGCAGTCAACAATGTTAAGTCCAGTTGTTGTCCCAATATAGATGTCGCCGTTTTTTGCCTTGAGGGTTACCCGAACTTTGTTTCCTGTAAGTCCATCTTCTTTTTTCCATGAAACAAAATTTGAGTTGAGGTCATATTTCATGACACCCAGTTTGTCATAAGAAGAAACAAGAAGATCTCCGTTTTCTGTGACTGAAACATCACGTATCCTGACATTTCTGCATTCTTTGGTTATTTTGTTTTCGACGAATTTATTTCCTGAATAGCAGTAGACACCGTTGTCTGAGGCAATCCATACAACTTCCCTGAATTTGTCGTTTGCAATTGCATTGACTGTTGTGTTGAGTGGAATTGTCTTGAATTTGCTCAAGCTAAGTTTTTGAATCCCTCCACAGTCAGTTCCAATCCAGATATTTCCCTCGCGGTCTTCAATAATCCTTGTGATTTTGTTGTCAACGAGGCCCTTGTTCTTATCATAGTATGAGAATTTTCCTCCGTTGAGAATTGTGAGCCCGTTATCAGTAGCAAACCAGATGTTATTGTTTTTGTCCTGGTATATATTTTTTATGATTGTTCCCTGCTGAACTCCATGACCAATATTGAATATGCTTTCACTTGTTCCATCAAGCCTGATGACATAATGTGGTGATGTTCCAAACCAGAATGCTCCGGAGCGGTCCTGCTTAACAACACTTATTATTGGGTTCTTGATTTTCTTGATTCCTTCAAATCTGGAAAAACAATTGTTGGAGTCAGAAAAAACATACAGTCCGTTTTCATGAAGTGTGGTGAGCCAGATTCTTCCTGCAGTGTCACAATATAAGTCATTTACAAGAACTTTTTCGTCACCATATTTTTCTAGTCCGGAAGGTGTAACAATGTTGTAATTATTGTCTAAGTAACAAATTCCTGAGGCTGTTCCAATCCAGATGTTTCCGTCCCTGTCTTCAACCAATGCTCTGATGGAATTGTTTGGAAGTCCGTTTTCCATTGAAAAAGTTTTAGAGTTATCCTTGTTGCTTTTGTCAATGAATATAAGTCCTTCATCATTTGTTCCAATCCACATGTTGCCTTTTGTGTCCTGATGCATGACTCTTGTAGAAACAAAGTTGAATCGTTTGTCGTAATTTCTGTTCAGCTTGACAAATTCTACGCCATCGAATCTGACAAGACCATCGTATGTTCCAATGTAAATGTATCCGGACGCGTCCTGCATAATATCAGTTATTGAATTTCCGGGAAGACCATCAGAGGCTGTCCATGATCTGGCAACATATTCGGCAAGAAAATCATCGTTAATTATTGCTGATGAGTTGCTGAATTCAATTTTTTCGTTCTGTGAAATTGCAGAGGAAATTAATCCAAGCAAAGCAAGAGTGAGGGCAGAAAATTTTTTTGAAAGCATGCTTAACTCCCATAGCTTTTAATATTCTCTTTTAGAATTTAGTTTATGTTTATAATTGTGTCAAATATGAATTATAATCCGAATGTTTTAAGAAATGATGAAATCTTTACTGTTGATGGATTTTAGCTGGAAGTTTGTATTCTGTATTTTTTAATGAAGAGATTGTACTTGTAATCTTTCTCTATTATGATATTATGAAAATATACTGATTCAATAATTTCAGGCGGTAAACATTCCTCTCATTGCACCGCCTTCAAGAACAAGTGCGGTTTTATTCATTTTGTATCCTGCTATTATTGCTGAAGGTTTTTGTAATAGTTTTCCAGCTGATTGCAGCTCTTTTCAAAAATTTCCCTGAGATTCGGGTCAAACTGTGTTCCCATGTTTTCAAGGATGATTTTTCTTGCTTCTTCAAAACTCATTGGTTCCTTGTAGCATCTCTTGCTTACAAGTGCGTCATATACATCTGCCAGTGCCATGATTCTGGCTTCCAGTGGAATTTTTTCACCTGACAATCCTTCCGGATATCCCTTTCCATCCCATCGCTCGTGATGATGCTTTGCAAGATTTGATGAAAGTTTTACGAAATGTTCTTCTTCAACGCCCTCAAGAATTGAATGAACTATTTCTGCACTTTTTATTGCATGGGTTTTCATCACTGCATATTCTTCATCAGTAAGTCTTGCAGGCTTGCATAGAATTGAATTGTCAACGGCAATCTTTCCAAGATCATGCATAGGAGCAGCCCTTATAACATCATCAATGAACTCTGAATCAAGAGTTATTTTTCCAATATCCTGAACAGTCTTTACAAGAATCTTAACGATATCACTTGTTCTTCTTACATGACCACCGGTATTGCTGTCACGGTTTTCAATGATTTCTGAAAGTCCAAGAACGATTTTCTGCTGAATTTCTGTAATGTGCTGGGACTTTTCGCGCACTCTTTTCTGTAGCATGTCGTTATAATGCTCCATGAATTCCATGTGCTTTTGACGTTCTGTGTCATCAACAAATTCAAACAGAAATCCATCCTGCTTTTTGCCGACTTCAATGTTAAAATAGGAAACATCATATTTGTATATAATGTCATTTACTTTCAGAAGCTCAGATTTTGATGTTCCGTTGGAAATAGATTTCATTCCTTCAGTGAACAGGTTGTAGATTTTTCCATCTTCCGGAACAAGATGCCTGTCAACTCGTACCTTGTTAAGTTCTGGCAGGATTGACAGTGCCTTTTTGTTTGCATTGAGGAATCTTCCTTTTTTGTCGAATGCAACATATCCTCTGTCTGTGAGTCCGTCATACATTGTCGATACAATTCCATCCACATTGTGCATCCTTGTGTATCCGTATGAGAAGACTACAACCCATGTTCCCAGCATATAAATGACAGGCATAAATTCATTATCAACTTTAAGGACAACCTCAATTCCGTATGCAATTGCTGCAACAAAGAAAATGGTGACATAGCAGGCAAGAACCCATCTGGATATTTTCTCTGAATGAAGAAGACCGTATATACAAAGCCAAAGTGCAATTGAACATGCAATTCCAATATACACAAAATGGTAGACCATCCAGGGTCCTTTTTCAAAATGAAGTACTGTACCGTTTGGTGTGAATTCAATTCTTGGATTTGCATAGTACATGTCATTTGTGCATCCAACCCAGACCAGAACAAGATGAGCAATTGCTGCAGCAAACAAAAGAAACTTCGCCCATTTTGGTGCATTGATGTTGAATGATTTAAGCATGCTTACAATGAAAAGTGCCGGGAGAATAGTTCCGTTAAGATATATTATGTCATTCAGTAGAATTGCCTCACCAACAGAAGTTGTCATACTTTTGATGAAGAAGCCTAAATTGACCAGAAGTGTAATGATAAGAATAGAGTAATGATGAACATCAATATTCTTGTAGTCACGAATAAACATATAGAAAAATGCAGCGAGAGTTCCCAAAAAAACAAGGCCGTATAAGAATGTTACCATATTAGCAGCTCCAAAAAAAAATCAATAACATAGGTGTATGTAATAATGTCACATAAAATTCTCATCCCTCAATAATTATAATACAGTTTCCTCATTTGATAAATAATGAAAAAGTTATTGTTTACGTGTTTTATCTATATAATTTCTTATATGCGTCACAGAAAAAAATAGATCTGGTCTCGTTCCTGGAAAATTTTCTTGATTTTTAGGGACGAAATAAAATCTGCAAAACGATGTTTTCAAGGTCTGGTTTTTGTGATATAGTATTTTGTGATGATTTGCCTGGCCAGGGCTTTTCAGAAATCGTGTATGGTCATGAGATACACGATTAGATATATACTTTTGGAGGTTTAAAATGGCAATAGTTTCAGCAGTTGAAATGGTAAAAAAGGCTAAGGAAGGACACTACGCAATTCCTGCTTTCAACACAAACAATCTCGAATGGACAAAATCTATTCTCGCTGGTATTCAGGAAGCAAAGTCACCAGCTATCATCCAGACATCAGAAGGTGCTGCAAAGTACATGGGTGGATACAAGATGGTTGTTGATATGATCAAGGATCTTTATGAATCTATGGGAATCACAGTTCCAGTTGCCATTCACCTTGACCATGGTACATACGAAGGAGCAAAGAAAGTAATTGAAGCAGGTTACACATCAGTTATGTTCGATGGTTCACACTTTGATTTCGCAGAAAACGTAGAAAAGTCAAAGGAAATCATTTCTCTTGCACACGCAAAGGGAATGTCTGTTGAATGTGAAGTTGGTGGAATCGGTGGAGAAGAAGACGGTGTTGCTTCTGAAGGTGAACTTGCAAATCCAGAAGAATGCAAGAACATTGCAGACCTGGGTGTAGACTTCCTCGCAGCAGGTATCGGAAACATCCACGGTAAGTATCCTGCAAACTGGAAGGGTCTCAACTTTGATCAGCTTGATAAGATCAACACAGCAGTAGCTGGAAAGCCACTTGTTCTTCATGGTGGTTCTGGTATTCCTTTTGATCAGGTACACAAGGCTGTTACACTGGGTGTTTCAAAGGTAAACATCAACACAGAACTTCAGCTTGAATTTGCAGCTGCAACACGCAAGTACATTGAAGAAGGAAAGGATACACAGGGTAAGGGATACGACCCACGTAAGCTCCTTAAGCCAGGTTTCGATGCAATCACAGCTAAGGTTATCGACCTCTGCAAGGCTTTCGGTTCTGCAGGAAAGGCTAACTAATTTTATATAATCGACATTATGTTGATTGAAGGGGCAATCCTGTATTTAGGGTTGTCCCTTTTTTTTAGGAAAATTAAAATGGAAATCGTTGATTCAAAAAGAGGTTAAAAGCATGACTATGTTCATTAAGAAAAAAAATCCTGGAATTCTTCTTTGCCTTGTAATTGCCATTGCTGCAACAGTTTTGGGTGGACTAAAAATTGGTGAAGTAAAACTGGACGTTATTGGAGCCCCTGTATTTGCAATTTTAATAGGAATGATTATTACACTTTGTTCTTCAAGAATTGCTTCATCTGATTTTACTAAGGATGGAATAAAATTCACATCAAAAAAAATTCTTCAGTGGGCTGTTATTATTCTTGGATTTTCATTGAATCTTGGAACCATTGCTAAAGTTGGACTTCAGAGTCTTCCTGTAATTGTATGTACTATCAGTATTTCTCTGATAGCAGCATTTATAATGATGAAGTTGCTGAAAATTGATGGAAAGACAGCCACACTCATTGGGGTTGGTTCTTCAATTTGTGGTGGTTCTGCCATTGCTGCTACTGCTCCAGTAATTGATGCTGATGACGAAGAGATAGCCCAGTCAATTTCCGTAATCTTTTTGTTCAATGTTCTTGCCGCACTTATTTTTCCAACATTGGGACATGCTCTTGGAATGGGTAGTGAAGGTTTTGCCATATTTGCTGGTACTGCTGTCAACGACACTAGTTCTGTGACTGCTGCAGCATCAACAGCTGAAGAAATTTACGGATGCAATAAGATTCTTTCTACTGCCGTAACTGTTAAACTTACAAGAACACTAGCCATCATTCCAATTACACTTGTTCTTGCAATCTACAAAATGAAAATGGCAAAAAATGAGAATTCTAAGAATGCTGGAAATGCTTTTTCATTTAAGAAAGTATTCCCATGGTTTATTTTGTTTTTCATCGGTGCATCAATTATTACCACTGTTGCCGGAATTCTTCCTCAAAGCGAGTTTACTGCGTTCTATCTTGAAAACTTTGTTTCGTCCATGAAGTGGCTTGCCAAGTTTTTTATTGCAATGGCAATGAGTGCTATTGGTCTTAATACAAATATTGTCATGCTTGTTAAAAAGGGTGGAAAGCCTATTGTAATGGGATTTTGCTGCTGGCTTATGATTTCAGTAGTTTCAATTTTAGTTCAACTTGCTACAGGAATATTTGCTACTAGTTTGTAAGTTTTAGAATTTAGAAACAGGCCATAGGAATTTTATCTTAGCCTGTTTCTATCTGTCGAGTTATTTATTGGTTGATTTATTGATTTCTATCCTTCTTAAATAAATAAGCTTAGTTATTCAAAAGATTGGCAATAGGGGACTGATCTTTTGGCAATTTAATCTGGTCATATAAAAACTTACGAAAACTGGATATTTTAATAATATCAGATTGAGTCTATGATTTGGGCCATGAATAAGATTTTTACTGTTATGGCAGCCTTTATGGCTTGCGTTGGATTTTCCGCATGTTCCGGAAAAAAAGACAATACCCTTAAAGTATATTCCATTATACACGAATCGGAAACTGAGGTTATCTGCAACCTCTTTACAAAAAAAACTGGAATCCCGGTTCAGTATCTGCGTGCTTCTACAGGCGAGCTTGTAAACCGCCTTATTTCAGAAAAAGAAAATCCACAGGCGGACATTCTGTTTGGCGGTGCAACTTCATATCATATTCTTGCCCGGGATGCAGGTGCCCTTGAGCCTTATGTTTCACCGGAAGTTGAGGGTTATCCTGAATATGCCCTTTCTTCAGACGGAACCTATACGGGCTTCTGTGTCCTTACTTTGGGAATCGGTTACAACACAAAAAGATTTGCAGAAAAATTTCCGGGCGTTGAAGTTCCTCGTACATGGGACGACCTGGTGAATGACACATTTAAAGGTGAAATTGTTTTGACAAATCCACAGGCCTCATCTACAGCCTATCTTTTTGTTCAGAACCAGCTTCAGCGTCTTGGAATGGAAAAGGGCTGGGATTATCTTTCTGCACTGGCTCCACTTGTGGGACAGTTTCCGGACAGCGGAAGTGCTCCGGCAAAACTTTTGGGAACAGGTGAATATTCCCTTGGCGTTTCATACCTTCACATGATGGCAAAATACAAGGATCAGGGCTTTGACGTTGATTATGTGGCTCCTCCAAAATCCGTTGGTGATGTTGACTGCATTGCCATTACAAAAAAATCGCCACACATGGAAGAAGCAAAAAAATTCGTGGACTTCATTTTAAGTGCAGAAGCTCAGGAAATTTTGAGCGGACTCAACTATACGATTCCTACAAATCCCGGAGCAAAGCTTAAGGAAGGCTCCATCACTTTGGATAAAATCGATTTGATTGACTACGATTCTAAAGCTGCTGCTGAACAGAAAAAAGATGTTCTTTCAAGGTGGGCAGAAATAGTTGAATAAAAAAATCGGTCTTAAGGAAAAGGATTATGTTCTCTGGTTGCTGTGGGGGGCAGTTGTTTTAGTCCTTGCGGCAACCATGCTTTTTCCTTTGCTCCGGATTTTCGCTGAAGTGAAGGCTGAATCTTTTGGTACTGTTTTCAATTCAAGAAAATTTCTTGCCGTTATGGGCAACAGTGCGCGCTCTGCATTCTGGGGGGCATTGATTTCCGTTGTCCTTGGCTATGCCTTTGCCTATGCGGTAGTTGTGGCAGGCATTCCAGGTGCAAGATTTTTTTCAATGGTTCCTGTCCTTCATCTGATTACGCCTCCTTTTGTCGGTGGACTTTCCTTCATTCTGCTTGCGGGCCGACAGGGCTTCATTACAAAAACAATTCTTGGTCTTGATGTTTCTCTCTATGGATTCTGGGGTCTTTTGGTTGCCCAGGTTCTCTGTTTCTTTCCCATTGCATTTTTAATCTGCGCCCAGAATCTTGGAAACATGAACGGTCATTTTGCTGAAAGTGCCCTGTCGCTGGGGGCAGGCAGGCTAAGAATATTTTTTACTGTAACACTTCCACTTTCCCTTCCTGGCATCAGTGCAAGTTTTCTTTTTATTCTTGTAAGCATTTTAAGCGACTTTGGAAATCCACTGATTGTTGCAGGCCGCTACAAGGTTCTTGCCGTTGAAATTTACACGCAGCTTACAGGGTGGGTTGATTCTTCCGTAAGCGTTGTACTAGGAATTGTGCTTCTTGTTCCGTCAGTAATATTGTTTTTGATTCAGGCATGGCTTGTAAAAAAATATGCGGTTAAAACTGCAACTGTGGGCGGAAGAATTTCTTCTTCGGCACAAATTAAAAGTCCGGTGGTTTCAAAAATTCTTCTTTTTGCAGTCTGTACATTTTTATCATTGATTGTCCTTGCTCAGTTTGCATCCATTATTGCAGGAAGTTTTCAGAAGCTCTGGGGAATCAATACGGCATTCACTCTGGAACACATTAAGTCTGTCGGTCATTACGCTCAGGCTTTGTTCAATACATTTTCTTACGCTTTGATTGGGGCTGCTTTAAGCACTGTCCTTGCTTTCCTTGCTGCTTTTTTTGTACACAGGTCTTCTTTTCCCTTGAAGAAAACCATTGATGTTCTGATTCAAGTTCCGGCTTCCATTCCAGGAACTTTTCACGGTCTTGCAATTTCCCTTCTTGCAGCTTCTGTTAATTTTCATAATGCAAAGGTTCTCGTAATCGCTGCAATTTCCGTAGGTTTCATTCCGTTTTCCTATAGAATTATTTCTTCTTCAATGATGCAAGTTAGGACGACTCTGGATGATGCGGCCCTTTCCCTTGGAAGTACAAGAATAGGTATATGCGGAACCATTATTGCTCCCTTGTGCAGCAAAGGAATTTTAAGTTCTTTCATCTATACTTTATCAAGGGGAATTGGAACTGTAAGTGCAGTTATTTTTCTTGTGTCATTTGATACGCCCCTCGCATCCCTTAAAATTCTTAATCTTGCAGAGCAGGGGGATTGGGGACAGGCGGCATCCCTTGCCTTGGTGCTCACGGTTTTGACCTTTGCAATTTTGCTTGCAGAAAAACTTCTGAAAAAGGAGGCATGATAAAACCGCTAAAATAGCGCGGCATTATCTTACATTGAACTGCTGTTCCTCATTACATTGCGGAACAGCGTAAAAAATCAGTCGATTATTGAAACAATCTTCTTGACTTTTTATTGGAGATTCTATGAACACAATTCTTGAATTTAAAAACATTTCTTTCAGTTATGGAAAGACAAAAGTAATAGATGATTTTTCCCTTGCAGTTG
>JAEDCT010000023.1 GCA_016294035.1 Treponema sp. | reverse complement strand
TGAAGCACGCCGCTACTATTTTGGAATAGTAGGAAAATTTGGAGCAAATGCACAATCTGTCTTAAAAAAAACCGCTGCACTTTCAATAGAAAAAATCTGTCCTCTTCATGGACCAGTTCTTGATTCAGATATTGATACATATCTAAACTACTATAATATCTGGACAAATTATGATGTAGAATCAGAAGGTGTTTTTATAGCCTATACTTCAGTTTACGGACATACAAAACAGGCAGCAGAAAAACTTGCACAAATTCTAAAAGATAAAGGATGTCCTAAAGTTGCTATTGCAGATCTTGCACGAGAAGACACTTACGAATCAATTGAAGATGCATTCCGCTACGGAAAACTTGTTCTTGCAACTACAACATATAATGGAGAAGTGTTTCCAAAAATGAGGGAATTTATTTTACATCTTTCTGAACGCAACTATCAGAAACGTACAATTGCCTTAATTGAAAACGGCTCATGGGTACCGGCAGCGGCTAAAAAAATGAGTGATATGCTGTCTTCACTAAAAGACGTAAAAATTCTGGACAATAAAGTTACAATAAAAATTGCAGTTACCCAGGAAGTTGTTGCTCAGCTTGAATCATTAGCAGAAGAATTACTAAGGTAACCCACAATTCTCTTGTATTACCAAGCTAATACAAGAGAATATTGATTAAAGGAAATAGGAATAGAAAATTTAGTTTCGTTAGACTTTTATGTTTTGAGTTTTCATTATTTATTCGAATAATAATCTAAAACTCTTCTTGCAAATTGATAAGCATTCTTTATATCAACATTGCCTTCAAAATATTGTTTTCTGTAGACCATTCTGCCGTCAAAGAAGTCCTTAATTTCTTTAAGCGTGATTTCTTTGATTTTAGGTGATGAAATAAGTTTAGTATAAACGGAAAGCATTACTGCAAAATCGTTAAGTAGAGGAACTTTCATGCAGCTGGAAATTGTACCGTTTCCAATGCCGAGATTTCCCTGCAATAGTTCAAAGCTTGTTTCCAAATCACTCTTGAATCCAGGAGCAGCCTTAAACGAGCTTAGCATACAGACATTATGAGCACAGGCATTACGGATACGGCGGACAGAATCAAAGTGTTTTGTATATTCACAATTGAGACGGAGATAATCGTAATAAAAGGCATAGAAACTTATGAAATCATAAAAAGTGATCATTTCTACAAAGTTCCATACAGCAGGGGAATCCAGATACTTTTCAAAATTGTTCCCACCATAGCCTGCAAGTTTGGAACCGGCTAGAATTGCTTCCTGAACTTTAGGATGACTTTCAAGGAATTTTTCTACAACTTCATAACCGTCATCAGCTGCATTGTTCTGGCAGTCATTAACGAGCTTTACTTTTAAATAATGTTCCAAATCTATAGTCATCTTGAGGAGGAGTTTTCGAAGAAACATATCAATGGTAGAAAGTTCAACCAGATGCCCAAAATCCAGTCCGATATATTTGCCGCTTTTTGTCTGTTCAGTACAGGTTGAGCAATATTGTTTTAGTCTGAAGAAGAAGTTATTTTTTCCAAGGAATTCTTTTGCTTTTTCCTCATCCATTAAATCAAATGTTATTCCAAGGTCGTTTTTACAGTATTCGATTACTTCTGGAACAGTTAGTTTTGGTGAATTTTCAAGTAGATTTTCTTTTTTGGACATAAATGAACTCCTCAATATCCATTATATCATAAAACCCATGAATTTTTTTATAAATTTGCAGCTACGCCAATACATGGCGTACCTTGTTTATTATAATCATTTTTATGATGTATTTTATACAGTTTACAAAACATTTTTATTGTAAAGACTGTAAAAGTTATTTTTCAATAACAATTGGAAATACTATATATCCAATTAACTTATTGAATAAATGTCCGTATTGCCATAGCGAGAATATTACAGAAGTAACAGTTGATTCGTCTTTTCTTGATTCAAATACAACTTTTATTCCTGATCAGACTGCAACAATGGACGAATCTGTTTTTACAACAGTTTTCCAGACATTAAAAGAGAAAACAACATTAGAGTTTGATTACCGTCCTTTGCAGAAAACAAGTTTCATGACAAGGCAGTTGGATCCATACCATGCAGTTTGTCAAAAGGGGAATTGGTATATCATAGGCTTCTGTCATGATAAAAAAGATGTTCGCGTGTTTAACTTCAGCAGAATGAAAAATGTAAGGGATACAAATCAGAAGTTTGAGGTTCCTGCAGATTTTTCTCCAGATAAGTATTTTGATAGAGAAATTGGAGTCTGGCTCAGTGCAACAACAAAATATAAAGTTGAACTTTTAATTTCTAAAGAAATTGGTACCTTTGCTCTGGAAAGAAGTTGGAATTCTAATCAGGTTATTAAGCAGAATGAGGATGGCAGTGTGTATGTTAGTTTTGAAACAACACAGTTGCCGGAAGTTAAGAGATGGGTTTTAGGGCAGGGGAAGACTGTGAAAGTTCTGGGACCAGAAGAGTTGAAAAATGAGATTTTTAATGAAATTGAAGAAATAAGAAAAATATATAAATAGATACATTTTTTGAAACTCAGACAAGGCAAGATGGTTCAATACAAACTGTAAAACACGATCGAGCTACTGGTTTTACTCTTATTTCTTCTAAGGATGCATAAAAGTTAAACAAAAAAAACATCCATGACATTAGTTGTCATTATTATCATTCTATAATACAAGCAAGAGCATGTAAAAAGGCTCAAGGAGATTTTTATGATAAAGAGATTAATTGGAACCTGTATTGCTGCCACAGTACTTGCAGTTACTGGAAAAGTAGTTTCAGATTATGCAGAAACAAAACCTGCTTTGAAAATTGTAAAAGATAAGCTTAAGAAAACAGGAAAAGATTTTTCTGCAAACTGTAAAGAAGTTCTGGATGCTACAAGACGAGTTTTTACTGGCGAAACACCTGATGAAAACACAATTACATTAGCAACAGAAACAGCAAATTAATAATGTAGTATTTAATGACAATGCCATAAAAATCTTATCCCTTACCACCCATGGCATTGTCATTTTATTTTTTAGAAGTGAGATCATCCAAAACGGAATTAACATAATTCTTCAAATTTTCTGCTATAGCCTTTTTAATTACTGTAGAATCTTCTGAATCATTATCAAATGAAGTACAAACTGGTAAAAATAGACAATGGATGTCCACTTGCAATGCTTTTGTAAGTTTTGCAAGATTTTTATCACTTGTCCAACACCTTGAAAGCTCTATATTCTTTACAGTTTCTTCAGAAAGATCAGCTTTTTCCGCAAGCTGAAATTGAGTCAATTTTTGTTCCTTGCGAATGCGTTTTACATTCTCTCCAAGTCTAGTTTGAATATCATCTGAAGTCATACATATATTTTTCAACGATAACGTAATATTCTGAATAGCAATTCACAACATGTTTATTATAATGATGTTGCGATTAGACATTTATAGGTGTATAATAAGACATATTTTGTCATAACAAGTTTTGACTAACACTAAAAAGTTTACAGAAAAAAAGACATGGAACGACAGATAAAGATTAATAACTGGCGCATAGTAAAAATTGATGAATTGTTACAATCGGGAAGATGGTACACAGCAAAAGAAATTGCTAAATCCATTGAAGATGGAAGCTATAGCTCGCGGACAATTCAGAGAGATATAGAATACATGCGTGATACTCTCAACGCTCCCATCGAAAGTGATAGTCGTGGTTATCATTACACTGAAAAGAATTTTTTTATAAAAAGTATTCCTCTTACCGAAGGAGAAGCACTTTCTGTCGCTATATTAAATCCCCTTTTAGAACAATATCGTAATACACCATTAGAAAATCAACTTCGCTCAGTGTTTCAAAAAATTACAAATTGTTTGCCAAATCGTATAACTGTAGATACATCATTTTTAAATCCCAGGATTACTTTTATACCCGATAGAATAGAAAATATAAACCCAGAACTTTTCACAACAATCTTTGACGCTATAAAAAAAGGGTTCTCCATTTCATTTGACTACAGACCTCTTCAAAAACCATCCTTTATGGAACGAACAATAGATCCATATCACGCCGTCTGCCAGAGAGGCAACTGGTATGTAATAGGTAAGTGTCATGATAAAGGCGATATCCGTATTTTTTCTTTTGGCAGAATGAAAAACGCCGTAATGACAAGCAAAAAGTTCAGCATTCCAAAAGATTTTAATACTTCAGACTACTTCGATTCGGAAATGGGTGTCTGGCTTAGTGATAAAATTCCTCTTGAAGTAGAGCTTCTGTTTGATAAGGAAATTGCAACCTACGCCACAAACCGAATCTGGCACTCAGACCAGACACTTGAAGAACGAGAAGACGGAAGCGTTTACCTGAAGTTTAAGACCACCCAAAAGAAGGAACTTCTGCGCTTTATTTTAGGACAAGGGCATACGGTAAGGGTTTTGGGACCAGAGGAGCTGGTGGAAGAGGTGAAAGAAGAATTACAACGTACAGAGAAGATGTACAAATAAAAAAATCGTAAACCTATGACATTAGATGTCGTGGGTCTCAGATTAGAATTGTAAAAGAAGGAGAATATGAGTTATGAAAATCTGTAAAAATTGTGGTCATGAAAATAGCGACTCAGGAAAATTTTGTGAAGAGTGTGGAACAAAATTAGTTGAAGCACCAAAGTTTTGTCCTGAATGTGGAACAAAGTTAGAAGATGTTATTAAATTTTGTCCTGAATGCGGTTTTAATGTTGTTGATAATAATGCTTTGAATAAAAGTGCGGAAAAAACTTCAAAAACTGTTCGTCAGACAGAAAATGTAATTAATGATACTAAATTTGGGAAATATGACTATATTAATGAAGATTTAAAACCTTACGACTTAGATGAAGCAATAAGATATGGTTATACCGATGTTGCCAAAAAAATGCTGGAAAATGAAGGCATTTCAGAAATTATGTTCTATTCAATTGCAAATGCCCATAATGAGGAAATTATAAATCTTCTTGCTTTTTATGGTTGTGATTTCAACATAAAAGACGATGATGGGGATTCTGTCTTGCTGAAGGTAATCAATAACTATAGCATAATGCTGAATGATTATCGTAAGCATTACGACGAAACTGGAGAAAGTACATATACGCCGGGAGTTTTTTCTTCAGGTGATGAGTTCGAAACAGAGGATGATGTTCACAACAAATATCTTGGAATAATCGATGCGTTAATTAAAAATGGTGCTAATCCGGAGTGTGTTGATGAACAATTATTTTCTGAAACAGCCTTAATAAAAGCTTGTAGATGTTCTTTAGTTAAGCTTGTTTCGTACTTAGTTGTAGACTGCAAGGTTGATGTAAACTTTGTTCCGAAACCAGATGCTGAAGCAAAATATGAGTTCTATAAAAAGCATATAGAAGAATATGAATTGGATTCAACAGTTTCTTTAACTGATTGTGAAGAGATTACAGGAGATTCTCCATTAATTTGTGCGATTGACCCTGACTGCGACAGTAATAAAAAAGATATCTACTTAATCGTAAAATGCCTTCTTGAAAATGGTGCAAATACAGATTTTATTTCTGTTCATTATAATTATATTACCAGTGAGCTTTACAGTAAGACCCCGTTATCAACTTCTTTAAGTCATGAAGAAGCTATAAATATTGATTTAATCAAGTTACTGATTCAATATGGTGCAGACTATTCAGAATATGATACGGATGATGAAAAGTTAGAGGAGCTTTTTGCAATAGAGAATGAAGATTTAAGAAACAGGCTTTTTTCAATTTTTAAAATTACCGATGCTCAAAACCGTTATGAAGAATATTGTAATTATATTGAATATAAAGCTGAACGGCTTGCAGAGGCATGGGGTGTGGATTCAGATGATGAAGATTCTTATGAAGATGATGAATCTGTAGAAGATAGAATTGTTTCCATACTTGATGAATATCTTCCAAAAATTTGTAAGGATTGCATCTGGTATACAAAATCAGGAGGAACTTTTGATAAACCTGAATATAGAACAAGAATTGAAAATGCAAGAACTAAAATTGCATACAATAGAAGTGTATCTGAAATTTTAGGAATGTTAGATATAACTATTTTTAAAAACGGAAAAGATGGATTAGTTTTCCTGACTGACGGTATTTCATTTGATTATGGTTTTAAAAAAGTAACTGTACCATATACCCAGATGGGAGATATGTATCTTGATAAAGCTTTACATTTTCAGCATTGGATAGAAAATAAGAACAATTCGGCGTGGAAAGGTGATGTAAGTATAGCTGGTATTTATTATAACCTTTCAACATTAAAAGAGTGTCTTGAAGAAATAAGAAATGTCTTGTAGGAAATATTTATGAAACAATGTCCTGTATGTTATTATGAAAACAAAGACAACACAAAGTTTTGTGTAAATTGTGGAACAAAATTAGGAAATGAAAAGTATTGTTGTCCAGAATGCGGTTATGAGTCGAAATCTTTATTGAAATTTTGTACATCATGCGGATACAAGTTTGGCGATGTTTCTGCAATGAATTTAACAGTTCAAAAAAAATCTGAATCATCTGTTTTGTTAGATTATGAATCAGTTTCTGATAAGGTCGCTTTATCAAATTTTGGTTTAATAAGTTGGTATGATTTTGTTCAATCTCAGAAATTTGAAAATCTTGAAGCTGAGCAGGCATTCAAAGCATTGTTCTCTTATTTTATGTTTTTATCAGATTTATACAATAATAGTGATGATTTCATAAGAAAGAGATTTGAAGAAGTACACATTCAACTTATTGGACAGATACCTCGGAATTTATTGGAAAAAGGAAAAAAAGATATTGCAAACGTAGTCAGTTTGATGAAAAAGCGATTGTTTAAGAACAAGATTGATTATAGATGGCTTTTTGTTGCTGAAATTATTTATACGTACAGAATTCTTAATGTAGATTTTAAGGAGGAGAATTCTGATTATTCTAGGCTCTGGGATTTTTTGGAAATCAGAAAGGAAAAAAAGATTAATATGATTCTGTATTCTGTAGATAATCCTGATGCAATAAAAAACAAATGGATAAAATCAAGTTTTAATGATTTCACGTCCTTTGTATCTGCACAGCAAAAATATTTATCTTTAAAAGTTTTTAATATTGCTGTATGTGCAACAATGAGTGCTGGAAAATCAACTTTTGTAAATGCACTACTTGGCGCTGATTATCTTCCTTCAAGAAATGAAGCAACGACTGCATGTATTACCAGTGTTTATGATAATGATTCTCTTCAGAAAATGATAGGTTTTGCAGAACGTAAGAATAAAACTTTGGAGGGGGCAAATAGTCTTGTTCTTGCAAACATTGATAAATGGAACTCGGATGAAAATGTAAGGCATATATATTTACAATCTGATCTTGATGATATTTGCAGTACTAAAGTAATTTGTGCAGTTCATGACACTCCAGGAACAAACAATAGTGGTGATAATTCGCATCATGATATTACAATGGATTTTTTGAATTCTACAAAAATTGATGCCATTATTTTTGTTGTAAATGCAGAACATATTTCTACAACTGATGAAAAAACTTTATTGTCAGAAATATATAAAAATAAAATAAGTAAAGATAAGACTCCAATTATGTTTGCATTAAATAAAGCTGATTGTATTGATAATGAGAAAGAAGACATTTCTGAAATTATACGTAAGTATAAAGATTACTTAAATACCATTGGTTTTGATAATCCTAAAGTATATCCCGTTTCTGCAAAAGCTGCTCGTTTACTAAAGATGGTATCAAAAGAAAAAGGGAATAACTTTTCAAAAATGGAACAAAGAGAATTTGCTCTTTGTTTATCTGAATTCCTTGAAGATTATGACTTTAGTTCTACTAATGAAGAGACCAATAATGTCGACTCTATGATAACAGTAGGACAGAAAGAGTTTTCAAAGAATGAAATATTAAAGGCACTTAATAGAACTGGTATTAATGCTATAGAAAAAGAAATAGAAAGTCTGTTTTAGGAGGATAAGATATGACAGATATTAAACTTAAATATAATCCCTATACAAAAGAAAAAACTCTAGAGATTAATGGGATATCTCAGGATAGAAATTTAACTATGAATATTTGTGGGGCAGACGGAAGTGAGCTTTCAGAATGGTGTACAAAATTTTTTGAAAATATATTAAATAAAGAAAATGATTCTTTTACAGTTCACTTTAGTGGAATTCAACGTGATTATGAATTCATGGAAGATGGATTAGAAAAATTCCAAACCAATCATTCTGATATAGAAGCAAATCTTATTCCCGAGAATATTGTAGTCGCAGCTGATAGACTAAATGAATTAAAAGACTTGTTTAATAAAATGCAGGCTGAAACTCCTTTTGAACAATTGAAAGGCCAAGATTTAAAAGATTTATTTGAACGAGCAACTAACTCTGATTTTGAAATGGCTGTTGTAGCTACAATGTCTAGTGGTAAATCAACATTAATCAATTCCATCCTTGGTCAGGAACTGCTACCTGCCAGAAATGAGGCTACAACTGCAACTATTGCAAAGATACATGACATTGATGGTTCTGATCATTTCAGTGGAACAAGTTATGATGCTGATGGAAATGAATTAGCAAAATGTGATCCATTAACTGTTGAGAATATGGAACTATTAAATAACATAGATTTAGCCCCTACATCAAGAATTGAGATTTATGGCGATATCCCTGGTATTGAGTCAAAGAATATACAACTTGTATTAACAGACACACCTGGCCCAAACAACTCTCGAACAAGTGAACATCAAAAACATACTATGGATTTGTTGAATGCAGACTACAAACCTATGATTATTTATGTTCTTAATGGCACTCAACTTGAAACGAATGATGACAGTTTACTCCTTTCAAGTGTAGCGAAAATTATTAAAAGTGGGGACAGACAAAGTAGAGACCGTTTTTTATTCGTTCTCAATAAAGCAGATGAATTTGACCCAGAAAAAGATGAAACAGTATCGAGAAAAATTGATGATGTAAAACGATATTTATCAGAAAAACATGGAATTACAAATCCTCGTGTGTTCCCAACAGCTGCTAGATTGGCTAAACAAATAAGACAAACTATTAATAACGATCCAAATTTAACTTCAAAGGATAAACGAGAAGTTATGATTAATATGGGCGGTTTTATTGATGATGAACGATTGCATTTTAGTGATTACGCTGACTTTCTGTCCCCTTCAACTTTTGATGAATTAAAGGAACGAATTGCAAAAGCAAAGGAAGCTGGTGATGAGAATGAGGAAGCATTGATTTATACTGGTGTCCCTTCAATTGAAATGGCAATTACTGAATATCTTACAAAATATGCATTGCCTGCAAAAATTTCTGAAGGCGTATATTCATTTAAAGATAAGATTGATGCCTTGAATGTAGAAGCAGAAGAAAAGAATAAACTTGCGGGAAACGAAAGCAAAGTCGCAGAACTTCAATCTCAACTTGATCATATTAAATCTGTATTATCTCGGGGAGAAAAGGCTTCAGATGTTAAAGCTCAGATTGAAAATTTAAGTACAGAAAATGAGTTAAAAAATGCGCTAAATAAAGCTCGTGCAAATTTCTTAGCTAATTTTACTAAAAGAACTCAGAATATGAATAAGAGTAAAATTTCAGTTGAA
This sequence comes from Treponema sp., assembly GCA_016294035.1. Taxonomy (GTDB): domain Bacteria; phylum Spirochaetota; class Spirochaetia; order Treponematales; family Treponemataceae; genus Treponema_D. Next base: position 31,608 of record JAEDCT010000023.1, on the reverse strand, counting down.
ACCGCAATTGCATATCAAGATAACTTAAGACTTATAATTCCAACAATAACAGCAGATTTTACAAGTTTAATAGAGAAATCATTGAATGAAGTTTTAAGGTCTCAAGCTGAAAGTTGTGTTAAAAGTTATAAACAGTATGTTGAGGATCTTATTGGGTCAGTAGGATATGAGCTGCCTCCAGCAGCAATACTTGGAGATGTTGCAACAATATCAGTTGATGAAACATTAAATTCATATTCATATACAGAAGATGTAGTTGTAGGAAGTCATAAAGTCAAAAATGAAGGTTTCAGATCAGGTGTAGCAAGATTATTTAACCTGGATTCTTTTTTTGGCAAAGAAGGGTATCATACAGAATATGAGTATGAAACAGAAGAATATGTAAATTTTTCTGAATTCATTAAAGGTTCTTTATATCCTCAGATAGTAATGTTCGAAAAAGAAACTCGTGATATTGCTACTTCTTGGGCGAAAAATACAGAAATATCTTTCAAAAAGTTCTTCTTAGAAAAACTTCTGGAATTGGATGATGCTATTAAGGCAAAAATTGAAGAACAAGAAAAAGCATTAGCAGACCAGAAACATTTTACTGAAATGATTGAACAAAATAAGAAAAATCTTTCTTGGTTAAATGAATTTAAACAAGAATTAGATAATATCTTAACAGTATAACAAGGAGCGAAATAATGAGTGTAAGCGTAAATTTAAGGAATGCAGTATCAGAACATAACATTGAAGATATTAGAGGAGTGCTATGGGCATGTATTGCCGTAGACCCAAATATGACTGGAATGTTCAAAGAAAGCCTTGAATATGTACTTTCAAATGGAATCTTTGAAAATGAATTATTTGATAATGATGATGGAGAATCATTTAGTACAGAACCAACTCAAGAAAATTTCAATGAATTGGGAGGTATGATTAGTACTAACTTTTCAAAAAAAAAGCTTGATGCTTTATGCAATATAGGACGAATTTTATATCCTCCTAAATATTCTACTCCTAAAGAACAAAAAAGAGAATCTTCAAATACAGATACTGGGAGTGGTCCCCAACAGAATCATCAAACTTCAAATACAACAGCAACAATCGGGGGAGTGGTACTCGGAGCAGCAGCCGGAGCTCTTATCGGAAAGATTGCAATCGGGGGAGCAGCAGCAATCCTCGGGGGACTGGCAATTGGAGCCGCGGTCGGAGCGACAGTTGGAACAATGTTCTCCAAGAAATAGGGTTAAGTCTTTGGACAATAATTCAGGCATTATTGAATCTAATCTGGATAATACTGAAGAGTCTCGGAAAAATCATTTGGAAGATAATTCAGATATTATCGGACAAATTAAAATAGTCTCTCATGAATTGAGAGATATTACTGATATAATCTATGAAGACAATAAAATGAAAACTTCTATAAAAAATTCCGACTATGAAAATTTAAAGAAGTTAAGTCAAATTCCATTACCTAAAAAGGAGATATAGTAATGTTACAGAGCGATTTATCTCAGACAAAAAATAATATTGATATAAGAGATTCTAATGATTTATTAAAATCAATATCGACAGCTGATTTAATTTTAAGTAAATCTTATCTTTCAGTATTGAATTCAGCACAGATAGTACAACAAAAACAAAATGTTTCTGAGAACAAAAATTTTATAAACGAATTAAATGATTGTTCCCGATTCTTCGATGTTACCCAAATTGTTTTGAATAAAAATGAAAATGTCAGAGATAAACTTGTATCTGTTTTTAATGCAGTAGGAACGGTAGGAGCTTCTATTATTATGATGATTCATGGAGAAGCCGATGCGGTTTCTATATCTTTTGGAGTAAAAGCTGCTGATACTGTTAACATAGGAAAATATAGCAAAGTTTTAGAAAACAGTTTAAACGGAAATTTCCCTGGAACTCAATTATCAAGTATACGTAAGGACCAATTAGAACTAACCATGAAGGACTATTTTCCACAAAATCCTTCGGTTTCAACAGTTACCGATATTCCAGGAATTAGAAGTGAAGAAGAAAATAAGGACCGTCAATTTATGCAAGGTATCGAAAAATTTGTTGATACCTTGCAAGGCCAAAAATATACAATGGTATTAATTGCAGACCCAATATCATTATTAGATATGCAGTATTCTCGTAGAGCACTTGAGAATCTTTATTCTAGTTTAGTTCCATTCACTGAAAGCCAGTATACAATGGGTGCTAATGAAAGTGATGCAGTATCACATACAATAACAGAGGGAACAACTGATACAGTTAATAAGAGCGTAACTAATACAGTATCTCACACTATTGGGAAATCTTCATCAACAACTGATACAAAAACAAAAGGTATGAATATAAATGGTGCAGGGGTAGGAGCTGTAGCTGGATCGGCTGTTGGTACATTTTTGTTACCAGGACTAGGCACTGGTCTAGGTGCTATGATAGGAGGAGCCTTAGGCGGTTCTATCAGTGGTAATTTTAGTAAAAGTCATTCCGTTACTGAAGGGACTAATACTTCTGATACAAATAATTCATCCACAACTAATGGCACTTCTTTTTCAACATCTAAAAATGAATCAGATGGAACTACTTATACTTCTGGAACAAACAAAAGTTTACAAATAAAATTTGAAAATCATAGTGTAAAAAAACTTCTTGAAAGAATTGATGAAACACTTAAACGATATGATACATGTTCAGACTTAGGAATGTGGAATTGTGCCACGTATTGTATTTCTGAAAGCGAATATGTTTCTCAGATGGCTGCAAGTGTATACCACTCAATTATTAGAGGAAAAAATTCTAGTTTAGAAAATGGGGCTGTCACAATTTGGGATTCAGATAAATCTAAATTAATAGCTAACTCAATTAAATATATGGAACATCCTTACTTAAATGTGGAAGGAATGAATGTAACACCTGGGACACTTATTAGCAGTGCAGAATTAGCTATTGAAGCAGGTTTACCAAATCATTCATTGCCAGGCTTACCTGTCATAGAGTGTGCGGAATTTGGTAGAACTGTTTCGAGCTATGATTTATCGGCAACTGGAGAAAACTACTGTGTTAGTCTTGGAAATATATTCCATATGCACAAAGAAGAAGAGTTAGCAGTAAATCTGAATCCAAAGAGTCTATCTTCACACGCATTTATTACAGGTTCAACAGGAAGTGGTAAATCAAATACTGTTTATCATATATTAAATCAATTACCAAAGATTGGCGTTAGATACATGGTTATTGAACCGGCAAAAGGGGAATATAAGCATGTATTTGGTAATAAAGCCACTGTGTATGGAACAAATCCTGAATTATCTGAACTTCTCAGAATTAATCCGTTCTCTTTTCCAAAAGGAATCCATATTCTAGAACACTTAGACAGGTTGATTGAAATTTTTAATGTATGTTGGCCAATGTATGCAGCTATGCCTGCAGTTTTGAAAGAAGCTGTAGAAAAATCTTATGAAGATGCGGGTTGGAATCTGACAGAATCAACAAATCCATATGGCGAAAATCTTTATCCGACATTTGCCGATGTAACAAGAAATATTAAGACTATAATTGATTCATCAGAATATGACGCTGAAAATAAAGGTGCATATAAAGGATCTCTTATTACTCGTTTGAAATCGTTAACAAATGGTATAAATGGCATGATTTTTACCACTCAAGAGATTTCAGATATAGTTCTTTTTGATGAAAATGTTATTGTAGATTTAAGTAGAGTAGGTTCTTCAGAAACCAAATCTCTCCTTATGGGTCTTCTTGTTCTTAAACTCCAGGAATACAGAATGACAAGCGGTTTGATTAATTCAGATTTACGACATGTTACAGTTCTGGAAGAAGCTCATAATTTATTAAAGAAAACTTCTGGTTCTCAGAGTCAGGATTCAGGAAACCTTACTGGTAAATCTGTAGAAATGCTTACAAATTCTATTGCAGAAATGAGAACCTATGGAGAAGGTTTTATTATTGCAGATCAGGCTCCTGGTTTATTAGATTTAGCAGTAATTCGTAATACTAACACAAAAATTATCATGCGACTTCCTGATTTGGAAGATAGAGAACTTGTCGGAAAGGCAGCAAATCTCAATGATGAACAGATTACTGAATTAGCAAAACTTCCTAAAGGAGTTGCTGCTGTATATCAAAATGAATGGATTGAACCTGTACTTTGTAAAATTTCAAAAGCTGATATTACAGAGGGTAAATACTCATATGCTCTTAAATCAGAATCGAAATCTATAGATACAACAAAACAGCGATTGAATATAGCAAAACTCTTATTCAACGGAAATAAAGTTGGAAATGAGATTTATGAGAAAGACTTAAAAGAGCTTGGCTTATGTGCATCTTCTGAAGTTGCTATACGAAAATGTTTGATAAATCCACCTGAATCACCAAGATTTACAAAACTCGCTCCTGTTGTAAAAGAACTTTTTCCAACAGTCTATACAGAATTAACCAAAGTCTATAATTCAACATCTAATGTTGAAGCTTGGACTGATTGTGTTGATTCGGCTATAAAGGTCATTGCGAATAATGATATTGAAATTAAAACTCTTAGAGATATACGTCAGTGTATTATTACTCAATATGTTTACAATGAATTAGCAAATAATGAAGCATATCAAAGTTGGAGAAGGGGAGGAGTAAAATGATTGAATCTTTAACTTCGAAAGAAACTGAATTAACATCCTCAAAATCTGAATTTGGAAAAGGGTTTAATCCAGACTCTCCTGCTGAAATTTCAACAAAAGGAAGTGACGTTCATGCTCCGTTCCCTAGAGAAAATAAGGAACCTGAATTTGATCCTCGCTTTAATCCTGATGAAAGAATTTCTATAGGTGATAAAATACCTATGGATGGCGAAGGGGATAAATGGGAACGTCATGAATCTGTTGAATATAGAGGTCCTATTGAAGGTTCAGGTCTTCCACATCCACTTCCAATTATGAATGAAACATCATTACCTAATAATGCTTTTTCTGAAGTAAATGCAAATCCAGATAGTAGAGCTGAAGTATCGAGAAGGGCAGAAAGAACTCCTGTGGAAGGTAATGGAGGACATTGGGATGGGGAACGAGGGAATTCTAATTGGATTCCTAATGATGATGAAGTACCTACTAATCCTAAAACTAATCCTGATGGAAAAACTTGGCGAGAAATTAAAGATGAATATGGAGTTGAAAGTATTCCTTTTAATGAGAATAAACCTGATTTTTCTGAAGTATCAAAGGGAACTGTTGAAATAGAAGATTTTACTGATGATCGAGATTCAAATTTTGATCAGGCAGATGAAGCTTTGGCAGAACAAAAAGGATGTGAACCAGAGGATGTATATAAATGGCGAAAAGAACATAAATATACATGGCATGAAGGAAGTGATTGTAAAACAATGCAGAAAGTACCAACAGAAGTCCACGGGAATGTTCCTCATTCAGGTGGAGTCTCAGAATACAAAACAAGATCTCAAGGAGCAGAATAATGGGAACAATTAATGATAATATTTTTGGTTTAATGGAATACAAACATCGATGGGTAAAAAGTGAAACAATCAATTTTTTTGGAATAAATTCTAATGTTACTATTGCTGCAAAAGCATATAAAGAGAAACCAATTACAGATGAGCAACGAAATTCTTATACAAAGTTTAAATCTGAATTAAAAATGTTATCAGATAAAGCTAAAGTAGAAACTATTAAATATTTCTCGAATGTTGAGAAAAAACAAATTGTTTCCGAATCAGAACTTAATTCAATTTTAAGACTTAAAACGGTTCTTTTCATGCAGGATGGAGAAACAGTATTATTATTCGATTCATCACTAGATGATGATAATGGTATTGGTATTCAGCTTTACCCTAATATTCAGGTTGGACCACAAGATACATTTTTATAAGGATAAATTAGTTTATTTTATTAGGATTCATCTATTGGTTTCCTCGATCTTGAAATTTTATTAAAGTTTTTTAGGATTGGTAAAATTTGCTGATTTTGTTTTATATTGGAATATGATTAATAAAGGTGTTTTTTTTTCACGAGAAAGAGCCTATAAAAAATCTCAGGAACTTGGAAATAATCATTCAGAAAAAGATCTTCAGAAAATTGATTCCGAACTTAATGAAATTAAGAAGGGTAGAGTAGCCAAGATTTGGGATAAAGTTCTGTTTTTATGTGACAAGGCTAAATCCCCTGATGTTCCAATACGACTTAAAATTACAATTGTTGGAGCATTGTTGTACCTGATTCTTCCTGCAGATGTTATTCCTGATGCAATCCCAGGAGTTGGCTTAATAGATGATGTTGGTGTTCTTCTAGCAGTTTATAATGAATTGTCTAAATTTCTTGTACCTAAAGTCATAGAAAAAGCAAAAGTAAAACTTCAAGAATCTTATTATGAGAAGATAGATTCTAAACTAAAAGGTCATCTTTTATTTGATGCTACTAAGTTCTGTAATCACTTTCGTAATAAATATGATTGGAATTGCAGTTCTCATCATAAAACCTGCAGGTGAGAATTCCAGATTTATCGCCTTAGGTATTTTCTCCATTACAATCATATATATTTTTGTAAGAGTGTTTCTTTATTTTAAGCAGTATGGGAAAGTTACATGTGGAATTATAAAACTAGTGCTAGAAGAAAAAAGTTTAAGTAAGGGAGTTAGTCTTTTTGTGCAGAAAACTTATCCTTCTATCACAAAGATTTATGCTGGAATAAATGTTGTCCAGCAATTTGTCCCTAGTTTAGATTCTATTCCTGATTTTGATAAAATAGTAAAAGATTTTATAAATCATTTCAAAAAAAAGATTTTTCTACTTTACTCATTAGCTATTTTCATCATAAAGTTGGTTCTTTCTATTTAGTAGAGAATGTGAAGAGTTTCTGTAAAAAGATTGTAGCTAAATTAAGCTAGAATCATGTTCAAGCGAATGTGATTAGTTTAAAACCATCTGAGAATTCTTTAACACATTCACCGGAATTAGGATCTTTATATTCATTTATTATTGATGGCTTTGTTTTTTCTTTTTGATAAAAGTCGTGATTATCTATAAATTCTGCTAATTCATTGTATTTGTCAACGAGATTATTGTAATCGTTAACATTTGAGTCATATTGCTTTCTTGCTTCATTTAGTGCATAAATAATTGAAGATGCAACCAAAGTTCCAAATCCGCCAACAATGATTTTTGAAATGTTCATTCTAAACAACTCCTGAAACTCTACATTTGGGTTTTGATTCTCGTATTTGTATGTTTCTTCTAAAAGTATAAAGGGAATAGCATGTCATATAGTGTCGTTGTAAAAAAATTGAGGGAAATTTAATTTTTAATATTTTCTATCTTGAATTTGAAAAAACTTGAACAACGACATTCCCTGTCATACCTTTCATGTTATTCTAATTATAGAATCACTTGAGGAGGTGTTTTTATGTTTAAGAATGTAATTGGTTTGGCACTTAGTGTTGGTGGTGCAATTATTGGTGGAAAAATCATTTCAAATTTTGCTGATAAAAATCCAAAAACAAAAGAAATTAAAGAAAAAGTCAAAAATGAATATCTTCATCGAAAGGAATTTGAATTAGAAGTTGTCAAAGATATTGTTGATTGTGTGAAAGATATTGCAGCTTCACATAAAACTCGGCCAGTATCATATACCACTGATTTTTAAAAACGCATAAGTATTAGAATCCATTGTTTTAATCTATAAGCGGGTTTAATTCCTCGACGCTTTTCGTCGAGGAGGTTCATTTTTAATTTATACAATTAGGAGTAGTAAAATGAAAATTCTTGAATATTCTATCACTATCAATTTGTTCCAGGCGGAGAAAGATGAGTTTTTGCGAATAATTCCAGAACTCTCAAATTCCGAAAAGTTTATTTTTCCTGAACAGGATTCACGTCGATTGACCTTAATTACAGATTTCTGTTTAACGGACATAATATCTACTGAAGAGTCTGTAGTACTAGCTGTAGAAAAAACAGATAAAGAAAATGAGTTTATTCTTACTTATAGAAATAATACTTGTTATCCTGAAAATGTAATTTTATCAAAAAAGCTCATGCCCTCAGCAGAAGAAATGAAAGATATCAATTAGGAGTATTTTTCTTTTGAGTTGGAAAACTGAGGTGGATTAATGATAATAGCTGAAAACATACAGATTCTTGAGACATCTCTGTGTCCTCCTTGTTGCAAAAAGGAAACTGTGGAGAAGTTTATTGCTGCTTTGCAGTATAAGAACTTTTTAGAGAAGGAAAAGCAAAAAGTTGATTCTGAGATTAAACAATTATGTATGCTTATTGAAGACCAAATTATTCACATTAGAGATCCCTGGGAGAGAAAAATGTAATGATGCTGCAAAAAAAATACATAGATTGTAGTTCTTAGAAAGATTCTGTCTGTATACTTGTGGAAAAATTTGTCAATTATGCAGTATAATTTAGGGAGATTAGTTTCAGTATTATGCTTATGGAAAATTGAGAAATAAAAGATTATATGGTGAAAAAAAGCGTAGGAATTGCGACAAAATCTTTTGCAAAAATTCTAGTTGCATCTGTTGCTCCTTTAGTTGCTGGACCTCTGAGTGTGGTTCCAACTGTTGCAGGAACAGTTGCAGAACTTGCAGTGAAAAAATCTCAGGAGAAGAAAAATGACTATAAAAATAAATCTTACAAAAGGCCCTCTTCTAAAGATTGAGGGGACGCTGAAAATTTCTGGGCCTGCACAGTTGCTTGCTGGAAACAAAATTATTGAGAAATTTAAGAAAGTAAAAGAAGAATCTGGTTTATCAGGCACAATTGAAAAAAAATGATTATGATCTATTTCCCGCCGAGACCAAAAATTCACTTCCATAATATCCCCAATCTCGCAATCCAAGGCAATGCAGATTTTACTAAGGCTCTATTACGGTTTTTCCATTTTCATAAAGTTCAACTATTTGTTTCTTGAACTCTTCTGGGTAATGTTTGTTCTTAGCTTCCATGCTACATTCCTTATTAAAAAAATAATATGTAGAATTTTTTGTGTCCACTAGTTATACTAATTTCACAGTTATTTTCTATTTTTTGTTGTAAATGTGTTCTCTCAACATAATTTTATGATTTTAAGGACAGGAAAAAATCCAGAACATATACGATTAAATATATGAATTATTATAATATATGAAGCAAATCGAGATACAAATTCTGTAAATATGATTGAGTTGTTTTAAGACGGGAGAAAAAATATGGGAGAAGCATTGGGAGAAGCCCTTTTGGCAGGCTTGCTGATAATTTGCTTTATGGCACTTACGGGCGGAATCGCGCTCATTTCGGGGATTGTGGCGCTTTTGGCGCATGGTGTGGCGAAGACCGTGGCGGCGTGGATTTTCGGCATAAGCTTAGGTCTTTTCAGCCTGCCGATTTTGGGAGGAATCTTCAATTCCCTCAAAGACTCCGCAGCCGTTGCCCGATACCACAGGGAATACAAGAAGGAGCGCACAAAACTCATTATCGCGGTGGAAAATCGGGACATCGAGAAAGTCAAGAAGCTCATCAAAAGGGGCGCGGACGTGAACGAGGGCAAAGGCTACCGAACGCCGCTCATTGTCGCCTGCGAGCGTGTCACCGGCTTGGCCTACAAAGACCAGGTGAGCGACTATGACGAAATCGTGAGGATTCTGCTTGAGGCGGGAGCGGAAGCCGACCTTGTGTGCGAGGAGCAGTATATTTTTGAGCACAGCACCAAATATTTCTCCAATATTTGCGCTATGCCGATTGCGATTGAAAAACACAGGGACAATGCGGTGAAGATGCTCATCGAACACGGCGCCAACATCGACACCTACGAGGAAGAAATCGACGAAAACGGCAAAAAAGTGCTTGTGGGAAAGGACTTTATGCCGTTTCAGTGGGCGCTTTCGACTTGCTCCTACGAGTGCGCGAAGGTGCTTTTGGATGCTGGCGCAAAGACGGGCTTTTATATGTACGGCTTGAACTCTGAGCACGGCAAGAACGAAAAGAAGACGATTTTGATGGAGCTTTTACACGGACATGAGTCAGATTACGACATCGAGGCGAAAACCTACGTTCTTTCAAAAATCCTCGAAACATGCGACGAAGAGGACCTGAACCGCCGCGACGACAAGGGAAAAACGGCTCTGCACTGGGCGGCTTCTTACTACGACTGGGACGAATTGAAAACCCGGCTTGCCGTTCTTCTTGTGGAAGCTGGCGCGGACGTGAACGTCATAGACGACGAGGGCAAAACGCCGCTGATGTATGCGGTGAAACAAGTTGGATTATGGCGCGATACGGCTTTGGAGTCGGTGGGCTTTCTGGTCTCCCACGGCGCGGAGGTTACGATGACCGACAAAGACGGCAAGACCGCGCTCGATTTGTTCACGGCTGAGTATGACGATAGAAAACTTGACGGCAAAGAAAAAGCGAATTACGAAAAAATCGTGGAACTTCTCACGCCGAAGAAAGTCAAAAAGAATGCAGCAAAAATCCCGGAACTTCCAAAAAGTCAGTTGATAGCAAAAGCCCCGGAGACAGTGCAGATGCTGAATCCTGAAAAATCCACTTTTCCCGAGAAAAAGCACTTGGAACTGAACAACATGGAAGACAACTGGTAGGAAAATGATGAAGATACTGTTTTTTGTGCTGGTGGTGTGCGCGGTGCTTCTGCGCGAGGCTGTGTTGTTTTCGGTGTGGCTTTTGCGGAAGATTCTGAAAAAGGAAGCAAAACCGCGCTCGGCTCTGTCGCTTGCCCTGCGGCACATGGTTTTTCCGCTCATCGTTCTTGTGGCGGCGTTTTTCTATGCGTTTCCGAATCGGCTTCCCAGAATCGAAAATCCTTTTCAGTTGTCTTCGCGTCCTGCAAGCGTCGAGAACACGGTTTTTGGTGGCTCGTCCTTTTCTTCGCTGTATTTTTCTGCCGACGGCTTTGTGTACGAGGCTCTGAGAAGTGGCGGGGGATATTTTTTCCGCGACGTGCTTTATCATTATGAGGAGGACGGTCAGGGCGTTGTTTTAATGGACGCGCGGGGCAAGGAAAAGCGATTATATTGGAAGAAAAATGCGCTTGTGGAAGCTGGGGACGGCGACGGCGGAACGTTTTTTCCGGCTTCATACCGAGCGCGCTTCACCGCACAGCCGAATGCACTTTCTGGCAGGGCGTACCGCGGAGAGACAGAATCGCACCTGGGCATTGAAAGCCAGTTCACCGTGATTTTCTACGAAAACGGCGAGTATGCGCTCGGCTGGCGGTACATCGGAGACGGACATCTCAAGGGCGGCGACAGCGAGGATTATTTCGGGATTTATGAATACAGCGCGCGCACAAAGAAAGTCCTTTTGCCCGAAGCGGGGCATTGGTGCAGGCGGGATTTCGTCTATGACAGCGAGAAAAATACGCTCACGGGAAAGACAGACGACGGAGATGATTTTGTGATGACGGAAATTTCCTTTGAGGAGCTGGGGCTTTTCAAAAACGAGACTGTCTTGAAATACGGAAAAGAGGCGAATGAACTAGGTGCGAGCGTCCTTCATTATTCACGCTTGGGGTCGCAGGTGGAACATTCGGCGCACCGATTGAACTGGAGCAATTATGAAAAGCGTTTCACTCGGCTGAACGATTATGTGTTCTATCGCCTTTATATGCGGAAGGACATGGAAAAATATAAAGTCGAACGGAATTATGTACCGTTCGTGCCGTCGGCGGATTATCCCGATTCCTTTGCGGTTGTCACCAGGCGAAACGAGGTGGAGCTTGGTACGGCACAATATGAGCGGGTCGGTGTGTTCGCCCACACGGATTATCACGGAACCGCCCTCAATGTCTTCGACGTGCCGCAGGACAATGTGGTGGCAAAGGTTGCGGAAGTGCCGCTGTATGTGGAATACAAAGTCTGGGGCAATTTTGCGACGGCGTGGTATCAGGTCTATTCGGTGGTATTTGACGAGGAGGGCTATCCGCACAAGGGCGAGGAACTGGGCTGGATGGTGCATTACGACGTGAGGTTTTACGGCGATATTGCCGTGAACTTTGCCGACAGCGCGGAGGATTTGCAGAAGCGGCACAAGGCAAAGCCGAAAGCTGAAAAGACTTCGGAAAATGAAGAGGCGAAAGCGGAGAAAACGTCAGAGAAAGGGAGAGATTCACGGAGGGCGGCGGTGAAAAAGGGGGCGATTTTTGCGCTGGCTCTTGAGGGCGTTCCGTCTTCCTACAAGGATTTTATCGGCAGGGGCGGTGGTTATTTTGTTCGTGGTCCAGAAGAAGCGGTGGGAACGCACCAGGAGAACGGCTGGGTTACGAAATGCCTTGTGGGGCTGAAAAACGGCGATGATGTGGTGTATTTCATCGAGTATCTTGAGAACAAAAAGGAGTGCGCGATTGACAACATCTTCATCATGGCGCAGTCGGACGATTTGCCGCTGTCGAAATACATCGGGAAAAGGAAAAAGGATATTCTGAAGGATTTTCCGCTGGGCAAGGGAATAGACGACTGTGATGATGCGGACAAACTCCAATATGACTGGGCGGACATGACAATTGAAGTGTATCTTAACTTTATGACCATAAGGCAAATCAAAATCACGATGAAGAAAAAAGAGGACATCGGGAAAATGGCAAGTCAGATAAGAAAGGAATGGTGGGCGAATCATGTTGGATTTGACCACGACTTTCAGGTTGAGCGGAACGGCTCGGAGGTTGCGGCACTCGACTTTATACATGCGTTGACAGGCAACGAATGGAAAGACCGAAAAGACCCGTCGGCTGTTCTCGAAGAATTTTTCATAAGTTATTTTTCTCAAAACGATGAATGGAAAAGCCTCGTTGCTGCAGGTCATGACAGGGAAGAGTTGATTGCGCAAATGCAAAAGGCTCACGGGGAGTTTTACGGCAAAGTCGATAAAATCCGCATCATAATCAATCCCGCAAAGTTTAAGGACAGTGGCGGCGGAAGGGCGTTCCACACGGTGAGCATCGCGTACACGCACAATGGTGACGCGGACGTGAAAATCGACGAGGTTGCGATGATGCAAGACGGCGGCGGCAACTGGCTTGTCGTAGAACTGCCCATGTAGGATACAAAGGGGGAAATGAAGATGAAAAAACTATTTCTGATTTTGGCGGCGGCGGTCGCGCTGTCGTCGGTGGCGTGGGCGGACGAATTTTTCAAATGCATAAAAGAAACTTATGTTTATGACAATCATAAAGGCGGAACTTATTCGGACGAGTTTTACTTCATAAATAATTTTATGGTTTTTCCTCATTATTATTATGAATCAAGGCAATTCATTTTTTATTATAAAGAAGAAGGCAGAAATCTTTATAATGCTTTTGGGGAATTTTTTCCTGAATATATTGGGCACGGAGAACTTGGAGGAGTGGCGTACGGAGTGGGCGACCCGCCTGTGGCAATCGATACAAAAATCGAGGAAATAAAATACCGTAAAACTGATTTTTACAAGCTTCTAGCGGGCGAGTTTTACAGGTGGTATTTGCAAAAAGAAGCGTTTAAACATTCTGACAACGCCGATTTTGACTGCCTTGCAGCATTTGTTGAGATAGCAAAAATCTTTTCAAAAGAAGATTTGCGAATCCTGCGCAACACGATTTATGCAAAATACGGCTACAAGTTCAAATCCGCCGACTTGAACGAGATTTTTTCCAAATGCGACTGGTATTCTCCAAAAGAAAGCAGTGCCGAAAACATAGAGGAGCGTTTCAACTGCCTTGAATCAAGTTTGCTCGAAGTTATAAAGCTTGCGGAGAAATAATTGCAATTAAGGAAGGAATGAGAAAGTACAATCTTTATTGTGCTTTTTTTACGGGGAGCAAATTATGAAAGCAAAGAAGATTATTTTTATCGCATTGGCTGTTCTTCGTTCGTCATGGCGATGTTTTCGTTTTACTTGTACTTGGATTAGTGCAAAATGAAAATCTATTCGATTTACCGTGATTGTTACCGCGGTTGCTTTTGGAGGTTTTTATGGATTTTGAAATTCCTTTGTGGCTTATAATCACTTTTGGTGTTTGTGCCGTGGCGTGGCCGCTGATTATTATGGCGGGCGGAACGGCAATCGTCTCGCTCATTGTGGCGGCTGCGGCAAAAAGTGCGCTCGCTCTCAAAGTGGCAGGAATCGCGGCGGCTGTCTTCTTTTCGCCACTTGCCATCGGAATCTTGGGTGCGCCCATACTAAAGGGAATGGATAGTGCGGGAGATTCGTTTTCTAATTCGGCCTTCAGTGAATGGAAGGAAAACACGCCTCTTATACGTGCGGTAAAAAAGCAGGACGAGAAAAAAATCGCGAAACTGATCAAAAAAGGCGCGGACGTGAACGCTTTTTCTGAATATGGAAAGCGCACCCCTTTGGGCGAATCCTGCAAGGCTTACAAAGACCAAGAAAAGGCAGACAGAATCACGGCTCTTCTTTTGGATTCAGGTGCGGACCCCAACAAGGAAATAGAGTTTAAAAGGGATGCGATGAAAAATGCGGTTGCATCCAAAAGGCACGGCGCAATCAATCTTCTTTGCTCCCACGGCTACGATTTTTTGGCGGAAGACGGCAAAGGGAACGGCATTGTGGAGTTTGCAATTCTTGAGAAGTGCTATGAGGAAGCCTGTATTCTTCTTGAACTTGGCGCAGTTCCCCTTGAACGCTACGACTTTGGCTTTTGCCGCGAGGACTACACGCCTTTTATGTTCCTCTTGGAGGAATCGATTTTTTTCATTTATGATTCCAACGAAACGGAGGAACAGAAGGAAAACAGGCTGCTCCTTGAGAAAAAGAATGTCGCCGACCTCTGCCGCCTCTTCAAGCTTCTTTTGGAGAAAGGTGTTGATGTGAACGCGCTGACAACTGACCACATAAAAATGACCGCGCTCATTCTTCTTGCAGACAGGTATGCGACAACGCGGAATGACGCTCCCAAACTGCCTATTGCAAAAGTGCTTTTGGACGGAGGAGCTGACGTGGACATTCAAGACGCACACGGAAAAACTGCGCTGATGTATTTTGCTGAGATTTCGTGGGCAACAGAAATCACGGATATAGTAGAGTGGATTCGGCTTTTGGTTTCCTACAGTGCGGACAAGACTTTGCGCGATGAAAAAGGACTTACCGCTCTGGATTATTTTCACCGGTCATGCCGCAGGGACAACCTCAAAGAAGCGGAAATCCCCATCTATGACGAAATCGAGCGACTCCTCACGCCAGAGGCAAAAAGCACCACGTCGAAGAGCGAAAAAAGCAAAACCAGCAAAATACGCACGGACGGACAAATGCTTGTGGCAAAGGCTACGGCCGAAGCAAATGCTGTTCCAGAAGCAAACAAAAGCGTCACTGAAAGCGGAAGTGCGGAGAATTTGCAAAGATCATCGCATGTTTTACTGGAAGATATGAGCGATGATTGGTAGGGAGAGAGACAGTGAAAAAACTATTTCTGATTCTGGCGGCGGTGTTCGTGCTGTCGTCGTGCGCTACGAACAAAACACAAAATCCCCTACGCGCAATGCTCGCCGAAATCGTGGCGCGGGAGAGGCGAATCGTCTGCGAGGCGGAGAGCGGCGAGGCTGTCAATGAGGGGAACATCACCTACCTTCACGACGGGGGCAGTACTTACCTCGTCTGCTCGGACGAAAACACGCCCTATTACTACTTCCGAGTGCCGAACGCAGACAAGGAAATCCCCGTGCCGAACTTCATACTGGTGATGTACGCAAGCGCGACGGAAGACAATATGTCCAATATCAAAATGCGGCAAAGGGATTTGCAGACGCCGCAACGCTTCCTCATGCCCCGCTTCAGCAACCTCGAAAAATTCTACGAGGGGGCGAAAGCCCTAAAGCACGGACTTGAAGCTACCATAGAAATCGGCGGTGTTTCCTACGAAATCTTTTTCTGCGACATCGACGACCTGACCGATCTCCCCGACAAAATCGAAACGAAAATCGGCACATTCACGCACGATGAGCGGCTCGGCTGGTATGAGTGCAAGGCGCCGCTCGGCGGTAGGGAGGTGGGGCTTCGCGCCTCCTACGACATCGCTGAACGGAAAATCATAGACGAGCGCCTTTCGTATCTGGAGGGAATCGCTCTCCGCTTCGGCGAAATCGACAGGGAAATCCGCGCGTTTGCGGCGAAGGAAGTAAAAGGTCGCACGGACGATTTTTACATCATAGGCATATTCTATAATCCCGACAACCGCGACCAGCCGCTGACATTTTCCTTGGGCAGCGGAAGCGGCGAATACTCGGACTACTTGCTCCAGGTGGTGTGCGGCGCGGACGGCAAGCCCTTTTATGCGGGCTATGTTGGGTGAGGAAGAACAATGAAAATGAAAAAGATATTTTTGATTCTGGCGGCGGTGTTCGTGCTGTCGTCGGTTGCGTGGGCTCAGACTTCGGCAGGGAGCGGGCTTGCAGACAGCACCGAAGAAGAAAGACGAAAAGCGTGGGAACAAGAATGGGAAGATGAAATATGCGAGGAACATAAGACATTCATTATTCAGGGGCTCTCACTTATTTCCCTTATGAAAGAAAAGGCGATGAACGACGACTATTCTCGGCTTTTGGGCAGAAATGATGAATTTATCGCAAAACTTCACGAACTTTGTGCGGGTGATATGTCTAAGATTCATGATGTGATTCGCTTGAGCGGTGTTTTTGATATGTTCAGTTTGTCAGAAGAGCGTTTGTTACAATTTTCTCCCATGCTCAAAAGAGAACTTGAAATTCTGCTTTTAAAAAGTTTTACTGCAAATTGGAGCAACAAGGCCGAAATGGACAAAATTGCCGCGGCAAGTTTTATCGCAAGTGAGAGAACTTTTGTCAGTTCGAAACTCAAAGAGGATTGCATATACATTTTCGGATTTGAGGACGACTCATTATATCCAGTTGCGGTGGGTTTTATGCGCGGCGAGGGAAATTCCGTGAGCGCATTTTCAACTTTCGTACTAAGCAAAGATTTTGTCACTGATGTTTTCAAACTTGCGATATTCAGTGATATTGGCTTGAAATGGGACAGAGTATACTAAGAAGGAGCGAATAATGAAAAAGCTATTTCTGATTCTGTCGGCGGCGGTCGTAATTACGGGGTGCGCGTGGGCGAAAGACCTCTCCAAAGACAAATATATGCGCTATGAACTCTTTTGGGCAGGGGCTTCTTATATCACTCCCGAAAAAATAGTCGTAATATGCTGGGAAGATGAGACTTACACGGAGGATGACCGCGGCAGTTTCAGGCTTGACGAGAACGGCTGGTTTTATTACGACGAAACAATGTGCATTCCCGGTCTCACGGCGGTCAGATTGGGCGGAAACTGCAAGACCGACGAATACGCGCAGAAGCAGGGCTATTTTTTCAATCCGTGGTTCGGCGCGAAATACTCCGCAACTTCCGCGCTCTCCGAGAACACGAGGAGTGGCTTCGTCACCTACGCGAGCGAAAACCTCGGCACATTCGCCTTCGCGCCCACAAGCCACTACGAGAGCCTTTCTTGGAATTACGAGCATATCCCGTATGCCGAGGGCGAAAAGGGCTACGGAATCGGCACGGTCATAAAGATGACGACGGAAAAGCCGTTCCAGAGAATCATGATTCTGAACGGCTATGTCGATGCCAAAAAGCCCGACCTGTACCGCAAGAACTCCCGCGTAAAGGCGTTCTCCGTCCGCGACCTTGACAACGGCGGCGAGTACACCTTTGGCTTGAGGACTGCGTGTGCTTCCAGTTCTTCAACCTGAGCGGCGAGACCAAGAACATCGAGCTGAAAATCGCGGAGGTCTACAAGGGCGACAGATGGGACGACACCTGCGTTTCGGCAATCGTCCCCACAATGCCAGGCGTTACCGCCTCAGCCCCGCCATACCAGAAATACACCTGCTTCGGCGACAAGGAAGCCGTGCTAAAAGCGATAGGCAGGTACACTTCCGTATACAAGCCCTATAAATACGAGCCTGACCCAGATAAATAAGGCACACGGAGGACACACTATGAAAAAGATAATTTTGATTCTGTCGGCGGCGGTCGTGCTGTCGTCATGCGCGTCGAATAATCTTCCGCCAGTGACGGAGGAGCGGCTCAATGAGATGCTTGCCGAAATTGTGGAGCGGGAAAGCAGAATCATCACGGAAGAAGAAAGCGACACGATTATTGAAAATAAAAAAGAAGGCTACATCTACTTTCACGCGAACGGGTGTACCTATCTTATGGATATAAACAAGATTTCGCCGTATCACTATATCCGCGTGTTGTACAAAGGCGAAGATGCCGATGTGCCGAATTACATATATGTTCGGTACGGTCGCCCGAACAAAGAAAATATGCGCTATATAAAGAAAATTCGGAAAGAAGTCGTCCGAATGCCTGTCGATGATGTTATTGGAACTGACGGCATCGAAGATGGGTACTACGGCGCACAGTCAGGTTATGAATTCACGCTGCACACCACCGTGAAAATCGGCGGCGAGGAATACGAGGTGATGTTCGTCGATGTAGACGAAGGTTTAATCGAAAGGAGCGAACAATGAAAAAACTATTCTTGATTTTGGCGGCGGCGGTAGTGCTGTCGCCATCGGCGTGGGCATATACACATTACCCCAGTTGAAAATCACAGCATATTAACTTCAAGAGGAACAAGACGTCTGAGATGAGCAGAAGGGTAGCGAAGGAAAAACTTTTGCCATATCTAAAAAGTTTTAAAATTTGATAATTCTTTTCGATATATCGAAACAAATTGTAAAAAGATAATTTTAGTTCGTTTCAACCGTACAAGTTGCATTATTATTCATTCTAGTCTATTATATACGTATGGTAAAGCGAGAAAATTGGCTTAAAAAAATCCGTCCTTTTTATGAAAGTGAACTGATAAAGGTAATTATCGGGATTCGTCGCAGTGGAAAATCTGTCATTCTCAGGCAGATTTATGATGAAATTCAAACCGACTCCAACCACAAAATCTACATCAATTTTGAAGATTTGCAGTTTTCATCCTTAACCAATGAAACTGAACTTTATGTCCATGTAAAAAATCTTATAGCCGATGACAAGAAATATTATCTTTTCTTTGATGAGATTCAGAATGTTGCGAACTTTGAAAAAGCAATCAACTCATTCAGGCTTTTGAACACAAGCATTTTTATTACAGGTTCAAATGCAAAATTGCTGTCCGGAGAACTTGCTACGCTTCTTTCGGGTCGTTATGTTTCATTTAGAATTATGCCTTTCAGTTTCAAGGAATGCCTTGAAATTCAGAATATAAAATCTGCTGATGAAAATGCATTCATGGATTATGTAAAATGGGGTGGAATGCCTCAACGTTTTGCAATGAAAACTGATGAAGAACTTAGGGTGTTTTTATCAGATTTATACAATTCAATCGTGCTGAAAGACATTATCTCCCGCTACAAGATTCAGAATATCGATTTACTGAACAGGATTTTTGAATATCTTTCTATAAATATGTCGCAGCTTTTTTCGGGCACTAACATCGTGAATTACTTAAAATCACAGGGACGAGATTGCCCAAAAGAATCTTTGTACAATTATCTTTCTTTCATAGTTAATTCTTGTGTGCTGAATAAAGCTCCTCGCTATGACATTCAGGGGAAAAAATCTCTTTCAACTTTGGAAAAGTATTACCTTGCGGATGTAAGTTTTAGTCGCATTCATTCAGCAAAGCTTGATATTGGTGCAAGTTTAGAAAACATAGTGTACAATGAATTATTGTGTCGTGGTTATGAAATAAAAATAGGAATCTTAAGAAATGCAGAGATTGATTTTATAGCACAAAAAGGCGATGAAAAATTATATTTTCAAGTCTGCTATCTTCTTGCCACTGATGAAACTGTTCAGCGTGAATTTGGTGCATATTCAAGCGTAAAAGATAACTATCCTAAGTACGTTCTTTCTATGGACAAGTTTGATTTTTCGCGTGACGGTATTATTCACAAGAATATAATTGAATGGCTGATGGAAGAATAACGGTATTGAAGTAAGTTATCATCAAAACGGCGAAACAAAATCTGACATTATTTACATTGTTGACTTTAATAATCCTTCAAATAATTCTTTTATCGTTGCAAATCAGTGGACATTACTAGAAAACTCAAATAAACGTCCTGATATTCTTCTTTTCTTAAACGGACTTCCTGTCTGTCTTTTTGAATTGAATCTCCAAGCCGTGAACAGAACGATGCAGCGAGGCATATTCTCAGATTCGAAATTATATGCAGGAAATTTCTTCCATGTTTATTTACAACTGTATCTGCGTAATGAGCGACCAGCTTACGAGTAAGGCGGGAACCATCACAAGTGGTGAAGACCGCTTTATGGAATGGAAGACAAAAGACGGCAAGCTGGAATCCAAGGACTTTGCAGATTTTACAACTTTCTTTGAAGGTATTTTCCAGAAAGAAAGATTACTGGACATCATTAAAAACTTCATCTGTTTTAATAATGATGGATTTAATTCTTAGATTATTATTCTGACTCGGAACTGAAAAGGGGAGCTTCATTTACTGGTGGCGTAAACTTCATCATGGCTGTTGATAAAGAAGAACAGAAACAGGCATTTGTAAAAGAAGCTTTAATGTTAAAACAAGCAAAGTCATTATGTTCATCTATGTTACAAAAAGATGTTCGTCTTGAATCAGAATACTTTGAAACTATCCGTGTATTCTTAATTCGCTTGATTATATCCTCGGGTCATTTACAAGCGATGAAAAAATCACACTGTCGCAGATCTTCACCATGATGCATCCAATGTTTGCAAAATTCCTGACGATAAAGGATGCCACAAACCTTCAGAAGAAATGGAACAAAAAGAAGCTTATTTATGCATTTTTGCGGTTAAAATGCTTCTTCAATTTTTACAGCCAGCTCTTTTTTCAATTCCTCAGCAATTGTAGGAAATGCTTTTTTTTGTGCCTGTGGTAATGAAAAACTGGATGTCTTTCCCCACGAGTTTTGATAGGTGAAATAAATTTCATCCTTTTTATTATCACTTAGTATGATGGATATCTCAGGTAAGATCGAAGTGATTTCATCTGCAGTTTTTTGATTGCTGTTGATTACAATTCTTAATAGTGATTGAGCATTGTTTGCAACTGGGATGAATCCATTTTGCTTAAATGCCTCAATAACTTTTGATGAGATGAAATTTTCATAATCCCCTTCTGTCTGGATTTTGAAAGTTACATGTGTTGAATAAAGACTTTCGAGTTCTTCATTAGATGAAATATCAGATATGATAGTTCTGAATTCTTTTTTCTTTTCTGGAAGAACCAGAAATCCTTCTGAAAGCAATTGAATATATTCATTGCCCGATTGTTTTGCTTTTTTCAGATATTTGTAACGAAGCACTGGATTATTGTTTTTTTTTGCGAAATTCAACATTGATTTGTATTTGTTCTCTGCTTCTAAAAGATCATTTTCCACATATTGCCAAAATGTGGTTCTTTCAATATAAGCTGCTATGTAATAAGTTTTTTTCTTTTTGTTGTAAAAACTTTCAGAATATTCAACTGCAGAAAGATTCTTTTCAGAAAAAATTTTCACATTTTGATTCAATTCCTGTTCTTTTTGCGTTTCTTTTCCATTGTTTCTCATACTAGAGGTTGCTTCTGTACTTACTACAACTTGAGAACCAAAGTATTCTGCTATCTGTGCCATGGCATTTGCTTTTGCGTTTTCAATTGTAAATCCAGATCCAGTTCTTGCAATGTACTTTTCTCTTGGATATACAGATTCAGGATTATCAATCCACGCTGGAATTTTTGCAGCAAAACAAAGTATTGTCCGTATGATTAATATTGTTGATAAAATAATTCTTTTCATTTCTTTCTGAATTCTGCCCTGATTTTCTTTGCGTTTTCATTGGAAGTTACTGGAATCATGAGATAAAAGTTGTTGTAATCATTTTTAAAATTTATTTGACCTTTCCAGTTGATTTTCTGTACATGCTTTATCTCTTGATTTGCAAAACGAGCATTTACTGAAAGAATATTATCGCCATAGGAATAGCTGCCAGAATTTGAATAGTTGTGTTTATTTCCTTTTGTATCTTCTGAAATAACTGTAATTGTACATTCAGTTTGTGAGGTAAACTTTACAGAGTAACTGTCATACTTTGATCCATTTTCAAATTCGGTGACATAAGTTTCCTTTGCAAATGGATTTTTCTGTTTTGCCTTTGCATAGGCTTCAGCCTCTTTAGCCTTCTTATCTGCAAGAATTTTTTGATTTCTTTCAAATTCTGCTTTTTCCTGTGCTTCTTTTCTTGCTTTCTCTTCAGCAACTATCTTAGCTTGTTTCTCTGCCATTTCGGAACGCTCTGCTTCAAGTTTAGCGTTTTCCAAGGCAACTGCTTTATTTTTTTCAGCTTGTGCTTCAGCGGTTTTTTTGTCTTCTTCAAGGGCTGATTTGCCTTCTTGTGTCGGTTTAACTTTAAGTTGTTTTAGTATTGGTGAAACGCAATCATAGTGCGCTTGAAGTACATAACTTTCCGCAGACTCGTAAGTTTTAGGTGAAGAGAACATTCCTATAATTGTTCCTTTTTCAACATTAAATATAGTGATGTTGATAGAATAGGATCCACTTGGAAGTCTTGTTGTCTTAATATTTACAACTTCTTTTGCTTTTACAAGTTTCCCGATTTCTATGGATTGAGAATCATCATAAATTCCAGATTCAAGTTGCTTTTGAACTTTTAAAATAGTCTTTGCTTCTGCAAGATCTATGCAGTTGAAACCTCCATAACATTGAAGGGAGGAAATAAGATTTGCCTTGATTTTATCAGTTATCCATATATCACTTTTGTCGAAAAATCCGTTTTCAAGAGTGCTTTCGGCAAACATTATAGTATGATTTTCACCGCCTTCACCAACGTAGAAGGAAGATTCGGCATGTATCAAGCAAAGAGAAAATATGTAAAACAAAAATAAAGCAAATCTTTTCATGTAATATTACCTCACGCCGTTGATTCCGTCGTCTTCAATTTCTTCAACCTTTGCATTTTTGAAATCTATAACAACAGGTTCCTTGTTTGTTATGATTGATTCCTTAAGCTTTGATGTGAGGACTTCTTTAAGGAATTTAGTCTGATCGTCGTTGTCAGGAACATCATCCATTGCTGCTGCCATCTGACGGTCGAAATTCTTTTTGTTGATACTGAAAACAACGTAATATGTATATTCAATATCGTAGTCAGATAGTTTTTCAGGTGTCTTTACATCTGTTTTTGGAGTTCTGGTTTTAACCCAGTAATCAGCTTCTTTCATAAGTCCATTAAGTGTAAGGTTTGTCATGCTGGCAGAATAAATCTTTGCCTTGCGTTCCTTTGTCTGACTGTCAGCCTGTACTGCTTTCAATTCTGATTCTACGGTTTGTGCAACTGTCTGCTCAATTGCAGCTGCTACTTCAGCTCTAGCATCAACCTGGTCAGTCCAAGTTTTTAAGAAATCAAGATCATTTCCTTTGTTAAAGAGAACGAAAATCTTGTCTTCGGATTGATCAATCTCCAAAGACTTGTAGACTTTACGTATTGCTCCATCACTTACAGCCTTTACCCATCCAGGTACTTCGGATCCAAGGGCTTTTCCTTTGTAGTCAATTACTTCTGGAGTTCCAATATTCATAACTGGATCTTTGCCCTTGAGCTGTGCCGAGGCAACCGAAAGAATTGAGCCAATAAGGGTCATTACTAAAATGTTTTTCTTTGATAGTTTCATATACTCCTCCATTTATAGTGTTTTGCTAGAAACATACATTTATATCTTACTGCCTTACCATCTGCAGGTAGTAGTTGACTGTAATTTTTTCAGTTTCTGCTGAACTGATTTTGATAAAGTATTCATTTCCGTTTCTTGTGAATACATCATGCTTTTTATAACCGGCTTCACTTTCAATTGTAAGAGTTCCGATTTTACCGTCTGTATAGTAATCGTTGCCGGATTTAATAAGATTCATTTCCACAGGTTCAAAAGAATATGAAGCATTTTCTGAATTTGAACCGGAAGAAATTCCGACAGAACTGAATCCGTCAAAACTTAGTGTTGACACTTCATACAAATTTGATTTGGGCATTATTCCGTCATATTCGGAAAGTTCAAGTTTTACAATGTCTCCAAGCGGAGAAGTTTCCTTCATATCCTTCTTCTGGACAGTCCTGAGAGTTTTTATTGTCTTAAGGACAAGTTCATCTTCAAAAGGATTCTTCTTTGTAGAAATAGAAGAAAAGTCTCTGAAAGAGATTGTCTCTACAGTTGCAGGAGTGACAATTTTCTTTTTTGCATTTGAATACACGATGTTGAAAGAGGCTGACTGCATTGTGTTAATGTCAACGAATTTTGCTTCAAAATGATACTCGCCTGAACCAGAATCTATAAAACCGAACTTATCTAAGAAAAGAAGAATGTTAGCGTTCAAAGCCTTTCCAACTTCTGCAGTCTTTGTATTGTTAGACCAGTCTCCCAGCTGGAATTTATGCTCACGCTCAATCTGTTCGATTTTTGATCTGTCTAGGAATGAAACGCCTGTCTTTATGTCAACTTTGTTCTGGAAGTCTGTGATGCAGCTTTCAAGAATTGTAAGGCGTTCAGATGATTTATCTACAGATTTTAACCCAAATAAAGCCGACTCATTTGAATTGTCATTAATGAATTTTGAAACATCATAACTCATTGGAGCAATCACATATAGTGATGGTTCTGGGGTAGGGATGAAAAACTGTAACAGGTCAATTTTCTTGGAACCCATTTTTTCAATCTGGGCAAGATCATTTTGCTGAGCCTTAACAAGATTCTTTGCATTTTTAACCTTTACCTTTTCAATTCTCTGTGCTTCTTGTTTTGCAAGACGGGCGTCTTTGGTGTTAATGCGGTTTATAGTAATCAAGCCGATAAGGGCAAGTAACAGAACTCCGCCTGCGATTGAGCTGTATTTAATCAATGTATGTTTGATGCTTTCTTTTTTTATTAGCTTATCATGCTCGGCAAGTTTTTCTGAATTCGAAATCTTTGATCGAATAAGTTCATAACGCTTTCGTTTTATAGAATCTTTTGGAGCACAACTTAATTTATATATATAATTAAAGTCATCAGTATATGGATTTGTTACGTTGAGAAAAAATTCTCTGCTCAAAGAGTCAAAAATATGATCTATTTTTCCAATTTCTTCCTTTTCCTCGCCTAAAAGCAATTGACGAAGAATGCAAAATTCAAACTTTTTATTTTCTTGGAAATACTTCGGAATATCATCGTCATAAAGTTTATATAGGATAAAGTTATATAATTGCATATTTTCTGATAATTCAAGGATATATTCAACTAAATCGCCTTTAGCTCTGTGTTCTGCTATTTCTTTTCCGTATTTTTCCCTTAATAACTCAATAACATCTTTTCGTGTGTACAATCCGTTATATCTAATATTATCTTTTTCTTCCAATGAAAAAAACCAATCATAAAAATCACCTTTATTTTTATGCTCTAGAATTAGTTCATCAATGTGTTTTTTTAATTCTTGAGAATACATTTCAATTTCATCTTCAGTTGCGTATCCCATTATTATAGCATGGATTGCAAAATCCGAATCTCTTTCTTTTATCCACCATGGAATCAAATCTCCCTCAGTTCTATGTTCATTGACAAGTTTTTCATATTCCTCAAATTTTGATTCGTAAAAATCGAGTTTTTTCTTATCTTCTACTACTGCAATTACATCATCTTTCTTAAAGGTTTCTCCAGGATTGAAAAATATTTCAACTCGTCCATTAATTGAAGTTCTTGCATAATATCTCAGGTTTGTATACTTAGGATCATAGTACTCTACAATTGCAGTTCCTTTTTTCGCCGTATCACCTGTCTTGTAAAATACCCTTGTAATTTTGAAACTACCACTACAACCCTCTTCAGGTTTTACTGATTCTCTGAGTTTGCTTAGTTCTCCAAATTCATTTCTTGTCATTATTCAGTTCTCCATGATTAATTATTTTCTTGCCCATTGAACACTATATTGATTGAGTAATTTGACTAAATCTTTGTAGACATCATCAGGTAAATCAGAAAATACC
Source organism: Treponema sp. (assembly GCA_016294035.1). Classification (GTDB taxonomy): domain Bacteria; phylum Spirochaetota; class Spirochaetia; order Treponematales; family Treponemataceae; genus Treponema_D. The sequence continues at coordinate 5,562 of JAEDCT010000023.1, read as the reverse complement.
TCAGCTATGGCATCTTCTGTATCGAGAAGAGTTGAATTTTGATATCCGCCTTCGTGGGTGTCATATTCTTCTTTTACTGCTGGTGGCTCAAATTGCATTAAAAACTTGTTTTTCAGTTTTGTTAAATCCATTCCTATCCCTCCAATAATTTGTTTACGATTGCTAAAATAAATTTTTTCGATGAGTCTATAAGTTTCTCTATGTATTCTAAATCAAGAACAATTGGCTCTCCATTCTGCTTCCATTTCATTTGGTTTGTGTTTGAAAGTTCTTTGCTAACTTTTCCGCTATGCTTTACGCAATTATTTAATAATCTAATTTCGTTTAATTCCTTTTCACCGCTAAAGTTAGTTAAATTTAACGAAAGTTTTTTCTGAAACCTATTTAATATGCCTTTGTATTTTAGGGAGTTTATCATTGAAAACTGCCTTCTTCCTTTTGATTTTTCCAATATAGAACAATGTAATTTCAAGATTTCTTTTAGCTTTATTTCTGATTCACTATAAAAAAGAATAATTAAAGATTTATACAATTCTGATTTATAACTATCTCTTTCAGCTAATAAATCTTCCAAATTTGTATTAAAAAAGCCTTCATTGTTCTTAGACGAGCACTTTTCATATTCTTTTTCTAATTTGCCACTTAATTCATTGGATAACGAAATTACTTTGCCTTTGAACAAATCAAAATTTTCGTAGGTTGATATTTGATGAGCCTTTAGAAGAAAGTTAAATAAATTTTTATTTTCCATTCTTTCAATCCTTCCCCATTTTTTCTCGTAGTTTTTCTGAGTCTTCATCATGCTGACAGCCCATACAAATATAGGTACCATCATCTTGCTTGCAATCATCTGAATCATTTTCTAGGATTTTTTGTTCGCATTTCGCACAACGAATCCAGGATAATCCTTTATAACAATCTGATTCTTGATTATGTTTATCCATACAAAACACAAAATCTCCACGTTTTATTTCTTTAATGCCTACTTCTTAAAAAATTATAACACTAAAAGTATATTTTTCAAGACAAAAATATACTTTAATACAAGTTTTGTCTATAAACATGTATTTAATGGTATGTTCTGTACTGGATTATGCCTGTAAATTTATGTAATGAATTCAAAGGAAATTTTTGGCGAAAACTTAAGGCATTTCAGGAAATTAAATAATCTGACACAAGAAGAACTGTCGGAAAAACTTGATATAACGCCGGCACATCTGAGCCGCATAGAAAATGGAAAGTCCTTTGTTACAGCCGAGCTTTTGGATTCACTCTGCATGATTTTCAACATTTCCCCGGCAACTTTTTTCTATACACAGCAGGAATTCCACGGAGACGACAGCCTCTTTTCAAAAATTGATATGGTCATCGACGAGGAACTTTTAAAACTTGGTCTGGAACTAAAAGAAAGAATCAGAAGATAAAAAAGATAAATAGTTGCTGAATTTATCAAAGAAAGAAAAGAGAATGTTGCGACCGGTTATGCTGGTGGATTAATATGGCTATATTTAATGAAATATAGGAATATATTTGACAATAATCGCCTCTTTGGTTATTTTAAACTCGAGAGGTGAAATATGACAGCAGTTCCTATTTTTGATGTAAAAAACAGACTTCCTTATTTTATTCATCTTGTAGAAGGTGGGGAAACCGTTCAAATTACCCGCCATGGCAAACCTGTTGCCCGTATTATTTCAGAGGACGAAGCTGCCAAGGAACAGAAAACTGAAAATCAGATTTTCAAAGATCAGATTATGGACTGGAGGACAAAAGCTAGTGATTGGCTGACAAATAAAGAGATTGACGATGTTTTCAATATACCCAGGACAATTGAGCCTGATGTCAGGCATCCAGAAGATATTGAATGGTGAGAAGGAATATGCAGTCTATTTATTTGTTGGATACAAACATTGTTTCTGAAATCACAAAACTAAAACCAGAGCAAAAAGTTCTGAATAGAATTTATAAAGCAAGAAACATTTCCTGTATTTCTTCTGTTGGATTAGATGAAATGCTGTATGGGGTAAAAAAACTGCCTTCATGTAAAAAGAAAGATGATCTCTTTTCGTTTTGTGTCGATTTTATCCAAAGCAATTTTGAAATTGTTCCTTTTGATTTGCACGCTAGCTGGATTCATTCTGATATAAGGCAGCGTCTGGAATCAAAGGGGAAAAAAGCTCCTTTGGCAGATTCGATGATTTTGGCAACTGCCATTGCAAATAACCTTGTTCTTGTAACTCGCAATACAAAAGATTTTGATGAGAAAGAATTTCTTGCAGTTTTCTTAAGTCCTTCATTTTTTTTTCTGCTTGAATCGGCCTTTGCTTGATTTTCTGAGGATTTCAGCAAGGTATGCTGTATCAAGGGCAAGTGTTTCTTCCGGTGTTGTGCATTCCTTGAGCAGGTCACGGGAAGTTTTTCCGAACATGTCGCTGAAAAGTGATTCATATTTGGGAAGAATGCGGTCCATCATGGCAATGAACTTCTTTTTGATGTCAGAAGTCATGTCAACCAGATAAAAACGCTGTCGTGTAAGGTCAAGAAGGGCGAGCATGTCATTATCGGCAAGATTGGTATCGCAGTACTTTCCAAGTCGGATACAGTCTGCGATGAGATATGAATCAATGGAATCAGTCTTGGTCTGTCGTATTTCAAGTTTACGGAGGGCATCGGACTGAATTGGGTTTATGACATGAACCGTGAAGTTTCTGTCACAAAGCCAGGTATATAGGTTGAGCCAGTAATGTCCTGTGGCTTCCATACCGAACACGAACTTGGAGATATCAGCGTTGATTTCTGCCAGTTTTTTAAGAAGGTTTTCAAAATCTTCAACGGAATTGTCGATTTTGAAGGATTTTCCGATGTGGTTTTCTTTGTCGTCAGTGATTCCTCCAACGTGAGTTTTCTTGGCAATGTCAATTCCAACAATGTACATAAATCTTAATTCCTTTTGTGAAAGTGGATTTGTGAAATATGAACTATCTTATCTCTGGTAGCTCACATCCTCGTTGGAGATTCGGGGAAGACCCATCCTGATAATCTGTGTACTGCCAGCAAGAGCAAGAAACCCAGTCTATTTTATGGGGAAAGCCCCAAGGAGCTGGACCTAAGTCAATAAAGTAGACACAAAAAATGCTAGTTTAAGCTGCAAGTTTTTCACATTCTGAATGGACAGCTTCCGGTGTTCTGTAATTCAGACTTGAATGAAGACGCTTGCGGTTATACCAGGATTCAATGTATTCAAAAACTGCGTCATAAGCAGCCTTTGAATCCTTATATTTTCTAAGGTTTACCTCTTCCTAAGGGTAAATGCCAGTGAAGATATTGATGAAGAAGATAATGAAATAATAAAATTACGTAAGGCAGCGTAATATTATAAGAGGTATTAAAAAATGGATGATTTTAAGAGATTTCAAGATGTTGTAGACAAATATGCGAAAGCCTACGCGGACTTCGAGAAGATTCAGAAAGATGAAAAGAATAGAATAAGTTTTGTTCCCGAAAAAGGAGATCAGAAAACTGGTATCATTGGAGAAGCATACATTTTTAAGTATTTGACCGAAAAGAGCTGTAAAAATTTAGAATTTGGTGACCTTAGTCAAAAGTCATGGGATATAAAATACACAGAAGATGGAAAAGAGAAAACAGTTCAGGTAAAAACAGTTTCAGAATTTTCTGAATGTCAGATAATATCCGAAATCATTCCTGGCTTTGATATTTTATATTTGGTTAAATTGAATAAACAATTATATCCCACAAAAATATTAAAAGTAACAACAAAAGGTGATTGGCCTGATATATAACACAAAGCATTTCCAAAAGATAAGTTTTCATATAAAAATTGTATTTTTAAAACTTTTGATGAAACAGAAGATTTTATGAAAGTTCTTCAGTTGAAAAGTAATTAAATACTATAACGAAAAAAACTGTTATAATTCCTGAAATGAAGCAAAATAATTTTACACAGCAGACACATTTTTTGGGGTTTTTCTAAGCAGCTGTGACGATGGAATTAAAGGGTGGTAAATAATGTTTCATGGATTATGTATACCGTATATTGGAAAAACAAATTTATCTGTAAAAAAGCCTGCAGCAAGATCTTTGAGAAGTTCTCTGGAGCAGCTTACTAAAAGTCAGCTGGAACTCATATGTGAATCATATAGTGACGAAAGCTTTTCGAAAAAAGAAGAACTTGTGGAATATCTTTGTTCGGCAATTGTTTCAACCTGCAGACATTTTTTTATGTATGAAAATAAGGTTGTTTACGACCTTATGCTGATGTTACTTAGTGATGTTGGTAACGAAGGAGGCAGGGTAAATACAGAATTATCTGTTCCCGAAGATAAAGATGATGAGCATGATGTTTTTATATATGTTTAATTCAGGAATAGCAAAAAATCTGATGCGACATGGTTATATTTTTCATCATTATACGGATGACGACGAATTTTATTCCATACCAGTAGAAATTATTGGTGAAGTTTTAAGCGAAGTTGATGAAAAAGGAAAAACTCCATACGGCAAGTGGGAGAATTTTCAGCATTTTTCCTGCTGCTTTATTTCTGCATATGGCGCACTAACAGTAAAGGATTTTGGAAAATTATGGAAAGGTGTTTTTCCGGAGATTCCTCTTTCTGATGATCAGATTATTGAACATATGTCTTTCAGTTCAGTTACTACTCAGGAATACAAATGGTATGAAAGTCTTAATGCTATTTCACATAAATATCTGACTGAAAAAGAAGCACAAATTCTTTTTGAAAACAGAAGCATGCATAGTCTTTATCTTCCTGATTCTTCGATATTAAAAAAATGGTATGAAGATTTCTGTAATTCCCAAGATGAATATCAGATAAACTATTTTGACCAGTATGAAATAGAGCATAATAATCCACATTTTATTCAGATGAGAAAGTTTCTTGAGAAATATCGAAAGGATGATTTTGATGAGATTCTTTATTATCTGATGTATTACATAAAAGATGGCTTTAGGATGACAGAGGTCATTAACATTCTGAATGAAGATTTTAAGCTGACAGAATCCTTGAAAGCAAAAGATGCAGAACAGTTTTTTAGCATTTACCAGAACCTTCATAATTCAACACATTTGTGGGTAAATTATGGCTGGACTCCTACGGATTTAGCAAATCAGAGCCGGCAGGAATACATACAGAATAATCCAAATATAATCCCTTTTCCAAAGGAACTTGCCGGGATGAATTTTCAGCAAATCCCAAAGGTTGGCAGAAATGATCCGTGTCCATGTGGCAGCGGAAAAAAATATAAGCAGTGCCATGGAAGATAAAAATGTTGGAAAAAACAATTTATTTGCCAATCGGCAAGTTTTTTTGAAAAATAAGGAAGGTGCCTTACAATTCTCAGTGAGAATTTTGGCTTTTGCCAAAGATTTTCTTTGATATAGAAAAGGAACGTTTTTTGTGCTATACTAAATGGTGAATTTTTTAACAGATAGTAATCTCTATTTTATATAGAAGAAAAGGATATAGAAAAATGAGGGCTGGAGAAAGAAAAACTGAAAAAGATGCCACTTTAAACGCTCCT
>JAEDCT010000068.1 GCA_016294035.1 Treponema sp. | reverse complement strand
CTATCTCGCAGTGCGGTCGAACTTCTCCAGCGTGGAAGTCTTGAACTTGGAACATGAATCTTTTCTCCAGTCTTTGGATTGCGGCAATCTCTTGCAGCACGTTCACTTACATCAAAAGTGCCAAATCCAAGAAGATGTACACTGGCTCCACCCTCCAGAGCCTTTGAAACATTCTCAATAAATGCTCTAAGGAAAAGGTCTGTATCTTTCTTTGAAAAATTTGTATCTGCTGCAATAGCATCAATAAGTTCTGCTTTATTCATTTTTCCCTCCAATATTTTGAATCAAACTTCAGGCACTCAAGCTGTATCTTTTCTCTTTTGAATATCCGTAAAGAGAAGAACATAAGTCCCTCATTTCCTGAGAAGCGACAAACATTTTTTCAAGACGTTTCTTCTGCTGGCAGCTGTCTTCCTCAATGTAGTCGTAATCAATCATAATATGAGCATCCCTTAAGAATTCCTTGAAGAAAAATCCCTCTCGTTTTCCGGGATGTCCTTGCAAAGCATCTCAAAGTTTTCTTCTTTTGTCTTTCCAAGATCATGGAAAAAGGCCGCTGTTCTGACCATATTTGTTATTTTCTGAAGCCGCTTGTCATACACCTTATCTTCAAAGTCCTGGTCGGCATCACTTTCAATAATATTTTCTGTATCGTTGCATATCTGAACGAGTGTGTCAGAATACATAAAGTCATCTTCTGTAATAACCTTCAGTCCAAGTCTTTTTGCTTCTTCAAGTTCTCGTTTTGCTCCGCTACTCTGCTCCCAGTCATCCAAAAGGTAGATTCCCTGACAGAAGGAAAGAGCCAGAAAATCAATCTGCATATACTGCTCATATTCAAGACCATTTGGGAGAATAGCCGGATTAAATACATCGTATCCAAAAGATATGAGCTTATTGGCAGCCTTTTCAAATTTCTGCTTATAGTTCTTGTCGCCGGTGATTTTTCCACTTACATAAATCATCATAATATCTTCCTCCTCATTGTTCTGTATTAAATAATAATATATACCCATGCCAAAAACTGGCACTCTGAAAATTTTTTATTGCATTTGTGGTATAATGAATGCATGGCTAAAAAAAAAGAAAATCATACAAAACCGCTCAGACTTTTTAAGGTTGAGCAGGCAATTCAAAACATGAGCTATCCGAATGTCGAAAAACTCATGGCTAAACTGGAAGTTTCAAGAAGAACTGTTCTCAGAGATATTGAAGAACTGAAACTTTATTATGCGGCACCTATTGAATACGACAAAGTTAGAAAAGGTTATTACTACACTGACAACACTTACTTTGTAAAAAACATGATGCTTACTGAAAGTGAGATTTTTGCCGTTACGGGAATTCTTCCACTCATGGAGCGTTATAACAATACTCCTTTGAAAAAGACTATCAGCAAAGTTTACGACACACTTTCTCAGATGCTTCCAAATCAGGTTGAAGTCCAGACAAGCTTTATGAATGATGTAGAATTTATTGCTGATCCGATTCCTGTCATTGAGGAAGAAGTTTTCAATGCCGTTTTCAAGGCAACTAAACTTCATCAGGTTATGAAATTCGATTACCGATCAATCAGTGCCACAGAACACAAACCTCACGAACTCCATCCCTATAAGATTTACAGTCAGAAGGGAGACTGGTATATTCTGGGATTTTCTCCAAAGCACAACCGATTTTCTACATTCACCTTAGCCAGAATGAAGAACATAAGCCTTGGTGACACTTTTGAAATTGATCCTGAATATAAAAGCAAAGTTCACATCGACCCTAATTTTGGAATCTGGAACAACTCGACACCGCCTGAAAAGGTCGAACTGCTTTTTGACAAGTCTGTTAATACATACATTCTGGAAAGAACCTGGCACAAAAACCAGGAATGCCATCAGAATGAAGACGGCTCCGTTTACCTGAGCTTCACTTCAAATCAGGACCAGGAAACTCTGTTCTGGGTAATGAAGTTCGGCTCAAAGGTAAAGGTTCTTAATCCGCCTAGTCTCAGGGA
>JAEDCT010000022.1 GCA_016294035.1 Treponema sp. | reverse complement strand
CCCTTAGCCTTATAGGCTAAGAGCAAACCACCCGTTTGACGGGTGGTTGTGATTGTTGACTAACAGAAATAAATTCGTTAACTTAGTGAATAATATGGTTAACGAAAATAAATCCACAAAGCAGAAAATTCTTGAAGTCCTTCGTGCATCAACTGAACCTGTTTCCGGTGAAAAGCTTGCAGGTGAGAGTGGTGTTTCAAGAACTGCTGTCTGGAAGTCCATTCAATCTCTTCAGAAATCCGGTTATGGAATTATTGTTGGTCGTTCAGGGTATGTTCTTGAACGAGATCTTTCCAACAGTTTGTGTCCCTGGGAATTCGGCAAAGAAGAAAAATCATTCATTCATTTTGATGCTACTGACTCAACAATGACTGAGGCACGTAAAATTGCCATGGATCAATCAGGCTCAGAAATAAGATGTGTTACAACAGATATGCAGACAAATGGCCGTGGTCATCAGAATCATAAGTGGCAGACAACACAGGAAAGTCTTGCCTTTACACTTATTTGCCGCGATAAAATTCTTGGGGCAGAGGAAAACAGGCTTGTGATGGCTGCAATGGTTTCTGCCTGCAGTGTGCTAAACAGAATATCTGATAAGAATTTTTATCTTCGCTGGCCAAATGATATCTGGACTCGGGAAGGAAAAGTTTCCGGAATTCTTGATGAGTATAATTGTGTGGGTGGAGAGTGTTCATGGGTTAACCTGGGCATTGGAATCAATTACATGAAAAAACCGGCCCTCAAAAAAACTGACAGTGTCTTTGGAGCAAATGCAAAGGTGAGCAGAAAAGAATTTGTTTCTTTGTTCATGAATGAATTTGATGAAACAAGAAAATCTTTGCTGAGCCTGGATTCATCATTATGCAATAAGTGGAATTCTTTGTGCATGGACTTAGGAAAATCAGTTGTGTGTAAAGAATCCGGAAATTATGTTTTTGAGGGAATCAATGCATACGGCTGGGCTGTTCTTAAAGAAAACTCGGGAGATGCAAAAAGAATTGTTCCCCCGGGAAAAATAAGTTTTGTAAAATAATTATTTCACAGGAGATTAAATCATGGAAAAAAAGAATATCAGCATGGGGTTTGTTTTTACTGCATTGTTTGCCGCATTGACTGCAGCTGCTTTTTTTGTTCAGATTCCATTACCGGGGGGGATTCCAATTATCTTGCAGGATATGATGGCAATGCTTTGCGGTCTGCTTCTTGGGCCTGTTTACGGTGGAGCTGCGGTTCTTCTCTTTTTGCTTCTGGGTGTAATGGGGCTTCCTGTATTTAGCGGAAAAGCTGGAATCAGTGTTCTGGTTTATGGACCAACATGCGGATTCTTGTGGGGATATTTTGCCGCTGCTGTAATTGCAGGTTTGTTTCTGAAACTTGTTTTGAAAGAAAGCGATGAAGAATCAAAGGCAAAAAAATGGATCATGGTGATTCTGGCTTGTGTTCTTGCCACAGTAATTGTATTTGCTATGGGAATAGTGGGGTTCATGAAAATTACCGGGTCATCAATTGAAAAGACAATTGCTGCAGTTGTTGTTCCATTTATTCCAGGAAACTTAATCAAGATTTTTATCATGGTAAATCTCACAAGAAAATTCAGGTCTAAAATCAAGAGCCTGATTGAAGGTAAGCATGAATGAAGCTGTAGTTGAAATTGACAATGTTTCAAAAGTATTTGACGGAAAAATCCACGCCCTGAACAACATTAATCTGAAGATAAACAGAAATGATTTTCTTGTGATTGCAGGCAGTAATGGTTCCGGAAAAAGTGTGCTGATGACATTGATTGCCGGCCTTGATAATCCTTCGAAGGGAAAAATTTCAACTTCTGGAAAAGTAGGTCTTGTGTTTCAGGACGCCGATTCCCAGATTCTTGGAGAAACTCCACTTGACGATGTTCTTTTTGGCATTAAAAATTGCGGCGTTCCAAAAAAAGATCAGGTTCCTCTTGCAGAAAATGTTCTTGAAAGGGTTGGCCTTCTTCACAAAAAAAATGATGGCGCTGCTGCATTAAGTGGCGGAGAAAAACGCCGGCTTGCAGTTGCGGGAATTCTTGCAATGAATCGTGACATTATTTTGTTTGATGAACCCTTTGCAAACCTGGACTGGCCTGGGGTAAAGAGTGTTTGTTCCATTCTGAGTGACCTTAAGTCCCGTGGCGTGACAGTTGTTGTTCTTACTCATGAAACAGAAAAAATTCTGGGTCTTGCAAACAGGTTTGTTATTCTGGACAAAGGTGAAATAAGATTTGATGGAACAGTTGGGGAAGGCCTTTCTCTTGATCTTGAAAAATGGAGTATCAGAAATCCAATGGTTGAATACAAAAAAATCGGAGACCTGTTATGGCTATGAGAGGATCACCCATCTTCAGCTATAGAAACGGCAATTCGTTTCTGCATAGAATTCCTGCACTGATTAAGATTCTACTTCTTGTTGCCATTTGTTTTGCTGCCTTTTGCGGAGAGAATTCTTTTTCAACACTGGATGATTTTTTTTCTAGCAAGTCTTTTGTTTGTCTTTGCTCATGTGGAATTCTTCTTTTTGTTCTTCACGTGTTAAGCGGATTCAGATTGTCTTCCCTGATTAAAATGAAATTTGTAATTTTTTATTCTTTCTTTATTTTTATTTTCAGATCATGGAAATTTTGTGATGATGGAATCCTGTGCTGGGATGTGGAAGGACTCTGGTTCTGCGGATTATATACAGTAAGGTTTTTTGTTGTTGCATTTTCATCAGAACTTGTTTACGAAACTACCTCTTTGCTGGAAATAAAATCTGCCCTGGAAGATGTTGAGAATTTTTTTGCAAGAATAATTCCGCCGTTGAAGAAGGCTAGATTCTCTTTTTTGCTTGCCCTTGCAATGAATTTTATACCGGAAATTTTTGCACTGTGGAGCAGAGTAAGAATTGCATCAAGAGCCCGCAGCCAGAAAAAAATCAATTTGATCAGATTTGTGCAGGTCATAAACAAGGAAACTGAATGTTTGTTTTCATGTCTCATAAGAAGTGGGGAAAACAAACGTAAGGCTATTTTGAATAGAATGTGATTTTTTTTGGAGTATGTCATGGAAAATATTGCATCTGAATTGAAGCGAAAAATTATTGAGGAATCATACGTGATTTCAAAAAAGGAAGCTCTGGAACTGTATGAGTATGAAAATCTTCAGGAACTTCTTGATTGTGCTGATGAAATAAGAAAAAAATGCGCCGGCAGCAAAAGTGATGTGTGTTCCATCATAAATGCAAAGCAGGGTGCATGCAGTGAGAATTGTTCTTATTGTGCTCAGTCTGCTCACTGGAAAACCGGATGTGCTGCTGGAAAGATGATTGATCCGGAATGGGCTTGTGTTCAGGCAAAAAAATGTGTTGAAAATAAAGTTAAGCGTCTTTCACTTGTTACGGCTGGCCGTGGATTGGGCGGAAAAGATTTTGAGACTGGAATTGAATGTTTCAGAAAAATGGAAGAGGCAACTTCCGGAAAGGTAAAGTTTTGCGCAAGCTTTGGAATCATTGGAAAAGATAAAATGGATGAACTTAAAAAGTGCGGAGTTGTCAGATATCATCACAATCTGGAATCTGGCAGAAATTTCTATTCAAAAATCTGTACGACTCATTCCTATGATGAACGTCTTGAAACCATAAAGGCTGCAAAAGAAGCTGGCCTTGAGATTTGTTCCGGTGGAATCATTGGACTTGGTGAATCCCGCGGGGACAGAATTGACATGGCTTTCGAACTCCGCAATCTGGGTGTTCATAGTGTTCCGGTAAATGTTCTTAATCCCATCGAGGGAACTCCGCTGGAAAGCATGAAGATTCTTGATAAGGAAGAAATTCTCAGGACAATTGCTGTTTTCAGATTCATCATGCCGGATCAGGTTATTCGTTGTGCAGCAGGCCGAAAGTCACTTGGAAAAAATGGCCGGGATGCATTCATGGCAGGAAGCAATGCCCTCATAAGCGGAGACTTTCTTACTGTGGAAGGTTCAACAAATGAAGAAGATCTTCGGATGCTTGCCGAGCTTGGTTATGAGTTTTAAAAAGCTTTTCTAATAAAAAATTGGATTTGTGCCGATAATGTAATACCATGTGCAAGAATCTAATTTTAAGAAGTGCATCAACAGACGATGCAAAGCAGTTGATTTCAATTTACGCTCCCTATGTTGAGAATACGGCAGTTTCTCTGGAACACAAAGTTCCTTCTGCACCGGAATTTCGCAGGAGAATTGAATTCACAAAGCTGAAGTATCCGTTTATTGTGGCCGAAGTTGAAGGTCGTGTTGTCGGATATTGCTATGCCGGAAGTTTTCATGCAAGAAGAAATTTTGATTGGGAAGCTGAGCTTTCAATCTTTGTTGACAAGGACTTTCGTGGCCAGGGAATTGGTTCAGCCTTGTATAGTGAAATGGAAAAACAGTTGGTTGATGCAGGCATTGTGACATTGTACGCATGCATTTCTTCAACTCCAAGAGAAAATGATGCTTACCTTTCTGATGATGGAATCAGGTTTCACGAAACTCATGGCTATCATCTTTGCGGAACATTCACAAGATGTGCAAAGAAGTTCAATGAGTGGTACAACATTGTCTATATGGAAAAGCACTTGAAAGCTTCGTGACAGAATCAATTTTTTTTTGATATCCTGCAAGTTACAGAGGTTTCCTGATAGTTTTCAGGGAACCTTTTATTTATTATGTTGAATTCTTTTTCATTCTCCATTAATCTCAGTTTGGAGCGCAAATATCTGCTCTAAAAAAATTGCAGTCATGGAGTTTTGCTATGGAAGGAACAAAGGGTTACATTCATTCATTCGAGAGTTTTGGGTCAGTTGATGGTCCTGGTGTCAGATATATTGTCTTTCTTTCTGGATGTCCTCTGCGATGCAAATTCTGCCATAATCCTGATACATGGAACATGACTGCAGGTCAGACTTATTCTGCCTCAGAAGTTCTTGAAAAGGCCCTTAGGTGCAAAAGCTATTGGGATAAGGATGGTGGAATCACAGTGTCAGGTGGTGAGCCATTGTTGCAGATGGATTTTGTAACTGAGCTGTTTACCCTGGCAAAGGCAAAGGGCGTTAATACCTGCATTGACACTTCTGGTGCAACTTTTTCCAGTGAAGGCGAGGCTTTTGAAAAGTTCAGGAAGCTCATGGAAGTAACGGATCTTCTTCTTGTGGACATAAAGCATATTGATGAGGAAGAGCATGTAAAACTTACTGGCCGAACCGGAAAGAATATTCGCGAAATGTTTGCATATCTTGACAGCATCAATAAGCCTATTTGGATCCGACACGTTCTGGTTCCTGGCATTACGGATAATGACAAGTATCTTGAGCAGACCCGTGATTTTATCCGCACATTGCACAATGTTTATCGCGTTGAAATTTTGCCTTATCATTCCCTTGGAAAAATGAAGTATGACCAGCTTGGAATTGATTATGTCCTCAAGGATACTGAAAGCCCTACAAAGGAACGGGTTGAAAACGCAAGGACCATTCTTGAGTGCTCAAAATACAGGAGATGGGAATCTGAGCTTGATGGGGCAACGGATTGTGGAAAAGACACACCGGTTTCAGAATATGCATGCGGAAGAAACTGCTGTTAATGCGAAAATTTCATAAAAACCGCTTGAAATGTTAAATATCTCCAGTGATTTTTCTTGACAAAAATCGAAAAAATGTTTAATTTACTCCCGAAAATTAGTTGTTAGCAATGGCTAACAGCTGTGTAAGGAGTTTATCTATGAAAATGACAAAGTCTATTGTTGCTTTATTCGTAGCATTGACAATGGGAATTTCTGGTGCATTTGCCCAGGAATTCAGTTTTTCCAACGAAGTATCTTCAGACCTGGTAACAATCACAAAGGCTGATGATACAGAAAAGGATTTTGCAGGAATCTCTGAAAAGGCTGAATTTGAATTCAAGTCTGAAAAGGTTGATGCAGGAGTCATGGTTGAGTTCACAATCGATGATTATGGTGCAGACGAAGGTTACGGTTTCAAGTGGACAGACTATAACTACTATATTGAATTCCGCCCAATCTATGAAATCACACTTGCATGGCATGATGACATCTATACAACAGCATCTTACCTTCCAGTTTGGGATGACAATGTTTCAACAGGAAACTTTGGTTCAGACGGATTTACAGTTGTAACACGCCCTTACCCAGGACTCCGTATTTCTGCAACAATCCCATTCCAGTTTGAAAATGATGGTCCAAATACTATCAACTTCTTGAATGGCGACAGCGACAGTGGTGAAGATGACTTTAACTTCGGTTTCGGATTTGACTACACACTGGGAAACCTTTTTTCTGTAGGATTCACAATGATCGATGCAGTTGACTCAGACGAGCGTTCATACGGTGTATTTGCATCTATTATGCCAAAGAACAACGAAGACTTCATCATTAGCGCAGGTTTCTCTGGATCTGAATCATCTGTAGATGTTGAAGAACTTGACTTCACAGATGAACTTTCAATCAGTGCAACAAAGCTTTACCAGGTTGCTTGTGTTTACAACTACGATGCATTGTCTTTCGCAGCTGAAATTGTAGGTTCAATTGATAAGGAAGAAAACTTCTACGACCTTTACACAGGTGTTAAGGCTGGATACGCAATCGATGATGCACTTTCTGTAAGCCTTACTGGAAAGTTATTCTTTGACCTTGGAAACGAAGACGGTATTGATGAAGCTGAGACTGTTATGGGATTCTGCCCTGAAGTTGAATACGTTTACGGTGCACACACATTCTCATTCGGAGTTGCATTCCAGGTTTGTGATGGAGACACATTTGTTAAGTTCCCGGTTTCCTGGAAGTATGATCTCTAATTCCTGAAATATTTTCCTTAAATAGACAATGGCTGTTCGGCAGGTTTTCATGCTTGCCAGACAGCCATTTTTTTGCTGCTCTTTACCTCGTAACCCAGATTACTTTATTATGATTTCATGATGCTTTTCAAAAAGTATTTGCTTTTGCTTGGACTGTTTTTTTTGTTTTTCTCATCCAGATTGTTTTCAGTTGAAAAAGCCGATGTTTCCTGCCAGTTGGTTTTTGATGTGTGCCATGTTGAAAAAGCTGATGAATTCGATATGCACCCGGGACGCTTGCAGTTTGAGCTGGATGCCGGTGTTTTGTCAGAGAAATTTTATGCAGGCGGAAAAATTTCAGTTCTTCAAAGTGAAGATGATTTCTGGAACTGTGACACAAGCCATGAGGACTGGTGGGTTGGCTATACTCCTGTTTCATGGCTTTCAGTTTCTCTCCACGACAACATGAACTGTGCCGGAAGCCGCATGGTTTCAAGAGATGCAAAGGTAAACCTTGGAGCCATGGGAAGTGACGGGATAACACTTTGTGCCGACATCCTTGACTTAATTGAATCAAGTCTTGGAAGCATGAAAATTTATGCTTCGGTTCCATATAATGGAAACAGGAGCTTTTTCGAGGATGATGGTGACTTTGATTTTTGCACGGCGGTGTCCTGCAATTACAATGATACTGTAATTTTTTCCTGCTCCCTGAAGGATGTTTTTGATCACAAGGAAAGGGCAATGGGACTTTTTGTTCAGGCTGATTTGTTTCCTGTTTCTTCCATAAATATGTGCTTTTCTTCTGGAATCTCTTTTGGTCTTGGTGATGATGCAGAGTGCTGGATTGATGGCATTGACTATTCAAAATCCCGTATCGTAAAGGGAAAAAAAATGCTTTCTACAAGCGGGATGTTCTTCCATAAGGCAGTAAACGTAATGTTTGACTGTGCTATTTCCCTGGACAGGTGCGGTTCCTATTCGAACCATGAGTGTGAATATTATGGCGAGGTTTTGGTTCTTAAAAATTTCGGCACAGATTTTTCTGCCAGTGGAAATTTTGCCGTGTATTCAGGCGGTGCCCTGGAAACATGCATCGAGACTGGAGTTCAGCTGAAGGTTCCTTTTGATGAGAAAAAGTCCATTGGATTTGGTCTTGTGTCATTTGCTGATTCTGGAAAATCCTTTGGTTTCAAATTTCCTGTGACATTGAGGGGATACTTTTAGTCCAGGATGTACCTTGCGCGGGATGTGTCTGTTTCAAATACGTCAATGGCATGCAGGTGAGTTCCATTTTTGTCTTTTAGTTCCGGAATTGATTCAAGAATTTTTCCTGCAATGAAAGTTGCGATTCGTTCTGCGCTTGGATTCTGGTCAAAGTAGTCAAAATCGTTGAGATTCTTATGGTCCAGCAATTCACATACATTCCTGAGTGTTTTTTTGATCTGCGTGAAGTCCAGAAGCATTCCGCCCTCATCTAGATTTGATCCCCTGACATGGGCATAAACCTTATAGTTGTGTCCATGAAGATTCTCGCATTTGCCGTGATAGTCCCTTAAAAAATGTGCAGCTGCAAAATCAGCCTCAACTCTAATTTCGTACATATAAAAATCAGAATAAAGAATATGAACGCTAAAGGCAAGGGAAACTGGGGAATTATTCTTTACAAGTTACCATGGTTTGGTTGCGAATTGAAAATACTAGACCGATACTTTTTTAGTCATTATAATCAAGAATCACTATGAAAAAGAATATTTGTGAATTGCTCAATTCATTTGAACATAAAATCGTGGATCTGGATTTGAACGTTCTTTCTGAGGATGTTTCATGCGAAGTTGAGTCGCTGGTTTTTGACAGCCGTGATGTGAAGAAGAATTCCCTTTTCTTTGCACTGCCGGGAACTCATACGACAGGAAATAAATTTATTGCATCTGCAGTCAAGAGCGGTGCAAGTGCAGTCGTTTTTCAGGATCAGCTTAGTGATGATGAAAAAAAATCAATTTCAGATGCAGTTAATGAAGTGTCACAGAAACCTGTGTTTATTCATGTTGAGTCGTCACGCTTTGCCATGAGTCCGATTTCTGCATGTTTCTATGACTATCCTTCGAAAAAACTTGTTGTGTACGGTGTAACTGGAACAGAGGGAAAATCTTCCACAGTCAGTTTTATCTGGCAGCTTCTGAGACTTTCCGGGTTCAAGGCAGGTTTCATTTCCACGGTTCAGTACTCTCTTGGTGGTGATGCCATTGACAATCCTCAGCATCAGACAACGCCCGAAGCTCCAATTGTTCAGCGTGAGCTTTATGAAATGGTTGAAAATGGATGTACTCATGCTGTTGTTGAGTCTTCCAGCCATGGATTAAGCACAAGGACAAACAGACTTGGAGACGTTCTTTTTGACTGCGGCGTTTTCATGAATGTAACGCTGGAACACCTTGAATTCCATGGAACCTACGAGCAGTATAAGAGTGACAAGGCAAATCTTTTCCGTGCCCTTGATAAGCATGAACACATAAAGACAATCAATGGAACTGAAAAGAAAATTAACTCATTTGGAATCGTAAATCTTGAGGATCCTGCAGCAAAATATTTTGCCGCCCAGACAAAGCACAGCGTCTATGGATTCACTACAGAAGGAAAGGCCGGAAAGCAGGCTGCAGAATCGTCTTCAGAAATGGTTCCTCTTCCAGATATTCCGGAAAACATGGCTTACTATGCAGCCCGCAATATTGCCCAGGCAAGGTTTGGAATTTCATTCAGCATGCACAGAATTGAAGGTGCTGACTATCTTAACAATGAAAACAGGGTTGTTCACGTTAGGTCATCAGTTCCCGGTGCATTCAATGCATACAATATCATGGCTGCAATCATGGCAGTTCATGGAACAACCGGCAAGTCCGTGGAGGAACTTTCACTTTGCGCAGAAAAGCTTGTGGGCGTAAAGGGACGAATGACCATAGTTGATGAAGGCCAGAAATTTGAGGTAATTGTTGACTATGCTCACACACCATCCAGCTTTGAGACCATTTTCCCTCCGGTAAGGAAGAGATGTTCCGGAAAAATGATCTGTGTCTTTGGTTCCGGTGGTGAGCGTGATGTAAAGAAAAGACCTTTGCAGGGTGAGATTGCCGGACGTTTCTGTGACTATGTTATTCTTGCAGACGAGGATCCTCGCGGTGAGGACAGCATGGAACTTCTTGAGCAGATTGCAGCCGGCTCAAGAAAATCCGGCAAGAAGGACGGGGAGAATCTTTTCCTCATTCCCCACAGACCGGATGCAATTGCAAAGGCATTTTCTCTGGCTGGTGAAAATGACATTGTTCTTCTTCTTGGAAAGAGCCATGAAAACTCAATCATCTACAAGGATCATGTCATGAAGTATGATGAAATTGAGGAAGCCAGAAAACAGCTTAGGGAACTTGTAAAATAATTGCAGTCCTTCAAACAGAAGTTTTGGGAATGTGTACATAATTTTAATTTTGGGGAAATGAATATGAACGTAGTACTTATTTATGGTGGAAAATCTGGTGAGCATGAAATTTCACTTATGTCAGCAACATCCATTGCAAGAAATATCAGTGCAAGCCATTCAGTGACTCTTGTGTCTGTTTCAAAGCAGGGCAAGTGGCATCTGGAAAATAATGAACTTCTTGAAAAGGTTAGAAATGATTCTTCTGCAACACTGAGTGTGAATGAAAATCCTGACAATGAGGTGAGTGTATTCTTCGGAAAGGGAAAGGACAACACTTTCTTTGCCTGCGGAAAATTCATTCCCTGTGACGTAGTGTTCCCTGTTCTTCACGGAACCTATGGTGAGGACGGAACAGTTCAGGGCGTTTTTGAAATGTCTGGAGTTCCTTACGTTGGATGTGATGTTCTCGGATCATCTTGTACCATGGACAAGGATACAACAAAGATCATGTGGCACAATGCAGGACTTCCCATTGTTCCTTATGTATGTATCAGAAGAGCTCAGGTTAATGACAGCAAACTGTATGATCAGGCAATGGAAGATGCAGTTGCAAAGCTTGGTTTCCCTCTTTTCGTGAAGCCATGCTCGGCAGGTTCAAGTGATGGTGCAAACAAGGCTTCAAACAAAAAGGAATTCTCTTTTGCCCTCATGGAAGCTTTCCAGTGGGACAATAAGGTTCTTGTTGAAAAGGCAATTGATGCCCGTGAGATTGAATGTTCTGTTACCGGAAATTCAGTTACTCAGGATCCGTCAAAGCCATGCACTGTTCTAAAGGCTTATGGTCCGGGGGAGATTGTTCCAAAGCATGAGTTCTATGATTATGATGCAAAGTATAATGATCCGTCTGGTGCCGAGCTCAAGATTCCTGCCTTGCTGGATGATGAAAAGCTGGAGTTTATCCGTGAGACTGCAAAGAAGGCCTATGCTCAGGTTAATGCATCGGGATTGAGCCGCGTTGATTTTTTCATTGACCGCAAGACAAATGAGATCTATCTCAATGAAATAAACACTTTGCCAGGTTTTACTTCAATCAGCATGTTCCCGAAAATGTGCGAGAGTGCAGGGCTTAAGTATGCTGATCTCATTGATTACCTTCTTGAAGAGGCTCTTGCTCAGTTTGATGCCAGGCAGTCTTTGTGCACAAGCAGGGTGTAGAATTGTAAATGAGTCAGTCTGGCCGTGTTAAGCCTTAATTGACTACTAGAGATTAAAATAATAAAATAAACTACTATGAAGCCGGTATTAATAAAAGATTTGCTTACATCAGAACCTGATGGTCGTTCTGTTACAGTATGTGGCTGGGTAAAATCAAAGCGTGATTCAAAAAATTTGGTTTTCATCCAGGTAAACGATGGTTCTTGCTTTGCCTCTGTGCAGCTTACATTTGACCGCACAAATACTCAGGGCGCAAATGCTGAAAATATAGAAAAGAATCTTGCAAAGACTTTGAGTGGTGCATCTGTTCGTGCAGAGGGAAAAATCATTCCTTCACCTGCATCAGGACAGGCAGTTGAAATCACACTCATGGATCTTGAGGTTCTTGGAGAATGCCCTCAGGAAGAATATCCGCTCCAGAAGAACAAGATGTCAATGGAATATCTTCGTGGTGTTGCCCATCTTCGCGGACGCACTAATACTTTTGGTGCCGTATATCGCGTAAGAAACCAGATGGCATTTGCAGTTCACTCCTTCTTCCAGGAAAGAGGATTCTGCTATATCAATGCTCCGGAAATTACATGTTCAGACTGCGAGGGTGCAGGAGAAATGTTCCAGGTTACAACATTGAGCCTTGAAAAGATTGCAGAGCTTGGTGTTAAGGCCGGACAGGGTGGAATGAAGATTGAGGATGCCCACAAGATTGTTGACTATTCAAAGGATTTCTTCGGAAAGAAGGCAAGCCTTACAGTTTCAGGTCAGCTTGAGGCAGAAACACTTGCAACTTCATTGAGCCGTGTATATACATTCGGACCAACATTCCGTGCAGAGAATTCAAACACGCCAAGACATTTGAGTGAGTTCTGGATGATTGAACCGGAAATGGCATTCTATGATCTTGAAGATGACATGGACCTTCAGGAAGATTTCGTAAAGTATCTCTTGAACTGGGCTCTTACTAAGTGTCGTGAAGACCTTGAGTTCTTTGACAAGAGAATTAAGCCTGGACTCATTGCCCAGCTTGAATCCGTAGTAAAGTCAAAGTTTGTCCGCATTTCATATACAGATGCCATCAAGGAACTTGAGAAGCATGCAGATAAGTTTGAATTCAAGCCATACTGGGGATGTGACATTGCCACAGAACATGAGCGCTATCTCACAGAGCAGATTTTCAAGTGCCCTGTGATGGTTTACAACTATCCAAAGGAAATCAAGTCTTTCTACATGAAGCTGAATGAAGACGGAAAGACTGTAAAGGCAGTTGATGTTCTTGTTCCTGGAATTGGTGAGCTTAACGGTGGATCTGAGCGTGAAGAAGATTACGACAAGCTTCTCAAGGCAATCAGGGACCGCGGAATGGATGAAAGCATCTACAACTGGTATCTTGATCTTAGAAAGTTCGGAACAGTTCCACATTCAGGCTTCGGCATGGGATTTGAACGTCTCATCCGTTATGTGACTGGTATGGAAAACATCAGGGATGTAATTCCTTTTCCACGAGCTCCAAAGCTTGCTGATTTCTAAAAAACATCACAGGGCGTAACAACCATTGCGCCTTGTGGTTTTCATATTTGAATATGAAGAAACGAAAATAATTGACAAAGGAGGTACCGGCAAATGGCTTCATGTTTCGGAAGAAAGATATTTTTTCTCAATCCTACTTATTCAGTAAAAAAAGATATTGTTTCAGATCTCGAAAAGAATGAGTACGAAGTTTATGTGATTGAAAACTATCGTGACGCAAAGAATCTTCTGATGAAAAATCCTGATTCGATTTTGTTCATTAATGCTGACGCACAGCTGTCTGTTGGTGCCTGGTATAACTTTGTCCGTACCCTTGAACGTGATGAAACACTTGCAACAACTATTACTGCAATCATGACAGAACGAATGAAACAGTCTGACAAGGATCTTTTTGTTAAGACTGCCCATCTTCGCGGTGGAATTATTGATTTTGATGATGGTCTTTCCAGTGTTGCAAAGAAAATCAATGAAGTCCTTCTTGCTTTTGATGCAAAGGGCCGCCGTCAGTATGTTCGTGCAAATCTTGTCTATGACCGTGATGCTTCCCTGTTCTGGAATCATGGTTCAAAGATGCATCAGCTTAAGCTTCTTGATATCAGTTCTGTTGGAATGGCTGTAAAAATTCCGAAGGTTCTGGAAAATCAGATTATTGTAAAGAATTTTCTTCTTAACGGAGGAACTCTGCGCCTGGGAACAAGGCAGCTAGTTGTTGATACTGTTGTTTATGCAGTCAAGCAGTCAACTGATTGTACCATCTGGGTTCTTCTTCTCATGCCTGGAACTTCTCCAACGGTTAAGGATGAAATCCGCCACTATGTAACAAAGACAATGCATGAGACTCTTCTGCTGTCAATTAATGGCGACAGAAAGGATGAGTCTGATTACAACCTTCTCAACTATTACAACCTGGCAACAAAGCAGAAGCCTATGACTACTGCATCTAAATCCACATTTGTATCTCCTTTTTCTCACATTCCTGGATTTAACGGCTGATAATGTTCAATTTTAAAAGGCTTCTTCCAAAGAGATTGTCTCCCGTTGCTTTTGTTCAGTCATTGTATTTGAATGTAAGCCTTTTTTTTGCCAATGACCTGATGTCTTCAGCTTCGGCATGTGCTTTTGGCTTCTTGTTTTCGTTCATTCCTGTTTCCATGATGATTTTTGTCATTTTGTTCAGGTTTCTTCATGCCACTCCTGATGTGCAGAATTTTATTGTTTCCCAGTTTGATTTTCTTTCTGGGTTTACATCAACAATATCAAGACTCAATGAATCCTTTGACTCAATTTCTTCAATCACAAGTTTTGAAGTTGTTCTTCTCTGGGCAACAATATGGATGTCACGACGATGCTTTTCTTCAACTTTCACCGGTCTGGACAGAATATTCGGTGAGGAGCAGAAATCCAAGGGACTTACAAAGCAGCTTTTGATTTTTGCACTGGAAGCAATTACACTCATTATGATTTCGGCCGGAATATTCCTGGTTGCCGCCTCCAAGTCAATTGTCAAGCTTGATTTTCTTGCCTATTTCATGAAGGATGCAAGCGTTTCCTTTCAGTTTGCCTATACAACAATAGTTTCTATTTTTCCGTATATTTTGATTTTTTTGATTTCCCTGCTCATGTACAAGTACGCAAGCCGTACAAAGCCGTCCTGGGGAAGTTGTATTATTGCATCTCTTGGAACAACTTTTTCATTCAAGATCCTGCTTTTTGTGTTCCAGTATTTTGTAAACTTGAACAGGTATAATTTTATCTACGGATTTCTTTCCAATGTGATTGTTCTTCTTCTCGAAGTTTTTTCGTTCTTCATTCTTTTCTTTTTCTTTGCACAGTGGATTTTTGTCTTTCAGTTTTTTGAGACTCTCCTTGTCTGCGAGATTTATCTTTTGCCTGACAGCGGAAAGGAAAAGCGTCTTGCTGAAATTAAGCGGCTCCTTTTTATCAGGCCTGACTATCTCATGAAGAATTCCAGCAATGTTATTGATTTAACAGCTGGTGAATATATCTACAAAAAAGGTGACAGGCAGAAGTATGCCTACTATGTTGCCTATGGTCTTGTAAAGATTTCCTCAGATTCCAAGACTACAATTCTTACCCGGGGAGATTTCTTCGGTGAGGAATACTGCCTTTTGAACAGGTCAGCCACGGAAGATGCAGTTGCTGTTTCTGCAGTAAAGATAATCAGCATTCCCGATGAAGTATTTATGGGCCTTTTGGAACGCAATCCTAAGGTTGGGAAAAAGGCTCTCTATCAAATCAACAACTACATAAACGAAAAAAAATTCTAAAAATCCATGGCAGAGCAAGTCTTATGGTCTATTGCCGATAATTTTTTATTTTGATAAAATCGTTACATTATTTTTTTGATACGTAAATTGTAATTTCTGGATGACGGAGTTGATTATGACCAAGTATATTTTTATCACAGGTGGAGTTGTTTCAGGATTGGGAAAAGGCATTGCAGCTGCATCTCTGGGACTTATTTTGAAAAGCCGCGGTCTTAAGGTAATCAACCAGAAATTTGACCCATACCTGAATATTGATCCTGGCACTATGAATCCAATTCAGCATGGTGAAGTTTTTGTGACTGACGATGGTGCAGAAACTGATCTGGATCTTGGTCATTATGAGCGTTTTACAGATGCCGTATTAAGCCAGAGTTCAAACACAACTGCCGGAAGAGTTTATCTTACTGTCCTGAACAATGAGCGTGAAGGTAAATACAACGGTGGAACCGTTCAGGTAATTCCAAATGTAACTGAAGAAATTCTTCGCCGCATGATGCTTTCCACAAAGGAAACAAATGCAGATGTAATCATTACAGAAATTGGTGGAACAGTTGGAGATATTGAGTCTCTTCCATTTATCGAGTGTATCCGCCAGATGAAATATGAAGTTGGTGAAGAAAACTGCTGTTACATTCATCTTACTCTTGTTCCATTTATGAAGAAAGCCGGTGAAATCAAGACAAAGCCTACACAGCATTCAGTAAAGGAACTTCAGGAACTTGGCATTCAGCCTGACATTCTCATGCTTAGAACAGAAACACCTCTTTCTGATGCAACAAGGGAAAAACTTTCTCAGTTCTGTAATGTAGACTGTGACTGTGTAATCCAGAATCTAAATGCAAAGTCAATCTATGAAGTTCCTCTCAATATGGAAAAGGAAGGTCTTGGAAATGCAGTTTGCAAGATTCTTGGAATTGAGGGAAGAGAAACTCATCTTGAAGACTGGGCAAGAATGGTAAATGTCTTTGAAAATCCAAAGCACAAGGTGAAGATTGCTCTCGTTGGAAAATATGTTGAGCTTCATGATGCCTACTTGAGCGTTGTTGAAAGTCTTATTCACGGTGGAATTGAAAACGAATCTGAAGTTGAAATTGACTGGGTTAATTCAGAAGAGATTGAAACTGATGCTGATGCAGAAAAGCGACTTTCCGGTGCAGATGGCGTAATCGTTCCTGGTGGATTCGGAAGCCGCGGTATTGAGGGAATGATTCTCACAGCCAAGTATTGCCGCACTCACAACAAACCTTATTTTGGAATTTGTCTTGGAATGCAGATCGTTGTAATTGAGTATGCAAGAAATGTTCTTGGCTGGTCTGATGCACATACTACAGAAATAAGCAAGGAAACTTCTCATCCGGTTATTGATCTCATGCCTGATCAGAACGGAAAGATTCTCGGTGGAACCCTGCGTCTTGGAAAGTTCGAGTGTACTGTTGATAAGGGAACAAAAACTTATGAGGCTTATGGTGATACTACTGTCTGGGAGCGTCATCGCCATCGCTATGAATTCAACAACAAGTTCAGAAAGGAACTCAAGGATGCCGGGCTTATTATTGCCGGAGTTAATCCTGAAAGAGATCTGGTTGAGGTTGTTGAGATTCCAAATCACAGGTGGATGGTTGGCGGTCAGTTCCATCCTGAATTCAAGAGTCGACCAAACAAGGCCGGGCCA
This sequence comes from Treponema sp., assembly GCA_016294035.1. Classification (GTDB taxonomy): domain Bacteria; phylum Spirochaetota; class Spirochaetia; order Treponematales; family Treponemataceae; genus Treponema_D. Next base: position 24,750 of record JAEDCT010000022.1, on the reverse strand, counting down.
TTGTTCCGTGAGTTTATTAAGGCCAGTCTTTCTAAATAGGTTTTATGGGGCAGCCACTAATTTTCAGTGCAATTGACAGAGCCGTTTTCGAATACAACATTATCGAGGATGGTGACAGAATTCTCATTGGTGCTTCTGGTGGCAAGGATTCCACTGCGCTCATCGAATATTTTGCCATGCGTTCCAGAAGAAAGAACTGCAATTTCCAGTATAAGGCAGTTGCCGTTCAAAGTGATTTTGCTCCTCCATTTCCAGAAAACATTAGAAAATTTTTTGAAGAATGGAATGTGCCCTTTGAAGTTATAGATGTTGATATTATGGGCAGGCTTAAAGAAGGCAGGAAGATGAACTGCTACTGGTGTTCAACTCAGCGCCGGACAGAGCTTTTGCGCTATGCAATTGCCAACGGATACAACAAGATTGCCCTGGGACATCATCTGGACGACATCCTGGAAACACTCCTCATGAACATGATTGAGCATCAGAAACTCACGGCCATGCCTCCCGTACTGCAGTATGAAAAATATCCTGTCAAGATAATCAGGCCTCTTTGCTATTGTGCTGAATCATCAATAATTGAACATGGAAGAAAAGCAGGATATCTTGGCTGGACATGCACCTGCAGCTATCAGGACAACAGCACAAGAAAAACCGCCAGAAAGCAACTTGAATTCCTTACTGGCGGTGATGTCAGAAAAAAGCAGCATATGTTCGAATCCCTGAAGAATATCGACAGGACATATCTGCCTTAGATAAAAAAATCAACTGGCATCACTTCTGAGAATCATTTCTGTTTCCCACTGAAGCAGTTTTTTCTCACATTCAGCATTTGATCCCTTTACATCGCACATTACCCTGAATACAGGTTCTGTTCCGCTTGGTCTCATCCAGATGAAGGCAAGAGCATTGTTCTTTTCATCAAGGAATTTGATTTTAAGTCCTCCGTTCTGGTTGTTCCAGCTTGCAGGATTTTCAGTTTCCCTTGTTCCGTTTGTTGTAATGCAAACCCATGATGAAACCGGAATCATAGTTCTGATCCAGTCTTTCTTTTTGTTCCATTCAGATTCAAAAATTGCCTTGAAGTTCTCCTTAAGAATCCCCTTGTCGCTGGATTTTACCTTGAGAACTGCACGGTTTTCGCTTACGCCTGTTGTGGTATACTGGGGAAGGGTTTCCATAATGTCAGAAAGGGTGAAGTCGTTCCTGTATTTGTTTTCCTGTCCTGAAAGTGTGCACCACAGATGGAAAAGTCCCTTTCTTGTGTTGCCTTCTGAATCTTTTTGGTCTCGGATAACCAGGAGCTTTACCAGGGCATATACTGATGCAATCGGGTCCCTTACGCTTGATGGATAGGTGATGTTTCCACCATTGCTTCCTTCTCCAAGAATCCGTACGCTGTAACCTTCACTTCTTTTTTCTCTTGCAAGATTTACTACATTTGCTTCACCAACTTCGGCCCTGAAAAGGCTTGCAGAAAATGCTTTGGCTATTTCATCAATTCTCATTGAAGTAGGACAGTTTACGGCTACTGCAGTTTTTCCAGTGTTGCCCTTCCATTTTTCAAAGGATAGTTCTGCTAGAACGCACAATGCAAAAACTTCCTGGGCTGCAATAGGCTTTGCTTCGCCGGTTTTTTCGTCCCAGTAAACTATGTTTCCCCTGTCGCCGTCACAGTCAGGCATGTATCCAAGAATGGCATCCTTTCTTCCTTCTTTCTGGAGCCTTGCCATTTCTCTTGCACAGTGCACAAGATTTTCCGGTTCAGGAATTATTTCATGCACAATGTTTCCTGCAGTGTCGTTGAATGCAAGAAGTTCAAGTCCTGTTTCCGGAATGAAGCTTTTGTCAATTGAAAGGCAGCGGGCACTTCCATTCATGTCGCATACAATTGCAATTTTGTTTTCTCTTGCACAATTTTTTATGTGTGAGAAAATTGATTCCTGTTTTGAAGATTCCTCACTTCCTGAGATTACGTGTCGGATAAATGATGAGTAGTTTTCAAGGGATTTTGTTTTTTGCTCAGAGTCTGCTTCGTAATGCCCTGGTTTTGCGGCAAAGGATTTTTCATCTTGAATTTCTGCAGTCATTTTTTTGAAAGAATCGATTACTTTTTTTGCCTCGGTTCCCTCAAGGACTCCTCCGTCACTTAGCCCGAATTTTATTCCGTTGTGGCCCACAGGATTGTGGCTTGCTGAAACATATACAAATCCATCGCATTTTTTTGCATAGGCCATGATCTCCGGAGCAGATGCAATTCCAACGTAGAGAACCTTTATTCCTTCTTCTTCAAGGGCAGTGATAAGGCAGTCAGAAATAATTTCACCAGTTGGTCTTGTATCCCTGGCAACTGCGATTTTAAGTTCTTTTTTTCCGAGCTTATCCTGAATGTATGAGGCAAATGTCTTTCCGATAAGAATGCTTAGAATTTCATTTGTTCTTCCAATTTTAGTCGTAGTGTCTCTTTCATTTCCGCTTTCGGCAAAGATTTTTCTCCATCCGGAAGCAGATAGTATCATATTGTGTTCCATAAATGGTGATTTTATCCTAATTCACCATTTTATGCAAAATATTCACCTGAAGTCACCATAATTTCATTTTTGTTGTCAGTTGGCGTTTATGTTGTTATAATGTTTTAATATGGAAGAATTACACACACAGTCAGGCAAACCTTATCCTTTTGGAGCTACCTATACAGATGGTGGCGTAAATTTTGCCGTATATTCTAAGAATGCAACCAGCGTAAGGCTTGAGTTTTTTCATAACGAAGATGATTTGAACCCGTCGGCTGAAATATTATTTGATCCGGAAAAAAATAAGACGGGCGATGTCTGGCATGTTTTTGTAGAGAACATGAAGGCTGGTTCCCTGTATCTTTATAGGGTGGACGGCCCTTTTGAACCGGAGAATGGTCACAGGTTCAATGTGAACCAGAGGCTTTTTGACCCATACGCAAAGGCAGTGACTCCAACTTCAATTTTCCGCAATCTGCCTCCGGATTATCATGCCCCTGTTGACAAGGCTGATCTTAGCCTCAATTCAAGCAGGTGCACTGTTTTCCCGAAGTGTGTTGTTGTTGATGATTCCTTTGACTGGCAGGGCGACAGGCCTATAAACAGACCTCTTTCAGAAAGCATCATATATGAAGTTCACGTAAAGGGATTTACTGCAGGAAAGAATTCTGGTGTCCAGCATCCTGGTACTTTTGCCGGATTCACAGAAAAGATTCCATATCTTAAGGATCTGGGAATTACTGCAGTTGAGCTTTTGCCAATTTTTAATTTTGATGAATATGAAAATGCCAACATCAATCCCAGAACTGGTGAGAGAATGAAGAATTATTGGGGATACAGCACGATAAATTTCTTTGCCCCAAAAGCTTCTTTTGCTGCAGACAAGACTCCGGGTGCCGTTGTAAATGAATTCAAGACCCTGGTACGTGAAATGCACAAGGCTGGTCTCGAAGTAATTCTTGATGTTGTCTATAACCATACTGCCGAAGGAAATGAGCACGGTGTTGCAATCAATTTCCGCGGTTTTGAAAATTCCGTTTACTACACTCTGGTGGGTGCTCACAAGGAATACTACATGAACTATTCCGGCTGTGGAAATACTGTTAACTGTAATCATCCTGTTGTGAGACAGTTTATTCTTGACAGCCTCAGGTACTGGGTTCTTGAGTATCATATTGATGGTTTCAGATTTGATCTTGCATCAATTCTTTCAAGAAGCCAGGAAGGTGTTCTCCTCAAATTCCCTCCGCTTTGCAATGCAATCAGCGAGGATCCGGTTTTGGGTAAGACAAAGATTATTGCAGAACCTTGGGATGCTGCCGGTGCATATCAGCTTGGCGGATTCCCGGGTGGAAGATGGGCTGAGTGGAACGACAGGTTCCGTGATGAAATACGAAGATTCTGGCGTGGTGATGAATTCTGCTCGACAGCTGCTGCAACAAGAATTACAGGTTCAAGTGACTTGTATACCATTTCCGGCAGAACTCCATGCCACAGCATCAATTACATTTGCTGCCACGATGGATTTTCCATGAACGATCTTGTCAGCTACAACGGAAAGCATAATGACGAGAACGGTGAGGGCAATCGCGATGGTTCTGATTCAAACTGGAGCTACAACCATGGTTTTGAGGGACCAACTGCAAATCCTATGATTGAGCGCATGAGAAACAGGAAAATCAGGAATTTCCTTCTTACTCTTCTTCTTTCTCAGGGAACTCCAATGCTTTTGGGCGGTGATGAATTCAGGCGAACTCAGAACGGCAACAACAATGCCTACTGTCAGGACAATGACACAAGCTGGTTTAACTGGGACAATTTCAAGACCTATGAAAGTCTGTATGAATTCACAAAGAAGGCTATCAAACTCAGAAAGGAACATGGTGTTTTCAGGCGAAGCACATTCTTCCGGGGTGATAAGGCTGGCCTTGTTCCAGATATTCAGTGGTACAATTCAGATGGATCCAATCCGGACTGGAACAAGCTTTCAAGATTCCTTGCATTCAGGCTTACGGGATCATATTCAGATGACAATGATTTCTTTGTGGCTGCAAATACTGACCGTCAGGATGCCATGGTTAAGATTCCAACTCTCAGTGATTCCCGAAAATGGTACAGAGTCTGTGACACATCAATTGAGGATGATACATGCATTCTTGATGTTGATAATGCAGAGGACCTTATGTCCCAGGCAAGATATGTCATTCCTGGTGAATCAATGATTGTTCTTGTTGCAAAATAGAAAAAATAGAGAATGGGGCTTGCATGTTTGAAACGTTTCCATGTATAATCATGTTGGTCTCTTTTGCGGGATTTTTCCTGCAATTTAAGGATTTTGTAGGTAATCTTCAAGAAATTTTGCTTTTTTGGGATTATGATATTGTATGTTCTCATTGAGCGTTTGCTTATGGGGCATATTTACTTGTGAACACATATTTTTAAGGAGTTTTTTATGACTTTTGATGCAGAACAGTTTAAGGAAAATTTGACTGCTCGCCTTAGACGCCAGTACGGAAAGGATATTTCCCAGGCAAACAAGCACGACCTTTTTGATGCTGTTAGTGCCAGTGCACTTGAAATCATCATGCCTAACTGGATGGAAACAAGAAAGGAATATGAAGCAAAGCCAACAAAGCAGCTTTATTATTTGAGTGCAGAATTCCTCATGGGACGTGCTCTTTCAAACAATCTCATCAACGCAGGAATCATGGATCAGGTTAAGGAAGTTCTCAATGGAATGAACATCAATTTTGACATGATTGAAGATGAAGAGCCTGATGCAGGTCTTGGAAATGGTGGTCTTGGACGTCTTGCTGCATGTTTCCTTGATTCAATTGCAACTCTCCAGTATCCGGGACATGGATATGGTATCCGCTATCAGTATGGTATGTTTGAGCAGCACATTGAGGATGGACAGCAGGTTGAATATCCAGATAACTGGCTCAAGCACCGTGATCCATGGGAAACAAAGAGAAGTGACCTTGCCGTTACAGTTAAGTTTGGCGGACAGATTAAGTACGGAAAAACTCCTGATGGACAGGACAGATTCTACCTTGAGAACCCTGAGGAAGTCATTGCAACTCCTTATGACATGCCAATCGTAGCTTACGGATCAAACACAGTTAACACACTCCGCTTGTGGCAGGCTTCAAGTCCAAACGGATTTGATCTTCAGCTTTTCAATGACATGCAGTATCACCGTGCAGTTGAGCGCCAGAATGATGCAGAAAACATCAGCCGCGTTCTCTATCCAAATGACAATGGTCCAATGGGTAAGGAACTCCGCCTGCGCCAGCAGTACTTCTTCACATCTGCATCTTTGCAAGATCTGGTTCATCACTATGTAAACATTCATGGAACAAATTTCAAGAAATTCCCTGAATATCACGTAATTCAGCTTAATGATACTCATCCTGTAGTTGCAATTCCTGAACTTATGCGCATTCTTATTGATGAATATGCTGTAGGTTGGGATGATGCATGGGAAATCGTTCAGAAGACATTTGCTTATACAAACCACACAATTCTTGCAGAAGCACTTGAAAAGTGGCAGATTGACGTGTTCCAGAGACTTCTTCCACGTGTTTACCAGATCATTGAAGAAATCAACCGTCGTCTTGTTATCGAGCTTCGCCAGAAGTTCCCTGAGGATTATGACAAGCAGAACCACATGGCAATCATCCACGATGGAAAGGTTTACATGGCATGGCTTGCAATCCATGCAGGTTTCAGCGTAAACGGTGTTGCTGCCCTTCATACAGAACTTCTCAAGACTCAGGAACTCAAGAACTGGTATTCAATTTATCCTGAAAAGTTCAACAACAAGACAAATGGTGTTACACAGCGCCGCTGGCTTCTTGCATCAAACCCTGAACTTGCAAAATTCATCACAGACAGAATCGGACACGGATGGGAAAGGGATCTTTCTCTTCTCAAGGGACTCGAGAAGTTTGCAGATGATGACAAGTCATTGGAAGAACTCATTGCAATCAAGCGTCACAACAAGGAAAAGCTTGCAGATTACCTCAAGCACACACAGAATGAATTCCTTGATCCGGAAAGTATTTTCGACACACAGGTTAAGCGCCTCCATGAGTACAAGAGACAGCTTTTGAATGTTCTCCACATTATGTATCTCTACAACAGAATTGTTGAGGATCCAAACTACAACCCGCCTGCACATACATTTATTTTTGGTGCAAAGGCTGCTTCCGGATACCGCCGCGCAAAGTCTATCATTAAGCTCATTAACACAGTTGCAGACCGCGTAAACAATGATCGCCGTGTTCGTGGCAAGCTTCGCGTAGTATTTGTTGAAAACTATCGTGTTTCAGTTGCAGAAAAAATCATTCCGGCATCAGATGTTTCTGAGCAGATTTCTACAGCAGGATACGAGGCTTCTGGTACATCAAACATGAAGTTCATGATGAACGGAGCTCTTACAATCGGTACTCTCGATGGAGCAAATATTGAAATCGTTGAGGAAGCTGGTGAAGAAAACGCATTCATTTTCGGTCTCACTGCAGATGAAATCATCAAGATGAAGCAGGATCATTCTTACCACACACAGAAGTATCTTGACAGAAACCCGGCTCTTGCAAAGGTTATTAATCAGCTTGTTGATGGAACATACGATCCAACAGGTCAGCTCTTCAAGGAACTTCATGATTCCCTCGTTTGGGGTGTTGAAGGTCAGCAGCCAGACGTATACTTCCTCCTTGCAGACTTCGAGTCATATGTTGCAGCTCAGGAAAAGGTTGCAGAAGCATATATGGACAAGAAGGGATGGGCAAAGAAGGCTCTCCTCAACATTGCAAACTCTGGAAAGTTCTCTTCAGACCGCACAATCGAAGACTATGTTCGCGATATCTGGCACTTGAAGAAGGTAGAAGTAAAATAGTTTCTTGCCTTTAGAATAGGAAAGGAATATGATCCCCGCTGGAGTCAAATAATTTACCGGCGGGGATTTTTGTTTTCCATGTTGCCTTTTTTTGATATAATCCAATAAGTTTTAATTATGAAAAAGTTGGGAGTTGATTATGAAAAGTTTTAGAAAGATTGTATTGTTTGCTTGTCTTGCCATGGCAGCATCCTATGGGTTTTCAAGGCCAAAGGTCAAGACTCCTGATTGGTTTAACAATGTGAATGGCGTTTATCCGGAAAGCAAGTATATTGCTGAATCTGCTTCCGGGGCTACTGAAATTGAGGCTAAAAATGCAGCCCTTAAACTCCTTGCCGGTTATTTGGTTTCAAGTGTTCAGGCAATCCCAAAAAGTGTTGATGTGTCTTCTGAGGTAATGCTTTGTGGTGTTGACTTTTCAGAATCTTATTTTGTGAAGAAAGAAAAGAAATACTATTGCGTTGCATATCTTGATCGTGAAAAGATCTGGGCCTGCTATAAGCCTGAGATCAAAAAAGCCTGCGATGATTTCATGGCAGTGTACAAGATGGGTGAAAGAAACATGGCGCGAAATTCATTTATTGCCGCAAAGTACTTTTCCATTGCCGTTTCAAAGGCTGATGTTTTTGTTGCAAGAATTCTCATTGGAAAGTTGTTTAGTCCTGAGGCAGAAAAAATGTACGAAATGGAACAGAGAAAGGCAAATGATCTTAATGCCACAATCAAAACAGTGTTCGCAAATTCTGTCCTGTCCATTGATGCAAAAAACGATGTAAATTCAATTATTTCGGAAAAAGTAAAGGAAGCTTTCGTTTCATGCGGATACACGGTTTCCGGACCAAAGTCTGCACAGTTCACATTGAGCATTGTAATCAAGGATAATTATGAAAAGTCAGGAAACGGCTGCTTTGTTTCTCCAGAGGTTACAGTCAGCGTGCTGAACAGAAAGGGAGACTCAATATATTCCTATTCGGCAAGGGGAGAAAAAACTCAAGGCGACACAAAACAGAAAGCTCTTGCCAGGGCCCTTGTTCCTGTAGCAGAGAAAATCGCAGCTGAGCTCAAGGATCATTTTATGAATTCAGTGGAGACAAAGTAGAGTTACCAGTTTCTCACATTGTCTTGGTTTGAGCAAAGTGTTGCGCAAGTGGAAGTTTTGTTATTTGAAATTCAGCGCGCATGAATGTAAACTTATATTGATCTGGTGGCAGTCAGGTTGCCGGGAAACTGCTGGCATTGCGTTTTTTTGTGATGTTCTTTAGGAAATAACGGAGGATATGTTATGAAGGTTTTGGTTATTGGTGGTGCAGGCTATATTGGAAGTCATGTCGTAAAGGAATTGATGGCAAAGGGGCATCAGATTACTGTTTTTGATAATCTTTCAAGCGGACTCAAGCAGAACCTTTTTAAGGGCAATGGTTTTATCAAGGGAGATATCCTGAACATAAAGGCTCTTGACAAGGCCTTTGCAAAGGGGTTCGATGCATTCATTCATCTTGCTGCATTCAAGGCTGCCGGTGAATCAATGGTTTGTCCTGAAAAATATTCTGTGAACAATATCAGCGGTACTATCAACATCCTGAATTCAGCTGTCTCACATGGTTGTCTCAAGATGGTATTTTCTTCAAGTGCCGCAACTTTTGGAGAGCCTCAGTATCTGCCAATTGACGAGAATCATCCGCAGAATCCGGAAAACTACTATGGTTTTACTAAGCTTGAGATCGAGCGTTTCATGGGCTGGTATGACAAAATCAGGGGATTGAAATTTGCTGCCCTGCGTTATTTTAATGCTGCCGGATATGATCCTGAGGGCGTTCTCTATGGACTTGAAAAGAATCCTGCAAATCTTCTTCCTGTAATGATGGAAGTTGCTGCCGGAATCAGGGAAAAGCTCAAGGTATTTGGAAATGACTATCCTACCCGCGATGGAACTTGTATCCGCGATTATATTCATGTTACGGATCTTGCCCGTGCTCACGTTATGGCTCTTGAATACATTTCAAGCAAGAATGAAAGCCTTACATTGAATCTTGGAACTGGAAACGGCATTACGGTTACAGAAATGCTTGCTGCAACTCGCCGCATAACAGGAAAAGAAATTCCTGCTGATTATGTTGAGCGTCGTGCTGGAGATCCTGCCCAGCTTACTGCAAAGTCTGATCTTGCATTTGAAAAGCTTGGATGGAAGGCTGAATACAGTGATGTTGACACACTCATTGATTCAACCTGGAAAGCATACAAGAAATATTACAAGATCCAGTAAACTGACATGATAATGACGCAGTTTCCTTCGTGGGGCTGCGTTTTTTTTTTACAGGATTTTTTTGGGACAAGTATTGACAAATAAAACGAAAACCATTATAAAAAATTCCCGTTTTTTGCTAATATCTAATTGACTAAAAATCATAAAAATACCATAATCAAATTTATGAGTATACAATCGGAAAATGCACTCAAATCGGCTCATTCATTAATTGAAACCTGCCGCATTGAAGAGGCTGCGGATCTGCTTGAAAATGTACTTGTTTCCGATCTCGAGGATCTGAATCTTGTCTTTGCAATCCAATGCTGTAATTTCTGGAAAAATACTCTTTCATCCCTTTCAATGTATTCATATTACGAGCAGGGGGAACTTCTTCTTAACCAGTGGAAGCCTTTTCTCTCGTTGATTGAAAAAAAACAGTCTCCATTGGAGAGGACTGTCTATGCATTCAAGAAGGGAATTTTTTCACTTGCTCTGGAGGCATATCTTTCATGTCCGGAAGAAAAGGATGTGAAGCTGAAGGCTGATATTCTCAAGAAAATCGGCATGTGCTACAAAAAACTGGGTTCTTATGAAATTGCCCTTAGGCACCTTACTGAGGCAAACAGTTGTCTTCAGGGACAGGCTTCCATACTTGCAGAAATGGCAGACTGCTATGCACTTTGCGGTGAAACAAAGAATGCAAAAATGCTTTTTCGTGAGGCATTTTATATAAATGCGCAGCAAATAGACCTTGTCTTTCTGGATTCACCCCTGATCAGGGTTTTGATAGAAAAGGTAATGGACAAGGGCTACACGGGGGAACCCCTTCAGGAGTGGGTTTCTGTTTACGGTGTTCTTTACGGCATTTTCAATGTTAAGCGTCAGCTCAGGGCTCAGGAACATTTGCGCCTCAAGCAGGAAGTATATGCACGTGAAAATGAAATTAAGGATCCTGCAAATAACAGGGCAGTCCTCACGCCGCGCCTTTTGAATTTGTATTTCTGGCTCATAGATTTCTATGAAGTCACAAAGGATGATGTGGAAAAGATTAAGGAAGTGGTTCTAAAAATCAGGTTACTTGATCCGGAAATTTATCAGCTGTATATAAAGTAATTTATCATCAGGAGTAAAAGAATATGTCTGAACAATTGGAGAATTCTGTCCGCGAAACACTTAAGACAGAAACATGGACTCGTGCGGGAATTGCAAATTTCACAATGACAAATCTCGAGGAGCTTGAGGCACTTCTTAATCAGGCTAGAAGTGAAAATTGTGAGAATTCCGTTAAGGACATTTGTGACGAGACTCTTTCACGTTCAAAGGAAAGTATTGTTGCTCTCTATCTTTCAGGAATGATTGCTGTCAGAACAGGATCTATTGACACAACAAATATTTCTGCTCTTTTTGATATTTTTGAAAAGAATCACAAGGAACAGCTTATTGAACATGTATGTGATTCAATTCTTGCTGATGATCCACAGAATAAGCTTGCTCTTAGAAAGCTGGCTGAATTCTACAAGAACTCAAACAATGACAAGGTTTGGGAATTGTATGAAAAAATTGTTAAGCTTGATTTTGAGGAAGCAGACATTGCAAAAATTCTTGCAGACCGCTATGAGTCTCAGGGAAATGCAGAGGCTGCCCTCAATTACTACAAGAAGGCAATCCAGCGCTATGTTGCTCTCAAGAACATCAATAGCGTAAAGTCAATCTGGTCTATTCTTGTTGAAAAGATTCCGGAAGAAATTGATTTCTTCCTCAGTGTTCAGCGCAAGGTTGCAAAGACAATCAGTGCAGACAAGTCAGCTCTTCTTCTCCAGGAGCTTTATACATATTACAAGGATACTGCAAAGTGGGATACAGCAATTTCCATTCTCAAGATTATTCTTGAAATTGACAGCAAGGATGCTGATGCAAGACGTGAAATCGCTGAATGTTTCCGCGGAAAGTATTCTGACCGCGCACATCTTGAAGACTACATTCGTTCTTCAAATCTTACTATGTCAGTTCGCAATGTTTTTGAAGCAATCAATGACTTTGAAAAGCACATTGCATTTGATGCAAAGAACTACGTTTACCATAGAACATGGGGCGTAGGTATGATCACAAAGGTTGAGGGAGACAATCTTGTAATCAACTTCGGAAAAAAGACTGGTGTTCACTCCATGACACTCAAGATGGCAGTAAAGGCTCTCCAGCCCCTTGCAAAGGACCATATCTGGGTTTACAAGAAAACTGTCAGAAAGGAAGAACTTGCAAAGAAGATTATTGATGACAAGGAATGGGCTCTCAAGACAATCATCAAGAGTTTCTCAAACAACTGCAGCGAAAAGATGATCAAGGCAGAAATCGTTCCATCAATTCTTACTGCCGGACAGTGGACAAGCTGGCACAACAAGGCAAAGACAATTCTTGAAAGCAACCCTGTATTTGCTGTAAACCCAAATGACATCAATTATTATACAGTACGTGACCGTGAGCTTACTCCAGAAGAAAAGCTTGTAAATGAATTCAAGGCAGACAAGGATTTCTTCCACAGAATTGAAATCATGATCAGATATCTTTCAGATGTTGATGATCCGTCTGATGAACAGTTCAGCGACATGTATGCATACTTTGCAGGTTACCTCAAGTCATTTACTCAGGTAAATGTTCAGGTAGTTGCATCATATCTTGTTGTTCAGGAAATTCTTCGTCGCGTAACATCTCTTGAAAATCCGGCAAAGTTCTCATTTGGTGAGCTTTACGGACAGATTGAAAATCCACGTGAAATCTATGTTGCACTCAAGGATTCAAAGAAGGTTGCAAATCTTAGAACTGCATATCTCAAGAACATCCGTCTTCTTCCAGACTGGGATGATCAGTATGTAAATCTTTTCCCAATTGTTCTCGACAAGTCACTCATTGAAGAACTTGTTGCCCAGGGAAAGAAGGACAAAGTTACAAAGCTTGTTCAGGACTGTTTCAATGATTACCGCCTCAACAGAAATGCTGCAGTTTATCTTGCTGACCAGTGTGATGAAGAGCCATGGTTCCAGGAGGCAGGAATCCCTCTTTCAAAGCAGCTTGTTACATTCGTAAACATTATTTCAGTTTGTTACAGGGAAATTGCAAACCATGTAAACACAGTTGAAAACAAGAAGACAATCAGAAATGCAAAAACATTCCTCTTCGAAAGAAAGAAGGGTGATGAAACTGTAAACGTAATGCTCAACTACATGCTTGAAAATGACAAGGATGTAATTACTCGCATGTACACAATGGTTAACGACCTTACTGATCTTGAAACATCATACAAGGCTCACCTTAGAAATGGAATTCTTGCAAAGTACGAAGACTTCAAGTTCCAGGAAGCAGAAATCAAGCAGGAAGCTCCTAAGGGTGTTCTCGTTACTGCTAAGATGCTTGAAGAAAAGCGTGCACTTGCAGAAGACATTGAAAAAGTTCAGCTTGCAAAGATTGCACAGGAAGTTGCAGAAGCAAAGGAAAAGGGAGACCTTAAGGAAAATGCTGAATACATTGCAGCTCGCGAAGCTCAGAGCCGTCTCAACAAGCAGCTGGGAAGGCTTAAGGATGAACTTGCACGTGCAGTTGTATTTGATCCAACAACAGTTACAACATCAATGGTTTCATTCGGAACAACTGTAACTTTGCAGGATAATGTTGCAAACAAGGAAATTGTATATACAATCCTTGGACCTTGGGAATCAAATGCTGAGGAAGGAATCATTTCTTACATGTCTCCATTGGCAAACAACCTTCTTAACATGAAGAATGGTGAACAGAAGAAATTTGAATTCAATGACCGCCAGTTTGACTTTACTGTAAAGTCAATTGTTCCAGCAAAGTTCTAAGTAAATCCTAGGATGGGTGTTGATAAGGTTTTTGAGTATAAAAAACTTACTGCAAATACAGGTTACTTTTCGGGGCCTGTAAATGCAGGTTTGATTGAAACCAGTGCAGGTCTTTATCTTATTGATTCAGGAAATGATGATGATGAAGGGCTTGCTCTTGCAAAGGAGATTGAATCTGTTTTTCCCGGGAAGAAACTTCTTGCAATAATCAATACTCATGGACATTCAGATCATTCAGGCGGAAATGCTGTTCTTAAAAAAAGATTTTCGTCTGAAATCTGGACTACTGAATGTTCAAGTCATATCATGCAGATTCCAATCATTGTGGGATCAATTTACTGCGGCGGCATGCCATGCAAGAAAATGGCAGAAAGCAAGCTCGTGGGTCCAAAATCACCGTCAACAGACAGAATCCTCCTTGAAAATCAGGTAATTGATCTTGATGAAATTCGCATGGAATTCATCCCCTTACCTGGACATTTTTTTGATCAGATAGGGGTCTATGTTACAGATAAGAATGATTCAAAAAATGTATTTTTCCTTGCTGATGGATTTTTCGGAAAGGAACTTTTGAAAAAATCGTGGATTCTGTTTATGACAGAACCAGAGAATTTCAGAAAGTCTGTTGAAAGCATTCAGGAAGTTAAGGCAGACTATTATGTTCCAGGGCATGGTTCCCTTGTGCTGCCTGAAGAATTCAAGCCTTTGTCTGAATTGAACATAATGATTACTCTTGAGCTTGAATTCATAATCAAGAGAATATTGTCCAGAAAGCCTCTGGATTTTGAAACCTTGCTGAAAAAGGTTGCCGATGAAACTGAAATAAAGCTTTCGCCCCTCCAGTTCTTCCTCATCTCAACAACCCTTCGTTCATATCTCAGTTCAATGGAATCCAGGGGACTTGTGTATTATGAAGTCATTGACAACAGAATGCTCTGGCATTCAGCTTAGTTTTCAAGGCCTTCAATAATTTTTATGCCGGCGCTTGCACCTATTCTTGATGCACCTGCTGCAATTAATTCCAGTGCCTGCTGAGTCGAGTGAATGCCCCCTGAAGCCTTAACTCCCATATCTGGACCAACTGATTTTCTCATGAGTTCAACTGCATGAACTGTTGCCCCGTTTGGTAAAAGTTTCCCGTCTGCATCTTTTACAATGGCAAATCCGGTGGATGTCTTTACAAAATCAAATCCGGCATTCTTTGCACACTTTGAGCTTTCAACTATTTCTTCGTCAGTAAGCAGACATGTTTCCAGGATAAGCTTTGTTGTGATTCCGGCATTTTCTTCTGAGAACATTGCAGCTTCCCTTGCACTTCTGATCGTGAAAGAAAGTTCCTGTTCAAGTTCCTTCCATTTGTGTGCTTTGACAAGGCCAAGATTTATTACATAGTCGAGTTCCTTTGCGCCGTTTGTAATGCAAATGTCAGCCTGTGAGCATTTTGATTCAAGGCCTCCAGCTCCCAGGGGAAAGTCAATTACAGTGCAAACATCAGTTCCGCTTCCCTTGAGAATTTCACTGGCAGTTTTCACAAAGCACGGGTTTATGCAGACGCTTTTGAATCCATGTTCTTTTGCCTGGATGCAGAAGTTTTTCACCTGTTCTTCTGTTGCGGTTGCAGACAATAGTGTCTGGTCTATGTATTTTGCCAATTCTTTTCTATTCATGATGTGGATTATATTATGGCATGGAATAAAATTCAATTTTTCTGTCGTTGAATTAAGACAACTATTTTGCTAGAATGCTTTTCATGAGCAAGAATATCGAAATTTTAGACAGCACATTGCGCGATGGTTCACAGGGTGAAGGAATCAGCTATTCAGTACAGGATAAGCTCCATATTGTTGAAGCCCTGGACGGCCTTGGAGTCAGATATATTGAAGCCGGAAACCCGGGGTCAAATCCGAAGGATATGGAATTTTTCCAGAAGGCAAAAGAACTCAATCTCAAGAATTCTGAAATCGTTGCCTTTGGTTCAACACGCAGAAAGGATTCAAGCTGTTCAGAAGATGCAAATCTCCAGAGTCTTCTTGCTGCAGAAACAAAGACAGTTGTTATTTTTGGAAAGACATGGGATTTCCAGGTTACAGACATTCTTCATGCTAGTCTTGAAGAAAATCTTGAAATGATTCGTGATACTTGTTCTTATCTTAAGAGCCGCGGGCGTGATGTTATTTTTGACGCAGAGCATTTTTTCACAGGATATGCAGAGAATTCAGATTATGCAATGAAGAGCCTGGAAGCAGCTGTGGAAGGTGGAGCAATTACACTGTGCCTTTGTGAGACTAAGGGTGGAGCTATGCTTCGCGATTGTCAGAAGGCTGTTGATGCGGTTGTTGCAAAATTTGGAAATGCCGTGAAAATTGGCATTCACACTCACAATGATTCTGGTCTTGCTGTTGCCAATTCACTTGTTGCAGTCGAGTCTGGAGCAACTCATGTTCAGGGAGTCCTTCTTGGATTTGGTGAAAGAACTGGTAACGCAAATCTTTCAACAATTATTTGTGACCTCCAGCTTAAGATGGGATACAGGTGTGTTCCGGAAGAAAATATCAGAGAAATGACTCCTGTCTGCAAGAGAATTGCGGAAATCACAAATATTCCTCTTGAAACGGGAATGCCCTATGTTGGTCAGAATGCTTTTGCTCACAAAGCTGGAATGCATATTGATGCAGTTCTCAAGAATCCGGCTGCCTATGAGCACATTGTTCCGGATGCTGTTGGAAATGAACGTGTGTTCCTCATGAGTGAGGTTGCAGGCCGTTCAATGATAATCGAAAAGATAAAGAAGTTTGATTCTTCCATTACAAAGAATTCTCCTGTTGTTGCAGATGTTGTAAAGCAGGTTAAAGACCTTGAGCATCAGGGATATCAGTTTGAAGGCGCAGACGGCAGCTTTGAACTTCTGGTAAGAAAGGCAATTGGAAAGTATCAGCCCTTCTTCAAGCTTAAATATTATAGGACAACTGATGAGCAGCCTTTGATTGAAAAGGGGCTGTATTCATTCTCTCAGGTTAAGATTGAAGTTGACGGTCATGATGAGATTGCGGCGGGTGAAGGAAACGGTCCTGTTAACTCTCTTGACGTTGCTCTTCGTTCTGCCCTCAAGTCAACATATCCAAGTGTTCAGCAAATTCATCTTATTGACTATAAGGTTCGTGTTCTTGACGGAAAATCTGCAACGGCTTCAAGGGTTCGCGTTCTCATTGAATCAACTGACGGAACTGACAGCTGGACTACTATGGGTGTCAGCTGTGACATTGTTGCGGCATCATGGCTTGCTCTTGTTGATTCCTTTGAATACAAGCTTATTAAGGATATTGAGAAAAAATTTCAGAAACTGATATAGTTTTTAGTTGGGAAATCAAATGGAGTTATTGAATTGTGAAAATCTTTCAGTCAGGTATGGCTCAAAGACAATTTTTGCAGATTTAAATTTTCGTGTTTGTTCGGGTGATTATCTTTGCATTATTGGAGATAATGGTGCAGGAAAATCCACTCTCATGAAAACTATTCTCGGACTTCACAAAGAATATTCCGGCAAGATTGATTTCCATGAAAATTTTTTCGGAAAGGGAATCGGATATCTTCCGCAGCAGAATGCCATTCAGAAGGATTTTCCGGCATCAGTCTGGGAAGTGGTTTTTTCCGGCTTCCAAAAGTCATGTGGCTTCAGGCCGTTCTACACTAAGGCAGAAAAACAAAAGGCCATGAGCTGGATGAAAAAAATGGGGATTCTTTCCCTTGCAAAAAAATGCTACAGGGAACTTTCTGGCGGACAGCAGCAGCGGGTTTTGCTGTCAAGGGCATTGTGTGCTACTGAAGGAGTCCTTCTGCTGGATGAGCCTGTTTCAGGACTTGATCCCCAGGTGACTTTGGAACTGTATAATTTGATCTATGATTTGAATCAGAATGAGGGCATTACAGTCATAATGATTTCTCATGACATAAAGGCTGCTACCAGCTATGCAAGTCATATTCTTCGCATTGGTGCAAAATCATTTTTCGGAACCAATGAAGAGTTCATTAAGGGAGGCGTTTGCAACCATGACCACGTCCATCATCACCATCACTGATTTGCTTCCGAGAATTTCAATGTACATGCAGTTTCCTTTTGTGAGATATGCTCTCATTGTCGGGGTTCTTATTGCTCTTTGTTCTTCCTTGCTTGGAGTAACTCTTGTATTGAAGAGATTCTCTTTTATTGGTGATGGTCTTTCTCACGTTGCCTTTGGTGCCATTGCCATTGCTTCTGTTTTTAATCTCACAAACAATATGTACTTTGTTCTTCTCGCAACAATTCTCTTTGCAATTTTTCTTCTTCATACTGGCAAGAACACACAGATAAAGGGAGATGCGGCAATTGCCATGATTTCCGTAGGAGCCCTTGCAATCGGATATTTGATCATGAATGTTTTTTCATCTTCAGCAAATGTTTCCGGTGATGTGTGCAGCACATTGTTTGGTTCCACATCAATTTTAACACTGGAAAAATCTGAGGTTATCCTTTGCATAATTCTTTCTGTTCTTGTTGTTGCAGCTTTCATTGTTTTTTACAACAAGATATTTGCAGTTACTTTTGATGAGGATTTTTCACGAGCACTTGGCATAAAGGCTTCGTTGTATAATCTTCTTATTGCCGTGCTGATTGCGGTTGTCGTTGTTCTTGCAATGAATCTTGTAGGCTCACTTTTGATATCAGCTCTTGTTATTTTTCCGTCTCTTTCTGCAATGAGAATTTTCAAGAGCTTTAAGTCTGTCACGATTTGTTCTGCAGTTTTTTCTGTGGTTTGTGCTTTGATTGGAATCTTTGTCTCAATTGTTTCAGGCACCCCAGTGGGAGCAACTATTGTCTGCGTGAATATTTTTTTCTTTCTTGTTTTCCTTGCTGTTGGTTCTGCAAAAAAATAGAAAGTCATTTTTTAGGGGTAATTTATGATTGTTTCCAAACCAGCTGAATTGATTTTTGAAAGGAATTTTATTTTTTTCGGAAATGAAATTCTGGTTAAAGAATATGATGCAAAAGAAAATAAGTTATTGACTCAGGAATTCCTGCCGGGAAATGATGTTGCATTACTGATAATTAAGCAGAACAATGCCAGTGATTATTACAGTGAAAGCGATTATGAATTGAATGCTTTCATGCTTAATGAAAAAATTGAATTTGAGGGATATAAATTCATAGAATTGCGACAGTTTTTCTGGGATGCAAAATATTCATCTGAAATAAAATCAGAATCCCGGCTTTTAGTTACAATGTCTGCCAGGTCTCACAGCCTTTTGCTTCAAAGATCATCATTCAGATATTGTCCAACTTGCGGAACTCTTCTTGAGGATGACAGGAAATTTACTGCAAGGTTTTGTCCGAAATGTCAGATGCAGATTTTTCCTCGAATTGAACCGTGCATCATAACTCTTGTTTCTCGCGGCGACGAATACCTTCTCGTCCAGAACAAGGCAATGGCACGAACCGGAAGGTTTTCCTGTGTTGCCGGTTTTGTAGAGCAGGGTGAAACTGTCGAAGAATGTGTAATGCGTGAAGTTCTTGAAGAAACAAACATCAGGGTAAAAAACATCAGGTATTGCGGAAGTCAGGCCTGGCCTTTCCCGGATCAGCTTATGATTGCTTTTAAGTGTGATTATGAAAGTGGTGAGCTTAAGATTCAGGAAGAAGAGCTTAGTGATGCTGGCTGGTTCAGAAAAGACAATCTTCCAAAGAATCTTCCTCTTCCAGGTTCTGTCGCCTACAATTTGATTTATGCAGAACTATAAAAAACATGGCACCTGAAAAAAATTCAGGTGCCATGTTTTTTATTTTACTTCCAGATACACGCAGGCAGGTTTTGCCACAAGATGTGCTTTTTCACTGCTGACCGGTGCACAGTCGCAGACCATAACTTTGTAAGTTCCGCTTTCAAGAACTGAATCCCCATTTTCATTGATTGTCTCGAATGCAGTGTCATCAAGATCAAATTCAATTTTCTGAGATTCGTTTTTTTGAAGGCTTACACGCTTGAATTCTTTCAATGCACAAATCGGATCATCAGGCTTTCTGCAGCTTTCTTTAGAAACATAAATCTGGCAAACCTCATCGCCGTCATAGTCCCCGGTGTTTTTTACGCTGCATGAAAAATGAATCCTGCATCCCTTTTCAATAATCCTTGTTGAACATTCAAGGCTGTCGAATTCAAATCTGCTGTAGCTTAGTCCGAATCCAAATGGAAACATAGGTTCCTTAGTTGAATATCTGTATGTTCGTTCTTTCATTGAATAGTCTTCAAATGGCGGAAGGTCTCCTGTTTTTTTCGGGAATGTCATTGCAAGCCTTCCAGAAGGATTTGTCTTTCCGAAAAGAATGTTTCCGACAGCAGTTCCGCCTTCTTCTCCAGGATAGCCTGCAAAGACAATGGCATCAGCAAGATCTTCCGGAAATGCAATTGCACTTCCACCTGTCAGAACAAGCACAACCGGAGTTCCTCTTTCCTTCACGGCACGAAGATAGTCAGCCTGCCACTCTGGAAGTTCAATGGAATCCCTGTCACCTTTTTCCGTTTCAACGGCTTCACCTTCTTCTCCTTCCATCATTCCGTCAAGACCAAAGCATGCAATTACAAGGTCTGCGTTTTCTGCCATTCCAACAGTCCAGCCTCTCTGCTTTGAGTCTCCGTACATTCCGACTCCTGGAACATAATCCAGATTCAGGTCAGCACGGTCTTCGCTTGCCTTTACTATTCCCTCAAGAACAGTAATAAGCTTCGAGTTTAGACCGTAGTAGTTTCCAAGAAGAGCAAGTGCATTAGTCGCCATGGGCCCCATGATCATTATTCGCTTTACTGATTTTTTTATCGGCAGAATTCCATTGTGGTTTTTCAAAAGCACCACAGATTTTTCCGCAGCCTCAAGAGCAACCTGCCTGTTTTCTTCAGTGTCCACATCCTTTTTTCCGAGCGAAGCCCATCTTGATTTATATTCATCTTCAAAATGCCCGATCTTGAATCTGGTCATCAGAAGTCTTTCCAGTGACTCATTGATTTTGTCTTCTGAAAGAATTCCCTGCCTTACCGCATCAATTGCAGCATGGTATGTGCATCCGCAGTTCAGGTCACATCCCGCATTGATTGCCTTTGCCGCAGATTCAGCAGGAGTCTTCGTGACTTTGTGTGTTTCATGGAAATCCCTCACGGCCCAGCAGTCACTTACAACATATCCCTTGAACCCCCATTTTTTTCTCAAAATATCATTCAGCAGGAATTCTGATCCGCAGCACGGCTCATCGTAAAGTCTCTGGTATGCTCCCATGATTCCCTGGACCTTTGCATCAACCAGGGCCTTGAATGCATACAGATAGGTTTCAACCAAATCCTTTTTTGATGGCTTGATGTTGTCAATGTGCCTGTTTTTCTCAGGACCAGAATGAACTGCAAAATGCTTGGCACAGGCCGCAACCTTCAGATTGTCCGGATCATCACCCTGCAACCCGCGGACAAAAGAAGCACCAATTCTTGATGTGAGGCAAGGATCTTCTCCATAAGTTTCCTGAGCTCTTCCCCAGCGAGGATCCCGTGCAATGTTGATGTTGGGAGACCAGAATGTCAGTCCCGTATTCCTTCCTTTTTGTCCGGCCTTGAAAGCCTCATTGTGCTTTGCCCTGGCTTCAGTAGAAATAATGTCGGCAACCTTCCTGACCAGTTCCGTGTCAAAAGTCGAGGCAAGGTTTATTGCCTGTGGAAATACCGTTGCGTAACCTCTGCGGCCGACACCATGAAGTCCTTCTCCCCACCAGTGGAATTCCTCGATGCCGAGTCTTGGAACAGCCATTGACTCGTGAAGCATGAGTGAAACTTTTTCTTCCAGTGTCAGCTTTGAAATAATAAGTGCGATTTCCTTTCTTCTTTCTTTTTCAATTGATGTCATGATGTTCTCCTAGTGATTCTGCCGTAAAAAAAATCCCTCCGTAAGCAGTCAGCCTTCCGGAAGGTATGAAATGATTTCTGGTTAAACCTATCTGGTCACTCTGTCAAGAATTGTGTCCTTCTGTCTCCAGTTCTTGTTTACCTTGACCTGAAGATCAATATCAACCCTGTATGGGAAAATCTTCCTGCATTCCTTCATTGATTCAACCCTGATTGTCTTGATCATGGAAGCACCCTTGCCGATGACAATGCCTTTCTGGCTTTCACGCTCAACATAAATCGTAGAGCGAACCTTGAGAAGATTCTGCTTTTCCATCTTCATGTCCTGGCATTCAACATAGATTGCATGTGGAAGTTCCTGCGTGAGCCTGTTGATTGCCTGCCCGCGGATAATCTCCTCGATCCTGAATCCCACTTCCTGGTCCGTGTAGAATTCCTCCGGGTACAGGTGAGGTGCCTCTGGAGCCAGATCATAGAGAGCCTTGAGAACATCATTCACGTTGTGGTCAGCCTTGGCACTCATCTCAATGACGCGCTCCTTCGGAAAACCAGGAATGTTTTCTTCTATAAAATCATGCACGCTCTTTGCATTGGCCCTCACATCTTCTGTCTTGTTGATTGCAATGACAAGCTTTCCTGTGTGCTTGAGAAGAAGATCCACAATAAGCTTTTCTTCCTCGCCCTGCTCACGGGTTGAGTCCAGAATGTAGAGAATGGCATCACTTTCCGCAATGTTGTCGCTGGCAATCTTTGAAAGCTTCAGATTGAATTTCTTCTCGCTAAGGTGAAGTCCCGGAGTATCAATGAAAACAAGCTGCCCCAGGCTGGTGTTTACAATACCGCGGATGGCATTTCGCGTCGTCTGTGGAACTGCAGAAACAATGCTGATCATTTCCCCGCTGGCAGTATTCAAAAAAGTTGATTTCCCCGCAGAGGGCCTTCCGACAATTGAAACAAGGGCAGTCTTTGGACCCACTGGAGGAATGTCTTCTTCCGTAATTTCGTTTTCTAGGTTTTCGTTCATGCAATCATTATATCCCAAAAATGCAAAATAAAGAAGCAAGCAGAATAAGGTTGGAGAATTTCCAGCAACGTCCTTCCGGGGTTCGGCTCTTCGCCTCAGTGCTCCGCACCAGGCCCCTCCAGGAACGCAAACGCTCTCATCAGAATTATGAATTGTGAATTATGAATTGTGAATTATGAATTAAGAATTAAGAATTAAGAATTATGAATTAAGAATTAAGAATTAAGAATTAAGAATTGTGAATTAAGAATTGTGAATTAAGAATTAAGAATTAAGAATTAAGAATTATGAATTAAGAATTAAGAATTAAGAATTATCTGGCAACTTTATTTGCATCCTTGATAGGACTCCCACTTGGTGTAATTCTTGTTACGGGTGAAGAAAACGGCATACGTCCCATTAACAGCAAAATTTTGAAAACAATCAATTTTGTAATAAATGTTCTCCGTTCTGTTCCATTTTTGATTCTTATGATTCTTGTCTTTCCATTAACCAGGTTTATTATGGGAACTGTTGTTGGTACTGCTCCAACTATCGTTCCTCTGGTAATTGCTGCTTTTCCACTTGTTGCTCGTCTTGCAGAAACAAGTTTCAGGAAAATTGATATCCACAAAATTGAAATGGCACAAAGTCTTGGAGCAACCCCTTTTCAGATTGTAACCAGAGTTCTGATCAGGGAAAGCATACCATCACTTGTTTCAAATCTGACAATCGCTGCAACAACTATATTAAGTTATACAGCCATGAGTGGTATTATTGGTGGCGGTGGTTTGGGAAAAATTGCCATTAACTACGGATACTACAGATACAAAACTCTTGTAATGATTGTTGCAGTAATTTTCCTGATCATCCTTGTTCAGCTTATTCAGACAATCGGAACAAAACTTGCAGTAAAGCTTGATAAAAGAAACAAATAGTAACCTGTTGAACAGTTGTATAAAACAGTTAACTAATATTCATGTGTGCCAGAAATTTTTCATTTGACCATTTTACAAATTTTCTGGCACACTTTGATTTCTCCCCCCACCCCCATGTATGCAAGGTATATGAACAGAAAGTTGTATAAAATTTTTTTATCAATTATAATTCATCCTATACATTGTTGATCAGCATTTTTTGATTTGCATATAATCATTTTTGAAGTCAATGATGTTATGAAAAATTTAATTTGTTTTTAAAACCTTACAGAACGGGAGCTCAAAAAAATGAAATTTCATCATATCGGTATAGCATGCTTCAATATTAAAGATACAGCAAAATTTTACGTTGAACTTGGATATAAAAAGAATGAAATTGTCTATGATCCTATTCAAAATATTTATATTTGTTTTTTGACAAAGGATAATGAACCTTGCATAGAGTTGCTGGCTCCATATGATGATAAGTCTCCAGTCAAGGATATCTTAAAAAAGAAAGGAGTTTCGCCGTATCATTTGTGCTATACAGTAGCAGATATTGAAAAATCAGTCAGTGACTTGGTAAATAATCAGGATTTTATTCAAATTTCGGACCTATCCCCTGCAGTTGCAATCAACAATAAAAGAGTATGTTTTTTTTGTTCAGCAAAAATACCGGATTGATTGAGCTGGTTGAAGAATAAAGCAATTTTAAATACTTTTATTCCGTGAATCATAATTATTTCTCATATCTCTTTTGTCGTGACTCACAGAAAATTTCTGCAGAACTCACAATACAAAAATGTTTCAACCTTGTATTTTTTTTCAACATAAATTACAAGGAGGCATGATAAAACAGTAAACGAGCATGCGGTATTGTGATACGCTGATTAAGATTCAGCGGAACCCAGGCATTAGTTCGCCATTTTTAGTAAGGACTCAGATCCTTGTAAAGGAGAATGAAGAGCTTCTGCCGCATCATACGATAGTCCTAGAGACTGAATGGGATTCGCAGCGTAGCTTCTAGCGGATTGGAACACATTACCGATTAGACTTTCCGCAAAACGAATCAAACGGAGGTCATCATGACATGTTTTATTGGAGTTGATTTACACAAGACACAGTTTACGGTTCATACAAGAACTGAAAACAGAGTTGAATCAATGGATCAGATCATTCAGTATCCTGTAACAAATGAAGGATATGCAAATTAAGAATTAAGAATTAAGAATTAAGAATTATGAATTGTGAATTGTGAATTGTGAAAAAAAAGCCACTTTTTCCCATATTTTTTTGAAATTCCCCTTGACACTTTTTCCCATGGGGTGTATATTCATCCTCACCCGCTGAAATCCAGCGGACGCTATTTGACATTGCCAGGGAAGGAAAGCAAAGACATATAATCTTT
>JAEDCT010000041.1 GCA_016294035.1 Treponema sp. | reverse complement strand
TAAATTTCCCTACCGCCGCGGATCGCGAAAGCGAACGCATGTGTCTCGTTGGCAAGGCAAGCTAAAGTAGTTTCACTGAAGCTGAAATGGTAAGGACGTGCGCGCGAGCGCACAGTGAAATAAATTTCCCTACCGCCGCGGATCGCGAAAGCGAACGCATGTGTCTCGTTGGCAAAGCGAACTAAAGCAGACTGTGCCGAAACAAAAATGCGGGAAGTCGTCAGAATGGGCGGCTTCCCGCATTTTTGTCTGTTATTTTTTTTGTCATTATCCTTATCTAGTGAAAATTCCGGAGCAAGGTATGAGATTACCATAAGTCACGGATGGACTAGCTTTGGTTCAGATGAGCCGTCCTGGTAAAGATTATTGAAGGGGCAGGTCAGGAATTATACAAGAACAAAAAGATTGACCAATTAAAGATCTAGTTGCAAAGATCTAGTTGTTGTGATGGTGCTGGTGACTGCAGATGGCATTAGGGTTGAAAATGAGCATTCCGACCAGCAGGGCTTCCACTGATTTGTCTGCATTCCCCGTTATTCCGGGAATTTCCCTGATACCGGCATTTTTCAATGCATCAATAGCACCTTGCCCCCTGTTTCCAAGAATAAGTGTGGAAACTCCAAGGCTTTTTAAGTAGGTTGCAAGATCGTGGTGTCCAAATCCGCCGTTGTCTATTATTCTGGAGTTGACAATCTTTCCGTCTTCCACAGTATACAGCTTGAAATTCTGGGTTTTCCCAAAATGCTGGAATACATTTCCGCTTTCCATGTCGTAAGTTGCTGCAATTATCATGACTTGCCCCTTTTCGAAAAATCAGTTTTGCTAAAATACCACTATTTCCCTAAAAAGTCTAGGGTTTTACTTTCCGATGCTGCATTGTGTCTTTGTAAAAATACACTTTGCAATTAGATGTATCTGTAGTAAAATTGATTCCGATACAATCCATAACTGGGGGAGTACATGAAAAAATTTTTACTGCCTGTATTTGCCGTTCTGGCAATGATACTGGCATTTTCTTCTTGTGGAAAGAAAAAAGAAGTCCAGGTTCCAGAGGAGACCGGACCTAAAAACCTGATTGAATTTGGTCACTTTACCGGCGGAATTGAGCCATGGATGCTTTACAAGAACGGAGGTAAGGCAGAACTCAGGCACATTAAGGAAGGTGAGCTTGAGGTAGCCATTGAAAGCACAGGAAAAATCCAATATGGAATTCAGCCTTACTATGATGGTTTTACTCTTTATCAGGGTGGTGAATATAAATTTTCATTTGATGTAAGGTCAACAATTCCCCGTGAACTTGAATGGAGAATCCAGCTTAACGGTGGTGACTATCATGCCTATGTAGGTGATTTTATCAAGGTCACTGACCAGGTTTCTCATATTGAAAAGACTTTCACAATGAATGAGGATACTGACTTCAATCCGCGTCTTTGCATCAACATGGGTTCCTGGGAAGAATGTCCGGATGGTGCAGGTGAGCACTCAGTTATTCTTGATAACTTTGAGCTTTATCTTGTTGATGATTCCAGGATTCCAAAGACTTCCCTAAGCAAGAAGGTTCCTGTAAACGTTAATCAGGTGGGCTATGTTCCAGAGGGAAGAAAGCTTGCTGTTGTCAGAAGTGCAGAGCTCAAGAAAATCAAGGGCAAATTTACGGTTGTCGATACCTCAACCAATGAGATTGTCTACAAGGGAAAGCTCAGGAATTCAGCACATAATATTGCCTGCGAGGAAACAACAGCAATTGCAGATTTCTCTGACTTCAAGAAACCGGGTACTTACAGGGTTTGCGTGAAGGATATAGGTGAGTCATTTCCCTTTGCAATCGGTGAGGATGTATACAAGAAACCTCTTGATTCTATCGTAAGAATGTTCTATCTCCAGCGCTGTGGAACAAAGGTTTTGGATTCTGATTTTGGGCATGAACCTTGCCATTCAGCAAAAGCTGTTGTTTTTGGAACTACATCTCCTAAGATTGACGTTTCAGGCGGATGGCATGATGCAGGTGACTACGGACGCTATGTTGTTCCTGGAGCAAAGGCTGCCTGTGATCTTATGCTTGCTTATGAGTTTAGGCCGGAACTTTTCTCTGATGCAACAGGAATCCCGGAAAGTTCAAATGGCGTTGCAGATGTTCTTGATGAAGTAAGATATGAACTTGAATGGATGCTCAAGATGCAGGATAAGGCAACCGGTGGAGTATATCACAAGGTAACCTGCCGTGATTTCCCGGAAGTAGTTGCTGCCGTTGACGAAACTGACCAGCTTCTTCTTTCACCAGTTTCACTTTCTGCAACCGGAGATTTTGCTGCTGCAATGGCAATGGCTGCAAGAATCTATTCTTTTGACAGTGATTTTGCCAGGATTTGTCTTGATGCCGCAAAGAAGGCTGCTGAATACATGGATGCAAATCCAAACCAGAAGGGCTTCAGAAATCCTCCTTCAATTAAGACCGGACAGTACGAAGACAACGACCACAGGGATGAACTTTTGTGGGGATATTCTGAGCTTTACAAGACTACCGGTGATGAAAGCTATCTTTCAAAGGCAAAGGCAGTGAATCTGAATGATATGAGTCTTGCTCTTGGATGGCAGCAGGTAAGCCTTTATGGACTTTATGCCTACGCAACTTCAAATGCTCCAAGGGATGATCATTACCAGACAATCAGGTCAATGATCCTTGGTGAGGCAGATAAAAAGATTGGTTATACAAAGATTGATTCTTATGGAGTTTCACTCACAGTCAATGAATATGTCTGGGGAAGCAATATGAATGTTGCAGACAACGGAATGCTTTTTGTTCTTGCAGACAAAATCTCAGGAACAGAAAAATATTCGGATGCCGCAATGAGTCAGCTTGACTATCTGCTTGGTATCAATACAAATTCATACTGCTTTGTAACTGGATTTGGAAGCCTCAGTCCTGTTGCTCCTCATCACAGACCATCGCAGGTTGTTAAGAAACCAATGGCAGGAATGCTTGTTGGTGGACCAAATGCAAAGCTCAATGACCCCTATGCAAAGGTTGTTCTAAAGGGAAAGCCTTTTGCTGAATGCTATGTGGATAATGACCAGAGCTATTCATGCAATGAGATTACAATTTACTGGAACTCTCCCCTTGTGTTCCTTATGGCATGCAAGATGTAGAGTGGTTTTGCCTCTGAGATTATTTCTTTGAGGCTGACTTGAGTTTTTTTTGCCCTTCAGATTTCTTCTGCGGGGCTTTTCTTTTGGAATCTGCCGCTTTTTTCTCTTCTTTTTTTGTTGTTGATTTAACTGGAATTTTAGATTCTGTCTTTCTTGCAGAAGTTTTTTTCTGTTCCCCGGAGTTCTTTCTTGGACGACCACCCTTTTTGCCGTTTTCTCTGGAAGCTTCAGCTTTTTTTGCAGTTTTCATTTGGCCAAGAATTGTCCCGGCTACTGAGGAAGGCAGAGGCATTATCTGTGTGTTCCATTCCCTTAGGGTTTTCTTTGACTCGTTCTTTAGAAGTGCAATCTGAACCAGAAGTTCCTGTGCATGATCAAGTCTTTTCTTGAGGTTTTCTGCAAATGTTTTTTCCGGGTGCAGTTCTACTTTGTCTTCAAGGTTTCGGATCATTTCAACGATTTCATTTGCTGCAAGAAGAATTTCTTCAGTCATGACTGTAGAGTCAACTGGCTTTGATTCCTTTTCCTGAATGGATGTTCTAAAGCTTTTCAGCGCATCCTTGATTTTCTTGTCAACGGATGTAAGTTCAATGGGACCGTCTTCCAGTTCTGCTTTCATGAGAAGAAGTGAAATGTTTGAGTCCAGCATGTTAAGGTCAAAAAGCTCCGATGAATCAGGATTTGGCGAGAGTTCAATTTGTGTGATTCTTTTTTCTACCAGTTTCTGGAGTTTTTCGATGTCGTTTTTTTCTACGGTCATAGGGTCATTCTATTTTGAATTGTTAAAATAATCAATTTGAGTTTTTGGGTAAATCAAGTTTGCTTTCTATTAAAATGTTGTTATTATTATAAAATACTGTTTTAATTAGCGGTGGGTAAATAACCTTTCGAAATATCATTTTTAAACTGGAGAAAAATCATGAGTAAAAAATTATCAGCTTTTATTGCGGGACTAACATTCCTGTTTCTGTCTTGTGCAACAACAATTCCTGTTGAATTTCAGCGTCCGGCTGAACTGGATCTGAATGGAGCATCTTCGGTTTCCGTGCTTCCGTTTATCTATTCCGATTCATTTGAAAATTCAAAGACCGTCAACATCATTATGTTTTTTACGACTGATATCCGTGACTCTGACCAGAAGGATATCTGCAATTATGTTACCAGTGAGCTTACTGGAGCTGTTGCAAAGGGCGGTTACTATGATCTTGTTTCGTCAACTGCAGTATCCGAGAAACTGAAAGGAAATACTGGTGTTCCTTGTGATATTTACATTACTGGAAAACTTTCTTCATATAATGCTGACATTGATTCCAAGGCCTGCAGAAGAGAAATTGGTAATGATGAGTATGTGGTTGAATATGTGTATACAAAAGAGGTTTCCTGCTCATTGACCTATGAAATTGTTGACGCAAAGACAAGTCGTGTTATGTATTACGATACAAAAAGAATTTCATGTGAGTCATCAACTTATGATTCAGAAACAAGACTTCCTTCAGCATTGTCAATTATAAGAAGTGACCTGGACAATTTTGCCAGTGACATTGCAAGAAAAATCCAGCCTTATGAAGAGACAGTTGTCATGACATTGCTCAAGGACAAGACAAAGAATGAGAGAATGGCAACTGCAGATAAGCTTGCAAAAAGCCGTGACATTGCAGCCTCAAGATCTTTGTTTGAATCAGTTTACAAGGAAGAGGGACTCATGGAAGCCGGATACAATGCCGCAATTCTCTACCATGCAGAAGGTGAATATGATAAGGCTCTTTCAATTATCAATGAGATTGCAAAAACAAATCCCACTGCTGATGTCTTGAAAGAAAAAGCAAGAATTGAATCAGACAAGAAAAGTGAGTCCAGGCTTGAAAAGCAGCTCAGGGAAAACGGTTCTGCAATAAACTCCGGCAAGTAGATTATGACCTGTTAATTGAAAAAATAACGATAATCTGCTAGATTTTTCCCATGGGAAACAGATGTTATACAATGTTAAAGCCTGGAGTCTTGAACCGCAGGCTTGTAGGTGAAGTAATCAGCCGTCTTGAAAAAAAAGGACTCAAGCTTGTTGGCCTCAAGATGATGAATATTTCAAGGGAACTTGCAGGAAAACACTATGCAGAACACAAGGAAAAGCCTTTCTTCGGTGAACTTGTTGACTACATTACAAGTGCTCCTGTAGTGGCTATGGTTTGGCAGGGTGATGATTGTGTTACTATCGTCAGAAAGCTTGTTGGAGCAACCAAGGTAACAGAGGCTCAGCCTGGAACAATTCGCGGAGACTTTGCAATGCATACAAACATGAACATTATTCATGCAAGTGACAGCGATGAAAGTGCAGACCGTGAAATCAACCTTTTCTTCAAGCCAGAAGAAATTATTGACTGGGAAGACAATTCAGCTTCCTGGTACTAGACCTGTCATAAGGCTTTGCATGCATCCCTTTGCGGGATGCTTTTTTTTGTCCTGGAAGTCTTTACTTCAAAAACTTCAAAAACTAAAGTTTTAGATGGAATATCTTTCTTTTCTGTGGTAAAATTACTGTTGTTGCATTTTATGCGGGAATAACTTGTATGGTTGAAGAAATTTTAATAGGAAGAAAGACATTTTTTATTGCTCCGGATTTTTCTCTTATTCCTGAGTCATACCTTGAGGAATATCTTGAACTGGGCTATGAGTGTTATTTCGTGTGCAATGACAAGACTCTTCCGGTTGAATACAAAGTTGACGTGATTCTTTCTGTTTTCAAGGATTCAATTGTGTTTTTCTGCATAGATACCGTGATTCATGGTGTTAACTGGGAAAAGATTATCTTCAGAATGCAGAAAAAGTATGGTGACAAGGCAAGGCTTGGAGTAATCTACAATAAAAGAAAGACTGATGCAGAACGTCATGCGCTGGAAAGGCGTTTTCTCTTTGACATGGGATTACAGTGCGGCTGCATTCAGCTTGAGTATCAGAAGAGAAACAATTTTGCTCTCATAGAAAAGGTTCTTTTTGCAAATCAGGCCAGGGGTCGCCGAATGAGCGTTCGTGCCATTTGTGATGGAGACTGCAATTATACAATTACTACAAAGCATGGAAGAATTACCGGAAAGGTCAATGATATCAGCATGACTCATTTTTCAATCACACTTCAGGAAAATGAATGCGACACCAAGCTGTATGAGAAGGTGTGTGAGATTGTGCTGGGTGTTAAGGGAACATTCATCAGGACGGATGCCGTTCTATACATGTCACGTCCGGTT
Source organism: Treponema sp. (assembly GCA_016294035.1). GTDB lineage: Bacteria > Spirochaetota > Spirochaetia > Treponematales > Treponemataceae > Treponema_D. The sequence goes on along the minus strand of JAEDCT010000041.1, from coordinate 3,672 downwards.
AAAGATGGAATTCTGAATATCTTCATGTTTGTGGACAAAATGGGGCATCAGGGGCTTGATTCAAGAAATCAGGCAAACCTCCTGCCTAAGCTATATTCGATTCTTCATGAAAATTGTGATAACCTCTTGAAGAAACTCTTTGAGACAACTAGACGCAAATTGATTGAAGAAAATAAAGAAGAATTCTGATACGTGGAATTCTGCAAAAGGGTAATGAAAATGGAAAGTTACAATGTTGGAATTATTGGCGCTGGTGCATGGGGTACTGCACTGGCTGCTGCACTTGCCCGTGGTGGACATAAAGTTGAGTTGTGGGCATTGGAAGAAGACGTTGTTGAATCTATCAATAATGCTCATGAAAACAAGAGGTTTCTTCCAGGTTTTGTTCTTCATGAATCCCTGACTGCTACTCAGGATATCATGAAGGCAGCTGCAGGCAAGGATTTTATTATTCTTGGAAGTCCTTCTTTGTTCCTGGCTCCAACAATCAGAAAGTTTGTTAATGCTCCAAATATTCAGGATGGTTCAACAATCATAGGTTCCCTCACAAAAGGATTTGTTCCTTCAGAAGATGGAGTTCCGCATTTTGTTCTTGATACCATGGAATCTGTTCTTCCAGAATGCTACAAGAATGCAACTGTCTACATTGCTGGACCAAGCCATGCTGAAGAAGTTGCCATGGGAAAGATAACTGGACTTATTTCTGCATCAAATCATCATAGGAATGCCGTGAAAATGAGAGATCTTCTTAGGGTTCCTGGAATTATGGCCTATGCATCTTTTGATACAATTGGTGTTCAGGTTTGTGCTGCCGTTAAGAATGTAATTGCCGTTGTTTACGGTGCAATGGATGCACTTTCTGAAAACAGTGAGCTGTTCGGAGACAATACTGAAAGTCTTCTCATGGCTGCCGGACTCAATGAAATCCAGACAATTGGAATGGCCATGGGTGCAACACATTCTGCGACATTTACTTCCATCAGTGGTGTTGGGGACCTTGATGTTACATGCAAGTCAAAGTATGGTCGCAACAGAAGGTTTGGGCAGGACATCATCAGGACAAACATGCTTGATCAGTTCAAGGATATTGATGACATTATTGCAAATGTCCAGAAGGTCGGATATCTTCCGGAAGGTGCAATTGCCTGCAAGTATGTACACAAGATTGCAGAAATGAAAAATCTCAAGCTTCCGATTTGTGATATTCTTTACAGGGTTCTCAACAAGGAATCAACTGCAGAGGAATGTCTCAAGGAAATTTTGATCACAAGATAGGAATATACAATGCTAGAAAAAATAACTGGAACATTCAGCGGAATCGTAAAGACACTTAGCGGAAAGTCAACAATCACAGAAAAGAACATCGAGGAGACAGTTGAGCAGATCAAGATGGCTCTCCTTGAGGCTGACGTAAATCTTCGTGTGGTTCGCCGTTTTGTTAATTCAACAATTGAAGAGGCAAAAGGTGAGAAGGTTCTTCGTGCAGTTGATCCGGGCCAGCAGTTTGTAAAGATAATCTATGACAAGCTGACTTCAATGCTGGGTGACCAGAAAACAGATCTTGCCTTGAAGGGACCAGACACTCAGTCTGTGATTCTGTTCCTTGGTCTTCAGGGTGCAGGTAAGACAACTGCGGCTCACAAGCTTGCTGCAAGATTAAAGAAAGAAGGCAGACGTCCTTTGCTTGTTGCATGTGACCTTGTTCGTCCTGCTGCTGTGGAACAGCTTGTTGTTCTTGGACAGAAAATTGATGTCCCTGTTTATAAGGATGATTCTGCAGTTGAAAAGGCTGATGGAAAAGCATCCCCAAAGCTTGCCCTTCAGGTTGCCAGGGGTGGTCTTGATTACGCCAAGAAGAATGGGCTTGATACAATCATCATAGATACCGCAGGTCGTCTTCAGATTGATGGCGACATGATGGAAGAGCTTGTTGCAGTCAAGAAAGAAATGAATCCTGTCGAGACAATCCTTGTTGCAGATTCCATGACAGGTCAGAATGCAGTTGATATTGCAAAGAGTTTTGATGAACAGCTTGGACTTTCCGGAGTCATTCTCACTAAGTTTGACTCAGATGCACGTGGCGGTGCTGCACTTTCCCTCAAGTCAATCACACAGAAACCAATTCTCTTTATTGGAACTGGTGAAAAAACTGAGGATTTTGAAGTATTCCATCCGGACAGAATTGCAAGCAGAATCCTTGGAATGGGTGACGTTGTTTCCCTTGTTGAAAAGGCTCAGGAAACTGTTGATCAGGAAGCTGCCCTTAAGATGCAGAAAAAAATGCAGCGCAATGAATTTACGTTGCAGGATATGCTTGAACAGTTTGAGCAGGTTGAAAAAATGGGAAGCATGAGGCAGATTCTGGATATGATGCCGGGTCTTGCTGGAGCCATTTCAGAAGAACAGCTTGGTCAGTCAAAGGAAGGAATCAAGCATCAGAAGGCAATCATCCAGAGCATGACATACAAGGAAAGAATGAATCACCTGATTATTGGACCTGCCCGTAGAAAAAGAATTGCAAAAGGAAGCGGTACAAGTGTTCAGGAAGTCAATAAGCTTATCAAGCAGTTTGAAAAGACAAAGCTTACAATGAAAAAACTGACAAGAAACCGTGGTGCTCAGGCAAGGCTCATGAACCAGATGATGGGACAGATGGGTGGTGGAGCCATGGGCGGAATGCCGGATTTGAGCGGAATGAAACTTCCCGGTGGAATGTCTTTGCCAAAGGGATTTAAATTCTAGATTTCAGTGATTTCTAAAATATCAGCGGAAGAACTAAGTTTGATATTCACCATCTGGATATTGGACTTAGTTTTTTTGTTTAGTGTCCCTGGTCTTCCGCCTGTTTCGTAGTTAATGCTTCCTTTTGTGATGCATATTTAGTTTTGCACTGTCCACACAAGCTTGTCAGTGTTGAACCCAAGTTCCTGTGCAAGACTCAGATATTCCCTTTTCACATCATCAGAAATTGCGGGAGTCCTGCTTAAAATCCATAGAAGGTCATAGCTGTTACCGCAAACCATGGCATGCCTGTATTGTGAATCCAATGCAATAATATTGTACTCGCTGTAAATTGGCCTGAAAAATGAAACCTTAAGTGCACCAGTGCCTTTGTCTCCGGCAAATTTCATCTTTGCGAATTTTGTTTTCATCTTGCTGGACGAAAGATCAAATCCTGAATTCACAACATTAACCGTACCGTCCCTGTTCATGGAATAATTTGCACGAACATTGCTCATGTTTTTCTCAAACATAAAATCAAAACGCGCAATCTCATACCAGTTGCCAAGATACTTCTCCACTTCAAAATTTGAAACAGGTTTTATGTTCCTGGTCATGGACTTACAGCGGATAAAAAGCTCCCCCAGAATAATTGCCAGCATCACAAATCCCAGAATCTGATATGCCCTAATTCTCATTTTACATTCCTCCTTGAAAAATCCCATTGAATCTAAGTTAATTCCGTCTGGGTCAAAAAGCAATCACAAAAGTCATCAGTCCCTCATCAATAAATAGTTTTTATGGTTTGAGCATTTCCAGAAACGTCCTTCCGGGGTTCGGCTCTTCGCCTCAGTGCGCTGCACCGTGCCCCTCCAGGAACGCAAACGCCCCCACCAGAATTATGAATTATGAATTATGAATTATGAATTATGAATTAAGAATTAAGAATTA
>JAEDCT010000067.1 GCA_016294035.1 Treponema sp. | reverse complement strand
TTAAAGCAAATGGTGGAAAAGTCAAAGATTTGAAAAAATGTTGGGATAAGTAAAGAGCGTGAACTGACAACAAGCGATGGTCCATGGACAACCTTTTATTCACTGAACTTAGAAATTATTTCATCAATTCCTTTGCAGCCGGTTTTATCAAAAAGATGAGAAATGTAAAACAGTTCATTGTAATCTCCAAATATTTGTTTTTCGGGCGCATCCCATTAAAATTGTAAATGCTAAAAAATTGCTCCAAGTTTTCGCAATTTTTCTTAACGCATTTTCAATTTTAATAGGGTCGGGCTTTCCGCCATTCCGCTGTCGCTCCAGCCTCCTCACTTCGTTGCGGTGGCCACTTCGTGTGGCTCCAATCCCTTGCGCATTTTCAACTACTCATGAGATGCCCTCTGTTACTAACCTAAACTAAGGTTCAGTTTCCTTTGCAAACTGCTGAATTGTTTCCAGTGACTGGAGATTGTCCAGACTTCCATAAAAAATTTCTGTAGGAACTATCCAGCTGATTTTATTGATCCGAACATAAAGAACTTTTTGTAGTATTCCCCTTCACCTGCATTTCCGCCTTTTCCGTGGATATATAAAATTAAACTTTCCTTAATTTTGCAAACCGCAAGTTGTTTCAACAACTGAGGATTTGCAAAACGTTCGCGAAAGCGAACATATAAAATAAGAGAGTTTCGAAAGAAACTCTAAATAAAAATAAAATGCGCTAATTTAGCATTTTATTTTAAACTTTCCTTTTCTTCTGTTCTTTTTTTGCAAGATATTTCTCTCGTACTTCAATCTTTTTCTGCTTTCTGTTTAGGGCTTTCCGTTCTTCAGCATATTCTTTTTGTGCTTTTGAAAAGGCCTTAAAAGATTTTGGTATGTCCCCTGCTCTTTTGCCATTATTCTTTGCCAGTTTTTTGAATCTGATTTTTGGTTTCCCATCTACAGGTAATAAAGGAATGTTTGCAAATTCGTGAATCATCCAATACAAAAGTTGTGGATTCGATGGTTCTGCTCCAAAAACATATCTTCCTGCATAATTTTGTCCTTCTCTGTTTTGCTCAATTAATGCACACCAGAACTGACCATCAAAGTATATTGTTGTTATCGTATAATTTTTATCTATGATTCTCATACATCTTCCTGTGGGAATCCGAGCAACCGAAGGTTGCGTCGAACTCCCAAAATAGTGAGAAGAATAAACTGTGAACTGAAGTTGTACGCTTGTGGTAACTTTCAGTTAAAAAGCAAGAGACAATTTTTCATGACAGAAAAAATCATCTCTCTCGAAAGATGTATTAATAGTTTTTACAGTTCCATTTTATTTGAAAAAGAAAAAACTGGCAATAAACTGCAGCTTTAATTGAAGTTGATTGCCAGTTATCAGTTTTATTTTGGTTTTACAGGAATCCAGATTTCTGTGTAAGTTCTCCCCACATTTTCGGTGATTATTTGTCCTTTTTAACAGGATGCCGGATTACCGTTTTCTGTTTATCAGGAGTGGATTTTCTTGGATCAGATAAATAGATTTCATGGTGCAAACGAGTATCACTAAAGTCTTTCTCATAACCATTTTCTTCAAGATATTTATCCATTAACGTTACAGTTGCCGGTTCGTCATCAAAAGAACCCATATGCATAATCTGAACACAAAGACCTTCTTCAATTGTCAAAAATTCTGCCTTTGAACAATCTATCTTTTTCTTTTCAGATGCAGTTTTTACAGCCCAGTCAAAATTTTCACGGGTAATAAAATCTGGAAGACGAATAATGGAAATCCAGTTGAATTCATCTTTCTTTGAATAATCCACCCCATAAATTCCATCCTGCCACCAAAATCCTTCTAATGGAGGAACAACATATTCAAAAAAGCCTGCAATTTTATAGTCAGTTTTGTAACTCATTTTAAGTGTGTAGGCTACTGCATACAAAATTCCAATAGCCTGCTGGTAAGCACCACCTTCTTCATTAGGATTTCCCTGTCCCCTGATTGCAATGTAGTTTGCTTTTGGGACATTTACAATTTGAGGTTTATTCTT
>JAEDCT010000006.1 GCA_016294035.1 Treponema sp. | reverse complement strand
GAATTATGAATTATGAATTATGAATTATGAATTATGAATTATGAATTATGAATTATGAATTATGAATTATGAATTGTTAATACTCTCCCCTATTACTTTTTTTTTGATTTTCTTATAAACTTTAAAATTATTTGAAAACAAACAACACAACGAGGATATAAAAATGGATTTGATTCAGCCAAAAATTTTGAAAGGTTTCAGAGATTTTCTGCCACAGGATGAAATTCTTCGCTCAGACTTAATTGAAAAACTTACACATACTTACCGGTCATACGGATTTGTTCCAATTGACACACCTGTTCTTGAATACACAGAAATTCTTCTGCGCAAGAGCAACGGTGAAACAGAAAAGCAGATGTTCCGTTTTGAAGACAATGGCGGACGTGATGTTGCAATGAGATTTGATCTTACTGTTCCATTTGCCCGCTACACAGCACAGCACAAGGAAGAACTGTACTTTCCTTTCAAGCGATACCACATTTCGAAAGTATGGCGCGGAGAAAAACCTCAGGCTGGACGCTACCGTGAATTCATCCAGTGCGACTTTGACACAGTTGGTACAGATAGTGCAACGGCAGATTTTGAAGTTCTTGCATTGATGAAGGCTGCCCTTGCTTCAATTGGAGTTGAAAAAATCACAATCCACGTTAACCACCGCGGAATTTTCAACCGCTTCCTTGAAAAAATCGGGGCAAAGGAAAAGTCTGATGACATTCTCCGCATCGTAGACAAGCTTGCAAAGGTGGGCGAAGAAGAAGTAAAAAAGGAACTCACCGAAGTTACAGGCAGTGCAGACAGTGCAGAAAAAATTATCGGCTACATTAAGCCTTGCGGAACCTTTGAAGAGACCCTTGCAAACATTGAAAACCTTGCAGGTGGAGAAGATGCAGACTCAAAGAGAATGAAGGACATCTACGCAATGATGAAGGCTGCAGGAATCGACGGGACTTATATACTGGACCCAAGCATTACGCGCGGACTTGATTACTACACAGGAGTTGTCTACGAAACATTCCTCAACGACCTTCCAACAATTGGTTCCGTATGCTCAGGCGGAAGATACGACAACCTTGCAGGACTTTACATGAAGGAAAAGCTTCCGGGAGTTGGTGCTTCAATTGGACTTGACCGACTCATTGCCGGTCTTACTGAACTTGGAATTACAGAAGTAAAGGGAAGCTACCTTGATGCAGAAATCTTCAACGGAGACGAGAATCTTGCAGCCCATTACCAGGGAATTGCAAGTGCATTGCGTTCAAAGGGAATTGCAGTTGAAGTATTCCCAGACTGCGTAAAAATGAACAAGCAGTATGCTGTAACAGAAAAGAAGGGAATGCCTTGGGGAATACTTGTCAGCAAGGAACAGGCTGCTGATGGAAAACTTACACTCAAGAACCTGAAGACACGCGAACAGTTTTCTGACATTACTGTTGAAGAAGCAGCGGCAAAGATCAGGAATCAAAAATAAAACCACGATACAGGATTCCCGGGAGCATACCAAACCAAGTTCTTGGGGATCTGTTTTTTTTATTCTTTCGGGAAGGAAGCAGAAGCAGATTTTTCAGCCTTTAACTTAGTGTCATACAGGGTTATTTGAGTGCTTTCAAGCCATCCCTGAGAAAACTTATACCATACAAGATATTCAACAATGGGATGTGCTTTCTTCTCGTCATCATCTTCATATCGGACAACCTTGCAGGTTTTCTTTCCAACAACTGGCAATACTGCACCACTTCGCTCATGAGAAACCACATCAGAAGAATAGGATGGCTCTTTCATGAATGAAACATAGGGAACGCTCACCAAAGCCCACTGAAGATCAGGAGCAATGGCAGTTTCATCAACAACATTCACATCAATTGAAGATCTTTTATTGCAGGAAAAAAACAGGACTGAACAAGCAAAACAAAGTGCACTCAGCAGGACATTAGATACTTTCTGCATATTTTCTTACTTCCGGATAGAGCAGCATGTCACTGTCAACAAAATCAAGATTCTTGATTTCATCAAAAGTTACCCATTTATATTCAGTATGTTCTGTAAGCTTATACTTAAAAAACAATCCCTTGTGGGGAACATAAATTCTGTAGGCATGAAGCTGAACTTTTTTCTCATTATGCTCAAATTCAGCCTGAGTAATTTTTTCGCCAACCCTAACCTTCACGCCGAATTCTTCCATGAATTCACGGACAACGGCAACATAATCGGACTCGCCTTCCTCAACCTTGCCACCAGGAAATTCCCAGCGGTTTCCCATTTGTCCAACTGGATTTCTATGAGCTACGAGAACCTTATCTTTCCAAAGGGCAATGCATGCTATTGATGTCTTACTCATTACAGCAAAATCACCTGAGGGAAAATAAAGTGAAGAACTGCCGCAACAAAGCAGAAGTAACCGATATACTTTCTTGAATCAATGAAAAATTTATGGGCCTGATCAGAAACAACACCATCTTCCGAAGCTGAAGCAACAAAATATTCCAGGAGAATTGAAGCAGCTGCAAGGAATCCGGCAAGAGCAGGAATAAGATCTCCCACTACCGGAATATCATTTCTGAACACTGACAGGATTTTCATTATGGCAGTGAAGACACACAAAACACCAACAATAAGCCTGAAAGAAGCGCTGTTAATTCCAAAATCATTTATTGACTTCTTGAATGAAGATCCGTCATCTTCAATTTCACTCAGGCTGTCATCACGGTCAGCAAGATTTACGCCGTAAACGAGGATCAATCCCGCAATAATATTCAACAGGATAGACAAAAAATAAAATTGTGCCATTAAAAACCTCTCTAATAAAACCTTTACTAAATTAATGTTTTTTGAACAAAAATTCAATGCAACTATTTATGAATGATGCTGCACTCAAGTTCAACATTACCATCATCAGTTGTGACCTTGCATCTTATTTTTGAAAGTTCATAATCATTGAACACACAATGAATTGTCTTAGATTCCGACGGCAGAAAAATTACATGATCAGAAACTTTGTCAGAAACCTCGGAATCAGAATTCACGGCACAAAAATCTGCAGTAAAAAGCAATCCATTCTTTCTGGAATATTTCTTTGATTCCTTCATCTCAAGACTTGTGTAAACCCGCCCATCAAAGGAAAATGCAGAAAGCGTCAGGTTCACATCGCTTAATGCACGCTGATTCTTTCCCCCTGAAAGAAAACTGGTTGCCAGAACAACTGCAACAAAGAAAATCATTGCCATAAGAGTCAGTTTATTGGCCCTGGTTGAAACAAGAACCTTGAAAAAACCCTTTGCAGGCCCCGTAACGCCAGAAGCAAGATCACTGTAGATTTTCTGCTCGTACTTTCTGTAGCTTCCTTTTGGTGCATAGAAAACCAAAGGTTCAGCTCCATCATCATAGCCATCCACCGGCTTTGGAATATTTCTGTCCATAAAAACGTCTAGCTCTTCAAAATTGACTGAATAAGAGAATCAATACGCCACCACGTAATTGAAGCATTTTCCTTCTGAACCAAAAGGGCTGAAATAATACCCTCACGGCTCAAGTTGAAAGTATAATAAAGGACATCTGCCCTATTGAGAGGAATCCTTCGCTTCAAAATACGCTGACCATTTGACTGTACCATCTGAATGCTGAAACCGTCATCCGTGCTGACAATAAAATAGAACCACTGGTCATCAGTCACACCTAGAAAATCGTATGGAATATCTATGGTTTCATTTGAAAGTCCGTCTGAATGATGTTCGGTATATGGAGGAATTGAAATAGGATGATCAAAAGTCTGGTTTTCAACGTTGAGGGGGTAAATCAATGTTGAAACATACCTGACTCCAGACTTAACACGGCTTGACTCATCAATTTTAGAATCATAATAGTCAACCTTAAGATAGAGCTTCTTCTGCTCGTAGTCACACACCACATTGCCCAAAGAAGCATAGGAATCCTTCATTTCCCTGGAATATGGATTTGGAATCTTGTTTCTTTCAATCTCAACCTTATGAATCAAAAATCCTGAAACAGAGTACCAGTAAATCTCATAGCTGGACATTGTAGAACAGAAAACAACCAGTTCATTATTTTCATTCGTATAGATTTTATTGATAAGAGGAAAAGGTTCTCCACCCGGCCCCTTTTGCCCGATGTAATCAATGAATTTCTTGTTCTCGTCAAACCTGAGGACAACCTGAGTAAGAGCCATGCCGCTCTCCGAATCATAGACATACCTGTCCCTTGGAAGCCTGTCTGCAACATAGAGAAACTTTCTTGAGTCAACAGATATGGATGTAAGTTCATTGAAAGGATAGACAACAGCCTGTCTTGTTGCAGAGACATTTTCATCATTGCCCGCAAAGGAAGGCCTTATATTTTCCTCATCATTGTACAAAAGGGTAATAAGGTTTCCATAGCTGTTCATTTCCATGATTTTCTTGGATTCGCCATTTAATATATAGAAGAATCCGTCCTGCATGAAAATCTCAGTGTTCACGCTTCCGGATTCCAGGAGAGAATACACATTGATCTCATCCTCAAAATTCCCATAATTAAGGGTAAACAAATTCTCACGCTCAATTGATGAAATATTCTTGTTTTCACCACACGAAACAAACAAGACGGCAAAAACCACGCTATATATTGAAAGAAATCTTCTAAAGTTCATACCAATACCAAGAATAATCAATAAGTTACCAGGTGTCAATTTGCACATGGATGAATTTATGTTTTTCTTGAATATATGAATCAAATTCAGTATTATTGGGTGATTAATATGCACCTTTTGTTTTTTCAGGTGCGTGACATGGAGAAAATTAAAATATGTTTGATAAGCTTTTGACTTTGATTTTTGGTTCTGCAAATGACAGGGCCGTAAAAGCACTCAATCCAGTTGTAAAAGCCATAGAAGGCCGTGAATCCTGGGCTCAGAGTTTCACAGACGATCAGTTTCCAGAGCAGACAAAAATATTCAAGGAACGTCTCTCAAAGGGAGAAACTCTTGATGACATTCTCGTGGATGCATTTGCACTTGCAAGAGAAGCTGCAAGACGCGTACTCGGCGAAAGAGCTTATCCATGCCAGCTTATGGGTTCACTTGTTCTCAATTCAGGACGCATAACAGAAATGAAGACCGGTGAAGGTAAGACTCTCATGTGCGTATGTGCAGCTTACCTCAATTCACTTACAGGCAAAGGTGTTCATATTGTTACGGTAAACGATTACCTTGCAGGACGCGACAGCCAGTGGATGGGTCGTGTATACCAGTTTCTGGGACAGACTGTTGGATGCATTCTTCCAAACATGGACAATAACCAGCGAAGAGCAGCCTATGCCTGTGACCTTACATACGGAACAAACAGTGAATTCGGATTTGACTATCTTCGTGACAACATGCAGATGGAAGCAAGCCAGAAAGTTCAGCGCGGATTCAACTTCTGTATCGTCGATGAAATTGACTCGATCCTTATTGATGAGGCTAGAACTCCTCTCATTATTTCAGGCCAGGGCGAAGATGATACATATAAATTCTTTGAAGTAGACAAGCATGTTGACAAGTTCAAGGAAGTTGAAAAAGATCCTAAGACAAATGACTACCCTGATGAAGTAAACATGCTTCCAGAAGAAAGAGAAGCTCTTGAAGGCGACTATAAGATTGATGAAAAATCAAAGAAAATCTCCTTCACCGACAAGGGAATGAACAAGATCAATGAAATTCTCCTTGCATCAAAGCTCATTGAGGAAGGAACAACTGTTTTTGACGAGCAGAATTTTGAATACGTTCACTACTTTACTCAGGCATTGAGGGCACATACTCTCTACCATCCAGATGTTGACTATGTTGTAAGGGATGGAGCGGTTCAGATTGTTGATGAATTCACGGGACGTATTCTTGAGGGAAGACGCTACGGTGACGGACTCCATCAGGCTATTGAAGCAAAGGAACACCTGAAGATTGCACAGAGAAACCGAACTCTCGCAACAGTAACATATCAGAATTTCTTCCGCATGTACGAAAAGCTTTCCGGAATGACTGGTACAGCCGCAACAGAAGCAGTTGAATTCAGCAAGATCTATGACCTTGACGTTGTTGAAATTCCTACAAACAGACCGGTTGCAAGAAAAGATGAGGATGATGAAGTTTATCTCAACGAAAGCGACAAATGGAATGCAATCGTAAAGGAAGTTGCCGAAGCTCACAAGAAAGGACAGCCGGTTCTTATCGGTACAGTTTCCGTTGAAAAATCAGAGCATCTTTCCGCCCTTCTCACAAGAAAGGGAATCAAGCATGAAGTCTTGAACGCAAAAAACCATGCCCGCGAAGCACTCATCATTGCAGAAGCTGGTGCAAAGGGAAGCGTTACTGTTGCAACAAACATGGCAGGACGTGGTACAGACATTAAGCTTGGTGGAAATCCGGAAATGCGTGCCATGAAGAGATGCGGAACACAGGCAACCAAGGAACAGTATGAAAAGGCTCTTGCCATTGAAAAGGAACAGTGGAAAAAGGACTGCGAGGAAGTAAAAAATCTCGGTGGTCTTTATGTTATTGGTTCTGAAAGACATGAATCCCGACGTATTGACAACCAGCTTCGTGGACGTTCAGGACGTCAGGGTGATCCAGGACGATCTAAGTTCTACATTTCAATGGATGACGATCTCATGAGACTCTTCGGTGGCGAGAAAATGAAGTCCATTATGTCCCGCATCGGCATGGAACCTGGAGAGCCAATCAATCACCCCATGCTCAACAGATCAATTGAAAAGGCACAGAAAAAAGTTGAAGAAAGAAACTTTGAAATCCGTAAAACTCTTCTTGATTTCGATGACGTATTGAACCAGCAGAGAAAATTCATATACTCACAGCGAGATGCAATTCTTGTTGACGAAAATCTCAGCCAGCGCGTAACAGAAAATGCAATGGAAAAGGTTGATGAAATTTTTGCAATGCATCCGACAAAGGGAAAGAACAGCAGCCTCAGTGCACTTTCTGACACTATTTTCCAGATTTTCGGACAGCAGATTCCTTACGATCAGCTTACAGTCCAGGGCATTAAGGATGTTCTTCTCCATGACATCGAACAGAAGGAAATGCTTATTGGCAAGCCTAATCTCAATATGTTCATCAGATACCAGTACATTCAGCTCATTGACAGAAAATGGCTCGACCAGCTTGAGTTCCTTGACGGATTGCGTGAAGCAGTTCACCTGCGCGGATACGGACAGAAAAACCCCCTCACAGAATACAAGATTGACGGATTCAACAGATTCGATGACATGCTGGATGAAATCCGTGATGCAGTAGCAAGCCTTGTTTTCAGAGTTAAAGTTCAGGTTGAAGGACAGAGTGCACGCCGAGAAGCACCAAAGCAGATAGTTGCAGAACACAAGGAAGCAGAATCAATGTCATCTGAGGCAAATAGACAGCAGGCAAATGCAAGCCCAATGAGAACTGCAAGAAATCCTCAGGGAGGAACACTGGTTAGGAGCATGAAAAAAATCGGACGAAACGATCCGTGCCCATGTGGAAGCGGAAAAAAATACAAGGCTTGTCACGGCCGCTAGAATCTTAAACAACTTCACAAAAGCTTAAAGCCAGGGAGTCTTTTTTAATTAAGTTGAAGAAGGCTCCCTGCTAATTATATTCAATATGGTATTTTCAACTTACATTTTTCTTTTTATATTTCTTCCATTAGTACTGGTTTTATATTTCAATCCTTTTCTTAAGGGACGAAAATTCAAGAACACCCTTCTCCTTATTTCAAGCCTTCTGTTTTATGCATGGGGAGAAACATACTTTGTTTTCATAATGATTCTGTCAATCATAATGAACTATGTGCTTGCAAGGCTCATTGATTCAGGCAGCAAAAGAAGATTCTTCCTGACCCTGGCTGTTCTTTGGAACATAGGACTTATTTTCGTATTCAAGTACCTGTCTTTTGTTCTGGAAAACCTGCACATGATTTCAACAAAAATCCCGCTGGTCACCATTGCACTTCCAATTGGCATTTCATTTTTCACTTTTCAAAGCCTTACTTACGTGATTGACGTGTACAAGAAAGAAGTTCCGGTACAGAAAAACATTTTTGACCTTGCACTGTACATTGCCCTGTTTCCCCAGCTGATTGCCGGACCAATCGTCAGGTATTCAACCGTACAGAACGAAATATCAAACAGAACAGAAACAAGAGATGATTTCACACAGGGATCCTTCAGGTTCATTCTTGGACTTGCAAAAAAATGTCTTGTTGCAAACTATGCAGCCCAGATTGCAGACAGTGTGTTCAATTCAATGGGCACAGCAGATTTCAACGGGGCAAACGCATGGATTGGGGCAATTGCCTACACAATTCAGATTTATTTCGATTTCTCCGGATACTCAGACATGGCAATTGGACTTGGAAGAATCTTCGGATTCCATTTCGAGGAAAATTTCAACTATCCTTACATCTCAAAATCCATAACAGAATTCTGGCGAAGATGGCACATTTCCCTTTCTTCATTTTTCAGGGATTACGTGTATATTCCACTTGGAGGATCAAGAGTTTCCCCACACCGTCACATACTTAACCTTGCAGCAGTCTGGGTTCTCACTGGAATCTGGCATGGTGCTGCATGGAATTTCATTCTCTGGGGAATATACTACCTGGTACTCCAGCTTATGGAAAAATTCATCTTCATGAAATTCCTTAAGTTCTCAGAAAGCAAGGCGACAAGACTCCTTCAGAAAACCGCTCTTCACGCCTACTCGCTTTTATTCATCATTATCGGATGGATTATTTTCCGATGCACAAGCCTGGCTGACATAGTAACTTACATCAAGACAATGTTCAGTTTTTCAGGATCCATCATAAACAACTTCTACATGAGAAACGGTGCACCATTCATCCTTGCCATTGGAGTATTGGGAAGCATGCCCTTGGCAAAACTGATCAAAAACAAGGAATCCACATGGTATGGAATTGCCAGATCAGTCTGGATTCTTCTGATGTTCATTCTGTCAGCCCTGACAGTAATCAAGGGCGGAAACAATCCATTCATCTATTTCAATTTTTAGGTGGAATAAACTGGAGCAGACATGAAAAGCAAGATTGAATACATGGCAGCAAGAATTCCTTTTGCAGTTCTCTTTATTGTACTGGCATTTGCACTTCTGAGAATGGCTACTTTTTCTTGTGTTAAGCTTGGTCTCATGGGAAACAACACATTTGTGAAAGCCGTTTTCTTTGAGATGAATTACTATATTGAAAGTGAAATAAGTGATGATGAAGATGAAGAACGATATGACATATACTCCCTCTACCCTTTTGAAGAAACTAAACCGGTTGCAGAAAACTCAAAAACAGAATCCCTGGCAAAAAAAATAGACAGAAAGCTGTTTTCAAAAATCAAGAAAGCTGAAAACAAGATTGAGGACAAATTACTGAAGTTCATAGTGCTGAAAATGAAACTGACAGAAATTGCCGCAACCTATGAAAAAATCATTTCATGGTATATCACATCCGACTCAAACAATCCGGTCCAGAGAATCCGTAACAATGAATTTACTATTTTCCAGAGGAAACTCAGTGACGGGGAAATTGCCAAGGCTGCAGACAACATAGTCAAGCTGCGTGACTTTCTTGAATCCCAGGGAACTCCAATGGTTTATGTTCAGGGACCGGAGAAAATTTGTGCCTATGACAAAGAATACGCAGACATAAAGGATTTTGGAAACTCAAATGCAGACAGGGTAATTGAGCTTCTTGAAAAAAACAACATAAGCGTACTGGACACAAGAAAGATCATTCACTCAGGAAGTGATTCAATGACCAGCATGCAGAAAACGGACTTTCATCTTTCAAATTTCTACAGAACAGACCATCACTGGAGAGCTGAAACAGCACTGAAACTTATGCCGGAAATCTGTAGTTTTCTCAATGAAAAAACAGGAACAAATATTGACGGAGCATATTTTTCTGATGATAAAAATTTTGATTTCATTCTGAAAGAAGACTGTTTTTTTGGAACCCATGGAAAAAAAGTCACAAAGAGCAAGGCCGACCTGGAAGATTTCGTGCTGCCACTTCCAAGAGATAAAATGGACTTCAAGTATTTCAGCTATGCACAGTCTCATGTTAAAAACAATATTTCAGGCCCCTATGACATTCTTCTTCTGAAAGGACAATTTGACAAGAAGGATATCTATGGTGAATACGGATATGGAACATTTGTTCACGGAGACATAAACAACGTAATCATAAACAACAGGTCAAAAGAAGGCTCAAAAATTCTCATTATCGGAGACAGCTACACAGACCCGATTGAGGCATACATCTGCCAGAAAACTTCCGAAATGCACTCACTTGACCGAAGAAATTTTGCAGCAAGCATAAGATCCTACATAAGAAAGAACGGCCCCTTTGACGCAGTCATGCTGCTGTACTATCCCGGATCCTATTCAGAAATCAATGACCCGGATCACTGCAATCTGTTCAACTATGACTGAACAAAACTCAGGGGAAAAACTTTACATCACATACTTTCGGATAATTTCAATAGTCTTTTCTGCACTCATTTTCCATGTATAGTTTTTTACATGATCAAGTCCTTTTTTGACCAGTTCAGAAGCAAGATTCTTGTCTGAGACAATTTTTTCAATGGCACCTGCAATTTCACAAACATCATTGCTGTCAAAGAAAAGTGCACAGTTCCCGGCAATTTCCTGCAGGGCACCCTCACGAGAACAGGCAACAGGTATTCCGCTGGCCATTGCTTCAAGAACAGGAAGTCCCATGCCCTCGTTTACTGACGGAAAAACACAGAGTTCAGCATTTTTATACAAATCCGGAAAACTTTCCCTCGGAAAAAAACCGGTCAGGAAAATTTCACTGGCAAACTCAGACTCAAAGGCCGCCTCATGAACCTTACTGCTGTATGGACCTTCACTGCCTGCAATTACAAGTCTGTGAGGCAAACCGGTCTTTTTCTTGAACATTGAGAATGCCTTTATAAGCTCCACATGTTTCTTTTCAGAGTCAACCATTCGTCTGGCATAGATTATATAGGGTTTTTTTATGGCAAAAGGTTTTATATCCGCTATATCAGATTCAATAAGATCATGATTTGGCTGAAAAAGTTCAGTATCAACCGCCGGATGAATGATTTCTATGTTTTTATTCCTTATTCCAAGTTTTTCCAGATCTGATTTAATAAACTTGCTTGGAACGATTATGCAATCAGCATGTGCAAGTCCTTTTAGAATCTGCTGTCTTGAAAAGTAGTTGAAATCATTACCACGAACAACTGCAGACACAAGTTCATTTACAACTGCAACTCCAGGCACAGAAAAAGATGAGGGAAGCATTCTTGCACCAGCGGCAAACAGCACGGCATCATAGGAATTTTTTCTGCAGAATCTTGAAAATCCAAAATTATGCCAGAACCTCTGACCAGATGCAGTTTCCTTCACTTCAGCACTCGTATATTTTATTGGATTATCTTTTGTATAAACATAACGATCATGTTCCTCTCCAAAAAGCTCAAATTCAAGATCATCACATTGAGGAATATTTCTTACCAGAGACAAAACATAGGATCCCTGGCCAGATTTTCCATGGTCGCAGTCAAAAGTATCAATTCCAAGTTTCATAAGTCAATTTTACACAGATATATTAAATTTTTCAATTGAATATGCATGATGCACAAAAGCGGCAAGTCAAACTAAAAGAAACAGGAAACCTTGAAAATCCAATTTGTTGAGTTTTTGGAATTCCCTTGGTATAATCAGTCCATGACATTTGAAGAATTAAACATAAACAGTGAAATTATAAAGTCACTTCTTGAAAAACACATTACCCAGCCTACAAGCGTACAGCAAAAAGTAATTCCATTCATAGCAGAAAACAAAAACATTATGTTCCAGAGTGAAACCGGAACCGGAAAAACTTTTGCCTACGTACTTCCACTGGTTACACGCCTTGTGGCCCAGGAAAATCCCGGCAAGGCAGTAAAGATCATGATTGTTTCACCAACATACGAACTTGCATCCCAGATCAAAATAGAAATCCAAAGTATATGCAAAATCAGGTGCGCACTTTTGATTGGAGGAGCTCCCATAGGACGTCAAATAGAACTTCTCAAGGAAAAACCTGAGATTGTCATTGGGGGAGCCTCAAGACTTCTGGAATTAATTCACCTGAAAAAGCTCAAGGCAGAACAGGTGGAAACTCTTGTCCTGGATGAAGCAGACAGATTGTTGAGCAAGGAACTCAGGGATGACACGGAAGCTCTCCTTGAAAGACTCCCAAAACACGTTCAGCTAATCGGAAATTCCGCAACAGTTTCTTCATATACGCTTAAAATTCTCCAGAAAGCACGAGACGGAATTGTACGTGGAGAATTGAATGAAAACGACAGGATAATGCTCATTGAACTGCCACAGGAAGACGTTCTTCGAAAAAGAATTACCCACTGGGCCATTTTTGCAGAAAGAAGAGACAAGATTGACACGCTGCGAAGCCTTATCAACGCTGAAAAACCGGAAAAAATGATTGTTTTTACCGGAAGAAGTGATCAGATTGATAATATTGCATCAAAACTCAGGTTCAAGAAAATTGAATGCGAAACCCTGAGCTCAAAAACTGACAAGATTAAGAGAAAAAGTGCCATAGACAGATTCAAGAGCGGAAAGGCAAAAATTCTCATAACAACAGACCTTACATCCCGAGGACTGGACATAAACAATATTTCCCATGTTGTTCAGATGGATCTCAATGAAAATGAGGATTTTTTCATTCACAGGGCCGGAAGAACTGCAAGATCAGGGAAAAATGGAATCAACTGTGTGATTGGTGACCAGTTTGAAATGCAGTTGTATTCAAGACTGGAGAAAAAACTCAAGCTTGTGGTATACCCGAAAATGCTATACAAAGGAAAAGTAATTGATCCAAATTCAATTGAAGAGATTGAATAAATTTAATATAATGGGAGTTATGCCATTGAGTCTCACAGCAGGTCACTGGCATTCAAAACGCAAATTGCATTAAGGAAAAAAAAGTGTTCTTAAAAAGCCTTGAAATATTCGGATTCAAATCATTTGCTGACCGAACTCGCATTGACTTCGCAGACGGAATTACAGCCCTGCTCGGACCAAATGGATGTGGAAAAAGTAACGTAGTTGACGCAATTAAATGGGTTCTTGCAGAAAACAAGTCAAAGAATCTTCGTGCAGAATCCATGGCTGATGTTATTTTCAACGGAACCGAACAGCGTCCTGCTCTTTCTGTCGCAGAAGTTACACTGACCATTGCAAATGAAAACGGCCTGCTTCCAATGCAGGAATCTGAAATTGCAATCAAGCGCAGAATCTACAGAAGCGGCGAAAACGAATATTTCATCAATGGTGAGCAGTCAACGGCAACCAAGGTTAGACAGCTTTTCATGGATACTGGTGTAGGAAAGGCAGCCTACTCTGTCATGGAACAGGGAAAAATTGACCAGATTCTCTCATCAAAACCAGAAGACAGACGTTACCTTTTTGAAGAAGCTGCAGGAATTTCAAGATCAAAGGCAGATGTTATTGAAGCTGAAAGGGAACTTGAAAGAACAAAGGCAAATCTGGCACAGATTGAAATCGGACTTGCAGAAACAAAGCGAAACTATGAAACTCTCAAGGCACAATCTGACAAAACCACAAAGTACAGAAAGCTACAGGATGACAAATTCAACTATGAACTTGACATTCAGCTTCTCCGGCTGAAAGATTTTGAGCAGAACAAGGCAAGAAATGACGAAAACAGAAAGCTTGCCGAAAAAAAGCGTGATGAGGCAGACAGAGACATCAAGGAAATCTACAGCACACTCAACGAAAACACAGAAAAGGTAAGCAAGCTCCAGGAACAGGTAACAGTAAAAACCCAGGAGCAGATCAGGATTGGTGCCGAATATAATGGAAAACAGCAGCTTCTCAAGCAGCTTCATGACCAGCAGAGCCAGATTAAGGAAAAAATCGGACAGATTGAAAACAGAATCAAAAATATTGAAGAAAGAATTGACGAATGCAATGAAGATATAGACAGCCAGAATTTTGAACTTCACGAAAAGAACAAGAAACTGGAAGACATAAAGAAAAACATCGAAAGTTTCATCAAGAATATCCAGATGTCTTCAGCACAAATTGATGACAACAACAAGATAATCGGAACAAACGGCGGAATGATCATCAACCTGAACCAGAAACGCCAGGAACTTCAGAAAAATCTTGCAGCAATCACAGAAGACATCGTTACTGAACTTGATGCAAAACTAAAGGATGCAGGATATTCATCACAGGCCAACAAAAAGGCAAAAGAAGAACTTGACTACTCTCTTGAAAAAATCAAGGTTTTCGTAAACGGCCGCTCAAACATATTCAAGGATTTTGCGTCTCTTCCGTCACACTCAGAAAAAGATTCAGCAAAGATGGGAACTGATGCAGTTACGGCATTCGATGACCTTCTCAAGATGTTTGACAGTCTCAAGGAAAAACTAGAGAACTACACAAAGACAACACCAGCTTTCATTGACGACTTTCTTTCACCAGAAGGTATTATCACAAAAAAGCGCGGTATTGACTCTGAAATTGAAGACAATCTTAGCCAGATTGATCAGCTTCAGGAAAAGAGCCGTGAACTTGAAAAAATCAATTCCGAGCTGGAAAAAAAGATCAAGGAATTCAATGAAACCCTCAGCGGCCTTAAGGTCAATCAGGCGGCAATGGTTCAGCAGATTCTCAACTGTGAGCAGCTTATTTCCAACCTCAAGAAAAGCCTTGCCGCAGAAGAAGCATCTCTCAAGGAACAGAAGGATGAGCTTTATGAAGAAACAAAGCGTCGTGAGGATCTTGTAGAACAAATTGAGGATGCAGAGGAAAGCATTGCAGAGCTTCAGAGAAAAGGTGAAAAAATCACTGAGGAACTCAATGACCTGGACAAGCAGATTGCCGAGTGCAACAACAAGGTTTCAGGAAAACAGAACGCACTCCAGAAGCGTCAGGAAGAACTGAAGAAGTACCAGACTCAGCTCGAGAAATACAATTTTGACATCGGTCAGAATGATATTGAAATCAAAAACGTCAAGCAAAACTTCCAGGACAATTATTCCCGAGACCTGATGGAATTCGAGGAAAGAATGTACAAGATTACGGAAACTCCATCCGCAATCAAAGAAAAGCTCGTTTCAGTAAAGCAGAAAATCCAGGAGCTTGGCTCAGTAAACTTCATGGCTGTAGAGCAGTTTGCAGAAGAAAAAGAACGTTACGAAAGACAGCAGGCCAGCTACAAGGATACTCAGGACACACTGGAAAAACTTGTTCGTGTCAGTGAGGAAATCCGCACAAAATCAACAGAAATGTTCCTGGACACATACAACAAAATCCGCAAGAATTTTCACAACATGTTCAGGCGTCTCATGGATGGTGGACGTGCCGAGCTCAGGCTTACAGATCCGACAAATGTACTCACATCAGGTATTCAGATTTATGCACAGCCGCCTGGAAAAAAACTGTCAGATATCTCATTGCTTTCCGGTGGTGAAAAAACAATGACTGCCGTTGCGCTTCTCTTTGCAACTTATCAGGTTCGTCCTTCTCCATTCTGTCTTTTGGACGAGATTGATGCGGCTCTTGACGACAAGAATGTTTCCTCATTTGTAAGCACATTGCGTGCCTTTGGAAACATAAGCCAGTACATTATCATTACTCACAACAGAAAAACCGTACAAGGTGCATCAACAATGCTTGGTGTAACAATGGAAGATTCGGGAATTACAAAAATCATCCAGATTCGTCTTGATGAAGACACGCTCAATGCAAACCTTACATTTGATGACCAGAGTGACTTCATAGAAGAAGACGTACCTCCAGAAGAGGGAATCGTAATTCCACCACGTCCACCACGACGCGAGCACAATCCGGACGGAACACTGAAAGAGGGACAATAAAAACAAATATGGAATTTCTGGATAACGTCAAGGAAAATGTCAGGGCATTTGTTGAAGAAAACACAAAACTGACAGTTGCCATAACATGCACCCTTCTCGCATTGCTTTTGGGAGCTCTCATAGCTTACGGTATGTCAGGTCCAGAAAAAGAAATTTTCCGTGAACTTCCAGACACAGTTCCATATTCTGCCGTAGATGATTTTTTTCCTCCACAGAAAAATCCATTGACTGAAAAATATTATTTTCAGCGTGAACAGGAAAGCCAGTGGTCAGATGAAGAATTTGACAAATGGTTTACCACACCAACAGAAAAAACAGTTGACCAGCTTGGAAAATCAAACAACAGGCTGATAGATGAGTTAATAGGGGCAGCTCCATGAAAATCACAAAATGTATTGTTTTAGTTGCAATGGCATCACTACTTGTTTCATGTGCATCAACTCAGGTTTCAGATCAGGCAAAAGCTGAAACAACCCGGCAAGAGACTGAATCAGAACAAAAGGATTCTGTTTTGGAAGAAACAGAACAGCAGGAATCAGAAGCCCCAGAAACAAAAGCGGAAGAACAAAAAAAGGAAGTAATTCTTGAACCTCTTGAAATGTCTGAGGCTTTCTTTCCACTTGAAGAAAAAGAATTAATGCTGCCAAAGGAAGAACCAAAAGCAGATGAACTTTCACAAAGCAACATAAAAGAAGGAAAGACTCCACTTGAAGCATTTGAAGAAGAACTGGAAAAACTAAACACAGCCGGTTCTGCAGAAAGAGATTCAAGGGGAAACCTGATTCTTGATGAAAGCAGGGAAATCATATCTCAAATTGAAAACCTTGAGCAGAAAGAACTTGAAGAACAAAAAAAAGATCAGGAACCTGTAAAAACTGAAGAGACTGCAAAAAGTCAGCCTGAATCAGTTTCAAAGACAAATAGCCAGACTACAGTATCAGAAAAGATGCCGGTTACTGTTTCTTCTGAACCAGCAGCAAAAGCTCCTGCACAGAAAAAGATGCCAGTCAAAAACACTTCTTCTGAACCAGCAGCAAAAGCTCCTGCACAGGAAAAGATGCCAGTCACAAACACTTCTTCTGAAAAACCACAGCAGGAAATGACGCAGATTCCAGAAAAGAATATTCAGAAAACTGAAACCCAGGAAAATGAAGTCACTGCAGGAAAAAATACAGAAGAAAATGCTCCTGTCATAATTAAGCCAAAAATACCATCCAGAGATATGAAAATGCAGAAAAACCAGTTCCTTGAAGTATCATATCCAGGATCGGGATGGATTTATCTTGGTGATGACACGGGAAGAGAGTCCTTCTCTTATATGGGACGAAAAATCGGATCCACGGAAACTGTATTCACTCTCAGGTCAAAGCTCGAAGGAGAAGCCCTGCTCCACTTCTATAAGAATGATGCCCTCACAGGAACTGTTATTAATGATTATCTGAAAATAATCGTGCAGGGAAAGAGCACAACAAATGACAGGGTAAAGGCTCCATCCTATGCTCTCGTAGTTCCTCCAAAACCACAAAGAAAAGCAGCAGTTCAAACTCCACTTATAGAAAACACAAAAATTTCCTCTGCATCACATGAAACAGACAAGACTCCAGAAACTCAGAAGACAAACATCACTCAGAACCAGGAGCAAAAGCAACCTTCAATTGCAAAAGCTTCTGCAAAGGACAATCTTCAGGATTTAAATGAAGAAAGCGGATCAAAGACAGTAATTCAAAATACACAGACAAAAGCAGAAACAGAAGAAAATCCAGATATGTTTGTTGGAGAAGCAAAAGTTGAAGACCTTATGAATCCATCTGAAACAAAATCTTCGGAAAATCTCATTCCATCAAATGAACTTAACTCAAGCGATCAGATTCTTGAACTGGCAAACAAATGTTTCAGTGAAGGAAAATACAAGGAAACACTTGCACATCTTGATGACTTCTTTGAGAAGGCAACCGAAAGAATTGACGAGGGATTGTTCCTTAAAGGCAGGACACTTGAAACTCCGTCAGAAGTCAGGAACATTAAGGAAGCACTTGACACATACGAGACTATCGTAAATCAGTATCCACAGAGCATAGATTGGGAAAAGGCAAAGGAAAGAGTCATCTACCTTAAAAAATTCTATTTCAACATCCGTTGAAAACATTATCAAATTAAACTAAACTAGAAAACATAATAACAGAGGAAACAAAATGTTAGACTACAGATTTATCAAAGAAAACCTTGAAGCAGTTAAGAAGAACATCATTGACCGCAACATGGATCCCTCAAAAGCAGACGCTGATCTTGTTGTTAAGCTCTTTGATGAACGTACTGCCCTCACAACAGCACTCCAGGATCTTCAGCAGAAGCGCAATGCAAATGCAGCCTCAATGAAGCAGAAACTTGATCCAGAAACACGCCAGAAATATATTGACGAAGGAAAATCTCTCAAGGAACAGATTGCAAAAGTTGAATCACAGCTCAAGGAAACTGAAGAAAAGCTTGATGAAGCTGGCCGCCAGATTCCAAATATGGCACACCCGGAAACACCAATCGGAAAGCTTGACACAGAAAACCTTGAAGTCAAAAAAGTTGGAACACCACGCAAGTTCGGATTCAAGGCAAAGAACCATGTTGAGATCATGGAAGCACTTGACCTCATTGACTTTGAACGTGCAACAAAGGTTTCAGGACCTAAATTCTACTATCTCAAGAATGAAGCTGTTTTCCTTGAACAGGCACTCATCATGTATGCAATGAACATCTTGCGCAAGCACGGATTCACAACATTCATTACTCCAGATGTTGCAAAGGAAGAAGTTCTCAAGGGAATCGGATTCAACCCACGCGGAAATGAATCAAATGTTTATGCAATTGAAGAAGAAGGAACATGTCTTGTTGCCACAGCAGAAATCACACTTGGCGGATACCACTCAGGAGAAATTCTTGACAAGGCAAAGCTTCCACTCATGTACTGCGGGCTCTCACACTGTTTCCGCCGCGAGGCAGGTGCTGCAGGTCAGTTCTCAAAGGGACTTTACAGAGTTCATCAGTTTGACAAAGTTGAAATGTTCGTATATTCAACACCAGAGCAGTCAGACAAACTTCACGAAAAGCTCCGCCAGATTGAAGAAGAGATTTTTACAGGTCTTGGAATTCCATTCCATGTAGTTGATACTTGTACGGGTGACCTTGGTGCTCCAGCATACCGCAAATGGGATCTTGAAGCATGGATGCCTGGACGTGCAGACGAAGCACACCCAGAGGGAGACTACGGTGAAGTTACATCTACTTCTAACTGTACTGACTTCCAGGCACGCCGCCTAAACGTAAAGTACCGCGATGACGATGGCAAGAACAAGTATGTTCACATGCTCAACGGAACTGCAATTGCTGTAGGACGTGCAATGCTTGCTCTCATTGAAAACTATCAGAACGAAGACGGATCAGTTACAATCCCTGAAGTTCTCGTTCCACTTTGTGGATTTGACAAGATCGGGCCAAAGAACTAAATCTTATGGAGAACCAGCAGAACTACACAAAAAAAATCTTCTATGTGCTGCTTTTTATGGCAGTAATCCTGATGTTTGCCTTGCTAAAGGTTACTGCGGATTTCATACTGACGATTTTTATTTCCGTGATGCTTTCCCTGGTTCTCTATCCCTTCATAAAAAAACTGAATTCATTCCATATCCCATGGACTTTGGGAATCCTTATTACTGTAATCATAGCCCTGGGAATTTTTTTTGTATTCACAAACATACTTACAGCAAGCCTGAAAACAATTATCAATGCATACCCGAACTATGAATCAAAGTTCCTTCACCTTTGGGAATTATTTGCAAAAACACTCAATATTGAAGTTGACGAAAACCAGTCAATATTTTCCAGACTATGGGGATCCCTTGGAATTCGAACAGCCATCCAGAACATGGCAATTTCACTTTCTTCATTCCTGGTTTCAACCGTTCAGGTTACGGCATTGGTTGTTCTTCTGGTAGTTTTCCTTATGATTGAAATGTCCAGCGTGAAAGATAAAATCAGGACTGCCTTTCCACAAGAAAACATAAACAGGCGCATCATTTTTGTAGTCATTAAAATTATTTCTGAAGTAACAAGATACGTATCAATAAAATTCTTAGTATCACTTGGAACAGGAATCTGTGTCCTTGTTTCAACAACTGCCATTGGAATGGACTTCCCTGTAATCTGGGCTTTCATTGCCTTTGTGCTGAATTTCATACCCACATTCGGATCAATGATTTCATGCGGAGCAACCATTGGCTTTGCAGTAATTCAATTCTACCCTGACATAACCCCAATCATCATTCTGTCAGTTATCATGGTTGGAATCAACTTTGTCTTTGGAAACATAGTCGAACCAAAATGGGAAGGCAGTGATCTTGGAATCTCACCATTTGTAATACTGGTAAGCCTTTCCCTGTGGTCCTATATCTGGGGATTTATTGGCATGATTCTGGCGGTTCCAATGATGGTAATCATAAAGATTATCTGTGAAAACATAGATTTTCTGAAACCAGTTGCCGTTCTCATAGGTGGAAGCACAAAAAAAGCGGCCAGACATGAAGCAGACCGCAAATAGATACTATTTTATGTCAAACATTTTTCCTGTCAGTCTTTCATAAAGGAATCTTAAATCTTCTTCCTTAATCTGATCAAATTTCAGACTGTAACATCTTATCTGAGGCATCCTTTCATTCTCAAAGCAATTTTCCACGGAACATTCAATTTCAAGTTTGCGCTTGAGAAGCCTGTTTTCAGAAAGTGTGAATGTAAGGGAGAGTGTATAGTTCATGGACGAATCCAAAGCCTCAGTTCCCTCAAGACATGCCAGTACAAGACGCTTGTCATCCATGTAAATCATGTTAAAGGGTTTTATTCTTCCTTCCACAGATTCCTGGACGACCATTCTTTTTTCAGTGAGGAATCGGGCACAACTGATAAGGTGAAGGCCATTTCCAACCGGAGCACTCTGCCCTGTCTTTACATTCTGCACAAACTGTTCAATTAATGCCTTGGCTTCTTTCTGGCACGAAATATCAATCTCATCCCACTTTGGAGCAGAAAAAATCCTATATCCAGAAAGTGGAAGACAATCTATTGCAACCCTGGAATTAGAAACCTCATAAGAAAGCTCACCTGTAAAATCATAGTTTATTCTGGATACAACATCTGGAATTCTCTTTATGACCCGTGGAACAACTATGGCAAGTCCCTGAGAGCATTCCTTCATTTCAGTAACAAAATACAGGCCCAGATGATGAAAATAAAACTGAACCCTTACCATTCGTCCTGCAAAGGGATTTACGGTTCTTGATGCATTTTTGAGAAGAATGATTCCCTGATTCAAAACTTCAATCTGACGAGACGGAATTGCAACAGGAAAAATTGCACTGGCTGGAACACGGCTTTCATCACTGGTTCCGATGGTCTTATCATCTACGATATCAGCATCAGACATCTCAGGCTTATCTTCCAGAGTAACGGTCAAGGGTACATTATCATCCCTCAGATACTGCAAAACAAGTTCTCGCTCAATTTGAGTAAGTTCAGTTTCCTCTGCCATCATTATCCTCCAGTCCCATAAATTCAATTTTACAGCATTTCCAGTCATTGGAATAAAGTCTCACATAAACAAAAACATCTACATAGGGAAGAAAATATTCTGATTCAGGTGAAGAATTTTTTCTTGTGAAATACAATCGCACTGGACACTGATAAAAATCAGATCCATCAAAAGGCTTTCCAATAACTGTCTGTGTAAAATCAACATCACCAATGAGCTGATTTATATCATAATAAAAAAATGAAAGTGTATGCATTTGGGTTGATATGACCATAGATTCCGGAGTCTCGCCTGAACAGATTCGTGCCAGAAATGACTTCAGGAAAGAAAGGGCGTCAATATCCATTGTTGAAACATCAAGACTGGCAAATCCATGTATTGACGGATAAACAGGAGCATAAGAATCCTCTGAAACAGCAGCCATTACTGCCGGAGACAAATAAATGCTTGAGGAAACTCCATTAGGTCTTTCAACAGGATTTGTAAGAACATCACTTTCAATGGACTCAGTCCAGTTTGTTTTGGAATCAAAGTCCAATGCCAGTTCCCGCAGGTTTTCGTCACCAGAATAAGCAACACCTTCCGGATTAGAACAGGAAAAAAGAGAAAAGAAAAATGATACTGCAAGAAATGGCCGCAACAAAGACTTCAACTTAATCTGACTCCAAACCAAAATCACTAATATTATGCAATTCTTATCCCCTCACGGAATGAAAGTTAATTCAAAAACAAAAAATCTATAATCAATGAAGGGATATTTACAATATACAATCTATTGAAGAAAACCATTAAAATTATAAATGATTAGCTTCAAATTTTCAACTTTCAAAGAAGCATCAACTGCTCCAAGTTGTTAAAAAGACGCAAATCAGTTACAATACTTTCATAGGTTTGCACAATTATCATTCGTCCGCATCCTATCAAAACACTATTCCTGGAGGAACTTTATGGCACTTACACTTGCAGAGAAAATCATTCAAAATCACATCGTTTCAACTGAAGCCAAATTCACAAAAGGCGAACCAATTGAACGAGGAAAGGACATTGCAATCAAGATAGATCAGACTTTGACACAGGATGCAACTGGAACAATGGCTTACCTCCAGTTTGAGACAATCGGTGTCCCACGCGTAAAGACAGAACTTTCAGTATCATACATTGACCACAATACACTTCAGACTGACTTCAAGAACATGGATGATCACCGCTATCTTCAGTCAGTTGCTGCAAAATACGGACTTTACTTCTCCAGACCAGGAAACGGAATCTGCCATCAGGTTCACCTGGAATGCTTTGGAAAGCCTGGAAAGACACTTCTTGGATCTGACAGCCATACACCTACTGGCGGTGGAATCGGAATGATTGCCATCGGTGCTGGTGGACTTGACGTTGCTGTTGCCATGGGTGGTGGAGCATTCCACACTCCAATGCCAAAAATTTTTGGAGTAAAACTCACAGGAAAACTCAACAAGGGTGTTGGAGCAAAAGATATTATTCTTGAAGTTCTTCGCCGTGAAACAGTAAAGGGCGGTACAGGTGCTGTTTACGAATACTTTGGAGAAGGAGTTGAAACACTTACAGTTCCAATGCGTGCAACAATTACAAACATGGGAGCAGAATTGGGAGCAACTTGTTCAGTATTCCCTTCAGACCAGTCAACAAAACGATTCCTTGAATCAATGGGACGCGGACAAGACTGGACAGAACAGAAAGCAGATGAAGGATGTACTTATGACAAGATTATTGAAATCAACCTTTCTGAGCTCCACGCACTTGCAGCATGTCCACATAACCCGGACGTAATCAAGCCTATTTCTGAACTTGCAGGACAGAAGGTCACACAGGTTGTAATCGGATCCTGCACAAACTCTTCCCTGGATGATCTTGAAGCAGTTGCAGCAATCGTAAAGGGAAAGCATATTGCTCCAGGAGTTGAGGCTGGAATTGCACCAGGAAGCCGCACTACACTCCTCATGGCATCAAAGGCCGGAATCCTTGAAACTCTCATCGAAGCCGGATTCAGAATTCTTGAATCAGCATGCGGTCCATGTATCGGACAGGGATTTGCTCCAAACTCAGAAGGAATCACACTGCGAACATTCAACAGAAACTTCAAGGGCCGAAGTGGAACAGCTGATGCAAACGTATATCTTGTAAGTCCAGAGACAGCCGCAGCTGCAGCAGTTACCGGTGTATTCACAGAAGCAGAAACAATGGGATATGAAGATGCAGTTTGGGTTAATGGCATGAGATATTCTATGCTTGAAGGAAAAGATGCACGTCTCTCACTCAGTGATATTACACAGACAGCACAGAATCGCGGAATGATTATTCCACCATTAAGCGAGGAAGAAGCATCTAAAGTTGAAATTCTTCGAGGACCAAACATCAAACCTTGTCCAGCATGCCGTGAATACAAGTCAAACATGTCACTTCCAGTAAGACTCAAGGCAAAGGACAATGTATCAACTGACGACATTATGCCAGCCGGAGCAAAAGTACTTCCATTGCGTTCAAACATTCCGGAAATCTCAAAGTTCACACTCACAAGACTTGATGAAACATTCTACACAAGATCAGAAGAAGCAAATTTTGCAGACTGCTGTGTTGTTGGAGGAGAAAACTACGGACAGGGATCAAGCCGTGAACACGCAGCTCTTGGACCAATGTATCTTGGAGTTAGAGCCGTAATAACAAAGAGCTTTGCAAGAATCCACAAGGCAAACCTCATTAACTACGGAATCATTCCAATGACATTTACTGATCCTGGTGATTATGACAAAATTTCTCAGGGTGACACTCTTGAGCTTGTTGACCTTGACTCATCACTCAAGAACGGAACACCATTCATTGTTAAGATTAACGGAACAAAACAGATTACCTGTGTGAATGACATTGCAAAAAGATCTGCTGACATTCTCATGGCTGGCGGACTTGCTGCATACACACGAAATGGTGGACAGTAATGTTAACGGCCTGAAGTAAATTATATTTCAGGCCATTAAATCCAGAAACCTTGAAATTGACAATATATGGGAGAAGAACAAAATGATCAAAATCCACAACATCATGGAAGAATTCGTAATTGACTGCGTGAACAGACTTTATGATCAGGTTAAGGAAAAGGGATCAACATGGCTTTCATGTGATTGCGAAAACTGCAGGACTGATACAGCAACCTATGTATTGAATCGCATTCAGCCCCGCTATGTTGTTGGAGGAAGAGGTCTCACACACAATGCCAGAACCCTGGAAAATGACATTCAGATTTCAGTTGACGTAGAAAAACTTTGTGTTGAAGGAATGCATCTTGTAAGCAATGCAAAACGCCCGACACACCAGAGCAGTTCAGCTGTCAGATCAAATTCCGAAAATGCAGAATTCAATTTTCCTACCCTCACCGGTAATGTATTTGACGGAACGTCATTTGAACCACTGTCAGATGCAACAGTAACTCTCAAGCTTAATGGAGAAACTGTTGAAATGATGGATGCAACATGGCCAAATCCATGCAAGACATTCAAGTCAACAAACGGGGCTTACTCTTTCTGGATGGCACCAATAGTTGCTGTCTCAGACGGAATGAAAAAGAAATTCAACTTTTCAGTAGAAGTAGTAAAGGAAGGATACGAAAAGGCAACTTATTCCTTTGTCATTCCACTGGTAAGTGAAAAGCCGGACACACAGTCCCTTGATTCAACTTACTCAATCAAGATTCAGGACATCTTCCTGTTTAAGCCGGAAGAACAGTAATAAATCAATAATTGGAGAAAAAAATGGAATACATATCACACTACAAGCCAACAGAAAAAGAAAAGAGTTCTTTCATGGTACGAACCTATGCATGGATGGCATTTGCCCTTATTTTAAGTGCAGGAAGTGCATTCTTCTTTTCAACCAACGAAAATCTAATGGCCAGATTCTGGAGCTCAAAATTATACTTCTATATTCTTGCAGGAGTGGAACTTGTCCTTGTCTGGACATTATCAATTGCACTGAAAAAGATTTCAGTTGCATTGGCTTCATTAATGTTCATGACATATTCAATAATCAACGGAATAACATTGTCAAGCATATTCTGGATTTTTGACATTCACTCAATCGGCTACTGTTTTATTGCAACATCAGTCATGTTCCTGTTAATGAGCATCTATGGAATCATAACAAAACAGAGTCTTGTTCGAGCAGGACACTACCTCATGATGGCACTTATTGGACTAATTATCGTAACCCTGGTTAATTCCATTGTTGGTGCAATAACACATGTCAGGCTTGGATTTATTGAAAAGGCAATATCAATCATAACAGTTGTTATTTTCACAGGACTTACGGCATATGACAGCCAGAAAATCATAAAAACAGCCTGCAGGGCAGACAACTCAGATGCATTCAAAAAACTTTCAATTGTTGGTGCTCTTGAACTCTATCTTGATTTCATAAACATCTTTCTTTCACTTCTAAGACTCTTCGGCAAATCAAGGGACTAGAAAAAAAACTGGATAATCAACCTAATTATTAACAATGAAGTTTCGTACAGTTTCAATGATACTGCTCATGGGACTGTACATTCTTCTGGTTTTTGGAATGCTGTTGGTAAAAATGGAGCCATAACGTTTTTCCACGATTCTTCTGTCAAGAACCACGACAACACCCCTGTCATCACCGCGTCTCACAAGCCGCCCAAATCCCTGCCTGAATTTTATGACTGCCTGAGGAACACTAAGCTGCATAAAAGAATTTCCGCCTTTTTTTTCAAGAGCCTGAGACCTGGCTGCAAAAACCGGATCATTGGGAACAGCAAAAGGAAGTTTTATTATTATTACCTGGCTCAAACTTTCTCCGGGAACATCTACTCCCTCCCAAAAGCTGTCAGTTGCAAAAAGAACGCTGGAAGTATTTTCCTTGAATTTCTGCAGCAGCCTGAACCTGTCATCGTCCCCCTGCTTGAACATCATTATTCCCTGAGATTCCATTGCAGAAACGCATGAATTGTATGAATACTTAAGGCTGTCATAAGAAGTAAACAGCACAAGAGTTCTTCCGCGTGCAGCCTCAATAAGCTTAGGAAGAGTGTTTTCCACATAAGGCTGAAAGTACTGACTGTCCGGAAAGGGTGCATCATTTGGAACGGCGAGAATAACATTCTTGTCATAAGGAAAAGGAGAATCAAATGCCATCATTGAAAGCCTTTCTTCATCAACAAAATTCACACCAACACGATGGCTCCAGTACCCGAAATTTCCATCAGTACGCAAAGT
This sequence comes from Treponema sp., assembly GCA_016294035.1. Classification (GTDB taxonomy): domain Bacteria; phylum Spirochaetota; class Spirochaetia; order Treponematales; family Treponemataceae; genus Treponema_D. The sequence continues at coordinate 95,286 of JAEDCT010000006.1, read as the reverse complement.
AGCACTTGTGCAAACGACAGTTTCAAGAGGTTCAAAAACACCGGCATTCATTTTCCCGGATATTTCAAGAGGAGTCTTTGTAAATTCAGAAAAAAGCAGGAATTCATCACCAGGAACTTTTGGAGGAAGACGTTTCTTTTGCATCCAGAAAACACAATCAGGTGATTCATCCCAATGACAAAAACTGTTGCACAAAGCCGCATAGGACTCTACCCTGCGAAGGACATTCTTGCATTCCCAGACACAGGGTATATCTTTATCCTCGTCATCAATGCCATCAATAACTTCCTGACACAAATTTACAAATCTTGTAATGGCAGTCTTTAAGTCATCAATACTCTTGAGAACATCAGTAAATCTCATGGAATTCTCATTGTGGATTCTCATGGTTGACTCCTCATCCATCATGAAAATTACAATCTGATCCAGGGCAGACAAACTGTCCTTTATGTCATTGTATGATTCAAGAGCCCGTTCAATTACATTCTCAGACTTCGAAACAACGCTGGACTGAATAAGAAATCCCGTGTAGTTGAGTTTCCATTGCCTGAACAGAAGATTAACCTGCTTCATAATGGAAAACCTCGAGAACCTTTCAGAAAAGAAACTGGTGGCACTTTCCTCTATTCCATGGGCCTCATCAAAAACAACTCTCTTGTATGGGGGAAGAACCGCTGTGTCTTCATATCCAGATCCACTCATCCGGCTTTCTATGTCTGCAAAAAGAAGATGATGATTCACAACAAGAAGATTTGCATCACTTGCCTCTTTTCTAACTTTCATGACAAAACATTTTTCCCGAAATGGACATCTTCCGCCAAGACAGGCATCACTTTCGCTGTTAACTTTGGTCCATACGGAATCCGGCGGATTAAAACTCAAGTCGCTTCTTGAACCAGAAGATGAAGTCTTAGTCCACTCGCTTATCTTATCAAGAATCTCAGTATCCTCGCTGAACAAATCCCTTGAGTCCTCACAATCAGTCAACCGGCGAAGACACACGTAATTCTGCCGTCCCTTAACAAGAACAGCCTTTATATTTTTGTCAGTAATTTTAAGTGCAAGGGGAATGTCCTTTTCAAAAATCTGCTGCTGAAGATTTATAGTACCTGTGGATATGACAACACGTTCCCTGTTTTTAACGCTCCAAAGAATTGATGGAATCAAATATGCAAAGCTTTTTCCAACACCGGTTCCGGCCTCAAAAACAGAAACACGGTTCCTGTTGAAAGCACTCATAATTTCCTTTGTAAGCTGAATCTGACTTGGACGTTCCTCGTAGTTCTCACTTTTTGAAGCAAGAGGTCCTTCACGGGTAAGATAAAATGCAGCTTCATCCCGCAGAATCATTTCTATCTTTGGAGCCTTTATTGGTTCAACCACAACATATACTTCTGACACGGAATTGTTTACGATATAGAATCCGAGAGATGAATTCTGAGAATGATATGCAATATTCTGGTCTGCATCACTTGGATGAATATTTCCGGAAGGATGATTGTGAATAAGCACATGACCTTCACGAGCCAGATTTTCATTTATAATAACAGAGTCTTCATTTCCACGGGATCCGACTTCTGCACTGACAACTATACCCTCGTCATCAATCCTGCCAACCCAGAAAACCTCATTACCATCAGCTTCATCAATATCGCTGATCATTTGATCTATTACACGGCTCGAAAATCTTGCTGATGCATCCATGGTATACAGTCTATATTAAATGCGGTTAAGATTAAAGCCCCGGTAAAACCACAGTCACCAGTCATCACCAATATATTACAAAAAGATTCATTTGAATTGAACAAAAAAAAGCAAAGCACTATAATAATTGAAAATTTTATACATATTATAGAGGAATCAGTCATGATTACTTACCTAGCATCAATTTGTGCTTCAGCACTTTCTTTCATTTTCATTGTTTTTGCCATCGGAGCTATCGGCTACCTTGTAGGCGGAATCAAGGTTAAGGGAATCGAACTTGGAACAGCAGGAGTTCTTCTTGTTGCACTTATTTATGGAGTTGCAATGACTTTCTTGCCAGTAATGGTAAATGCAGCAGGAGAAACATTGGGCAACGGGTTCCAGATTGACACAAAGCAGATTATTCTCTGGAGTTCAAAACTCAAGGCAAATTTTGGAATTGTTTCAAATATCGGAACTGCTCTTTTCGTAACAGCAGTCGGATTGATTGCAGGACCAAAATTCTTCCGTTCATTCAACAAAAGCACACTTGCATACATTGTCCTTGGATTCGTGGTTATTGTATTGGGCGCAGGAACAGCTGCACTTTTCGCAATTTTTGACAAGCAGTGCTCAGCATCAATGGCAGTTGGACTTTTGACTGGCGGTTTAACATCAACTCCAGGTTTCAGTGCCGGAAAAGAAGTTGCCATGGCATTGGATGAAGCATCAAAAGCCGCAGCAGCACTTGATCCATCTGTTGTTGCCACAACTTTTGAAGCTGATGTAACTGCAGGTTATGGAATTGCCTACACATTCGGTGTTCTTGGTGTTGTTCTTTTCGTACAGATCGTGCCAAAAATTCTTAAGGTCAACATGGCTAACGAAGTTGCAAACTTTCAGGCTGCAAACGCAATCAAAATTCCTGAACTCACAAAAAAAGTTACTGCACTTGATCCATTTGGATTCTTTGCTTTCTTTGTGGCTGTTGCTCTTGGATGTCTCATTGGTGCTATCAAGATTCCTGTAATCAACTTCAGCCTTGGAAATTCCGGTGGATGCCTTATTGGTGGACTTATTGTTGGTCACTTTGCACACATTGGTGGTGTTGACTGCAGAATCAAGAAAGAAACCCTCAATTTCATGCGTGAACTTGGACTTGTTCTCTTCCTTATTGGAGCAGGAGTTCCAGGTGGAGTTAACTTCATCGAAAAGTTCAAGTGGACATACTTTGTATACGGAGCAGTAATGACAACAGTTCCAATGATCGTAGGATACATTATTGCACGCTACGTATTCAAGCTCAGTATCTTAAATAACCTTGGATCAATTACCGGTGGTATGACTTCAACACCAGCTCTCGGAACATTGATTGCTACTGCAGGAACGGATGAAGTTTCAGCAGCTTATGCAGCAACATACCCGTTTGCCCTTGTATCAATCGTACTTGCAGCAAAGATCATCATTATGGTTCTCTAGATTTACTGGAAACAATAAACCTTTAATTTATGCCCTGCCTGATATTTTTCAGTCAGGGATTTTTTTTCGTTCCTATATTCTTGAACAGCCGTTAATTATTATATTTTGTATTATTCCTGCAGAAAAAATCAGAATATGTAAATCCATGAATAACATTCCCATGGGGATCACCAAATAATCAGCCTGGGGTTTTATTTTTTCTTCAAAAAATTTTTTTTTGTTTGCATTTTAGGAAATACCCCCTTATAATTATAGTGATTAAAATCAGTTGTAATTTCAAAAATTATCCAAATTCAAGAACCGCAGATGAGAGTTGTATCAAGCAGTACAAGGGGATAGCAGGTAATGAAACAGGATAACGAAATTGATGATGACTACATCCTTTCCCATCGAGAAAACGGAAGGGAATTTGATGAAATCTCCAAAGAAGAACTCTATGATATGGTTTATCATGATGCCATAACCGGTTATTACAACTGGAATCATATGTGGAAGATTCTTGATCCTCGAGTTCCAAAAGATTTTAAATTCTGCTTCGTTCATTTTGACATCAAGGATTTCAAGATGATCAACGATATCTATGGCCACAAGACTGCAAATTCTCTGCTAAGAATGATTTGTGAGCAGATGTCAAAACAAGACTGGATTATCAGATCATGCCGATGCGACAACGACAATTTTGCGTTCATGATGAAATCCTATGATGATGAACTGAAGCTTTATCTTACCCTGTCTAAATTTTTCGAGGAAATCTCTTACCTTCCTCAAGACAAAGCATACAAGATTTTCTACCGATGTGGTGTCGTTACTGCAGAAGATGCCATAAAAAAAGGAGATACAGTTGCTGACCTGGCAAAACTTGCACAGAAACAAGGAAAAAAATACTACTGCACAGAAATCAATTTCTTTACCGATGAAATGTACAAAAAGACCATTGTAGCAAGACGTTACATTTCATACCTTGAAACTGCAATTGAAAATGACGAATTTCAGGTTTATCTCCAGCCAAAATACGATATTTCCACAGAAACCATTGCAGGTGCCGAGGCTCTTGTAAGATGGAATTTCAGGCACGAAAAGCTTCTCATGCCGGGTGAATTCATTAAGATTTTCGAGGACAATGATGTAATCGGAAAAGTAGACAATGTTGTACTTAATAAAGTATGCAAGTTCCTGTTAAGCCTTAAAAAGAAAAACTATAACCTTGTTCCAATTTCCGTGAATCTTTCCAGACGAAGAATGGAAAACAAGCATCTTAAAGAACAACTGCTCACAACCGTTGATTTCTACAACATTCCTCACAATATGATTGAATTTGAACTTACAGAAAGTGCCGCATATCAGGATTTAAAGTCCATGTATCTGCTTCTATCAGATCTTCGTGAACTTGGATTCCTTATTTCAATGGATGATTTTGGAACCGGCTACTCTTCACTGAGACTTCTAAAAGATATGCCTATGGATACACTGAAGGTAGATAAATGTTTTGTTGATTCAATTCTCACATCAAAAGAAGATTCAAAAGAATGCATTCTTCTAAAGGAAATCATCAAGCTTTCAAAGAAAATGGGCTTTTCATGTGTTGCTGAAGGTGCAGAAGAAAAGAAACAGGTTGAAATGCTCAAAAAATTCGGTTGTGACAAGATTCAAGGATACTATTACAGCAAGCCTCTTCCAATGGAAGAATTCCTCAAAAAATATTTGGATGAACAAGAAAAAAATGATTTGTAGTTGTCATGAATAATAGTGAATAAAAAAAAAGAAATATGTTTAAAAAAAGAAAAGCTTCTCATTTGAGAAGCTTTTTTCATCTCCTAGCAGAATTGAACTGCTGTTGTCGGGATGAAAACCCGATGTCCTAACCACTAGACGAAGGAGACATACAACTACGTTGTGATAGTAATATATATAATCATTCAAAAAGTGTCAATAGCAAATCAGCAAAAAAAACAAAAAAATTAATTTTTTTCTACATTCCCATATCAAATTTCTTAATCAGCTTTGCCTTCAATTCCTTGACATCATCATCTTCCAATCCAAGATTTATTGCATTGTTTATGTCAGAAACGGCTTTTGCATACTCACCAAGATTATAATAAGCAAGACTCCTGCGGTAATAAACATGACTCTGGAAGGAATCTATGGCAAGAGATCGGTCAAAACATTCAATGGCTTCAATGTCTTTGCCTTGAACTGAATTTACAATGCCTTCATAGTAAATAGACCTGAAATTCTTAGGATCACTTTCAACACTCTTCTTAAAGTCACTTATGGCATTGTCATACATATTCTGTGCAAAATAGGCCATTCCCCTGTGCTTGAAAATGACGCTCAAAACAACAGGAGCAGGCTCAGGCTTTAAATTGAGGATCCGCGTATATATTTCTATTGCTCCGTCAAAATTACCAACATTATGCTCATGCAAAGCAGTCAGAACAAGGTCATCAATACTACCCTTTGTAAAAGGACTGTCAACTTTTTCCGAATCTTTCACAACCGGCTGCGGAACATGGGAAGAAACCTGAAGAATTTCATCAGAATAATCATCAGCTTTTTCGTAGAAAGTATTTCGTCTGGTTCCCAGTTCATTTTGCAGTTTCTTCTGGTAATCCCTGATTTCCTGGAAAATAATATCTGCAAGAGTCAAACTGGCATTGATAGAAGCAAGCTTGCGTCTAAGAGGCTTATCAAAAGGATTAAACTCAGACTTATAAATAAGCTCATGTTCAACTTCTGCCCAGGCATCCTGAAGAATTGTCCTGACCTGAATTTCAACAACAAGACCTTCAGGAAGAGGCTTTTCAACATGTACAGTTGGCTTACAGTTCTCAGGTACTGAAATAAGAATATGAACAGACTCATAACCGAATTCCCGGAATGACTGATTTGCACCCTTTTTCTCAACTTCCTTAACGTCATAAAGCTCACACATTTGCTTTTCAACAATGGATAAGTCTTCTACAAACGGACAAACAATACGAATACCAATCATATCAGTCAATGTAACAAGAGAATCGCTGGTTGAAGATTCCTGAGCTTTTTGTCTAAGGATCTTCTTGTAATAGCTTCCAAAAGATTTGATTCTTGCTTTATAAGTTGGATTAGATGAAAGCTTGATGTTTTTTCTTAAATCCAGTTCAACTTTTTCAAGAATTTCTGTGAATACATCCTTATAGCCAGCATATCTTTCCTGAATGATTTTTTTATTCGGCAATTCTTTCTTGTTTTCCATGTAAAATCCTCATGACGTAAAAAAAGGCCGTCCATTATGGGCGGCCATTATTTAGCTAATATTAACTAAACTTACTTTGCAGCGTCTGTCTGCTGTGCGTTTGAGTTAGAATCAGCTGAAAGTGATGTTGTGAATTCACTTTCTGTTGCCATCTTAGACTTTTCAAGATAGCGGTTAACCTGCTTGTTACCAAAGCGAGCCATTTCTCCAGCCTGGCGTTCAGCTTCCTTCTTAGAGATAATTCCCCAGAGGTCTTCATCATCGATATCACGATCAGAAGTAAGAACAGCCAAGTCGTAAATAATCTTTACGTCCTTGAAGTAACCGATGAAGTCATCACCAATGTGGTTAGCATCACGGCATACCTGGAATCCAGCAAACTTAACAAGTGGAATTCCGCGTGGGTAGATTGGGTATACTCTGATTTCACGTGTGCGAACCTCAGAAATATAGTCTGGATTGTTCCACTGCAATGTCTTCCAACCGTCGAAGAACAATTCACCCATCAAGTAGCGGCGTGTAACATTGTCATTGTCTGTAAGAAGAACATAAAGCTGGTGTGGGAAGTTCATACCCATTGTTGTAACAGCAATTGACTTGAGAGTACCAACGTTGCGAACAACTCCGTATCCGTCATCGAAGAGGTACTTTCCCTTCTGTTCGTCTGTAGGCTGCTTGCGTTCACCGTTTTCATCCAGGTCTGCCAATGGTTCATAAGCAGGGATGTCGAATGCAGGAACGATCTTTGCATTAGCATTGTTTGCCCATGTTGGGAACTTAACGCGAACACCCATTACTTCCTTACCAGCAAATGGAACGTCTGCAGATTCCTTAACAGGAGCAGCTACAACCTGTGAAAGTCCAACAGATGTAGGATTTTTTGCAGATGAGTTAAGAACAACTTCCCAGCTTGTCAATGCCAAAGATGTCTTCATGAGACTCTTCTGCTCACCTGTGAATGTTGCACCTGCAGCTACAGAATAATCCATTACAGTTCTTCCATTTTCTGTTGGATTTCCGTTTTCATCAGCAACTGCATCTGCCTTAAGCTGTGTAAAGTCAATAAGCATAGATTCCTTTGCTGATGCAAATGTGCTTGCCAATACCATAGCAGCAACAGTCAAAAATAAAGTCTTCTTCATGCGAAGCTCCTTTTAATACATATATTAATGTAGCATTGTTTTAATAGTATCTATTAAGAATAGAATTTTGTCAACTTATTTCGCTTTTTTTTGCTTACAAGTCTGATAAAATCACTCCTGAAAAACAATCGTACCACCAATATATATATAGATTTTATTAAAATTTGTGAAATTTTTCACAATATTTTTCCTAAGCAATTCTGCACTCGTTCTGATATCCATGCTGTCTGGATTAAGGAAAAGGGCATCTTCAGAAACACCAACATGAAGCTCATCACCCTTTACAACACAAAAATCCAGCTTTGTTCCGAGTGCAAAAATTCTTCTGTATCGAATCGTAATTGGTCCGAGCAAAAGATCTGAAACAAAGCGCTCCAGAAGATTAATGCTGGAATTTCTCGGATATTCCCTTACTTCCCTGCATATATCATCTGAATCATAGGAATAAAAGTACATATATTTTTTTGTAGTCGTGGCAGACTTGACAATAAGGCTGATCAGAAAAAACAGCACAATTGCCAGAACAACCGCCCCAGCTGCAATTGATTTCTTATTCAATGAAAATTTCATTTTCCAGTAAATCCCCTTGAACGCTCAAAATGTGTAACAAAAGACCTCAACCCATTATATATTCCAAGGGATATTTTCTGCAAGTACTTATCATCTGCAAGAAGAGCTGCCTCTGTTGGATTCGAAAGGAACCCGATTTCACACAGAACGCTCGGCATTTTTGAATTCTTACAGACAAACCATTCCTCAGGCTTTATCTTTCTCTGAGGACTCAAGTTTCCAACCTGGGCAGCAATTCCTTCAGTTATGAATTTTGCAATCAATATGGATTCCGTTGTGTATTCCTCTTCCATCATGCTGTTGAGAATAGGAAGCACGGCGGCATCTTCTTTATACTGCTTTGCATCAAGAACCTGTCTTCTGTAGCCAGGCGTCAGATACCACACTTCATAACCAGAAACCTTTTGATCGAAATTCGTATTCACATGAATAGAAATAAACAGAATGGCCTCGTTGTTCTTGAGCTTAACTGAATTTGCAATTTCCGTTCTCTGCTGAAGGGTCAGATAAACATCTGTGCTTCGTGTCATGAGAATTTTCTTGTCCGGATATGCAGACTTGAGATTCTCACAAAGCATTTTTGCAACCTTTAAGTTTATATCCTTTTCAACAACATTCACATTCTTGCCGTTAATCCTGTGCACTCTGCTGGCACCAGGATCTTTTCCTCCATGGCCAGCATCAATAAGTACGGCACCAATTCTATAGGGAACCTCAACATTTTCAGCCTTGAAGAAATTTTCTGCCGTATTCATGAAAGTTTTGTTTGCAACAAGCTTTCCATCCTGCATGACAGGAGCCTTCTCTGGTATGATTTTCTTGTAATCCTGAAGACAATAATCGTCACCTGCCCTAAAAGAAATTCTATGGCCGTTCTTTTCAAGCAAACCAGTGTAAGTCATAGGATCCCAATAGAAGGAAATTCCAGCTTTCTGGGCATCCTGAACCAAATCAACCTGATTCTGCGCAAAGAGTGAATGTGAGAAAATCAAAAACAGTGAAGCAAGGAAAACCAGCTTTTTCAACATTCTGTCCCCCAGGTATCAACGGCATACAAGGCGCCCTGGACACCACCGCGAATAAGTGACTTCCAGAACTTTATGGCAGGAACACTTTTTCTTGCACCTGCATATTTATTTACTTTATCCAAAGTATTCAAAATAGTCCTGTAATTAAAATCCTGGCGTTCACCAGCAAAAGATGCAAGAGATTCAGGAATCAATATTGATTCATTTTCACCTATAATTACTGAGTCGAGAGATTCAACTTCCTTTTCAAAGGCAATCAATTCATCTGAACTTAATTCATAGGCACTGTATGGAAATCCCTTCTCATACTTATTTTCAACACCCATAAGATAATTCTGAGTGCTTTCATTATTCTTTTCCAGGCGCAAAACAATTTCTGAAACGGCCATTTCTGCCCCTTTGAGTGAAAGACTGCGGTCAGCACATCTTGAAATTACATTTCCGCACTTTTCTACATTGTTTCTTGGGAAATCAACCCTGCTACCCTCTTTAACCCTGAAAAAAACATTCTTAACAAAAGGAGAAGCAACAGCCTTATCCTCACCGTAAATAACACTTACAACACCCGGAATTGAAATGAAAGCACGCTCATGGCTTACTGCATTACATTCAATTTCTGAAGGCAAAGTCTTTCCAAGGCCCAATGCAATTTTCATTGCCTCCATGGTAAGATTAACACCAGATGCATAGGGATATGTCCATCCAGACATGTAGCCACCAGAAAGACGACCGGCAATTTCACCAATCATTGCTCCCTTTTCAGTATATTTTACATCCCCCTTGGCAACACCTTCTGTGAGACCAAGAGCCTTAACACCTTTTACAAAAACATCGACTACATTCTTCTTGACAGCTTCTGAAACAGAGGAAGGCATTGTATGACCCATTTCAATAAAATAGGGATCGAAGAAAATATGTCTGTCAGCAAATCCGGTAATTGTTACGTTTCCTTCGTGAACAAGAGCATCAATTGAAAATTCCATGCCCTTCATGTAATCTTCCACGATAGCCTTTCCGGTTCTTGAAAATGCAACTGCATCACGCAGGGCCGGTTCAAATTCACTTTTATTTCTTACAAGACGGCATCCACGTGCTCCCATGTTGTCCACAGGTTTCACAACTTTTGGAAACAAAACAGAGTCATCAGAAGAAAGGGTTTCAATTTCACTTTCTGAAACCTCAACAAAATCTGGAGACGGAACTCCCTTTTCCCTGAAGCACTTTCTCATCAAAACCTTATTGCTTGCATTCATTGCCGCCTCAAAGGAATGAGAAATCAATCCGCATTTCTGGGCTACATAGGAAACAGAAGCAGAAAAATCTGTGCCGGCCGTAAAAACAGCCTTCAACTTGTCACCGTATGACATTGCAAGATCTGCAATTTTTTCCCTGTCCTTCAAGTCAATCTGAACAAAGACATCAGCAAAGGGAACACATACTGCATTCTTATTTGCGTCAACTACGAGTGTTTTATAACCAAGCTCCCCGGCAGCTTCAATAGAAGGCTTCTGCATAAGTCCTGCGCCAAGGATAAGCACAAATTCATCTTTCATTTGGTATATTTTCGGCATTTTCAGGAAAGATTTTATGCAAATCTCATGTGCTTTCAAAATTTTTGCAGGATTCAATGAATCCAATCCGTTTTATCAGTAAGTAATTTTTCTTGCATAAACCTCGAATGTGTCACCCCACTTAAAAATTCTGCAGACAAAGGCAAGAAATTTCATCAGAAGAGGACCAGGTGCTTTTTTTCTGTTCTGAACAAAAGGAAACCGTTCAGGATGAATACCAGTTGGAACAATGCGCAAAACCTCGAAGCCATACTTTTTAAGAACCCTTGAAGCATTATTTACTTCCCAAACAGAATAGTGATCACCTGGACTCTGGGCAAAAAATTTGCGGGTGGAAAATTTTCCTGTTACACCAGAAAGAGATGGAGTGGAAAACGCAAAAATACCGTCTTTTTTTACCAGTCTGGAAACAGCTTCAAGAACCTGATTCAAATCCTGGAAATGCTCAATGACATACCACATGGTTATGGCATCAAACTTTTCAACACCAAACTCATGAAGCAGGTCTACATGTGGAAATGGACCACAGACAGCAGGATAGTTCAATTTTTTTGAAACATATTCAACAGCCTCCCTTGAAACATCAGCGCCAAAAACCTGCCATGAAGCATCATTAGCCGCATCAAGGAAAGGCCCCATTGCACAGCCAATATCAAGAACACTTGGTGACTTTTTTGAAGCAATTCCGTTCATAGCCTTGTACAGCATGGAAATTATTGAGATTCTTCGGACACACTGTTTTTTAATTGAATCAAAATCATCAAGATATGTTTTACCATACTGTTTTTCATAGTCCTCAAAAAAATATGCCCTGTTATATTCAGTTTCTTTTTCTTGAACACTGAAGGAAATATAAGTCATTCCGCATTCACTGCATTTTCTGAATGTTCTCTCCGGGATTCTTGCAACCACCGGGTTTCGTGAAGACTTACACTTATCGCGGCAAACAGGACATGACAGATGTTTTCCAAAGGAAAGCTTTTTTGTAAAGGATTCAATCGTATTCTGACCAGACGCATCGGAATTATTATTTGGCACTAAAATCTTTTTGCTTTCTGCAATCAACTTTGAAATTCGTGCTGCGGTAATATCCCTTGGATTAAGGCATTCAAATCCATGAACCTGGGACAATTTTCCGTGAAGGTCACTTGTTGCAAGAAGAATCACATTGCACCCGGCACCACGAGCCTCAAAAGCGGTAAAACCAAAATGAGTCACTACAAGATCATACTCGAAAAGTTTTTCCCTAAGGTTCTCAACAGGAGCGCTTATTTCAACCAGTCCAGACATTTCTTCGGATTCAAGGGCATTCCTTATTTCTTCTGATGAAACAACAGCCCTGACCCTTATGCCAAGCTCACACAGAGCTTTTACTGCTGGAACCGTAAGTGAAAGGGGATCTTCCCCTCCAAGAACAACAAGAGAATTTTCAATTTTTTTCTTTTCATCAGCTTTTCTTCTGTTTTCAGGAAGAGGAATCAATGAGGGACGATACAAATTAACATTTTCTCTTGAATCCAGAGTCGGGATGACATCAAGAAGATAATCAGCATAATCAGTAAAATCTGAGCCATCATCAAGTGCAATAACAGGACACCTGTCCGATATGCTCAAGGCAAAATCCTTTTCTGTCTTAAACATGTCAGTTATGCAAAGAGAAAAAGATTCAATATCATCAAGGCTTTGGGCAACCTGATAATTTTTCAGTCCCTTTGCAAAATATTCTTCAACTAGCGAAGATGATTGTTCCAGATCATTGTTTTCAGGAACATACACTACCCATGAATTCTTCAGGGCCAGGTCAAGGCACCTTCTTAAATGCCCGGTTCCTCTTCCCTTTTTGCAGGAAGGAATAAGCATAACCGGATACTTCACGCAGCTTAGTTCCATAGCATTGAGAATTTCATTTGTACTGTATGGACCAAAACCAATGGATGAAGACAAGGAATCAACAATAAAAGATGCACGCCTGTAATCCTGGGCAGTATCAATAGTAGTCCTGTAATCCGGAAAATTATATTTTCGTGGAGCAGGAATAAACTCACAGTTAAAGCGATCCCGATGGTTATACAGGGCAGGACCAACATGTTCATGATCATAGGGCAAGTCAGTTTGTTTTCTTGCTTCAAGAAGTGAATGGGCATTGAACATTTCAACTCCACTTCCATGGGGGAGACCAGAATATGTTATGTAATCTTTTGGTGACTTCATCTTTATGAAGTTAAAGTATTCCTCTACAAGATCATTGGCTGCATCATAAAACAAAAACGGATTGTCGGCAGTAGCCCTTACAACAACATCAGCCTTTGAGATTTCAATGACACGACAAAATCTGTCCAGGACATCATTTAATGATCCGGCAAAAAAATCCCATCCGCATTTTCTGGCAATTGGTTCAAGCTCACTTTTGCTGTCCTCATCAGTTGCAAGATAATAGCTTGTGGCTTTAACCTTTTTCATAGCATTCAAAGTCCATTCAAGAACAGTTTTATCACCAAGTTTTTTTAATGCCTTTCCCGGCAATCTTGTGGAAGACAGCCTGCACTGAACAATGACAACAACTTTTTTTCCAAGTGCTATATCTTTTATGTCCCTAACAATTTTTCTGATATCCACTGTTCACTCCACGTTTATATAGAATCACTTATTTATCGTAAACTTGCAAAAACTATTTTTCCCAATTTTCAATTAAGGACACGGCATCCATTTTGAACCTGTACTGATTCTTTTCAGTCCACCTGACTGCATCCTTGAACTGACGCATAGTCTCAACAAAACCACAGGAACTTCGTGCCTTAAACGCCAGATATGAAGTCTTGAGTATTCTTGCATGGTCTCCCTCAAAAACAGGAACCAGATTTTTCAGATAGAATCTCAGATAGGAAATATCAACAGTCTGGTCTTCTGCAGGATAATCATCTCCACCAGTCAAACTGTAAAAGACATCAAATGAAAATGTTATTGATGTTTTTTCACCCCAAAGCCAGGCCCGGAAGAAAAAATCAAGTTTCTGCCAGTATTCAGATGAAATGGTATAATCCATTCCACCAAGCATTACATACTTTTCTTTCTTGTAAAAACCTGCCAGATCAGCCGAGTAAAATGTATTTGAGCCTTCTGAAAAAGATTCCTCAACATTTAATCCGAAGACACCTTTCTTTGCAGTAGGCGCAAAGCATGCAGGAAGCCTGTTCATAACCGTGGTAAACAATCTTGGAACAACACAAAACTGATTCAGGGCCATTAGTTTTTTTGCAACCATAGGAGAAAAACTAAGCCTTTCAAGACACATCTCATCCTGAAGCACCAGAACAAATTCTGTCTTAGCCTCTTCCATGGCAAGATTGAGAAGTTCTCCCTGATTGATGCTTTCAAGAGCAACAAGAAATTTAACTTCAGGAAACTGAATTGCCATCTGATTTGTGGAAATTCGATCCATATTCTTTTCAGCAACAATAATTTTTTCAAAACCAAGAACCGTAAGCTTTTCAAGAATGCGGGCCCTGTAGGCAGCACAACTCCTTGTCAAAACAATGCAGGTTACCGGCATGAGAATTTTCTTCGGCTCAAGTGTTCCCCCAAGAACCGTGTGGGAAATTTTTTTCTGATTAAAAATTGAAGGTATAGAATTCATCGCAAGCCCCGCACAAGTCTCCGTAGTTTGAATCAATATGATTTCTGATCATATTTTCACGCTTATTCCAAATGTCGCAGATTTTCTCGGAAAATGCATTTCCCTGGATATTTCCGAATCCCCATTGACGGCATAAAGGAACGCTTCCATCAAAAAGAATTATCATGTCACGCTTAAGATGCCAGCACACGTTTCGTTCCAGGGGTGAAAGATCTGCACTTTTTTTGTCCGGCAGTTTTCCGCAATATGAATTGTACTTCTGAATTATTACCTTTCCTCCAGATGGAGAATTTTTGTCCCGCCAGAATCTGAAAAATGATTCAAGTTCAGATTCATTATCCTTCATTCTTGTAAACTGAGGATATGTTTCCGGGAAATATGCTGCTAGAATCCCAACAGAATTGAAACAGGAAGCAAAATTACCATTCAAATTAAGCTTCGAATACATATCAGCTGAAACTGAATCAATCATTACAATAAATGTAACATCCTTTTCAGATCTTCCACATTTTTCAACAGATTTCCTGATTTTTAACGCATTTTCTTCGGTAACCAGAGTTCCATCAGTTTCAACAAGGACTTTCAGGTGAGGATATTTCAAGACTTCTTCTATATATAGGTCAATATTTTCGTTTAGAAAGGGCTCGCCAAATGGACTGAGAGAAACAACTGCATCATCAGAAAATTCTGAAATTTGCCTTACTATTTCAGAAAACTTGTCCAAAGGCATTATTGTGTTTTCCTTATTTGAAGTCGCAAATGGGTCCACATTGAATTTTTCCCTGAAAAATGCCGGATATGGACTAAATGAAGAAACTGTATTCACATTGGCCGAAATCTGAACTTCATAGTAAGCCGGTAAAGTCATGTGAACTTCTGTCATGCCTGAAGCCATATCTGAAAGAGTTCCGGCATCAATATTCTTAATGCCTTCTGCTTTTTTCCATAAAGCCTTGCAGCACTGGTAGTTACGTTTTTCTGTGCATGAGAAATTTAATCGAAGCATTCTGTAGTCTTTTGGTGCAATTACAGTTTCAACTTCAAAGGAGTTTATGTCTGTCTTCAGCACATTGAATATGCTTTCATTTGTGACTGGAAGAATTCCTGCATTGTTTTTTTCGTCAGATGCCAGTGTTGAAAGAATTGACAGAGTTCCACAGTTGATTGCCTCTGGAGCAAGCCCTTGAGGATATCCGTCCTGGAACGTGTATTCAGCCACATATTTTTCATGACACTGGATAATCTGATTTGTGAGATCGTCATTAATGAAAGGTCTGTCTCCATGGGAATAAAGGACATAATCACATCCGCATCTTGAAGCAAATTTGGCCATTTCAAGAACAAGAGTCTTTGTATCCCATTTTTCAAGGCAAATAGTTTCCACATCAACTCCAGAGGAAGCTGCTGATTCCTCTACCATCTTTATGTTATGGCTTGTCACGGCAACAGCGACCTTACCAGCCCTGGAATACTTTCCGGCCCACAAAAGACACAACTCAAAGGCACTTTTACCGTCAAAATCCCGGGAAAATCCATAATCACTCATTTCATCTGCAAACAAAAAAACTGCACTTTTCATCTCTTCAATTATCGGAATCTTGAATCATAAAATTAAGGCATCAAGCTAACTTAAGAAAACACTACCATTTGCCATGATGTTTTCATTCCCTAGAATTTTTTGTTGAATTCAATTATCATGCATGCTATGGAAATTACATTGCAGAATCAGTCTAAAGATAACGCCCTAACCGTAAGCCAGCTCACGAACCTTATAAAAGAAATGCTGGAAGGCTCATTCAAGACTATCATTCTCAAGGGGGAGATTTCCAATTTTAGTCCCAGTTCTGCTGGACACCTGTATTTTGTACTGAAGGATTCCCAGGCACAAATCAGTGCCGTTATGTTCAGAGGAGCTGCTTCTTCACTGAATTTTGCACCAAAAGACGGAATGCTGGTCCAGGTTACAGGAAAAATCAGTGTCTACGCTCCACGCGGCAACTATCAGCTTATGGTAACATCCATGACAAAGGCCGGATCAGGGAACATCATGGAAATGCTGGAAGAACGAAAGAAAAAACTCTATGCCGAGGGATTATTTGACCAGAGTAAGAAAAAGCCGCTTCCTTTTTTTCCAAAAACAGTTGGAGTCGTTACAAGCCCCTCTGGAGCAGCTCTAAGAGATATTCTCAACATCAGAAAGCGCCGAAACGACAAGGTCAATGTTGTTATTCTTCCAGCCGTGGTACAGGGAGAAAGTGCCGCACCGACCATTGTAAACATGATAGAAACTGCAAACAAATACAAAATGTGCGATGTGCTCATCGTTGGCCGTGGCGGAGGATCTCTTGAAGATCTTTTGCCCTTCAGCGAGGAAAGCGTTGTGCGTGCAGTAGCTGCCTCATCCATACCTGTAATCTCTGCCGTTGGACACGAAATAGACTGGTCCCTCTGCGATTTTGCAGCCGACAGAAGAGCCCCTACTCCCAGTGCCGCAGCCGAAATTGCCATTCCGGAAAAATCCCGGATAGAACAGTATATTCAGGACATGAAGAACAATCTTTACCAGCAGGCCGAAAACAGACTGAACCATGCAAAGACCCTGCTCAAAACATTTGACATAGAAAACATGAAAATACAGTTCCAGAACATAGAGCAGAGAGTCAGCGAAAGATATGACAGAGCCCTGATGGAACTTGAACTGGGAATGAAGGATATAATCACTGGCAGGAGAAACAGAATTGCCTTGTGCACCCAGGCCCTTGAAAACTGCAATCCGCAGAACATATTTGACCGTGGATACTCCATGGTTTGCGACGCCCAGACAGGCAAAGTAATCCATGATGCATCAACAGTAAAAGAAGGAACAAAACTTACAATCACTCCGGCCAGAGGAAAAATCATGGCCACAGTAGACAAAATCAAATAAAGCGGGAGGAATCAACATGAAGGATTTTGAGGAAAAACTTAAGAAACTGGAAGAACTTTCAACTCAGATAAGAAAAAATGATATTTCACTTGAAGATGCACTTAAAAGCTTCGAGGAAGGAATCAAACTTGCAAAGGGACTTGAAAAAGAACTCTCTTCAATGGAAAGCAAGATCCAGATTCTCATGAATTCACCATCGACAGATGACACCTCAAAAAAGCAGGCGAAGGATGAATCTCCTGTACTGGATTTATTCAATGAAGAAACACAAATCAACGGAACCCGATCATAAAAAATGAGCGAAAGAAGACGAGTTAAGATTCTTAGTGCAAATGTCGCAAGAAAAATTGCTGCAGGAGAAGTAATCGACAGGCCCAATGCAATTGTCCGGGAACTCATGGATAATTCAATTGATTCCGGGGCAAAAAAAATTTCGGTAGAAATTCAATCGGGTGGAATTGAAAAAATCCGTGTGGTGGATAACGGCTGCGGCATGACAAAGGACGATCTGGAAACATGTGCCCGTCCCCATGCCACAAGCAAGATACAGGAAGAGGATGATCTTCTTAAGCTGGAAACTCTTGGTTTCAGGGGTGAGGCTCTTGCATCCATGGCAGCAGTCAGCAGGCTTGAAATTATTTCCGGCGGATTCAAGATGCGCGCGTCAGTAACCGAAGACCACATAATTGAAGCCTATGCACAGACACTGGGAACAATAGTTCAGACTCAGGGATTATTTGAAAATTTTCCGGCCAGAAGACAATTTCTTAAAAGACCTGCATCTGAAGCAACAATGTGCAGGACAACATTTGAAGAAAAAGTACTTCCACGTCCAGATATTGAATTCGTCTTTTCATCAGATGGTGAGGAAAAACTCCATTTGAATGCAGGTCAAAGTCTGAAAGAAAGATTTGTCTCTACAATGGGAATATTTGAAAGCCAGGATCTTTTTTCAGAAATTTTCCACACAGAAAATGGATTGGGATTTTCATTCAAGCTCATAATAGGAGAACCCTCAGTCAACAGATCCTCACGAAAAGATATTTTCATTTATGTTAACGGACGAAAAGTTCAGGAATACGCTCTTGTTCAAGCAATCGTATATGGTACTCAAGGATATTTTCCAAACGGAACATTTCCTGTTGCATGTCTTTTTGTAGATATGGATCCGTCTCTCGTAGATTTTAATATTCATCCGGCAAAAAAAGAAGTCAGATTCAAGGACATAAATCCCCTTCACCACGCAATAAGCTCAAAGGTAAAGGATTTTTTCAGGAAGTATACAATCTCCACCATGGTTCAAAATGCATCCTCAACAGACAAGGATCAAGAGCAGAAAACCCAGACTTCATTTTTCTCAGAACCAAAGTTTGTTGCCGAGGACTCCATTCCAGGAACACAGAAATTAAATTTCAGGCAGAACTACTTTTCCACGCCACAGTTTTCATATTCCCATTCACAAAGATCATCTGTTCCCTCTTACGGAAGCCGATTTGCAAGAATGGCCAGTGAACCGCAAACTGACGAAAAAACTGAAAACTACAGCAAAGATTCAGAAAACCTGCCTGAAACATCAGTCCACAATGATTCCTTCCATTATGTTGGATGCGCCCTTGGAACCTTTATTATTGCAGAAAAAGACGACACTCTTTACATTATTGACCAGCATGCGGCACACGAAAGAATGCTCTACAACAAATTTATGGCCGAGTGCTCCCAGACACAAACACTTTTGGTACCCTATATTGTTGAGACAGAATCAAAGGCTGATGACAACTATCTTGAAGCAATTCAGGACATGCTCTGCAAAAGCGGATTCTCATGCCGTAATATTGGAAATGGAAAATGGGAGTTCACAACAGTTCCTGCAAGATGGAAAGGCAATGAAGAAGATCTTAAGAAGGATGTTCTGGACAGGAGAGTCAATCCAAAAGACATGATAAACTCAGCCGCAGCATCAGCAGCCTGCCGAACAGCAGTTATGGACGGAACTGTGCTTGATGATGAGACGGCATCTAGGATTGCAAGAGGTGCCCTTGAACTTGAAGACCCGCACTGTCCTCACGGCCGTCCTGTATTTACTACCATCACAAGAAAGCAGCTGTTTAACCTTGTCATGCGAACATGAAATAAAAAAAAGTCATTGGAAGTTTATTTTATGACCAGCCAATGACTTATTCTTTCACAATCCGTTACACGAAAATATTCTATGCCTATCTGAGACTGTCAAGAAGTGAAGAAACTTCCTGAGTCTTGTAACTAGGCTGCTTTGCCTGAAGATACAAGAGATACTTTTCTGCATCTTCAATATCACCCTTGGAAATACAAACCTTTGCAAGATCATACATTATGTCTGCATTACCAGGCTGAATCTTAACCAGCTGCTCATACAGTTCCTTGGCATTGGCAAAATCTTTCGCAGCAGTATAACTCTTTGCCAGATTCTCGCGCACTGTATTGTCATCAGAAGAAATTGCAAGGGCATTCTTATAGTACTTCACTGAATTTTCATAATCCTTTGATGACCTGTATGCATTTCCAAGATTATTATTTACCTCAAAATTCTGCGGATCTTTTGTGTAAGCGCGTTCCAGAAGAAGAATAGCCGTTGTGTAATCTCCCTGTTCAAGAACCAGTGCACCAAGATTTGTGTTTGCCTTAACATGATTTGAGTCAATCTGCAGAACTTCCTGATAGAGAGTCATTGATTCAATTGTTTCTCCAGCTTCCTGCTTCAGGAGAGCATAGTTGTAGATTATGCTTGCCTTTACGGATGGCTCAGTTTTTGTTCTGTTGTCATAAGCCAGTTTTGCATAGTTCAAGGCCTGGGATTTCTTATCCTGTTCAATCATTACTGTTGAAAGGTTGTAATATGTAATGGCATTCTTTTCTGCAGATGAGTCCTTACATGAAAGGGCTTTCTGGAAATTAGACTCTGCTTCCAAATATTTTTTCTGGGAAGCATATGCACTTCCAAGCTCCTGATATGTCTGGGCACGTGAACTGTTGATTTTAAGAGCCTGATTTAATGCCTCTATGGCACCAGTACTGTCTCCAATGGCCGACATTGCATGACCTGCACCGATATATGCATTTTCATAGTCTGACTTGATTGAATATGCTTTCTTGTAAGCTTCCACGGCATCCTTATTCTTTCCAAGCTGCTCACAAACATAACCCGTATTATAATAGGCAGGTGCAAAATTCGGAGCAAGTCTTGATGATGTCTTGAATGAAGAAAGAGATTCATTGAATTTTTTCTGCATTGCCTGAACTCGTCCAAGCTGATAGTAATAGGTTCCATTTGTCGGGTCTTTAGAAATTGCAAGCCTCAAGAGTTTTTCAGCATTTGCATAATCCTTCCTGGCAAGTGCATTCATTCCCTGAACATAGAGGGCATTCGGATCATCTCCCTTCAATTTCAAGGCCTCATTTGAATAGTTCAAGGCCTGGGATTTTGCAAGAGTCTTGTCCTGCGCCAAAGGCATTGTTTCAGATGCATCATATAAAGCCTTTGCAATCTCACCAAGTTTTCTGGAACTGTATTCCTTGTCATCCGCAATCACATTATTTTTTGCTGACTCAAATTCCTTGAGTGCAGTTTGAAGATCATTCTTTTCAAGAGCAGCAAGTCCCCTGGCAACTGCATCTTCCATGTTCTTCTTTTTCTGTGCAATTGCAGCTTCTTCCTGAGCCTTTTTGAGAGCCTCTGCCTTTCTGGCCTCTTCAAGAGCCTTTCTCTGCTCTTCAGCCTTTCTCTCTGCTTCAAGGGCAGCAAGTCTGTCTGCTTCTTCCTGAGCTTTTCTGGCTTCTTCTGCAGCCTTCTTTTCTTCTTCCAGACGCCTGGCTTCCTCTGCTTTTCTGGCAGCTTCCTTTCTTGCCTGAGCCTCTTCAGCAATTTTCCTCTGACGTTCCTCTTCCCTTGCCTTTCGCTCAGCTTCTTCTTTCTGCTTTTTTTCCTTAGCTTCCTGAAGAGCCTTTTCCTTTGCTATTTCCTGTGATGTCTTAAGTTTGTTTCCGTTTTCATCAAATCCAATGTCAGCAAGCTTAACTCCATTTTTCTTTGCACCATCCGCAGCCTCTTTCTTTAAGCGCTCGATTTCCTTTTTAAGGAATTCAATTTCGTCACGCTGTCTTCTTGCCTTTTCACTGTCTCCCTCAACCTTGATGGAATTCAATAGTCTCAGGGCATCCTCATAACGCTCATCAGCAATCATTTTTCTTGCAAGATCAATCTGCTCATCAACAGAAAGATTCTCAGCTTCTTTCAAAACCTCTGCATCTTTTTTAAGAGAATCAATTTTATCCTTCAATTCCTTTGAAAGAGGGTTTTTCGATCCATCACCAAGATAATCCAGATACTTGAGAGCGTCAGTAGCCTTTCCGTCAGCAAGAAGTGACTCTATAAAATCAACAATTTCATCAGCTTTTCCACTGGCAACAGCTTTTTCAACAGCATCCTTTTTCATTGCCTCAAGTTTTTCACGAAGAGCCTTTGACTTTGGATCATTTTCATTTAATTCAATTGATTCAAGCAATTTAAGTGCATCAGCATAATCTCCCTTGTCTATCATCTGCTGAATCATGTCCAGAACCTGGTCAATCTTTCCGTCAGCAATAGCCTTCTCGACTGCATCTTTTTTCATTGAGCTGATTTTTTCCCGCAATGCCTTTGATGCCTCATCGTTTCCGTTTATTTCAAGATCATTCAAAAGCTTCAGTGCATCAGCATAATCTCCCTTGTCTATCATCTGCTGAATCATGTCCAGAACCTGGTCAATCTTTCCGTCAGCAATAGCCTTCTCGACTGCATCCTTTTTCATTGAGCTGATTTTTTCCCGCAGTGCCTTTGATGCCTCGTCGTTTCCGTTTATCTCAAGATCATTCAAAAGCTTCAGTGCATCAGCATAATCTCCGTTATCTATCATCTGCTGAATCATGTCCAGAACCTGGTCAATCTTTCCGTCAGCAATAGCCTTCTCAACTGCATCTTTTTTCATTGAGCTGATTTTTTCCCGCAGTGCCTTTGATGCCTCGTCGTTCCCGTTTATCTCAAGATCATTCAAAAGCTTCAGTGCCTTTGCATAATCTCCGTTGTCTATCATCTGCTGAACCATGTCCAAAACCTGGTCAATCTTTCCGTCAGCAACAGCCTTCTCAACTGCATCTTTTTTCATTGAGCTGATTTTTTCCCGCAGTGCCTTTGATGCCTCATCGTTACCGTTTATCTCAAGATCATTCAAAAGCTTCAGTGCATCAGCATACTCTCCGTTGTCTATCATCTGTTGAATCATGTCCAGAACCTGGTCAATCTTTCCGTCAGCAATAGCCTTCTCAACTGCATCCTTTTTCATTGAGCTGATTTTTTCCCGCAGTGCCTTTGATGCCTCGTCCTTTCCGTTTATTTCAAGAGCATTCAAAAGCTTCAGTGCCTTTGCATACTCACCGTCATCAATATATTTTTGGGCAAGATCAATTATTTCATTTGTTCTTCCATCAGCTATTGCCTTGTCAACACAAGCCTTGATAAGTGAATCAATCTTTTCACGAAGAGCCTTTGATTCATCATCCTTTCCATTGGCATTAAGTGATATAAGAAGATTAAGGGCTTCAGTAATTTTTCCCTGGTCAATAAGTTCCTGAATATAGTTAAAAACAGCCTGTGCCTGTCCAGCCTCAACTGCCTTTTGAAATGCCTCATCCATCAACTGCTGGATTCTTTGTCTCAAGTCCCTGGCAAAGTCATCGTTTCCACGAACATCAATTGAATTTAAAACCTTAAGTGCCTCAAGATAATTTCCCTCATCAATGAGTTTTCTTGCAAGAGCCAGTGCATCCTCAACATCCATTTCAGCATAGTTAACTGAAGCAAGTCCAAACCACTGGGTTTTAACACCAATAAAAATTCCCCCGCCAATAAGCATAAGCAGTGCCATCAATAGGGCTGCAAGCTTTTTCTTTTTTCCGCTTTTCTTATTGCTTTCTGGAGATTCATTCCAAGATTTTCTCTCTTCTGGTGAAATTCTTAATGAATCAGAAACAGCATCTTTTTTTTCCTGATTTTCTTCCGGTACATTATCAAGTGACAGCAAGTGAGTCTGCCTGTGAAGGGTAAGTTCATCACTCAATGGAGAAGCCGATTCTCTTTTCACCATCACACCATATCTGCTTGAATCCAAATCTGGAGACGCAGTGTTTTTTGCCTGTTCAGCCTTTACTGTTTTTGCAGGTACAATCTGACCAGCTAACTTTTCTTCTTTTCCTGCCCCTGCATTTTTTGAAACTGAACCTGTAGTTTTTGAAACTGAACCTGCAGTTTTTGAAACTGAACCTGTAGTTTTTGAAACTGAAAGTGCATTTGAAGCAGCTGATTTTTTTGCAACAGATGCCTTTGATGCCGTTGACTTAACCCCTGCTGAAGGTGATGCCGTTGCCCTGGCTGTAGTGGATTTTGCAGCAGTCTTCCTTGTTCCAGCCGCTGATGAACCAGAAGCTGATCTGGAAGCCATCGTTGATTTTACAGCTGAAGCTTTTACCGGAGATTCCTTAGCTCCAGTAGCTTTTACTGCTGCCTTTCTTGTTCCAGTTGAAGTTTTTGCAGCTGATGTTGATTTTGCAGTTTTTTCTTTTGCTGCAGTTGCCTTAACCGTAGTTTTTCCAGTTCCTGCTGATGCAGAAGTTTTTTTTGATTCCGAAGACTTTGCAGTTTTTGTTGTTTTTGCTGCCTTAGCTGCAGTCGTCTTTGATGATGTCTTCTTTACGGTCTTTTTTTCTTCGTCTTTATTCAAGTTCTGATTCGTAGCCATAATCTACAGTCCCCTCTGCTCCCGCGTTCATATTTGATGTTTCTGAATCCTGCAATGAAGCTGCAACATCTTCCAAAAGCTTGCGTCTTCGTGCAACATCCTCTTCTGCTCTTCTTCTGGCATCATCTTCTGCTCTCCGGCGATCTTCTTCCTGAGAGCGTTTCTGATCCTCCAGCATTTTCTCAAAAGCCTGTCTCTGCTGTTCCATGAGTGCGGCATTTTCTGCCAGCTTGGCATTATAGGCAGCCTCACGTGCATCCTGTTCAGCCTTAAGACTGGCCGCCTTCTGATCTTCCATAAGCAGTCTGTTCTGCTCTGCAAGAATTCTCGCTTCCTCTTCCTTGAGTCTCTGCTCTTCGGCAAGTTTTGCCTGCTGATTTTTTTCCCATCCCTCAAGAAGAATTATTATCTGCTCGATTTCCGGTTTTTGCCTGTCATTTGGAGAAAGATCAAGATAAAGCTTGTAATCGGCAAGGCTCTGTGAATATTTTTCCTGCTTCAGCTCAGCATTTGCCCTGTTAAGCACAGGTGGTGCATAAAGCCTGTTTGCGGCAATAGCCAGAGAATACCATCTTTCTGCCGTATAGTAGTCACCCATTGCAAAACATGTATTACCAGCATTAAATGCAAGAATCTTTTTGTCTGTTCCGGAAACTTTCATTCCGTCTGAACAAACATCAAGACTCTCCTGATACATTTCAAGCTGATAGTATGCAAGAGAAAGATACAGATAAGCCTTTGGTGAGCCGCCCTCGTTAATTGCATTCTTCAAAAAAGGAACGCATTCCTCAACCCTGTTTTCCTTGAACAGTTTTTCTCCAGTCACAAAATTATCAGACTGACAATATGCAGTTCCAGAAAAGAAAGCTATAGCAAGGCTTAGGAAAAATCCGATTTTTTTCTGTCCCCTATCCATAACAAAACCGCCCCTATTCATTAATGGCATCCGGAATATGATTCCAGAATTGCCATGAAAAATTATACTGTCTTATAATAAAATATATAATTATAAAAAAATATATAATATTGTAGAAAAACATTCAATTTATTGATCTTATTTGAAATGCAACCAGGGTCTGACTCTTTGACACTTCATACAAAAGTATGTATATTTTTTTTAGTACTAGAATATCTAGTGAATGGCCCCGAGTTTTTTCTTGCTATGGGGCAATCAGCATCAATGTGTCACTCAGAAAAAAATTGAAGCATCAAAATACTTTTTTACTTGTCGGCATCACGACGATGCTGCCATCAGGTGGGAATAAATGGGAATAACATCAGTTGTAATAATTGCCGTGCTATTTGCAGTCATCATTACGGCAGTCATCTTTATTGTCAAGAATATTGCATCTCCGTCAAAACTGGACGCTGTTCCAAAACTCATTAAGGACGGAAAACTCCAGCAGGCGCAAAAGACAACAAAGGCAATCATAACAAAGGATCCAAGAAACTACCTGGCACACTATTATCTTGGAAAAGCATATCTTGCCGACAAAAAGTACGAGCTGGCATACATGGAATACAAGACTGTAAACATGAATGCCCTCTTCAACGGAGAAATAAACGAAATCGAATTCAGAAAGGACATGGGTGCTCTTTACTCAAGATTCAATCAGGATGATTCAGCCCTTAAGGAATATCTGCTTCTTACAAGGCTTGAGCCAAACAACTCCGACAACAACCTCAAGGCTGCCGAAATCTATGAAAAGCAGGGAAACGCAAAGCTTGCCATGGGATTCTACCAGAAAACCATCATGTCAGACAAAAAGAACCCTAAGCCTTACACAGCAGCAGGAAGACTTCTTCTCAGGGCAAAGAACTACAAGCAGGCAAAGCAGGCACTGGAAACATCAGTAAAGCTGAACCCTGAAAACCATGAGAACTACTATCTTCTTGGAAAGCTCTGCAAGGAAACAAAGGATCTGTCAACTGCGGTCAAGCTTCTTGAAAAATCAGAAAGAGACCCTCAGCTCAAGATGAAGGCCCTCATTGAAAAGGGAACCTGTCTCATGATGGCAGACCAGAACGACCGTGCCATAGATGCATTCCAGAGAGTCATAACAATTTCCAAGGACCTTAAATCCCAGGATGTTCTTTATGCACGCTACTTCCTCGGAAACTGCTATGAAAAGGCAAGAAAAATTGACAAGGCCATTGAACAGTGGGAAACCATTTTCAAGGTCAACGCAAAGTTCAAGGACGTTGCAACAAAACTCGATCAGTACAAGGAACTTGAAACAAACGACGGAATCAAGGAATACCTCACTTCAAACAACCAGGGATTCATGGAATTGTGCAAGAAAGTTGCAATGGTTGCATTCAATCTCCAGTGCCAGAAAATTGAGCCCACACAGTATGGGTGCCAGATGCTTGCGACAGAAGAAAAAAAGGAAAACTGGATGAACATAAAGCAGCAGATTTTCCTATGCCAGTTCTACCGCTCAACAGACGTAATTGAAGAAGGAACCGTGCGAAGACTTGTAGATACAGTAAAACAGAGAGGCTACGTAAAGGGAATCATGTTCGCAAGTTCTGAATTCTCCCATGGAGCCGTTGCATTCACTGAAAACAGACCGATTATCCTGGTTTCAAAAACCCAGCTTGAAGAACATTTCAAGAAAATAAGCTTCTAAACCGGAACATAGCATGAAATTCCTGTGCATTTCAGATCAGATTGATCCATTGGTATACTCAACCTCAGTAAAAGACCGCTACGGTGATGTTGATGCCGTATTCTGTGCAGGAGATCTTTCCATGGATTACGTTGATTTTGTGGTTGATACCCTGAACAAGCCCACATTCTTTGTTTTCGGTAACCACGACCTGGAAGAATACAAATACTACAAATCACAGCCGGTTCAGCCTGACTTCTCGAGCCCGTCAAACCAGTTCAAGCACTGTCACGGAGCTGATTATGCCAGCAACAAGAACATCCGCTGCAGGAACCTCAGATTCCCCCTTCCCAACGGAAAGACAACACCGCTTCTTGTAACAGGGGTTTCCGGTAGCATAAGATACAACAATGGAGAAGACCAATTTACCAACACTCAGATGTTTTTTCAGCTTTTGAGATTGGTTCCGGGGCTTTTGTGGAATAAGATCAGACACGGGAGATACTGCGATGTATTCCTGACCCATGCCTCACCAAGGCACATTCACGACAAGGAAGATCCATGCCACAAGGGATTCAAATGCTTTAACTGGTTCATAAGGCGATTTTCACCGGCTCTCCTGATACACGGACACATTCACCTGTATGACCTGCAGGCAACCAGATGTTCCGTAAGCCACAATACGACCGTTGTAAATGCATACAGTCACATCATTGTGGATTTTGAACCAAATTTTGACAAAGGAACTAAAATTGGCGCACACATTTCTATCTCCTCAGACAGATGAGGACTTTACAAAAGCAAGAAACAAGGCTCTCTTCAACGAACTTCAACACTTATTGAACCCGGAAGAAGCCAGACTCATTTCATTGGGCGAAGTAAAAAAACTCCTGAAGCCAAATAATGAAGTCTACAAGGGAATGCAGACAGTTCCCATTGAGCTCATAGTCGGAAGCGAAGGAAGATACAACGACTTCGACAATCATTTTCTTCCAAAAAGCAACTTCCTTAAATCCCGATGGGAAAGAGTTGATCTTGCTCACTACCAGGACATAACCCTGCCTCCAATCAGCCTGTATGAACTGGGCGGTCTATATTTTGTCCGGGACGGCAATCACAGAGTATCCGTAGCAAAGGCACAGGGAATAGAATTCATCGATGCAGAAGTTGTCAGCCTGCAAAGCGAAATAAGGCTCAAGCCAAGCACATCAAAGGAACAAATGATCAAGCAGGTCATCGAATACGAGAAAAGACTCTTTTACACGGAAACAAATTTCGGTGACATAACAGACTTCTGGTGCCTGGACTTTACCACTCCGGGTCAATACGATGTAATCTACAACCACATACTCTGTCACAAATACTATATGAACGAACACCTCAAGGATGAAATCGACATGGAAGATGCTGTCAGAGCCTGGTTCGAAAACGTTTACAAGCCTGTAATTGACGTAATCGAATCACGAAGAATCCTCAAATCATTCAAGGGCAGAACAAGAAGTGACCTCTACGTCTTTCTCATCAAGTACTGGGATGAAGTTAAGCAAAAATACGGAAATGACTTCACCCTGGACAAGGCAGCTGATGATTTTTCAAGGCAGTACAAAACAAATTTCTTCGTGAAATTCATAAAAAACATGCTGGCAAAGCACAGGCTCCTTAAAAAATAGTCTGCAGATTGCACCTGGAAAAAAATTGATTTTGAGATTTCTCCCCAGCAGAATAACAGTTGCGCAAGGAATCTCCAAAATCACTATAAAAACTTGACGATTAGATATTTCAATGTTAAAATTATTAAGTATTTAGGAGTTTATTTTGATTTTAAGCGATGAATATGCCTATGTGCCACCTTTTGCTATATCGATAATTGCTTTGATTGTTTTCTTCCTGCTCATGGGAATCAAGAAAAAGAGCACGGCAAGAGTAAGTTTCATTGCATTCCTCTCAACTTTCATCATCTTTGGTGGAAGCCTTTATACAGGAACACATCTTCTGAACGGAGACACTTCAGCAAACCTGATTTTCGGACTGTCACTTGTAGTTGCATTTCTCCTGGTTGTTCCATACTGCATTGTGCTGTGTACATGTGAACCAAAAAAAATTGAAAAGCTTGTTCCTCATTCATATAATGCTGCCATTGAAAAGCAGAATGCTGACTTAAGCACGCCTGTTTCTTCAATGGAGGTTACGGAAGAAGATTCACATATTCTGGAACTTAGCTATGACTTTTCTGCAAAATCAGCAGAAGCATTTGCAGATGAAGACGGGATGTCACTTCTTCTAAACCACATCAACAAGACAATCCGGGATGAAATCAAGGCTGACGGAGGAGCAATCCTTCTTATTGACGATTTCGAAGATATTATTGCAGTAAAATCATTTGACGGAGACTTCCCTCCACCATACAAACTCCCTAGTGACATGCCTCACAAGCCAATCAGAGTTGCAACAAGCTTCAAGTTTGCAACATTCCCTCTCAGGGATAATATTTTTGGTGAAGTAGCAGTGTCAGGAAAACCTGAATTAGTAACAAAACCTGTTTCAGACGTAAGAATCTATCAGAATGGACCGGAAGAATTCCTTGAGTGCGGAAGCTACATTTTTGTTCCTCTCAAGACAAAGGCAGCTGTAATTGGTCTTCTGGCATTCTCAAGGAACAAAAAGAGTGAGCCATTCACAGAAAAAGAATTTGATACAGTAAAGAAACTTGCAGCATTTGCAGTTAACTCTGTAAAGAGCGTTATTTCCGTGAAAGAAATCATGGAACACAACAATCTTATCAAGGAAGCTGAAATTGCAACAAGCATCCAGAAAATGCTCCACATTGAAAAGCTTCCTGCCATTCCAGGCATCAAGATTGGAACAGTTTTCTCACTTGCAGACGGTGTATGCGGAGACTATTATGACGTAATCGTTTCGCGCAAGGACAGGGTTTCTTTCGTAATGAGTGATGTGGCAGGAAAAGGAATGAACAGCGTAGTAGTAATGTCAATGCTTCACGCAATGCTTCACCTTGTCGTAAACACAAGAAAATCTGCAGGAACTATCCTTGAATGGGTCAACCACGGAATTGCTGCAGAAAACTTCAGCACAGACCATTTTGCATCCTGTGCCCTCATTAACTACGACCCAACAACTCAGACAGCTGAAATCGCAACAGGCGGAACCACACCGGTTTATTACTATAACAGCGAAGACAAGAGTGTTACAAAGATTTCCAGTGCAAGTGAACCAATTGGTGTTGCAAAGGATTCAACTTACACAGATGTCTTGCAAAATGTAAAAACAGGTGATATTCTATTTACTTATACTGATGGTCTTGTTGAAGCATTAAATGATGCAGGTCAGCAGTATTCAGTTGATACATTGCTCAAGATTGTAAAGGAACATGCATCAGCTTCTGGAAAGGATATAGCTAAGCTTGTTAAAGATGATGTTAAGAAGTTTATAGGCGGCAACAGTCAGCACGACGATCTCTCGCTGCTCGTTATAAAATTCTAGAAAATTTTGAGAGATAAGGAGAAAAACTTATGGAACTTAAAATAAGGAAGAATGGAGAAGTCTACATCATTGATGTCAATGGTGAAATGGACTTGTATAATTCTTACAAGCTCAAGGAACTTGTAATGAAGATGCTTGAAAAGAACGTAAAATCATTCGTAATCAATCTTGAACAGGTTGACTACATTGACTCGTCTGGAATCGGTGCTCTTATTTACATTTGTTCTACAATCAAGAAGATGAATTTAAAGCTTTACATTTCAAATGTTCATGGATCAGTAAAAAAGGTTATTGAACTTACTAAATTGATGGGCTACTTCCCTATTGCTAACAGCGTAGAAGAAGCATTGCTCATGATCAATGAATAAATCAGCGAGGTGTAACCATGGAAGAATTAAAAGAACTTAAAGCTGACGGAAACGACCCTTTGTTTGACAAGACAAACATGCTCTATAAAGAATTTCCATCAAATTTCAGACAGATTCGTTACTTTACACTTTTGATCGTACAGTCTGCTCCTCTCGAAATCAAGGAAATTAACCTTCTCGAGCAGCAGATTAGTGAAGTAATCAAGAATGCTGTTAAGCACGGTAATAACTGTGATTTGAACAAAAAGGTTCATATTTGGTATTCTTTCAGTGCTACACATGCTCACATTATTGTTGAAGACGAAGGAGAAGGATTCAAGGATCTTGAAAAGTGGAATGAGTTCAACCGAAAACGTCTTGACTGTTTGCATCATTCAAACTTTGAAGAACTTACTAACTTTGTTTCATTCAGAACAAAGAAATCAGATGAGCAGGACGGTGGAAATGCATTGTTCGCTGCTCTCGAATATTGGAACGGCGGCTTTGTTTACAACGACAAGAGAAATGGTGTAGCAATGCTTAAGCGTTACCAGCAGAAGCGCCACGGTGTTTCTGTAGACGAGTAATTTAATGAGCTGCTCACTTTGGGTAGCTGTTTTTGGGGATGTACAGGTTTCGACAAGTAAGAGAAATCTTGTGTTGCAGGTAGGCGTGAAGGTGCCTTGAACTGACAAAACAATAACTGCAAAACGTAGAGAAGAAGAATATTCTTCAGACGAACAGTTCGCTCTCGCTGCTTAATTGTAGCTTTGAGCCGGAACTCCTGGTGCGCTGTTCCTAGCGTCAGGATGTTCTGTCACAAACAGGAACTAGCTTAGTGCAGTGTCCGGGCTGTACTGGGGACTTCTTCCGGAATAAGGGAAAGACGCCTTTGAAGCCGCTACCTTTCCTCGAAAAATACCTCGCTTCAATAAACCTGTAGAGATGCCTGGTTTGCTTACATGGACGCGGGTTCGATTCCCGCCACCTCCATCCAGCCATTATGTTTATGCACGGAAATCTTTAGTTTCCGTGCTTTTTTTTTCTCCCAGTATTTCTGTCAATCTATCTTCCATCAAGGAGCTTAATTTCTCAGCCCACTCTTCCCCATCAACAAAAAGCATGAAAACACTTACATTCAGTGCATGAGCTAAAAGAACCATTGTTCTTGCTGAAGGAAAATTCACACCATTTTCATAGTTTGAAATGCAAACGGGTGATGACTCGGATTTCTCAGCCAGCTCTTCCTGTGTCATCATATTTTTCATTCTGTAAAATTTTACATTTCGGCCAAACATAAGCATCAAATTTCTTTCGATTTTATTCATAAATAATCTTATGTTCGAAATGAAAGACAAATAAATATTTTAATTCTAAATTACACAAAAAAAATTAAACTACAGGTTTAAAATAATTAATCCTATTCCTGTAGTTAAAAAAAACGGCTATTTTTAGAAATTCAGTGTCTTGAAAAAAATTAGTTATCTTCCTTTTCTTTCAAAACAGCAAGGAATGCACTTTGAGGAAGTTCAACATTTCCTGCCATAAGCATGCGTTTCTTACCAGCCTTCTGTTTTTCAAGGAGCTTTCTCTTACGAGTAACATCACCACCATAACACTTTGCAAGTACATCTTTTCGAACAGCATTAACTGTTTCTCGAGCAATAACCTGGCTTCCAATAGCACCCTGGATTGCAATCTTAAACTGCTGACGGGCAATTTCTCCCTTAAGTCTTTCACATACCTGCTTTGCCCTTTCTACGGAATTCTGTCTGAAACAAAGCTGAGCAAGAGCATCAACAGGCTTTCCATTAATCAATATATCTATCTTAACAAGATCAGTAGGCCTATAATCTGTAACTTCGTAATCAAATGAAGCATAACCTCTTGAATATGACTTAAGCTTGTCATAGAAATCAAACAAAACCTCAGCAAGGGGCATCTCATAAGTCAATTCAACTCTTTTTTCATCCAGATACTGCATGTTTTTCTGTGTTCCACGTTTCATTCTGCACAGTTCCATGATCTGCCCCAAATATTCGCTTGGGGTAATAATGGTTGCATTTATATAAGGTTCCTGAGAGTTTTCAATTTTACCCTCCGGATAGTCAGCAGGGTTGTCAACAAATATTTCATCCCTTCCCTGAGGCTTTACCTTGTACCTTACGCTTGGTGCAGTGAAAATAACAACCTGATCAAAATCCCTTTCAAGACGTTCCTGAATAATTTCAAGATGAAGCAATCCCAAAAATCCACAGCGGAAACCATTACCAAGTGCAAGAGAATTATCCTTTTCATAAACAAGAGAAGCATCATTAAGCTGGAGTTTTTCCATGCTTTCCTTTAGTTCCTCATAGTCATTGGAATCAATAGGATAAATAGAACTGAAAACAACCGGCTTCACATCCTTAAATCCGGCAAGAGGTTCTGAAGCAGGATTTTCCGACAAAGTAACCGTATCTCCAACCCGAACATCCTGTACAGTTTTAATTCCGGCAATAATATAACCAACATCACCAGCCTCAAGTACACCAGTTTCTTCGTAGTTAATCTTGAATATTCCGCACTTTTCAACCTTGTATTCTGTGTTGCTGCTCATTAATTTGATGACATCGCCGGTTTTTACGGTACCATCCTTTACGCGAATATGAACAACAACACCACGATACTCATCATAGTGACAGTCAAATATCAAAGCCTTAAGAGGTGCATTAACATCACCTTCAGGTGGTGGAAGAAGATTCACGATTGCCTCAAGCAAATCTTCAACTCCCTGGCCTGTTTTTGCACTGACTAGCTGAGCATCAGAACTGTCAAGACCAAGATCCTTGTCAATCTGCTTTTTGACGCTTTCAACATCAGCACTGGCAAGATCTATCTTGTTTACAACGGGAACAATAGTCAAATCCTGTTCCATAGCCAGATACATATTGCTTACAGTTTGACTTTCAACACCCTGAGTGGCATCAATCAAAAGAAGAGCCCCTTCACAAGAAGCAATTGCACGGCTAACTTCATAGCTAAAGTCAACGTGACCGGGAGTATCAACAAAGTTAAGCTCATAATCATTTCCATCCTTTGCATGATAAGGAATTGTAACAGCCTGACTTTTAATAGTGATTCCACGCTCTCGCTCAATATCCATGTTATCCAGAATCTGATTCATCATCTGGCGATCTTCAATAATCTTTGCACTTTGAATAAGACGATCAGCCAAAGTAGACTTTCCATGGTCAATATGAGCCGTAATACAGAAATTGCGCTTGTACTTCAAATCTTTCATCAGTTAATCCTTAAAATCATGCATCCAAGAAACTGGCAGCATTAGTTATCAAAATATAATTTTAGAAATAAAATGGACCATCCAAAGGAGCCGGCATTGCAAGTCCCCCATCAAGAAAACCATTCTTTCTTTTCTTTGCATAGAGTCTAACATAAATTGATTCTTTTTTCTCAGAAAAATTTATGTCCATCAATTCAACATAATCATTTTCACTGAATCCAGTTGAATCGGCAACAGATCCCTTCATAACAGTTGAAACAAAAAACTTTTTCCTGTTTTCTGATGCGGGAGTCAACCTGAATCCAAGAATCGGATAAGCAGCACTTTCAAAAAGATCATGCATGTAGAATTCATATCCCGGAGAATATGGCCTGTCCGACAGATAGACAAAATGATCCTTTAGCTTTTCATCCTTTCCCATGACAGAAACCTTAACAATTGAATCACTTCTGTTAAGCATGCAAAAAGAATGAATATCATCAAGAGAATAAATTTTATTTCCGTTAATTGCCTTTATTATATCACCTTCCTGGATGCCAGCTCGTGAAAGATTTCCACCCGGCAAAACATACATTATGGCAACACCCTCATTCTTTGCACCAGATCCTGGAAGACGCTTTGTTTTTCCGTACCCTTCCATCCATGGGTGAACAAATTCCCCACCATCAAGAAGATATGGAAGTATGTTTTTGAGATACTCAACAGGAATAGCAAAATTAAGTCCCTGCCTGTACTGAACTCCAGCAAAAACAACAGCCTGAACCTTTCCCTGCTCATCAATCAATGGTCCTCCAGAATTACCGGAATTAACGGCTGCATCAATCTGAAAAACACTTGCAACAGTAAGAAGTTGTCTGTCAACGGAAGAAATAATTCCACTTGTGAGGGTTTTTTCAAGGCCCAAAGGAGAACCAATAGCAGAAACCCGGTCACCAACACTAAGATCATTGCTGCTACCCAGGGAAAAAACATAGGGTGCCTCAATGGAAGTCTTAAGCAAGGCAAGATCCAAAGTTGAATCATATCCAACAACCTTGGCAGGAATTCTCGTGTCAGGATCCTCGGCAAGTTTTATATAAAGCCGTGAATAGCCTTCATATTCCTTGTTGACCATATCTTCGATAACATGATGATTTGTAACAATGTAGCCGTCTTTCGTGATAAAAAAACCACTACCCAGAACAGCATCAGCATATCCTATTCCTTTCTGGATTTTGATACCCTTGTCAACAAAGACAGTAACGGTTCCCTTTATCATGTCAGAAACCTTTGCCTTGCTGGATTTTTCGGAAAGTGAAATCATGTTGCCTGAAACAAGTTTTTCAAGCTTTAAGCTGGAAACAGATATTTTTTCTGCAGGAACACCAATGGCTTCAAGACTAGAAGAATACCTTAATGAATCAAGATATTTTTTTTCATCATATAATTTTTTAAGATGGTCAGAAACAGAAGAAATACAATCTTCAAGGAGTCTGGAAGCATCCTCGTTGCCAGGAAGATTATCAGACATCAACTTGGCTTTCCACAATGACCGGATCCTTTCACTTTCAATTTTTGACCTGATCAAACGTATTTCATCATTAACTGCATCAAGCTCTGTATAATCAACATTTGAAAAATAAATTTTATTTTCTGATGACTTGCAGGAAACAAAAATAATCTCCCCGGCAATCATCACAACAGAAAGTATTTTTTTTAATTTGACAATCATTCTATATTTCCATTAATCACAAAATTATCTGTATCAACTTCACGATCTATGAGCATAGCATAATTTACGTTACCGACTC
The DNA here is from genome assembly GCA_016294035.1 of Treponema sp. Taxonomy (GTDB): domain Bacteria; phylum Spirochaetota; class Spirochaetia; order Treponematales; family Treponemataceae; genus Treponema_D. The sequence goes on along the minus strand of JAEDCT010000006.1, from coordinate 59,682 downwards.
TTACAAACAAAGCTCTATAGGTTTCATCGTCCACTATAGTTGAAACACCTTGAGTCACTGAATGGTTAATAAAATTTCTTATTTTTTTTGAAAAATCTGAAAGCTTATCGTCATCAACAACTGTGTTGCCAGAACAAATCCAGTAAAAATCATAGTCCCGGCACTTAATGACATTCAGAATGGAATCTCCATTCTTTACTGATTGTGGAACTCCATTAACACATTCAACACAAACCAGCTGATTCTTTACCGGTGAATAGAACATGGATTCTTCCTTAACAGAACCATTCTGAGATTTCGGATAAATAACATGACGCACATTCCAGTTTCCAGACCCATCAACATCCCATGATGTAATTCTACCACCATGTGGAAGATACTCCTCCGTAAAATCAGGAACAGTATCTGCATTGGAATCAATCTGAATCATCTTCAGATAAAACTCACTTGCATCTGAAGGAACGCCATAGAGATTTTTCATTACAGTACGCTCGTCAATGAGAGAATGAACTTCCATATCACCCTTTTCATCAACTGCATAAAATTCTGTGGTTTCAAAAAGTCCGTCATAATCAGCATCAACAACACGCAAAACAGGAAGATTGTTCTCAAACTGAGCCTGAGCATACAATCTGTTTTGAGCATCATAATACAATGAAGTCTGTACATTTCCGTTCAGAAGAACAAAATGAATTCTTCCTCCATTTTCACGATTTGATTCAATCTCAAAGTCAGAGGCACAATCAAGAAGCATGTTATTTGTAAGCTCAGAAGAAGTTTCAGAGATTTCCGGGAAAAAGAATTCCATTTTAAGTTTTTTGGAAATAAAATTTTCTTTTCCCATCTGCAATGGCGTCCACTTCAATGACTCGCCCACAATTGAAAAGGTTTCCCTTGCCATAGCCTGAGTGTTATCCATGTTGAATGCAACACTTCCAAGATATGGAAAAGATGACCAAGTAAAATCCATGTTCCTGCCAAAAAGACTTCCTGAAACTGGATTTCCAAAGTCGCATTTTACAACCCATTCATCCTGTCCATCCTGATTTTTGTCGTAGGAAACCTGAGAACAACGGCCACGCATGAATTTTGCCTTTAAATTCAAAAGGCCATCATCATCAGTATCACGATGAATTGTTCCACCAAATGCAGTAAAGTATTCCCTGGCATACGAAAGAACATCACTGTCTTTGAGCATACTAATGAAGCTGACCAGAATATCATAGTCGATCTCATTGTCAGCAAACTTTTCAATATATTCAAATGAATCCTGCTCTCCTAAAATTCCAGCTGCAAGAGCTTCCCTTGCATAAAGAGGATGACTGAGACCTCGGGCAGAAAATGACTTCAAAAGATGTATCTTTGTCTCACCCTGAGCAAAAGACGCTGCATAAATTTCAAGTTCTGCATCCTTGTCTGGAGCGGCCTCAGCATACTGGGCTATTCTTGAAATAAAATATGAGGACAATCTCTTAACATCCGGATCCATGCTGTCTGGAGATTCATGCTTAAAGAAAATCAATGGAAATCTTGTATCAGAAGAATAAATTTTTCTTGCACCATCAATCTTGTTTCTTGCTTTTGAAACTGAAACTCCATCACCCATTCTGTAATAAACTTTGATTCGAATGTATTCAGCATCAGATGAATAAAGCATTGGTTTTGAATCCAGGATTTCAAGAGCCTGAGAAAGATTTCCAGTATCAGAAAGAATGTCAGCATACATAAGTCTGGCATTATCACGATTATAGTTTACCCAGTTATTCAAAGAAAGGGATTTTTCCAGCATGGGAGCAAGCTGTTGTCTTGTGTATCCAAGAGCCATGTCGGCAGCAGCAAGAATATACCACAGATCAGAAATGGAATCATCATATGCAATCCCTAAAGACACCTGAGAAACCACAGCCTCCCAGTTCTTGTCGGCAAAATAATTGGTTGCGTTGTTAAGGCATCTTAAGGCAGTTCTTCTATTGGCCTTGTCTGCAGAATCACGCAAGCTATCAGAAGTATGAATTGGATCAAGGGCAAATGCCAGCGAAAGTAAAGAAATCACAGACAACAAAAAAAGTTTTTTCATACATAACCTCTACCAGTTTTCATTCACACTATCCAAAAGCATCAGTTTCAAGGAGTTCACTTAACAATCCAGTTACGGAAACCCAGATGGAATCCCAGAAGAGCAACAATTTTCTGAGAAGAATTACTGTCTCTTGAAAACATGGATTCAATAATCAAAAGATCATTTTTCATGCTTCCACACTTCCAGCTTTCAAGAATTCCAGAAACCTTTCGCATTGAACCGTCGGATGCCATTATTTCATCAGCGCACAATGGACTTCTGGCTGCAAAAGGATAAGTCAGATTCTCTATAAAAACGCTTTTTTCCTCTGATTCAACCATGATTCCGCCGTTCAGGGCCCTGAATGAAAAAGAAGCACCATTAAGGATTCTGATGCAATCTTCTTCTATTATAGCAAAGAATCCTTTTTCTGTCGCTAGTTTTTGGATTCTTTGAATTATAATATTATCACCATTTTGAGTGTCTATGAAAATTTCAAGTCCACAGGCTGTGACTTTACCAGAAAAATCGTCACTGACAACCGGATTCATGAAGGTTAAAGATGGAAGCCTAACTCTTGCATCAAGCAACCGGTCACACAGTCTGAACAAAACAAGACGCCTTATGGCAACTGGAAAAGAATGGAATTTGGTTTTGTCGATGGTAACTTTCATGGATGCCATATCAACTCTGGCATTCAGAAACTCTTCGGCCTTTGAAGCATAAAATTCAAGAGCATCTTCTTTTTCCTTCATTCGCAATGCATGGGAAATGGCCGATTTTTTCCATTGTGGAAATTTATCATTAAGCAAAGGTACCACAGTATGCCGGATTCTATTTCGAAAATATGCCGTGTCAAGATTAGTCAAGTCTGTCCTGAATTTCACATTTGCCAAGGAAAGATATGACTCAATTTCTGCGCGGGAAACATTCAAAAGCGGCCTTAAAATTTTTCCGTTAACAGATGAAATTCCTGATGCTACAGAAGATCCCTGCAGGAATCTCATTAGCAAAGTCTCTGCCTGGTCATCAGAATTATGGGCGACACAAAGATAGTCAACATGCTCTTTTTCAATGAATTCATGAAAAATATCATACCTGATTTCCCGAGCAACATCTTCCACACTTCTTTTTGATTCATCACATATTTTTTTAATTTTATGAGGCTCAACTTCATAGTAAAAAAAATCAACCCCAATAAACCTGCAGAATTCCTCGACAAATTTAGAATCTCCAAGAGTCTGTTCTACAGGCCGAATATTGTGATTAACATTCACGCATAAAAGCCGGACTTTTGTATTTTTTGTAATTTCTTTCAGGGCAGCCAGCATTGCAATGGAATCAGCACCACCTGAAACAGCACAGGCAAGAGTATGAATCTGTTCTAATGATTTTGAATCCTTACGCAGGCATTCAGCAAGAGAATTTCTTACCTTATTCTCAAAAAATTGTTTTTCCATAAAAAAATTGGCTGCCCAAAATACTGGACAGCCTTATATAACAAATCACGCCGATATTATTCAAATCATTTCTTTGGAGGTGCAATAGTAATGATAACTGAAGCAGGATTAGAAATAACTGTAACTTTGTCACCAAGAGAAAGATCAGCAAATGTAAGCTTCTGACCGATTTCAACCTTTGAAACATCAGCTTCAATGAATTCTGGCATATCCTGTGGAAGAGCCTTAACAGTGATTTCTGGAACATGCTTAACCATGAATCCACCCTTGAGAACACCAGCTGCTGTACCAACAAGACGAATCTTCATTGTTGCAACGATTGGCTTTTCTCCGCTTACTACATGGAAATCAGCATGATAGCTCTTGTCTGTCTTGATATCATAAGAACAATCCTTGATGTATGCATTGTTTGCCTTTCCGTCAATGTTGAGAGTAACGAGAGTTGTCTTTGTAATAGATCTCCATGCCTTTTCGAATTCATTTGCTTCGATTTCAAGCAAGAAAGATTCTCCCTTTTCATTGTAAGCTACTGCTGGAATACGACCCTGAGCACGAATTGCCTTTGCGTATTTCTTTCCAGTTTCAGTACGTGTCTTTGCATTAATAACAAATTTTTCCATTTTGATGGACTCCTTTTAAATTATTTATAAAACTCACTCAACTACTGGGTCGGCTGGACTCGAACCAGCGGAATGATGGCACCAAAAGCCATTGTCTTACCACTTGACGACGACCCAAAATTAAGAACTAAATTAACAAAGACTTCCTCAGTCTTCTCCTGGCCCTACTTCAACATGGCCTGCCTGGTATTCAGTAAGAACCTTATCCTGAATTGCATTCCTGAATTCCGGGCTAATTGGATGAGCAACATCCTTATATTCACCTGATGATGTTTTTCTGCTTGGCATTGCAATAAACAAGCCAGATGTTCCCTCAATAATCTTAACATTGTGAACAACAAAGCAGTCATCAAATGTTACTGTTACATAAGCCTTAAGCTTACCTTCGCCTTCAACCTTGCGGATTCTAACATCAGTAATCTGCATAAAATCTCTCCTTTTTGATCAAATCTGAAAGCAAATTTGATAAGACAAAAATCCAGCATCTACTGAATTACTGCCTAACTCTCCTATATTCCTAAGCTAGGAAACACCTGAACCTTTTTTCCAGGCAATCCCTTGCAGCCAAAGCTTTTTTTCTGTCCTCAAAAACTCCGAACACAGTTGATCCGGAACCGGACATATCTGCAAAATCAGCACCACACTTTCTTATTTTAGACAAGGCATTGCCAACCGCAGCATAACTCTCACAAACCGGAATCGTAAAATCATTGACAAAATTCCAGTCTGCAACATTCTTTCTATAGGTAACTTCCATGTTATCAAAAGGCTCCACATTGCCGTTCATTGCATTATCAACCAGACAGTAGGCTTCCTTTGTGGAAACTTCAACCCCCGGCATGACAAGAAGCACGGAAAAATCATTTCGAGCCTCGATTTCATGGATTTTTTCGCCCCGGCCACCAACCACAGCACAATAAGGACTGTAGAAGCCGAAACGCTTTCCATTATCTGCATTCAGCGCACTGGTAAAAAAGAACACATCACTTCCAACCTGACCTGCCAATGAAAGAAGATCAGAATCAGACAACTGTGCTTTAAAAAGACTGTTCAGGGATTGAATAAAAGAAGAAGCATCACTTGAGCCGCCCCCCAATCCACCGCCGGCAGGAATCTTCTTGTCAACTTCAACAAGAACCCCACTGTCTATGCCAGTCAGCACGCAGAAAGCTTTGTATGCTTTTGTGAACGTATTTTCTTCCGGAAGCTTCATACCTCTTGCGTTCACACGACATGTATTCCTTTCACCAGTCACAGTCACCTTAAGCTCATCAAAAAGATTTACCGTGGTAAAAATACTCTGAATATGGTGAAAGCCGTCTGCCCTTTTCGGGAAAACCCTAAGACCAAGATTAATTTTGGCCGGGCAAAGTACACTAACACTGTCAGACATACAAAAGCATTATAATAAAATTAAGCCCATACTGTCAATACTGTACAAGAAATTCGCACATGAACTCCAATTTATCCCTTAACAATTCATAATCCAAACAATAAAACCTATTTTCCCAATTGACAAAATGCAATGACTAAACTAATCTAGGGTTAAAGTATCTTTGAGAGTTTGTTACTGCAACTTCACAAATTGAGAGGCTTAATCATGTTCAATGATGACGACACAGAATTTTCAATGGCAGGTTTTTCTTATGATGACGATGATTATTCAGAAGAAATGAACGATGGAGATTTTGATGATGACTTTGAAGACGATGAATATGATGATGGATTCAAGGACGAATTCTACGAAGATGAAAATGTAGAAGACGACTACACAGATGAAGATTCATACGATGATCGCGAAGCTGAAGATGGCTACGATGATAACTTCGATTATGACAAATTCTACAACATCAAAGATGACATGATTGAAGAAGACTCATTGCCTTCTGACATGGAATAAAAACAATTAGTTCTTTTTAATCAGCACCTCCAAGGCTGAGCAAATACAGTTCAACCATGGCAGGTGCTTTTTTGTTCCAGTAAAACTATCCCCTGATAATTTCTCCTGCATGCCAGAGTTTTTCCAGCTCATAGAATGATCTTGCCTCATCACTCATAAGATGAACAACAACATCACCCAAATCAATAAGATTCCACTGGTTCATGTCATAGGTCTTTTCATGAGTGAGATGAACTTCCATGTCATTTTCCCTGGTATAAGTCTTGATTTGCTTTGCAATACCCTGTGAAAGAACTGAACTTGTAACAGTTGCAATAACAAAGTAATCAGTCCAGCTGTTCAATTTAGAAACATCAATAACCACAACATCCGTAGCCTTTCCATCCTCAATAAGCTGAGCAATTTCCAAAGCCTTATCTTTTGTTGATTTTTCCATAATATGCATACTCCTATTTTACTTTGCAATAATAATCTTACTTAACGTATCTTCCGTCAAAATCCCGGCCAAGAATAATGGTGAAATCCGCCTTGGCAGCACTGTCTGCACCTGCATTTTCAGGCAAAACCTGATCATTAACTATATTAGTACATCGTATAAATGACCCCAGAGCCTTTGCGGCCTCCTCATTTCCAATATGGTTTATAATCTGTGTCTTTGTGTAATCATTTCGGTCAGCATTAACAGCCTCAAGAATTTCATAGCCGGCACTTGCCATAAGAAAAGACGTATTTCTTGCCAGACCCTGCTGTGAAGTTCCATTCTTTATCACAAGAACATAAACCCGATTAGCAGATGTAATTTCTCCACTAACAAGCGAAGTGGCTCCCTGGTTAACGACATCCTTGATAAGCTGGCCGTCATAATACGGAAACAAAAGAGTCTTTCCCTCAACACTTCTTAAAGTTCCAGTAATTGGCTGTGCAGTCAATCTTTCAGCATCAATATCAGTTACTTTCTCAAGAAGACTCTTAAGATTATCTTCTTCAATGTTAGACTTTAATGTTGCTGCATAGCGTGCAAAATTATTCTTGGACAAAATCTTGTTTCTGTTTTCCTTGAGAGCAGACAAGAATGCAACAAACACAGCCTCGCGCCTTCCATTGACATCAGAATCAGTTTCTGCTTCAAGGCGGTAAGTCAGAAAAGTTCTGATTTTTTCACCATCAAGCCGAACAGCACCACTTGGAAGCAAATACAAATCACCATTTTCAGTCTTTTCATCAACGGGAAACGGAACAAATATGTTGAGACCGCCAAGGTAATCGGTAAGGGTAGAAAAATCAGAAAGTGATATTTCAATGGAAAAAGGAATTTTCTTGTCAACAAGGCTTTCTATTTCCTGCCGGTAGACATCAATTCCTTTTTCCTTGTAAACCGCATCAATTCTGTCAACTCTATTAAGACTCTTGTAAATGGCGCCCGTATTTCCAAGAATATCAAAATATAAACCACGGGAAGCTGACGGATAAAAAAACATAAGTGCAGTAGAAAGGGCATTTCCATCGTCATCAGTTATAACCCATAGAGTGTAGATAACAGGATCACTCTTGAGACTTTCCTCAACAGGATCAACCCTCAAAGACATGGCAACAAAAGTACCCACACTGGCAATAATCAAAAGAATGACAAAAAGAAAAATAACACCACTTTTCTGTTTTGAAATATTCATTGTACCCACCTAATAAATTCAGAATAAAAATCACAGGCTCTCAAGGAACAGCTTGCTTTGTGGAGCAATCTTCTTGCCTTTTTTCTCAAGATATTCCATATTTTCCCTGACAACAATGGCAGTCATTTCATTCAAGGATTTGGAAAAAAGGTTCTTCCTGTATTCTTCAGTTGACTGGGGACGCCCAGGTTCAATTTTGTCTGCACAATAGACTATTTTTCCAAGATCACACAAATTTTCTTTTCCCAAAGTATGATTTGAAATGGACTCGATAATATCCCCATCAAAAACATCAAATTTTTCCTGGATAAAAACAGCAGCAGCCCTTCCATGCAAGAGAGAGACTTTTTCCCTTTCAGCATCAGAAATTTCCATGCCGTCCTTTTTGGCCAGAGAAATCATAAGTGAATCATCCATTTCCTTGCAGATATCATGAGCTATGCCAGCAACATATCCCTTTTCAGGATCCAGGGCGTAAAGGCCACACATATATCTTGATGTTTCGGCAACCCTAACTGAATGCTCATATCTTTTTCTTGAAAGAACTTTTTTTGCATGTGCATCGATTCTCTCTATAACTTTGGACCAGTCAGTTTTCATATACAACTTCTCGCTATTAATATACTCAAAAACTTTTTTTGGAACAAGATATCGGAAACTTCTCCCCTGGGCAATCCGTGTTCTAATCTGAGTTGAACTAACATTCATCAGAACATTGTCCAGCTTCAATGCATTTCGAAACAATGGATTTTCAAGAGGATTGGATTCACCTTCTTTCGCATAATCACCTACAGCCCGATTTGTATGTTCATCCTGCTGATTAAAATCCTTTGGTCTACCAGCCAGAATCAAATCGCACTTTTCGGAAAGTTCCTTTGCCCTGTGCCACAAATGAAAATGAGGAAACAAATCACTTCCCATAACAAGAGCTATCTTTCCCTCAAGAACATCAGAATATTTTCTTTCCAGATACTCAATTGTATCGTAAGTATAAGAAACCCCGGAATGCCTGATTTCATAATCTTCAACAGCAAAATCTTCATTGTCTTCAACTGCAAGCTGAACCATGCGGAATCTTTTTTCTGGAGGAATACTGTCCATTATTTCCTTATGAGGAGGAATTCCAGCAGGAACAAATATTATTTTGTCATAGGAGAAAGTTTTCAAAACCTCATCAGCAAGAGCAAGATGTGCAATTTGAATGGGATTGAAACTTCCCCCAAGGACTGCAATTCTCATTTTACATCAGCCTTCACTACCTGGAAACTGAATTTCCATTGAATCATCAACGGACCGGCTTTTCATAAACTCAGTTTTTTCAGACTTAAGTTCTTCCTGCATAACCGGTTTCTTCAGTTCATTCATTTTATCAACAAGACTCACTATTTCTTTTCTTGCAGCATCCATGTTCTGGCGGCAAGCTACAGAAACCGGAATAACCGGAATGTCTGGATCCTCAGAATTGATTTTTGCCTTGACTTCCTCAGCCCTTTCCATTGCTCCTTCAACATCAATTTTGTTGCACAAAACAATTCTTGGCTTAGAAGTCAAATCATGTCCGAAACCATCAAGTTCCTTAAGCAAAAGATGGTATGCATCAAGATAGTTGTCATCACTACAGTCAATCATGAACAAAAGAGCCTGGGTTCTTGAAATATGCTTCAGGAACCTGACTCCCAGCCCTGCACCTTCACTTGCACCTTCAATGATTCCAGGAATATCAGCTATAATAAAATCCTTTTCATCATCAACATGCAAAACGCCAAGATTAGGAATCTTAGTCGTAAATGGATAAGGAGCAATTTTTGGCCTGGCATTAGTGAATAAATCCAGAAGACTTGATTTTCCAGCATTAGGGAATCCAACCAATCCAACATCAGCCATGACAGACAATTCAATTCTAAGTTCCCGTTCCTGCCCAGGCTGACCAGGATTTGCATTTCTGGGAGCCTGATTTGTACTGGACTTAAAATGAACATTTCCCCAGCCGCCATTACCACCTTTCAGAAAAAGGAATGTTTCGTCTTCTGCATCAGAAGGAAAATCTTTTATTATTTCACCAGTTTCTGCATCCTTGATTGTTGATCCTGGAGGTAAAGGAATAATAATATCCTCGCCATCTTTTCCATAACGGTTCCATCCCTGTCCATCACCACCATTTTTTGCCTTCAAAATCGGATGAAATCGCAAGTGTGCTAGAGTTCTTAGATTTCTCTTGACGCAAAAAATAACATCACCGCCACGTCCACCATCACCACCGTTAGGACCACCATTGGGAATATATTTTTCTCGTCTAAAAGAAGCACAGCCATTTCCTCCCTTTCCGGAAGAAACTTTTATAGTTGCCTCATCTGCAAATTGAATCATAGAATATCTCCAAATACAGGATTTACAAAAATCCAAAAAAAATGCCCCGACTATGAAAGAATACTTTCACATCAGGGCATTGCATAATTCGTTAGCTGAACTTAGTTAGCTGCAACTGGTTCAACAGAAACGATGTTGCGGTTCATACGCTTTCCGTACTTAACTACACCGTCTACAGTTGCAAACAATGTGTCATCTCCGCCACGCATTACGTTGTTACCAGGATGAATTGGAGTACCACGCTGTCTAACAAGAATAGAACCAGCTGTAACCATTTCACCACTGTATTTCTTTACGCCCAAATGTTTAGGGTTTGAATCGCGGCCGTTCTTAGCACCGCTTCCGCCTTTTGTACGTCCCATTTTAATCCTCCACCGAAGAAACTTCGGTTATTGTTTTATTTCCCGCAAGAGTACGTAAGCCGGATAATCTTTGGTCAAAGAATTAATTCCCTGCCTTATGAAATCCGCTATACATTTCAGCCGTTCCTCAACTGGAACAACTGACTCGAAACTTGCAACATGGAAAGCGAGTTTTCCACGACAAGCAATTTCTTTTTCAAGAACAATACCTTCAGTTTTCAAAAGAACTTCCATTGCCGTATCCAGTAGTATGGAAATACCTGCACAAACAATATCCTTTCCTTTTGTGGAGAAACCGGCATGACCAGAAGCTGAAAGGCTCTTGAACAAACCGTTTTCATCACACACCAAAAGTATTTCAGTCACCTTATGCTAAAACAACATCCTTTACAGTAACCATTGTGTACTGTTCACGATGTCCGATAAAGCGGTGATAATCTTTCTTTGACTTGTACTTGAAAACAAGAACTTTGTCGTCTTTGAAAGTCTTTCCAACTTCAACAGTAACCTTTGCACCCTTTACATAAGGAGTTCCAACAGAAACCTTGTCACCATCGCTTACCATAAGAACTGTATCGATTGTAACTGTGTCGCCTTCTTTAGCGTCGTTGATCTTTGCAACTTCAAGAACAGCGTCTTTTTCTGCCTTGTACTGATTGCCTTTATACTCAACAATTGCGTACATTTTCATAACCTCTGAATTTATTTTGTCATAAGGAGTAACGGTTTCCTTACAGACTATTAACAAGTAAGATATTTTATCAAATTTACGATTCCATGGTCAATACAAAAAATCCTAAAATTCAACAAAATGTCTTAAAGGCTCCTGAATCACAAGACTCAAGAACCTTTAATTATTAGTTTCCGTATGTTGCAATGAATACACCGGCAGCAATTGCTGTGCCGATAACACCAGAAACATTTGGTCCCATGGCATTCATCAAAAGGAAGTTTGAAGGATCGTATTCAAGACCTACCTTGTTTGAAACACGGGCAGCCATTGGAACGGCAGAAACACCTGCAGAACCAATAAGAGGATTAATCTTCTTCTTAAGGAAAAGATTCATTAACTTTGCCATGAGAAGACCACCGGCTGTGGCAACAGCAAATGCAACAAGACCAAGAATAATAATACCAAAGGACTCCTTCTTCATGATCTTTTCTGGTGTCATCTGTGAACCAACACCAAGAGACAGAAGGATGGAAACAATATTCATGAGTTCATTTTCCATTGTCTTTGAAAGACGCTCAGCAGCACCACTCTGCTTTACGAAGTTACCAAATGCAAGCATACCGATAAGAGGACATGCAGGTGGCAAAAGAAGAATTGCAAGAACAAGCAAAAGCATTGGGAACAAAACCTTCTCTGTCTTTGAAACATAGCGAAGCTGCTCCATCTTGATCATGCGTTCCTTCTTTGTTGTGAGGAGTTTCATGATTGGAGGCTGAATCATTGGAACCAAAGCCATATATGAATATGCAGCAACTGCAATTACTGCCATCATTTCTGGAGCAAGTTTTCCTGAAACATAAATTGATGTAGGACCATCAGCACCACCAATGATAGAAATAGCCGATGCCTGGAGAATCGTATAATCAGTTCCAAGGAAGATATTCATAAGAGCAACACCAAACAATGTGAAGAAAACACCAAGCTGTGCAGCCCCACCAAGAAGAGCCATCTTAGGGTTTGCAATGAGTGGACCAAAGTCTGTCATGGCACCAATACCCATGAAGATAAGCATTGGGAAGAACTCATTTCCTACACCGGCACTATAGATAATGTGAAGCATTCCATGAGGAGCAACTCCCATGCCTGCCCCCGGAATGTTAACAAGAACAGTACCAAATCCGATTGGAATCAAAAGAAGTGGTTCGAACCCCTTTCCAACTGCGAGATAGATAATAAGGAATCCGATGGCAATCATTACGATATATTTCCATCCAGGTTCCTGAGAAGCATCTTCAAATGGATTGTTTTCTTCCGCCGCAAGCTGTGCTGCTTTTTCAGCCTTAGCCCTGGCAATTTCCTCTGCAGTCTGCTTATGGAACATCATGTAGATTCCAGTAGACTTTCCGATATTTCCAAGGAATTTCTCTACAGAAATATCATGTTTACCATTCCAGTTTTCAGTTTTGGCAATTACACGATTCATTCCTGTCTTTGCACCAGATGATGCTGCATTAGCTGGCTTAGTGAAAGAAAAAACAGAAGCCACCGCAATAATTGCAAGCATGATAAATGCAATCTTTGTATTTTTAATATTAGTTCTAATAGGCATAATTTTTTCCTAAATAATTAAGCTGCACGGGTTTTCCCAAATGAAAAAACCCGGGATAAAAATATTGCTTAGCAATACTTTTATACGATTTCGCAAACTGGCTGTCCGTTTGTAACCTGATCACCCTGGTTTGCAAGGAAGTGAACCTTACCGTCACATGGAGCCTTAACTTCAAGTTCCATCTTCATTGATTCAAGGATTACAACATTGTCACCCTTCTTTACAGATGTTCCTTCAGGAACTGCTGTGCGGAGGAATACGCCTGCAACTGGAGCTGCAACTTTTGTTCCGTTTCCTGCAACTGGAGCGGCTGCTGGAGCTGGAGCGGCTGCAGGTGCTGCTGCAACTGGTGCTGGAGCTGCCTGAACAACGCCACCGATAGAAGCAAGAACCTGACCGTTGTTGATCTGTGTTCCCGGAGCAACTGTATATGTGATTGTACCGTCTGCTGTAGCCTTAACTTCAAGTTCCATCTTCATTGATTCAACGATGATTACTGTCTGACCCTTTGTAACTTTTGTTCCGTTTGAGAAGCACTGCTTGAGCAATGTTCCTGCAACTGGAGCTGTAATATCAACACCACCAACTGCTGCTGGAGCTGAAGCTACAGGGGCAGCTGCAACAGGAGCTGAACCTGCAGCACCTACTGTTACATTGTATGGAGTTCCATTAACAGTGATTGAACCTGCGCCGTTTGAAGAAACGTTGTAAGAAGCACCGTTAACTGTGATTGTGTAGTTTCCGCCCTTAGATGCATTTGCTGCTGGAGCTGCTGCTTCCTTCTTTGCGAATGTTGAGGCTGCATCAACAGGACCATTTGCTCTTGTAGAGAAGAACTTTGTTGCAACCTGCGGGAACATTGCATATGTAAGAACATCTTCGTCGCTTCCGTTACCACCGGCTTTCTTTGCTTCTTCAACCATCTTGTCCCATTCTGGTTCAATCTTGTCTGCTGGGCGGCATGTCATTACTTCATCCATCTTGTTCTGAGCAAGTGCCTGCTTAACAACATCAGGGTTTGCATCAGTTGGAAGCTTACCGAACTTACCTGTTACAAGATTAGCAAAGTCAGCAGTCATCATCTTGTAGCGACCCTGGATTACATTGAATACAGCCTGTGTACCAACAATCTGTGAAGTTGGTGTAACAAGTGGAACATAACCTGCATCTTTGTGTACTTTTGGAAGTTCTTCAAGAACGGCATCCATTTTGTCGCCTGCGCCCATCTGCTTGAGCTGGCTTTCCAGGTTAGAAAGCATTCCGCCTGGAACCTGAGAAAGAAGAATACGTGTATCTGCACCAAGGAATGCTGATTCAAGTGATGAATAGTGCTTGCGTACTTCACGGAAGTAAGCTGCAATTTCAAGGAGAAGCTTTGTATCAAGTCCTGTATCCCATTCTGTTCCCTTGAGCATTTCTACAACAGTTTCTGTTGGTGAGTGTGATGTACCCATAGAGAGAGAAGAAATTGCTGTATCAACAATGTCTGCTCCTGCTTCAATTCCCTTGAGGAGAGATGCAACAGAAAGACCTGTTGTTGCGTGTGAGTGGATTTCTACAGGAAGGTCACATGCCTTCTTGATCTTTGTTACAAGATCATAAGCTTCGTAAGGCTTAAGAAGACCTGACATATCCTTGATACAAATTGAATCTGCACCGAATTCTGCATAAGTCTTTGCAAGTTCAGCATATTTATCATTTGTATGGAAAGGAGTAACGGCATAAGAAATAGCCATCTGAACATCAACACCAGACTTCTTTGCAGCCTTTGTAGCACGTTCCATGTTGCGCGGGTCATTACATGCATCAAAAATACGGAAACATCCGATACCATTCTTTGCAGCAGTCTCAACAAACTTGTCTACAACATCATCTGCGTAGTGCTTGTAACCAAGAAGATTCTGGGCACGCAAGAGCATCATGATCTTGTTGTTAGGAAGAGCTGCATGAAGCTTTCTGAGGCGTTCCCATGGATCTTCGTTAAGGAAGCGGATACATGAGTCATAAGTTGCTCCACCCCATCCTTCGATATATTTATATCCTACTTTGTCAAGCTTGTCGCAGATTGGGAGCATATCTGCAGTAGTCATACGTGTTGCGTGAAGCGACTGATGTGCGTCACGGATTGCAAGTTCTGAAATTCCAACTTTAGCCATAATAATTTATCCTCTCAATTATAATTAATTTGATTCTTTTTCATGAACAGCAGCAGCAATGGCAGCAATAATTGCTCCATTATCAGCGGCGGGTGCTGAACTAACAGCTGGGGCAGCAGATGGGGCATCCTTTTTTTCTTCTTTGTCCCAACCCAATGCATGAATAACTGCGTGAAGAAGTGTCATTGCCAAAATCATGATGATAAGGAAACTAAAAACGACACCCATACCTAGCAAAGTCAAAATTCCACTTTGACTGAGCATCTCAGAAATTGTCATATATCCTCCATATACTTCTACTTAAAAAAAGTCAATTTTCCTTAGTATACCATATTAAAAGTTTGCGAAAAGTATAATTGATATAAGATTTTTATACAACATTAATGAAAATAAAATTTGATTAATTACTGATTATTGCAATAAAAAATCAAATATGTTGAAAATCAGCCGGCAAAATCCTGAAACAGACTGGAAGCATCAATTCCATTGACATTATGGTTGTCTGCATAGGCCGAAAGAAGGTTATCACGGCCTGAAACAAGATGAGCACTTGTAATTCCATGCCTGATTGAAAGATCAGCCTCCATGAGTGCAGCATAATGATCACTCAGCCTGACAAGCCTTCCATCAATTGCATTATATGCATCTTCAGAATACCTGGAATTTATTTCATCAAAATCAGCCTTAACTAAACAGCCTTCAACAATAACCCTGTTGGAAAATTCATCACTGGTAAAATACATGATTTCATCGCGATAAAACTCTTCCATGAGAGGAACCAGTTCCTGAGCAACAACCTTTTCTTCTATAGTTTTAACTACATCTGGAAGACCATCAGTGGCAGTTTTTACAGGTGAAATAATGTCCCGGGTAACACTTTCAGGCAAATCATGAAACAATGCAGAAAAATAGTCATTGTAAAGTCTCTTTCCCGTTATCTTTTTTCCACATTCCTTTGTGAAAAGAAGAGTCAGAATGGCAACAAAGAAACAGTGTCCCAGAACTGAAGTCTTTGGAACCCTTGGAGTCTGATTCCATCTGGTTTGAAACCTGAGCTGCTCAACCCTCATGAGAAATTCAAAGGGCTTTTGTCTAGTCATCAACAGCTGGAGACCCTTCAAGTCAAGATATTCAGAAAGCTCCGCGTTAAGCTGCTTCTTGATTCCATCATAGCGCTCAACCTCATTTACAACGCTAAGCATTTCCAGTTCACGGAATGAAGCATATTTGTGCGACGCCCGGTAAATTCGCATCGTAAGCTCCGAAGTCTGGTCAAAAAGGCAATTCCCGCTGAGAGAATCCATGAAATCACCAAATCTGGAATAAAGCTCATTGTCTTCTATAAGATTTGAATACTGAGAAAACACCCATTTGTTGAGCCGGATATATTCCTGTGGATACTGATCCTTAATGAGACGCTGAATTGGACTCTTTATGTCACAAAGCTGAATCTTACGCAGGAGACTGAACAGACTTGCATGAATGATCCAATCCCAATCGACCCTGGCTCCCTTGCTTTCCTCATACTTTCCGATAATATAGGCAATGACCATTTTTTCAGCATCATTGTCCATTTCAACCAGGTCAAAAGGCCTGATCAGATCATTCCACCGCTGGATGGAAAATGCTTCGAAAATCTTGAGTGCAAATTCCTTTTTCATTATTTTGAAATACCTTTCTTGGCATCAGTTTCCATCTTTGTTTTCCATACCAGAGCCTTCTTCCTGATTTCCTCAGACTGATCCTTATCATTGAGAATCATGGCAATTCTACGGTTGGCAATCAAAAGATTAACAGCCATTCTCATGTCATCGAGTCGATGTGATGCAATTTCATAGCGGTCACGGTATTCAGTTGCACTCTTGTCCAAAAGAGAGCGGATAAGCCTGATTGTATTGACCGTAGCCTCATAAACCTTTGACTGATGATCAAAATAATCCTTGTAAGCCTGTTTCATGTCAATCATATTCTTGGAAACAACTGCGTGACGACCTCTCATTTCCACGAATGATTCCTTCCATTTTGAATTGTCACCGAAAGCATCAACCAGAATCTGAATTACAAGTCCCAGCTTTCTGATTACATGAAGTCTTCGCTCAATGCCAATACCTTCAAGGCGCTGAACCTTTGGCTCAAGTTCACTGAAAGGACAATCAACTGTATTTGTAACCAGATCCTCCAGATGAATAATCGCCTTATAAATGGATTTTCTGGCATCATTTAATGAATCATTGTTCTTTGTTTCAAGCATCTCCACAGAAATGGTATTAATGCTGATCTGAAGAGTTGCAATATAAATATTCTGCTCGGCAAGAAGAACTTTCTTTTCCTCATATTTTTCGGCAGACTTAGCCTTCATTGAGTCTTCCTTTTCCTTCTTCATGAGTTCAGCAATTTTTTCTTTTATAGGCTTGATTCTAAGCTGAAATTCCTTGCGTTCTTCATCTGATATGGCCATTATTCTCCTCCAAATTTTTCAAGCATGGAAGCTGCGTGCTCAAGAGACTGAGAAGAGATGCTGTCACCAGAAAGCATTCTGGCAATTTCGCGAACCCTGTCTTCACCCTCAACGGCATAGACGTTTGTTGCCGTGATATTATCCTCAACACCCTTGTGTATCTTTATTTGATTATGGGCATAAACTGCAATACTTGCAAGATGTGTGATACATAGTATCTGTTTTTTTTCCGCAAGTTTTTTCATGTGCTCACCTATACTTACTGCAACCTCACCACCGATTCCTGTATCAATCTCATCAAATACAAGAGTTCCTGCAAGATCAGCCTGACAAAGAATGGTTTTGAGAGCAAGCATAACCCTGCTAAGTTCACCACCAGAGGCAATTCTGGCAAGAGGCAGCAATGGTGAACCAGGATTTGCACTGATAAGAAATTCAACATTGTCCATTCCATAAGGTCCAAGTTTTTGCTGGATTTCATCACCTTCCTTTTCCGTGAGGCTTACACTGAATCTTGTTTCCTTCATGCCAAGTTTTGAAAGAATCGCCTCAACTTCACCTGACATTTTCTTTGAATGTTCTGTTCTCTTTGCTGAAATCTGTTTCGCAAAAACAAATGCCTTCTTTTCAAGTTCCTTAACAATTCTTTCAAGATCACCCTTATCCTGGAATGATTCTGACAGGCTTTCAAGTTCATTCTGAGCCTTGTCACAATAATCAAGAACATCCTGAACCGTGGAATTGATTCCGTTGGCATATTTTTTCTTGAACTTATATATTAATTCCAGGCGTTCCTGCACCTGGGAAAGTCTTTCCGGATCAAAAACAAGTGATGATGCATAGTGACGGAATTCCTTTGAAATGTCATCAATTTCATAGAATGAAGACTGAAGCCTTTCAGACAAAGACTCAAGGTGCTTGTCCATATCTGACGCACGGGAAGCCGATCCCTCAAGTTTTTTCAACAAAGAAAGGACACCACCAGATTCCCCGTCAAACAAAGAATTGATTTCTTCAACCTGAGCATAAAGCTTTTCAAATGATGAAAGACGATTCTCTTCTGCTTCAAGTTCCTCATCTTCCCCCGGCTTCAACTTTGCATTGGTAATTTCATCAACAGCAAAAGAAAGCATTTCTATTCTGTTTTTCCGGTCTGCTTCATTGGTGTTGAGGGATTCAAGCACTCTTCTTTTTTCTACCAGTTCATTATAGAGGCTCGTAAACTGAGCAACCTCATCTACAATTCCTGCATGAATATCAAGATATCTTCTGTGATCCTGCACTTTCATGAGTGACTGCTGCTCGTGCTGGCCATGAATATCAACCAGATAATCAGCAAAAGACGCAAGGTCATTTTTTGTAACAGGAATGCCAGAAATCCAGGCCGAAGACTTGCCCGTGTCCTTAATCAGACGCCTGATCAAAACCCTGTCATTCTCACTTTCAATTCCATGCTCATCAAGCCATGCAAATGCTTCCTTTGACTCAAGAAGAAAAGTTCCTGAAACCTGAGCTTCATGACACCCGGTCCTGATCTGGTGGGCAAAAGCTTTTCCACCAAGAAGGAATGCAAGACTTCCAATGAGAATGGATTTACCTGCACCAGTCTCACCGCTAAGCACGGTAAACCCACGGGAAAATTCAACATGTGCATTATCAATAAGGGCAAAATTCTTTATGTCAAGTTCTTCAAGCACGAGGACCTCCAGCCCAGTTAAGCTTACTTTGCAAGGCAGAATAAAATTTTTCCTGGGTAGAACAAATTAATCTGGCTGAATAATTTGAAAGCCGCATGATTATTACATCACCTTTTTCCAGAGGATAGTCAACCTGACCATCACAAGAAACTATGGAATCACAGCGACTTTCCAAAACTGTTATTGCAATTTCACCCTGACCACCAAAAACCAATGGTCTGGCAGACAGGCTGAAAGAATTTACCGGAGTAAGAACAAGAGCCCTCAGGGTAGGCTCAACAATTGGACCACCAGCCGCAGCAGAATAAGCAGTGGAACCGGTAGGAGTTGAAACTATAAGGCCGTTGGTCTTGAAAGGCCCCAGAAGTGCATGATTGTATGCAACACTCAAATTAACAAGTCTTGCATGAGGCGTAGATGAAATAACGCAATCATTCATGCTGGAACATGTAAAGACAGTCTTTCCGCCCCGAACAACTTCACAGTCAACAAGAACCCTGTCACTCAAAAATGCTGATTCATTCAAAAAAGATTCAAGTTCACCTTTCCAGTTTTCAGGATCAACAGAAGCAAGAAAACCAAATTCTCCCAAATTAACTGGAAACACGGGAATATTCAATGGAGCACAACTCCTGCATGCATACAATACTGTTCCATCACCACCGAGCGTTATGACAAAATCACACTGAGAAAAATCAACTTTCATGTCATGACAAGACGGATCACGGCCATTATAAAAAAAGGAATCACATTCTATGCTTTTCCCGGAAAGATACTCAGAAATCTCAGCGGCTTTTGACTGTGCTTCAGGCTTAAGAGAATTGGCAACAATTAGGCATCTTTTCATATTGACAAGGACACTCCCTTATGGCAAGGAACAAAGAATCTTAACAATAAGAGAAGCTTCCTTTTGTCCAAGACGCGGATAAAGAGGAAATGCGGCACATCTGAGAAGAAGTGAGTTTGCACAGATGCATTTTGACGAATACTCCTCCTGCCTCATTGCAATAACTGAATTTTCATATGCAGGTCTTACTTCAACACCCTTTTTCTGCGCATAGGCCTTTACATCCTTGAAGCCTGAATTCAAAACCAGCGGGAAAGTATAGATTGTGGAAAGTGATCCCTGCGGGCGAAGATATGTCTTGTGACGGCCAGACATAATTGCACGACTAAACAATGCATAGAAATCCTTTCGAGTTTTTTCATTTCTCTTGAATTCCTTAAACTCAACATAGGCAAGAGCAGCATTCATGTCTGGAATAATATCTGTGGATGGAGCCTCTTCAGCAAGATGCTTCAAAACAGTCCATTCCTTTCTCTGAGGAGCAAACAGCAATGCTCCACCACCGGCAGTAATTATGTCCCTGTCTTCCATGGAAAGAATTGAGAACACACCGTACATTCCAGCCCTTTTTCCAAGAACTTCTTCTTCCTGGGCAGGAGTTTCACCATCCTGTGCAGGAACTTTTTTCTGCTGTTTTTTTGCAAGTTCTTCTGCTTCTTGAGGTTCCAGGGGATATGACGACAAAGCAGACTGAGAAACATCCTCAATAAGAGGAATGCCCAGTTCAAGGAATTTCTTAATGTCAGGCAATATACCCATTGATTCATTGAAAATAATGAGACGGCCGCCTTCCTTGACAAGCTGCTCAACAGCCTCAAATGTCATGAGCCCTGTTTCTTCGTTAACATCTGCAACCAAAGGCTTGTAACCAAGTTTTTCAATTGTGAGAATCTGATATGCGGGAGCAAGGGCACTGAGAATAATTCCACTTTCCTTTGGAAGATCCAGGGCCTTAAATGCATACTCAAGTGCAATGGCCGGACTGCGGAATGCAACTGCACCATCAAAACCAATAAGTTCCTTTGCAGTCTGAACAAGCTTTTCGTTCATTTCTCCAGGTCCGATTTTCTCATCAACCATGCAGGTAAGAACGGCTTCCATTTCCTTTCGGCGAATTGTCGCACTATATGTCTGTATCATTTTTGTTCCCTTTTTAAAATAATCCTGAAATATCCACAAAGACATTTCAGGACATATATGAATTTTAATTGATTTGTAACAGTCTATTTCTCATTTTCTCATAATTAAGTCATGAGGTTTCAGAACAAATTATGCGTCTGGATCAAGAATCTTCTGGAGTTCCTTTGCACTGAACAGACGTCGAGTATCCAAAATAATGAGATAGTTGTCGTTCTGTCTTACAACACCCTGAATATATTCAGTTCCGATTCCAGCAAGCATCTGTGGAGGAGGCTTAACCTCATCACGATTGACTGGAACTACGCGCTCAATCCGGTCAATAATAATTCCAATCTTATTGCCTTCAATATCAAGAATAATAAATCCGCCTTCGTCCTCACTCATTCCATCATCATCAGACTGAACTTCCATCTTCTTTATATAAAAGCGCTTATGAAGGTTAATAATAGGAATAACCTCTCCACGAAGATTGATAATACCTTCTACATAGAACGGTGCATTTGGAATCAAGCGGACAGCCTGAATCTTTACGATTTCCTTGACATCCATGATATCAACACCGTAGAGTTCAGATCCAAGCTGGAAGGTTACCAGCTGAAATGATTCATCAGTTTCTGCCATATTTCACCTCATTTATGAAAAATACTGCTTATTCCCATTATAAAGCAATAAATGCGACTAGTCTACAATAAAAAGTGTCAAAACCATTACTTGACACCCGGGAAAATATTTCTTCAAAACTGAGGAACACCTTTCCATAGTGGCTCCAGTAGTAAAAATATCATCTACAAGAAGAAAATTCCTGTTCTCAAGCCCCGTTTCAGACAATTTTCTGCCTGAAGCTGACAAAACATAGGGATTCCTTCCTTTTTCAAGCCTTTTTGTGCGTTCAAGTTTCTTTTGCTGCTGGCCTGAAGTTCTTTCCAGAAGCTTGTAAACCCTGATGCCAGATATAACTGACAAAACTGAACAAAGTTCATCTACCTGGTCCCACCCCTTCATGCGGATTTTGCCAGGTCTTGGCGGTACCGGTACAATTTTCCAGTTTTCAAGGCTGCTTTTTCCCAAAACAGACCTTATCTTTATAAGACAAGCCTTTGCAAAGATCAGCGAAAGAGATCTTTCATCCTGTGATTTCCACGAGAAAAGAAGATTCTTGTACCACAATCTGTATGGCATTATGGAATGCACACAATCCGCGCTCACTATTACCCTTTCGCTCCTGCAGGATGTGCAAATTTTGTCCTCACTTATAAGAAATCTTGAACAGATTTCACACCTTCTGTTTTTTTGTGGAGCAATCCTGAAAATGTACTTGAAAACACATGACATACATATAACAGATAGAAAGCATTTTTTTTTGCAGGAGATGCATTTTTGAGCAGAAAAACACCAGTTAAGGAGAACACCAAGCTTTTGCCTGATATTTTGTTTGATTACACATGTTTTCAAGTACACATAAATAGTGTATCCGTCAAAAAAGCAAAATGACAAAAATCAGGGAAAAATTTAATAAACATTACTTCCCGTATTTTTTTGATTTTTTCCAGTATCCGTGAAGAGAATATAGCTTTTACCTGCCGGAAAGAGATTTTTTCCATCGGGAAAGGGACTGAAGTGCCTCAATTGGAGTCATGTTGTCTGTATCACAGGAAAGAATTTCATTCAAAATCAGTTCCTCATCACTAAAAAGAGCTCCGGTGAAAGATGGTCTGGAAGATTTATTTTCAGTAACCTCTATTGGATCAATGGAAACCTGGATATGACTGCGACTTGCCTCACCCTGGATTTTCTCAAGAATCTCCTCAGACCTTCTCAAAACCTGATCCGGAATTCCTGCAAGACTTGCAACATGAATACCATAACTGTTTTCACTGGCACCTGAAACAACTTTTCTGAGAAACACAATGTTTTTCCCATTTTGTGACACAGCCATGCACAAAAGCTTAAGGGAAGGATGATTCATTCTGGTAAGTTCATGATAGTGAGTAGCAAACAGAGTCTTGCATTTTATGGCATTCAAAAGATACTCACTGACAGCCCAGGCAATAGAAAGACCATCCTCAGTGCTTGTGCCTCGCCCAACTTCATCCATTATGACAAGGGATTTCCTTGTTGCCGAACGAAGTATTCTGGCAGTTTCAGTCATTTCAACAAGAAAAGTTGACTCACCCCGGGCAAGATTATCGGAAGCCCCCACACGGCAGAAAATTCTGTCAACAAGGCCAAGTCGGGCACTGGAGCAAGGAACAAAGGAACCTGTCTGTGCTAGAAGAGAAATCAAAGCATTCTGCCTTAGGAAGGTACTCTTACCTGCCATATTTGGTCCAGTAATAAGGGCAAAGCTCTGGGCATCAGAATCCTGACCACAAAGAATAAGATCATTTGGAACAAATTCCCCGGAAGGAAGATGATTTTCAACAACAGGATGCCTTGCACCCTCAACTTGAAAAATCTCAGATTCTTCCATCTCAGGACAAACCCAGGAATGAACCAGGGCAGCATTTGCAAAAGAAGCCACGACATCAGCATATGCAATCTCCATGGCTATTTCCTGCAGGTAAGATACATATTTCTTTAGCTCATTTCTGATTTCAAGGAAAAGACTATGCTCCAGCTCAACAATTCGAGACGAGGACTCATTGAGCTTTGACTCAAGTTCCTGCAGCTTTTCTGTTGTATATCTGTCAGCATTTACAAGAGAACGTCGGATAATAAAATGGCTAGGCACCTTATCAAGCTTACCCCTTGTAACCTCAATAAAGTATCCCATGTTGCCGGAATTCTTGATTTTAAGATTTGCAATTCCAGTCTTTGATTTTTCTTCCTCAAGATACTCATCAAGAATCTGAGAAAAATTCTTCTGAATATTCCTCCAGTTATCCAGATCCTCAGACCAGTTTTCCCTGATTATTCTGCCCTCGTTAAAAACAGTTGAAGGGTCATCACAAATGGAATGCTGAATCAAATCAATGATTTTATCGGCATCTTCCATATTAACTGAGGAAAAGGAATGACCATCCAGAACAGCCAGGACTTTCTTCCACATTGCAAGACTCTGCCTCAAAGCCTGCAAATCCTTTGCGTGAGCCTTGTCCAAAGAAATTCTTCCAGCAAGTCGCTCAATGTCCAGAATTCCGGAAAGATCATCGCGGACTTTTTTTAGCAATGCCCTGTCATTGAAGAAAAAACACACACGGGACTGACGTTCACGAATCCTGGCAAGATCAGTCAGAGGGAAGGAAAGCCATGACCGCAGGAGCCTGTACCCCATTGAAGTACTGGTATAGTTGACGCATTCAAGAAGTGAAAAGGATGGTGTTCCATCACGCAGATTATAAAGGATTTCCAGATTTCTTCTTGAAGAATCATCCATTATGACATACTGATTTTCTGAATAAACGGAAATACTGCGGATATGTGGAACTGATGTGTTTGTATTTTTTTCTAGATAATCAAGAAGGAATCCTGCAGGAGGAACCTCCGGAGAATTGACATCAAGGGAAAATGACTTAAGATTTGCAGTTTTGAATTGCCTTACAAGGCGATCATAGCATGTCTGGGAATTGAAATTCCAATCCTGATACCAGGAAACCGCAATTCCCCCAAGAATTTCAAGGCACGAATTAACATCCCCATTGTTTCTGAGACTTTCCGGGAGAATCAGCTCCCTTGGATTTGCCCGTCCAAGTTCCTTGGAAAGATTTTCAGCAAGGGATGAGCATGGAAAACTTGTTGCACGGAATTCACCTGTGGTAACATCCACATAGGCAAATCCCACATTATCTTTCAAGACATAAGCACATGCAAGAAAATTCGCACTTCCTCCGTCAAGATACTCGCTTTCCAATGCAGTACCCGGAGTAATTACCTCAACAACCTTGCGATCCGTGAGTCCCTTTTTGGCTATTTCACCAATCTGCTCAGCTATGGCAATTTTCTTACCAAGCCTCAGCAATCTGGCAATATAAACTTTAGCAGCATGATATGGAATTCCGCACATGGGAGAATCCGCGCGGTGTGTGAGAGTCAGGTTCAAGAGCCTGGAAACCTCTACAGCATCCTCATTGAACATCTCATAAAAATCACCGAGCCTGAAAAAGAGAACTTCATCAGGATGTTCCCTCTTTAAGCCCGAGTACTGAGAAAGAAGTGGAGTTTCTGCAGACATAAATCAGTTTCTGATACCGAGTTCAGAAATAACGTCTTCAGTAAGATCAACAGATGGACTGTACCACAAAACAGCATTGGCATCCTGAAGACTCAAAACCATGCTGTATCCACCAGACTCAGCAACATGAGCAAGTGTTTCATAAAGTTTCTTGTAGAAAGAATTATTCTTTCTGAGGTTTTCCTTTATTGATTCAAGTTCTGCATTCTTTGCAGCTGTATATTCTGTAAGATATTCCTTC
Organism: Treponema sp.; assembly: GCA_016294035.1. GTDB lineage: Bacteria > Spirochaetota > Spirochaetia > Treponematales > Treponemataceae > Treponema_D. Next base: position 34,252 of record JAEDCT010000006.1, on the reverse strand, counting down.
TTCTTTGTAATCTGCTGCTCAATCTTTACGGCTTCGGTATCCTTTCCTTCTTTCCTGAACTTAACCTTCTGTTCATTGAGCTTCTTGATTTCATTAGTCAGGGAATCAATTTCCTTTGTAAACTGAGCTTTCTTTGCTTCATAGTTTCTTACAGGTTCTGAATTGGCAAAATAAGCCTTGTAAACCTTATCTGTATCTACAACACCAAATTTAGTAATCTGCTGAGCAAAAAGACTTGCTGTGCTTGATGCAAGAACAAGTGCACAAACTGTAATCAACTTGAAAATACGCTTCATCCTTATACCTCTATTTGACTTAAACTGAGTGAACTGAATCAATCAATTCAAGAAAGTTAAAAAATTATAAACAAAATCTCCAAAATGTGCAATTACAAAGCCACTAAACTGCAAAAACTAGCGGTTTGTCAGGTTAAATGAAAGAACAAAGTGCCAGTTATCACGCATTCTGTTATCACCGTTTCCATCCTCATCAACAAACACAATTCTTCCATCTTTGTATTTGAATGTGTTTGCAAAAATAAGCCTGAGGGGGAACTGCTGCATTGAGAATCTCAGGGAAGGACCAAAACTGAAATACCAGTCTTCCTTGTTAAGTCCACCAAAGAAATCTCCTGCAGTATCAGAAATTGCACATGCATCAAACCATCCGTCAAGAGAAAGGATTCCAGGAATTACAGGCATGCGAAGCTCAAGAGTATTGTTCCATAAAGCCTGTCCACGTCCTTCATCCTTATTGTATATTGTCCAGCCACGACCGTAGAATCTTCCGTCAATATAAAGCTGATTGTTTCTCTTGATTGATGTATCAGCAGTAGGAAGCTGGAGAGAAAGGCCTGAATAACCCATGAGAACAAGTCTTAGACTCCAGTTTTCTGTGATTGGCTGATTTACGAGAGTAAAATATTTTTCAAGTTTAGTATCAGTGCGCAGATAGAATTCTGTTTCACCCCAGTTTGGAGCAAATGAGAAAACACCTTCCTTCATGAGACCATACCAGGCAAGTCTCTGGCTTGCAAACCAACCTGAAGAAGGATCATAACTTATGTTTCTTCCATCCATTGAGAACGATGTCCAGATGGAATTCTTTGGTTCCCAGTTATCATGATAATGTGTGATTGATGAATCATTTGGAACAAAGTAATCATCATCATATATGTTATTGATTATGCTTGTTGAAACACCTGCAGAAAGAGTAAGGATTGCAAAATCTGGAACCCATCGGCGGCCTACAGATGCACCAAGAGAAAATTCATGCTGGCCATATTCCATGTAATAGTGATCGTCATCAAGGTCACCTGATGGAAGGATTTTGTTTCTGAGGGCATAGTTTCTTGAATGACTGTATCCGATGGAAAAATTGGTGCTTATTGGCATGTCCCACAGCCAGTTCTGACCATAGCCGAATGAAACGCTTTGTTCTGATGTTGACAATGAGGTACTTGCAGAAAGGCTCTTACCCTCTCCAAAAAGATTTGATTCTGCCAGTTTTGCAAAAATAGCAACAGGGAAATCTGAAGGATCACTTACACCGCTGAATGTGAATCCAAAGTCAAGGGATGTTGTGCTTTGCTCTTCAACAGTAAATACGATGTCAACAAGGTTTTCTTCCGATCCCTGCACAACCTCTGGATTTACGGCTGAGAAGAACTGAAGATTGTAGAGATTTCGGAGTCCGTTTCCAATCTTTGCATTGGAGAAAATATCACCTTCAACAATTGGAATTTCACGGGTAATTACAAAATCCTTTGTTTTCTCATTTCCCTTAATGATAATCTTTTCAACATGGCTTCTTGCATTTTCCTGGATATTCATTGTGTAGGAAACAACAAGATTTTCCGTGTCCTTGTGAGTTTCAATTCCAAACCTGTTTGATGTATATCCGTTTTCATAGTAAAGATTCTGGATAATGCTTCTGGTTTCAAGGAATTTTGACTCGTTATATGTGGAACCCGGCTTTAAGCGCAGATATGACAAAAGTTCTTCAGTAGTGAATACCTTGTTTCCGTTGAAATCAAGACCACCAAATGTATACTGGCTTCCTTCAGAAATCTCGAATGTTATGGTAAGCTCGTTTCTTCTTTTTTCTTCATTAAAAACAGAATCCTGCTTTACGTTGAGAACCCTGGCATCCACATAGCCGCGGTCCCTGTAATATGCAACAATAACCTGAGAATCCTTTGAAATGGATGATTCCTGGAAAGATCCCTTATTGAACAGACTAACTTCCCTGATGGAAATCTTTCCCTTGAGGGTCTTTGCAGATACAATTCTGTTTCCCTCAAAATTAACGGATTTTACGACAGTCTGCCTTCCCTCTGAAATTTCAAACTTTACAACAACACCATCATCATTGGTTTCGCTGGAAACTGAAACAGTTGCTGCAGTATAACCCTTTTCAAGATAATAGTTTCTCAAGGCCCTTTCATCGAGAAGCATTTTATTTTCTATGAATATGTCCTGTTCCTTGATTGAAATCTTGGACTTGAGGTCAGAAGAATGAATCTGACGGTTTCCGACAAAGACTACCTTAGTAACAACTGCCTTCTCATGAACACTAAGAATAATATTGACAGTCTTGCCGTCATCATTATTCTTTGCGGCACGAATCTCAACATCATCAAAATAATCAAGGGAATAAATTCTGTCATACAAGTCACCAATAAGCTCATCTGTAAAAGATTTTCCAATATAGCTGGATGTAACTCCATCAAGATCAGAACTCTTTACTGTCTTTAGGTTTTCAAAAACAACATTCTTGATCTGCTTGTGATAGTACCATGCATCCTGGGCAACAGATGGCAAAAGCACAGAAAAGGAAAGCATAATAATAGAAAACAATAATTTTTTAAGCATAATAACCTACCATATTGAAATCAGAACGACAGACGCCAGGACAGAGTAACGGACGTAGACTGAGCCCACGACTGCTGAAGTTCCGACAAATCTGGAGCAAAAGACCATCGAATGTCTGCAAAAGGAGCCGTAAGTTCAAGACCTATGACAGGATGGAACACAAGTCCACTTCCTGCATTTCCGTCTGAACCGGCACGATTCTTGTCATAGGTCCAGTACATGAGAGCATCAGCATAAATATCGCTTCCGAAATACTTACCCATATAAACAGTTGTATTATCAAACAGGTTACCAACAACAGAACTATTTCTGTTATCCTTACCTCTTTCAAATCCCTGCATAATGGAATTCTGCAAAATTGTCGTACGAACTGAAAATATATCAAAATTACACAAATCACGCAATCCATTCTCAACCTTGCGCAAAAGTGTAACCTGAACACCATAGTCAACGCCGGCAGCAAGGAAATTTCCCACGGATTTTGAGTCACCCTTAAGAATCTGACCCAAAAGTTCCATGATTTCAGCCTCTGATTTTACAGGAATTGAAGAAAGAGTTGCATTAAATGTGGAAACCCGCTGTTTTATTGCAGAAAGCACGATTGTAACGTTCTCACCATCACTGTCTCTTTCTCGAGTTTCAGCCCGAACAGTAATAATGGGGTCAAATTTATTCTGGGACTCATTCAGGATAAGGCGACCTTCCTTGAGATAGAAGTTGCGGCTTAAATATGAGATTTCTCCACCCCTGAGAACAATGTCGCCGTTTATGTTCCATTGGCCGGATGAAGTGTCAACATTTACCGAAATCGGAGTAGATGGAGCAATAAGGGCACGCATGAGAGGATTAATAATGACATGAACTCTCTTGTCTACAAAAACATCAAGGTCAATGACATAATCCATATATGAATTCTTTTCCGAGTCTTTTTCTTCACTTTCATCCTTTTTTGATCCAGTGTTAAAATTCATTATTATGTCAGAATTCTTAAGTCCAACAGATCCCTTCAAGGTAGTGACACCATTTTCAATAATCAGGTTTGCATCGATGCTAGTTTTTCCCTTGACCTCAAAGTTTCCGAATTTTGCATTAACCGGAAGATCCCTGTTGGCAAGAGTCTGCATTGAAAGCTGAATTGAAGACAAAGACCATCTGTCCAGATAAATATTTGCACCAACACTTGCAACACCAGTCTTGATGGTAAAAAGGGTTTCCGGGATTGAAATTTCTTCCTGGCTGAATTCAATTGGTACTTCAGATGAAACAAAATGATCCGGAATAAAACTTGGAAGGTTAAAATCAGCATCATAGACACGAAGCCGTCCATCCAGATCAGGATCGGTAACAAATCCCTTGAGAGTAAGATTTCCTTCAATGACTCCTGAATAAAATGAAAACAAATCAGAATTCAAAAGCGGTGCAATGGTTTTCACATCACAGTGAAAATCTTCAATATCAAGGTTCATTTCCTGCTTTCTGATATATCCATTGATGTCAAAATGAATGCTCTTGTCCTGAGCAATGGCAAGATGAAGATTTCCGTCCTCAGAGTAATCTCCATACAAACCAATGGATGAGTCAGACATAATGTCAGAATGTCCCGGTGACTTAATGAAAGTTATGGACTTTGGAGTGAAATTTTCAAAGAAGTTTCCTGTTGCAGAATTGCACCTGAATTCAACGGAATACATTTCAGGGAAAAGAGAAGTCTTTTTTTGTTCCATGGAAAGATTCTGAAGATTGAGAATAATTCTTGAATCAGCAAATTTTGTTCCAAAGGCAAGATGGGCATCAAAACCTGCAGAACCAGAAAATTCTTCAAAATTGATTTTTGAAGTGCAGTTTGAAATACTGAACTTATTCCATCTGGCATCAAGATGTTCAACAGTGAGAATGTTTTCAATAAAAGAAGCTGTAGCCGATGCATGAAGAACGCTTCCTCCGATTCCTACCGCAGCATTTCTAAGATCAACGGAAAGATAGGGATTTTCAACAGTTCCAGTTGCATTTATGTCAAATGACAGGCTGTTGTTTGCATTCTGTCCAACGAGGATTCTGTTTACCGGATAATTGTCAACATTTACCTGAGCCTGGAAATAGAAATCCTTCCTGAAATTTTCACCGTTGAGGGCAAGCTTGAGAGGATTATTGACTTCTGCCTTCATGTGGATATTTTCTTTTTCATTATCTGAAACCATGTTGAGTTCAAGACTTGCGCTTTCAAGAATGGAGTCATTTACATTCCAGAAAACAATTGCATTTCCTGAGTTTCTCGAAAAATTATCCTGATACAGAAGTTCAGATGAAACAAAGCTCTTCTGATCAACAACACCAGTCATGTTAAAGTGCGGCTTCGTCCTGAAGTTTCCGGTAATCTCATAGAAATCAAATTTGTTTATGTACACATTAAAATCATCAAGACTTGAATATACATAGTCAGAAGAACAGGAAAGAGAGAATGTATACTTTGATAGAGTCAGGGGGAAATTCTCAATGCTTGCCGAACCCGTTATTTTGTCAGGATCAAATTTTGCATATAATTCAAGACCATAGCTTCCGTTTACATACAGATTGTCGCCGATAACATAGTTTCCCGTGATTTCATAGGGAATTGAATTGAATGAAAAATCCAGTGCAAATGTCATCTGCTTGTCTTTCGAAGAATAGTCATACTCACCAGATCCGTAGAAACTGTTGGAGCCGTAGATTAAATCAATCTGGCTCACACTTACCGAGGCATTGTTTCCATCAAATGAAAGGAACAGCACCTGCTTGTCTGCCTGGGTATTTGCTATAAGGACAGACGGAGAATTGTATGTATAGTTCTTGAAATCCGAAGAAATAAAAACCTCGAAAGTCGTAATGTAAGGCTTGAACTTTTTAGACAGTTTTCCGAAAGTTTGTTTTTTTTCAGAATCAGCAAAAAATGATGTCACATAAAGAGCCGAGTCCACGAACTCATTGCTTAGGGATGCATTTACCTGAAGATATTTTTTTGCACCCAGAGTAATGCTTCCGGTTGCCTCAATTTTTCCAGGAACATCAAATTCAGAATGGGTATAGTCCAGTGTCTCAACAGAAAAATCAATTGATCGCCTGGAAATATTTGCGTAAGTCTGAAAGGCTGTAAGTGTATGCCCCTCAAGATTAACACCTGGAGAAACAACCATGAACCCACGATTCATTGGCTCAATGAAAAAATCCCCGGAAAGAACCTTGTCATTTCTCGGATACAGAAAATAATCAATGCTAAGACTTCCGGATGGACGCAAAGCCGGAATGTTGAATGAACCGCTGAAAGTTCCCTCACACCGCTCACCCCAGGCCTTCATTGATGAAACAACTATGTTTTTCAGGTCGCCTTTTGCATTAAATGAAACCCATTGGCCTTTTTTTGAAAATCTAAATGGCAGCCTGACCTCAGATTTTGAATTCCATGAATATTTGCCCTCAGAAAATTTTGCAGAAAAATTGGACTGAGTTGTAAGCACGGAACCATGGAAAAATTTAAGGACACCAGACCAGTATGGCACCTTGAACAGTTCATAGGGATTGAAATTCTTAGACTCAAGACTTGTAAACAATTCCCTGTTCTTCAAATCAAAAGATGCATAGAGCTTGTAGGAATGAAGTCTCTGAGTGGAACGGACAGACAAAATATCATTCCTGTAATTCACAAGGAACTCGAGCCTGTTCACGGAATAATCAGCCCTTGCAAGATTATCAAGGCGTACACGGAATGATGACCCATGAAGCATCTTGATAAGATTACCGTCAACATAGAAATTCACGCCTTCACTGTATCCGTGGAGTCTTGCAAGTTTTCCATAATGGCTTCCAAAGACCCTGAAGTAAAGGGATGCATCCTGAGCCTTTCTGATATTAACAATGCGAAGAGAAAAAGAATAGAAATCACCGCGGCTAGTTGTGTAGGATGCATTTACATTCTTGAGCTGAACCTCAAAAGGCAGATAGAAGGCAATCCTGTTTACCATCTCTGAAATTTCTTCCAGGGTTTTTCTGTCTGATTTTTTATTCTTTGAAAAATTTGATTTTATGAAATCAATTTTTTCCTGGGTGAGATCCAGGTTCATGTCATTAACAACGACCTTGGTAAATGCATTGTCATAATCCTTCTTGAGAATTCTTGAAAGGCTGTAGTGAACGACAGCTTTTTTGATCGTAAAAATTTCATCACCATTTTCAGCATCATATACAGAAATACCCTTGAGATAAATCTTTGAAAGAATTGACGGAGAAAGTGATGAGTAAGAAAATTTCATGTGGGTCTTTTCTTCAAGAACATGCATTGCCTTTTTCTGGACTGAATCAAATGCATTGTTCACGACGACATAAACCGGCCTCATGACAAAAACAATTGCCAGAATGAAAGAGAGAAAAATAAGAATGCTGATACTAATCCTTAAAATGCTTGACTTCATAATCAATTCAGCTATTCAAATCCCCAGGACCCAGACACCAGGGAACACCATAACCGATTAATTATACAGTAAATTCGCCTTTTATAGAAGAGTATACAGATTATGCACAAATTTTTACCAAAAATAATCAAATTTTATAATTATTTTCACTAAAAAAAGCATTTCTTGAAGTTAGAGAAAAGCATTTCAGAAATTTCATCCATGGGAATTCCTGTTGCTGTGGCACAAGATTCATAAACCAGTTTTATGTCAGAAAGCTCAGTCCTGCTCTCGTTTTTCAGGGTCATAAAAGGAGCATCAGTTTCAAGAGCAATATTTGAAAACGGAAGACTGCAGATGCATTCAAGGGATTTTGGTGATTTTTTTAGAAGATTCTTTCCAAGTGAAAAATATGAATTGGGAATCCTTCGCAAAATTTCCCCTGCTTCTCTCAGGCCGAAAGAAAATCCATGAAAAACAACACACTTGCATTTTGAAAGCACACTCGAATTTCTGAATATGGTTTCCAGAGACTTGCGATTGTGAATGACCACCGGAAGTCCATATTTTACTGCAACATCAAGCTGCATGCGAAAAACTTTTTCCTGCAGTTCAAGATTGCCACGAAGTTCAGGAGTAAAGGCATCACAACCACACTCACCCACACAGAAAATTTTTTTGCTCTGAGCAAGAAATTCCAGCATTCCAACATCTTCCTCACAGGGTGAAAAAGGATGGGATCCAAAAGACTGAATTACATTTCCGGGAAAATGACTTGCAATTCTATTCTGAAGTTGAAATTCTTCCTGCGTGGATGCACAGGAACAAACATAAAACTGAGAGTCAGAAGAAAAAAAAGAAACTGCATGTTTTTCATCGAAAAAAGACAAGTGAGCATGAAAATCACAAAACACCATAAACACCACTCCCAAAGCCAACTCCCTTCACATGAAAAAAACACTAAATTGCCAGATGAAAGACACCGAAAATATAGGTACGACGCACTAAGATCATTGTGGGCAAAAATCATGCTGATTCATGAATTTAAGCTGGCCCTGATGAAACCAAATTATTCTAGTGGGGAGAATACTATGGCATATTATACTTTGAAGAGCATTGGAAAATCTACAGACTACATGACAATCCTTAAGGAAACAGAAGATGGTTTTGTTGTACGTATTGTTCGTGACAAGGACGGATACGATGACATTACAACTGACTTCATTTCGCACTCACTTTTTGACAGCTGCATCCGCACAGGATACCTTACAAAGATTGAAGATCCTAGCGAAAGCAAGATTGCCGTAAACGCATAGCACCATCATTCAACCTGCAACTAAATAAAAAAAAGCCCTTAGCTCACATAAGCCAAGGGCGAAATTTTGGAATTTTATTTCGGCTTTATAAATAGTTAAATCCGCTGCACGCCCTTTCGCTAGTTGAAAGCCCGCACTGCACAAACGTAATTGTTGCTGCCGAGCTTGTTGTAGTAGCTCCAGTCCCCATCGTCGAAATTGAGATCGTATGCGTTGCTATCGATGGAAGCGTACTGGGACGACGACCAGTAGTAGCTATCACCAAACTGACTTCCTCCACAAAGACTACTTGCTGCATCTACTGTTGCTTTTACCTTCCAGATATCAAACAATTCTGCTACTGTTGGTAAATACCAGCCATTTTCATATGCAGCCCCAAGATTTGTTGCTGTAGTTTTATAGTTCTTTGCAAAGTAGAATGCTGGGTATTTTGATGCATCTGTAGTATCGTTTTCCAGTCCTGCCGTTGTCAAAAATGATGCTATCTGTTCAAGGTTGTCGCTTCCGTCTGTGTCACCTGTAAAAGTAAGGTTACCTGCATCTCCACTTGCAGGACACTGGATTGTTTTAATGTTTTTATTGTATGCATTTGCATCATTTGTACACCATCGTAGACCACTTCTGTTGTGTTTTAAGCCTACACCTAAAGTTTTTCCACCATCTACCTTAAAGATTACTGCAATAGCTTTAGATTTTAATCCATCTAAATCGCTACCTGTGTAATTTTTTGCAGTTTCATAATTTACTTTGCTTCCATCATTTAAGATGATGTCACCAACTGCATACTTTGCAGAGTAACTGCTTCCACCTGTGCTTTCGCCTGTGCTTCCGCCAGCATTATTTTCACCCGTAGAATTTGCGCACCCAACAAAAGCCAATACCAGCACTGATATCACCAGCATTGAAAACAAGTTTTTCTTCATAAAAACCTCCAATTTATTTTTTATTAATTTTTTTCACAAAAATTATAACATAATTCTGATTTTTTTGCTCTAATTTTTGGAGACATTTATCAACGAAAGAATTGAATATTGTCGATTATAAGAATATATATTATATTAATAACAGGTCACTAAAAGGAGGCAGAACTTATGCATAAACAGAGCGTACGCATGATTGTTTTCAAAGGTTCAGAAGGAAAGAAAGCCATGACACAGATTCTTTCTGCAAAGCCTGTAAAAAACAAGTTTTCCTCAACAGTCAAACAGCGTTCAGAAGAATTTGCGAAAAATTTTATTATCCAGTTCAAATCTCCTGTTTCGACTGAGACAAAATAATGGAAAGTCCTTTCTATGTTGAATTGCTGTCTTCATCCCTGAATTCCTATGAACTTAAAAAATTCAGGGTTCAGCATGATGAAACTCAGCTTACAAATTATCTCTGCACAATTGCCTGCAAGGACTTGTTTATTTTTGCCATTGACACACCTAAACTTGTAAACTATTACAAGACCAGGCTCTGCTTCAGGGAATTGGAAAACATCGAAGACAAGAACTTTTTTGAATACGCAGAACCAGACTACGATGACGGTTGCAAATTCATGTTTTTCCCTCTAAGCTGATTACTTCTTTTTCTCTATTATTATTATTGCTGATTTTTCAATTCTATAGTGTTTGGAAAGTTTTTCGAAAAACACCCATTCAGCTGGAATCTACAAGCCAATGTTGGACCGAATGTATTCCTCTGCATCACTGATTCTCTGATTCTTTGAGCCTTCAAGGGGAAGCCAGTGAATGTTCACGCCGTTTCGCTCCATTCTTCTAAACCAGGTTTCCTGCCGTTTTGCAAACTGACAAATGGCATGATACAGTTCAGCAATCATCTCGTCCTTATCAATTTTTCCTTCAAGATAAAGGCTCACATATCTGTATTCAAGGCCTAACTTTTCAAGACGCTCCCAGGAATAACCATCCCTTTCATGAAGAGCTCGAACCTCTTCAATCATTCCACAGTCAAGCCTTTCATGAAGTCTTATTCTGATATTCTCATACAACTTTGCACGTGGAAGAGTGTTTCCAATGACGAGGGCATTAACTTCCGGTCTTCTGTGCTCTGACTTAAATTTCTTTCCCTCTTCACTATTTATGAATAACTGAATTTCAAGAGCCTTTATTACCCTGTCCTTAAGTTTCAGGTCACTCATGTTGTGAAGCTTTGGCTTATAGGAAAGGAGCATCTCATCAAGTTCTTCAAGAGACTTTTCTGAAAGAGTCTTTCTAAGTTCCGGATTCTCAGGAACCGGAGTCAAATCATAATCCCTTACAATCGAATCAACATACATTCCGGTGCCGCCGCAAACAAAGGGCATTTTTCCAGAAACTGAAAATTCATTGAACAGAGAATAAAACTTCTGCTGAAAATGAAACACATTGAATTCATCATGAAGAGTCGTAACGTCAATAAGATGATAGGGAATTTTTCGTCCGTCACTAAGAATATATTCATCAATATCCTTTCCGCTTCCCAGATCAAGTCCCTTGTAGACCTGTCTTGAATCAGCAGAAATAATGTCCCAGCCGAATCGTGAGGCAAGGGAAACAGCAATTGAAGTTTTCCCGGTTGCAGTTGGTCCCAGAAGAACCACAGTGTTGTACTTGCCCATTACATTACCCGGCAAATGGCACACTTAAGGTATTCGCTTTTAGGATACCCGAGAAGAACCGGATGATCAGGAGCAGCCCCCCTTTTTTCAAGGACCTGAATTTTTTTGTGGGAATCTTTTGCTGCATGCATGATCATGGAATAAAATGTGTTCTCGTCAAAATAGTGAGAGCATGAACAAGTAACAAGAATTCCACCTTCATTCAAAAGTCTCATGGCACGAAGATTGATTTCCTTGTATCCGCTGTATGCCTTGTTGATTGAAGAGGCAGCCTTGGTAAATGCAGGAGGATCAAGAATGATCACGTCAAACTTTTCACCTTCACTTTCATATTTCTTGAGAAGATCAAAAACATCAGCACAAAGGGATTTCATTTTTGAACCGGCATTGTTAAGACTGATATTTTCATTTACAAGATCAACTGCTTCCTGAGAAATATCACAGCTCACAACTTCACGGGCACCACCCATAAATGCATTAAGCCCAAAGGCACCTGTATGAGTGAATGTATCAAGAACTTTTTTTCCGTGGCAAAAATCAGCAACCCTCTTTCGGTTGAATTTCTGGTCAAGGAAATATCCTGTCTTCTGACCACGGGCAATATCAACCTTAATGTAGATTCCGTTTTCCCTGATTGTGATTACTTCCTTGCCGGCCTTTCCAATCCATCCTGATTTTTCATCAAGACCTTCCTTGCCCCTGACGGAAGCATCACTTCTTTCAAAAATATAGTCTGGAGAAACAACTTCCTTAAGCGCACTGATAATCTCTTTTCTATAAACATCACAGGCAAGAGCAAGAAACTGAACCACAAGATAAACCTGATCAGAATCAACATACTTTTCAACAATCAGTCCCGGAATCAAATCAGCTTCACCAAAGATAAGCCTCATGCTGTCTTCCTTTGAAAAGCTCAAGTACCTGATACTTACTGCATCGCGCACACGCTTTTTCCAGAACTCAGAAATATTTGCGGAAACCTGATCGGCATGGTCAGTTGAAATAAGCCTTACGGTAATCTTTGATTTTCTGTTGATGATTCCAGTTGCAAGAAATCCACCTGCATTGGTATAAACTTCTACAAGTTTTCCGTCACTCACCTGACATTCAGCAAGGGATGTGGTCTTGATTCCGTCCTTTGCAGCAAACTTTACCTGTGAAATTTCATTGTCATAAACCCATGGAAATCCCTGGGAAATTTCCTTATCTTCTTTTGGCTTCAAAAAAATTCTTACTGTCTCATTCATAGATATTTAATTCCAGTTTATTGTTAATGATAAAAATCCAGCATGCAGGAAAAACTATTCTGTGGAACAATGCTCTACAGAACCTGAGGCTTCATTCTTGCCGCCCTTGAGCATCTCTTCCATTGTATGCCAGCCCAAAACCGCACACTTGACTCTCGCCGGCATTTTGCTGATATTCTGGAGAGACGCAGCTTCATCCAGTTCTTCAATATCAGTTTCGCTTACATCCTCACCCTTAATCATTCCCATAAAAGTTGATGCCAGTTTGAGTGCTTCTTCCTTTGACTTGCCAATTACATCATCAAGCATCATGTCTACACTTGCCTGGCTAATGGCACAACCAGAACCGCTGAAGCTTCCATCAGTAATGATTCCATTTTCATCAGTCTTGAGCTGAAGATAGATATTGTCACCACAGGATGGATTTACTCCATGAAGTGTAAATGTTGCATTTTCAGTCAATCCCTTGTGAGACGGATTCAAATTGTGTTCATTCAATATTTCCTGATAGAGTGCCTTCAAGTCCATGATTTATTTTGCCTCCCTGATGCTAATCTTTGTATCCCATAACTTTTCTTATGCCCTTCACCTTTTCAACAAAAATCAGGGCTTCATCTTCCGTATTGTAAAAATAACAGCTGGCTCTTGCAGTTGAACCAACACCAAGTTTCTGCATCAAGGGCTGGGCACAATGATGCCCCGCACGAATGGCAACATTCTCACTGTCAAGAATTGATGCAATATCATGAGGATGCACGCCATCAATAGTAAACGTAACAATGCCGCAGTGTTTTTCCGGATCCTTGTGACCTATAACATGAACAAAAGGATTGCCGGCAAGTTCTTCCATTATGAGTGAAGCAAGATGATTGTCACTCTTCTCGATTTCAGAAAGCCCAACCTGCTGTATGTATTCAAGGGCCCTGGCAAGTCCCACTGCTCCGCCTGCATTTACGGTGCCTGCCTCAAATTTATGTGGAATCTCTGCGTATGTGGCAGACTCACGGGTAACGTATTCGATCATTTCACCGCCACGCATGAATGGATTCATAATCTCAAGAATTTCCTTCTTGCCGTAAAGAACACCGATTCCCATTGGACCGCAAACCTTATGTCCGGAGAATGCAAAGAAATCCACATTCAAATCCTGAACATCAACCTTAAAATGAGGAGTGCTCTGGGCTCCATCACAAACAACGACAGCCCCCTTTCCGCAGTTTCCGACTTTATGAGCATATTCGGCAATCTGTTTCACAGGATTGGTAATTCCAAACACATTGCTGACCTGGGCAATTGAAACAATCTTTGTCTTTGACCCAATCTTAGATTTCCATTCAGTTTCGGGGATCACGCCGCTTTCATCACACTCAAGCCAGACAAGAGATGCCTTCTTCTGCTGACAAACCATCTGCCATGGAAGGATATTGGAATGATGCTCCATTGCAGAAATTACTATCTCATCCCCTTCCTGAACATTTTCCAGGCCATAGGAATAAGCAACAAGATTCAGGCTTTCACTTGTATTTCTTGTGAAGATTATTTCCTGTGAAGATTTTGAATTAATGAATTTTCCAACCGTAGCCCTGGCCATTTCATAGTCATCAGTGGCTCGAACACTAAGGGCATAAAGACCTCTCAATGGATTTGCATTGTCTTTCCTGTAAAAATCAGAAAGAGCCTGAACAACACATTCAGGACGCTGAGAAGTAGCAGCAGTATCCAAATACACAAGTCCTGCATTCAGCGGATCATCAAATATCTTAAAGTCTTTTCTATATTCTAAAACGGCCATAAATTCCTCAATCAAGCATAATAATACACTTTATTCAAGGCTTATTCAATTGATGGCAAATTCTCGGCAAGCAATATCAGAAAAGCCCCTTTATAAACGGATCAAGAAGAACAAACAAAACCGTAAACAAAACGGCCGGGAGATAATTGGCAGTCTTGATGGATTTAAGTCCCGTAAGGTTAAGACCAATCATCATGATCAAAGCTCCACCGGATCCCGTCAGCTCGCGGATCATAACCTGGCTGCAGTAGGGCTCCACAACAGTGCTGAGCAAAGTAAGTGCCCCCTGGTAAAGCAAAATCATTATGGCACTGAAGGCAGTTCCTATTCCCATGGCAGCAGCAAATGACACAGCCATGAATCCGTCAAGAATGCTTTTTGTGAAAATAATTGAATAGTCTTTCTCGATTCCTGCCTTGAATGAACCAAGAATTGCCATTGCACCAACACAAAAAAGCACGCTGGAATTAAGAAATCCATAGGCAAACTTTGACTTTACCTGAAGATTTTCTGCCAGACCGTCACCACTGGCCCCGTCATTCTGATTTTTTTTTGCAACAAGCCTTTCAAGAAGCTTTCCAAGTTTGAAAATGTTTCCGTCAATATCCAGAAGAGTTCCAGCGATTCCACCAAGAATAACTGCAAGAGTAAAATAAATGATATTTTCAAACTCAAAGGCCATCTTGATTCCAAGAACAAGTACAACAATACCTGCACCAAACTGAATCACATTTTCCATGTTTTTTGAAAATCTGCCTGCAATGACAATACCAATGAGAGAGCCGGCAATAACGGCAATACAGTTTACGAATACAGCAATCATAGAAAAGCCCGAAATTGAAAAAATTGAAAAAAAAAGAGCTGCTACAAATGTAACAGCTCCTGATGCGGAGAACCTGACTTGAACAGGCACGGATCGCTCCACTAGCACCTCAAGCTAGCGTGTCTACCAATTCCACCATCCCCGCGTTGCTTTCGCAAGTTGTAAAGATAATATATATACCTGCAGAAAAAAAGTCAATGGGTAAATCAATTATTTTTTAATATTTCTGTTTTTTTCAGACAGAACAATCCTGGCCCCAGGAATCAAAAACCAAGAGCATGTGCAAATAATTGAAGAAAATCATGAAAAATCATATTATGAAACCAGAGATATTTATTATTGAAAATAATTGAACTTATACTCAAGGAAAACATATATGCCATCTATTGACTACAAGAAACTTCCAGTTTATGAGCAGAAAAACCTTATTCTTGAAAAACTCAAGGAAAACCAGGTTATTGTCGTGCAAAGCCCCACTGGATCAGGAAAGACAACACAGCTGCCTGTCATACTCCATGAGGCTGGATACTCACAGACAGGAGTAATTGCCGTAACACAGCCACGAAGAATTGCGGCACTCAGCGTAAGTGAATTCATTGCAAAGCAACTCAAGACAAAGTATCCGGGACTTGTAGGATACAAAATGCGATTTGAAGACAAGACTGACCTTTCAACAAAAATCAAGATCATGACAGACGGAATACTGCTCCAGGAAATGAAGCTTGACCCGTACATGAGCAAGTATTCGGTTGTAATGGTTGACGAGGCCCATGAAAGAAGCCTTAACATTGACTTTGTACTTGGACTTCTAAAAAGAGTTCTTGCAGTGAGAAGCGATTTCAAGGTCATCGTCAGTTCCGCAACAATGAATGCACAGAAATTCAGCGAGTATTTCGGAAACTGTCCCATCGTCACAATCGAGACCCAGACATTTCCTGTAACAATGGTTTATGACCCGCCGGCAATACAGGCAAGCACTGCAAGTGAAAATGCAGTCGAGGCACTTCTTGCAAAAATCGAGCAGACCATAGACAGGGTTCTTGACAACAAGGATGACGGCGACATACTGGTATTCCTGCCTGGTGAAAAAATCATCAAGGACTGCATGAAAAGGCTCTACTCTTCATCATTCAAAAACAAGATTCATATAGTTCCACTTTACGGAAGACTCCCAAAGGAAGAACAGGAAAAAGTATTCGACTCTGCACCATTCGGAAAAAAGAAAATCGTCATAAGCACCAACATTGCAGAAACATCAGTCACAATCAACGGAATCACTACGGTAATTGACTCAGGACTTGCCAAGCTGAATTTCTACAACCCAAAGACATTCACATCAAGCCTGAACGAAACACCGGTTTCAAGGGCAAGCTGCAACCAGCGAAGAGGACGTGCCGGACGAACCTGCGAGGGAACCTGCTACAGACTGTACACGCGCAATGACTTTGACACCCGCCAGGAATACACAACGGAAGAAATCTACAGAACAGATCTTAGTGAAGTTGTATTGCGAATGTCTGAACTTGGAATAACGGACTTCGAAAAATTTGACTTTATATCTCCACCGGGAAAAGAAGGACTTCTCAGTGCCGTTGAAACTCTCAGAATGCTCAAGGCCATTGAACCTGACGGAACACTTAGTTCCATCGGAAAGATGATGGTTGAATTCCCCCTTGAACCAAGAGTATCAAGAATCATAATTGAAAGCATAATGTATTATCCTTCAGTTCTTGAGGAAGTACTCATTGCTGCTTCATTCCTCAGTGCCCAGTCACCATTTGTGCTTCCTGTTGGAGAAGAAATGGATGCACGACTTGCACACCACTGCTTCAGAGATATGCACGGTGACTTTGTAACCTACGTTAAGCTCTACAAGACATACATTGAACAAAAAAACAAGGAGCACTTCTGCAAGAAAAACTACCTTGATGAGAGAGTACTTGCAGAAATCCAGAACATCAAGGAACAGCTTGAGGAAATAGTTTCAAAAAGACTCCAGATTCCAATCACAAACGGCGGAAGCATGGATGACTATCTGTGCTGCATTGCATCCGGAATGATTCAGTTTGTGTGCATCCGTGAAGGAAGAGAAAACTACAGGAGTCTTACTGCAGACCACATTTCCATTCATCCGGGATCCTCAATGTTCAAGGTAAACCCAGCCTATATTGTTGCAGGTGAAATCGTCCGCACATCAAGAACATTTGCCATGAGCGTTTCCCCTTTAACCAGGAAAATCCTTGAACAGCTGGACAAGGGGCTTGAAAAAAAGCTCATGGGCATGAGAGGCTCAAAGAAGGCTGTATTCCAGTCCTATGAAATTGAAAACTCAACATTCAATGAACTTAAGGACAAGAAAAACGAAAAGAAAAGCAAGAAGGAACAGAAGGCACTTGAAAACTCAATCACTATTTCAGGAATTGATTTCAAGGTTGAAAAGAGCAAGGGGAAAAAACTTGTTGTCCTGCCATGGAATCTGTTCAAGACAGTCTGCAAGAAAAAAATAGAAGACGGACTTCTGGCTCAGATAGCACCAATGAGAGGAGTAATCAGCCTCAAGAAAAACTACATGCTCTTCAACGGTGAAAAAATGGAAGTCATTCTGAAGGTTGCAAGGATTCTGAACCTGGAACCTCTTGAAGAAAACACATGGCCTAGAAAAATGAACATCAACATCCACGAGGAAGGAAAAATCCGTGAACTAGTCAATTCACTGGAATGGATAATGAGAGTAACTGTTGCCAAAAGCTCATCCAAAGAACTGGGATTCGTATGCCTTTTTACAGATGGTAACGGAACATACTGGTTCAAGGTTTCAAGAGGATTCACTACGGCTCTTAACGAAAGTCTTGCATCACTTGAAAAGCTGGTGGATGATGCTGAAGACCTGAATCTGGATTCTGCTTCAAAGGAAAAGATCAACATGATCTACAGACTGATCAATTCCATTTACGAAGCAGACTAAAAAGTGATAGACAAAATTATAAAATGAAAATCAAAAAACTGCTGGCGCTCACCATGACAATCATGGCAAGCATCGGACTCACATTGAAATTATAAAAACATATTTTTTTTATCTCATGCCTGCCCTGTTACTGGAGCAGGTCTTTTTTTTACAAAAGTTTTCTGTTATAGTTAAATGGTATGCTGAATGAAAGATGACGCGAATGTCAGAAATTTTTGCGGCAAACAACTTTCACAATTTTTTTTGCAAGAGGAAACTATGGGCGGATTTTTTGGCGTGGCTTCAAAAAGCGACTGTTCTCTGGATCTATTTTTTGGTGTTGACTATCACTCACATCTTGGAACACGAAGAGGTGGACTTGCCGTATTGAATGAGGACGGAACATTTGTTCGTTCAATTCACAACATTTCAAACTCCCCTTTCAGGACGAAATTTGATTCAGACATTAACGAAATGCACGGAAAAACTGGAATCGGATGCATTTCAGACTACGAGGCTCAGCCACTTCTGGTTAGCTCACACCTTGGGTCATTTGCAATCACAACAGTAGGAGTCGTGACAAACAAAGACGATCTGGTAAAGGAAATCCTTGCTGACGGACACACTCACTTTCTTGAAATGTCAGGCGGAGAAATAAACCAGACAGAGCTCATTGTATCTCTCATAAACCAGAAAAATTCCATTGCAGACGGAATCAAATTTGTGCAGGAAAAAATCAAGGGTTCCATGTCAATTCTCATCATGACAAAGGAAGGAATCTATGCAGCCCGCGACAAGATGGGAAGAACTCCAGTAATCATCGGAAAAAAGGATGATGCACACTGCATTAGTTTTGAAAGTCACGCATATCTCAACCTTGGATACAAGACTTGCAGGGAACTTGGCCCGGCAGAAATAGTATTTGTCACGGCTGATAATGTAAAGATAATTCAGGAAGCAGGAAAACAGATGAAGATTTGTACCTTTCTCTGGATCTACTACGGATATCCGACAGCATGCTATGAAGGCGTTAACGTTGAACAGATGAGATACAACTGCGGTGCCTATCTTGCAAAGCGTGATGCAGAAAACAACATTAAGCCGGACTGTGTTGCCGGAGTTCCAGACTCAGGAACAGCCCATGCCGTCGGCTATGCAAATGCAAGCGGAATCCCCTTCACAAGGCCTTTCATCAAGTACACTCCAACATGGCCCCGCTCATTCATGCCTACAAACCAGAACCAGAGAAACCTCATTGCACACATGAAGCTCATCCCGGTTCAGCAGCTCATTACAGGAAAAAGCATTCTTCTAATTGATGACTCAATTGTCCGCGGAACACAGCTTAGGGAAACAACAGACTTTCTCTATGAAAGCGGAGCAAAGGAAGTTCACGTAAGACCTGCATGTCCACCAATCATGTTCGGATGCAAGTACCTCAACTTCAGCCGTTCAAAATCAGAAATGGATTTGATTGCACGACGAGTTGTAAGACAGTTTGAGGGAGAAAACGTAAGCGAGGAAGTTCTCAAGGAATACTGTGATCCGGACAACCCAAAATATGAAAAGATGGTTGAAGCAATAAGGACTATGCTGCACTTCACAACCCTGAGATACCACCGTCTTGATGACATGCTTGATTCAACGGGACTTGACCACTGCAAGCTCTGCACATACTGCTGGAACGGCCAGGAATAAAAACAAAAACATTTCCCTGCTGTAAAAAAAACTAAAAACCGGCAGGGATTTTTTTTGCAGACAACAGAAATTGAATTCACAAAATACTATCTTTCAATTCCCCTTCAAAAATCCTGTACTGGTTTCTTCCATTACTTTGGTGTGTTCCAAAAAAGAATTCATCCAGAAACAAGTTCCATAACAGTTGTGAAACAGTAAGCGTTAAAATGGGTGAAACCTTAACTTACAAAATTCAGATAGTGTTTTTCCCAGAAACTCCTAATCTCTTAATTGTAAAAGCATAAAAAATTCTGTATATTGTTGATTGAAAGAATTTGTACATTTTAAGAGCGTTAGGGATTGTAGGGGCGCATAGCGATGCGAAGCATTGGAGCGAAAGCGGAACCCCGAAAAGCCCGGCCCTGCGAAGCAGGGAAACGCCCATAGGAGAAATAAAAATGGCAGAAACAATGCATGCTTTGGAAAAAAATCCAAACTGGAAAGGTCGTCGTGGTCCTGTTGTCCTCGTAATCATGGACGGCGTTGGATATGGAAAATACGAAGAAGGTGACGCTGTAAAGGCTTCCAAGATGAAGTACCTGGACTGGTTCACAGCCAACTGTCCGCACACTCAGCTTAAGGCTCACGGAACTGCTGTAGGTCTTCCTTCTGATGACGATATGGGTAACTCTGAAGTTGGTCACAATGCAATTGGTTGTGGTCGTGTTTTTGCTCAGGGTGCTAAGCTTGTTGGTGAATCTATTTCTTCTGGCACAATGTTTGAAGGCGCTACTTGGAAAAAGCTTGTAAAGAATGTTCAGGATAAAAACTCTACATTCCACTTGATGGGATTGGTTTCTGACGGTAACGTTCATTCTCACATTGACCACCTTAAGGCTATGATTGCTCAGGCTCACAAAGAGGGTGTAAAGACTTTGCGCGTTCATGCTTTGCTTGACGGTCGTGATGTTCCTCCAACTTCTGCTTTGGAATATTTTGAACCACTTGAAAAATATCTTGCTGAATTTACTGATGTTGATTACCAGATTGCTTCTGGCGGTGGACGTATGTACATCACAATGGACCGCTACGGTGCTGACTGGTCTATGGTTGAACGTGGCTGGCATGCTCATGTTTTGGCTGATGGTCGTCAGTTTGCTAGTGCTACAGAAGCTATCAATACTTATCGTTCTGAAAATGCTGGTCTTTTGGATCAGGATATGCACGAATTTGTAATTGCAAAAGATGGAAAACCAGTTGGTCCAATCGTTGACGGCGACTCTGTAATCTTCTTTAACTTCCGCGGTGACCGTTCGCTTGAAATCACTGCTGCCTTTGAAGAAGACAACTTCCCTCACTTTGACCGCGTACGCCGCCCGGCTGTTGAATACGCAGGCATGATGGAATACGATGGCGACAACCACAAGCCAGCTCAGTTCCTTGTAAACCCACCTTCAATTGACCGCACAATGGGTGAATACCTTACAAAGTCTGGTGTACACCTGATGGCAATTTCTGAAACACAGAAGTACGGTCACGTAACATACTTCTTCAACGGAAACCGCCCAGGTGAATTCGACAAGAACCTTGAAACTTATGTGGAAATTCCTAGTGATGTTGTTCCATTCGAACAGCGCCCATGGATGAAATGTGCAGAAATCACAGACAAGGTTATTGAAGCTATTGAAAGCGGAAAATATGACCACATCCGCCTCAACTACCCTAACGGAGATATGGTTGGACACACTGGTGTATTCAACGCTGTATGCTGTTCTATGGAAGGAATGGATTTACAGCTGGGTCGTCTTAAGGCTGCAATTGAAAAGGCTGGTGGAATTTTGTGTTTGACAGCTGACCACGGAAACAGTGATGATATGTACGAACACAAGAAAGACGGTTCTGTAGCAAAGGATGCCAACGGCGAGCCAAAGCCAAAGACATCTCACTCATTGAACCCGGTTCCAGGTATCATCTACGATCCGGAATACAAAGGTGAATATGAACTTGAACTCAACAGTGGTTTGGGAATTTCTTCTTGGGCTGCAACTCTTATGAATCTTATGGGATATAAAGAACCAACTGATTACGATAAGAGTATGATCAACCTCAAATAGATTTTCAAAACCGACAGCCACTTTATGTCTGCGGTTTAAAATCATTCTATATCTGGACAGCTTGTGCTGCCAGATAAATTAGTTTCGTGCCGACGTGACCCGCGGCACAAACCATAGCGAAATGCGCCTGTTTCCATTTTGGGAACAGGCTTTTTTTTTTGCAAGTCCTTTATTGGTTTTTGCGTAATGCGCTCGTTCTCGTTTTGAGGGCGGGCGTTTTTTTTAGTATTCATCAAGAAAATCTACAAATTCACTTTCCCCTCTTTTTCGTCTTTTTATCGAATCAATTGACTTGGGATTTTTTAATTCATTGCCTTTTAAAAGTGTATTTGGTCTACATTTTGGCAATGCTATAAATCCCAATGTAAAAGAGTTTTCAGAAACTGCGAAAGTACAAGAAACTTGATTTTTATTGAAAGATTCTTCAACTAAAGTTGGTTTACCAAAGATTTTATCAAGACTGGACAGAAAACGAAATTTTCTTCTGACAGAACCCTTTACCATTTTTTCAGTCTGTCCCTTTTTTGTAAAATCAAAATCATTTTCAGTAAGACTTTTGTTGAGTGCTTTATCAAAAAATTGATCAGCGGAAAGTTGAGTATTGACTCCAGTCAAGTGAAGGAAGTTTGATTTTGTTGCAGAAATTATATAGAAACTGTTCCTTGTAAAGGATTTTGAAAACACTTGATATTCAAAATCAATAAATATGTTTTTATAAACTTGCGCACCATTACATATTGCAGAGAGTACATTTTGTTTAAAAGTTGGAGTCTGATTATGCATAAAAAAATAAGCCGACTCCAAAATTAAAGTCGGCATTGTTGCAGGTTTTAGGTCTCTGCAACGACCAATGGTATAGGGTTTAATGTCTCCTAACCGACGTTTAAAATATAGCATAATATAAATAAAAGTCAATAAAAAAAGTTAGCGAACTTTTAAAATCTATGTTATAATAATTTGCATGTTGACAGAAAGATTTCTAAGTCCTACCATCATCAGTTCATCAGTTCATCATGGGATAATAATAGTCTTTCGTCAGCAAAATTTAATTACGGGAATAATAAGGCAATTTCAGTGACTGTGGTCATTGAACTTGTTGAAATGACCTTGAATAAAGGTGGTTTCGACAGGCTCAACCACCGCCGTTTCTGAAATTGCCTTTTTTGTTTTAAATTTTTTCTAGCGTCGGTTGAGCCCGTCGAAACCTGTGCTAGAAAAGGAGTGTTAGATAAAAACTGCTGAAATGGCGCAGTTTTTATCTATTATAAGTTTGCGTTGCAAACTTTTTATTGACTGCACATTCTCATTTCATTGCGAATGTGCTTAAAAAGTCAATTCGGAAATTGATATTTCCTCATTAACTTTTTATGGGAGTACTAAATGAAAAGTATTTTTAAAAAGGTTGCAGGGCTTGCACTTACTGCAGGTCTTGCATTGGGAATGGCAAGCTGTTCATTAGAATCAGAAAACAATCACACATTCGCATCAGAATGGACCAGCGACGCAACACACCACTGGCATGCAGCAACATGTGGGCACACAGACCAGGTAAAGGACAAGAATGAGCACATTTTTGGTGAATGGGTAACCATACTGGAGCCAACAGGAGAAGCAGAAGGAACAAAAGAAAAAGAATGTTCAGTTTGCGGTTACAAAGCAACAGAAGTAATTGAAAAACTAAAATACATTCGCTTAGATGAAAATTATGTAAAAGTTGCAGGCGTTACAATCACAGGAAGCGAAACCTGGATACCAAAATCATACATTTTCGTAAGCGGAAAACAGCTTACAATTCCAACACTTATTGTGTGTGACCATGAAGTAACAAGGGGTGAATTCAAGGAAATAATGCAAAAAGACCTAAGTACTGCAAAAGCCTATGACAAGAACGGAAAAGAGCTTACAGGCGATGAAGTCCTTAACAATCCAGTGAACAGAGTAAACTGGTACATAGCAATTACATACTGTAATAAAAAATCAATCGCAGAAAACCTTACACCATGCTATTCAGTTGACGGAGTAACAGACTGGGCAGAACTTGCCTTCGAATCAATACCAACAAGAAAAAATACTGCATGGAATGAAGCAACCTGCAATTTTGAAGCAGACGGCTACCGCTTACCAACAGCTGCAGAATGGGAATGGCTTGCCCGTGGCGGAGAACACTGCACTTACGCAGGCAGCGACATTCTAGATGAAGTTGCCTGGTATAATGCTGAAGGCACAATAGAAGTAAAGACAAAGAAAGCAAACGGTTATGGACTTTACGACATGAGCGGAAATGTGTCTGAATGGTGCTGGGACTGGGCTAAAAGTATTTCAAGCGGGTATCAAGATGGTACTCGTGTGCAGAGGGGCGATGACTGGTCTAGCTGGGGTGGCAAATGCGAGGTCTACAATTGTAGCGAATATCCTCCGTACAACTATGACAACAGAAGAGGTTTCCGTGTTGTGCGTACTGCAAAAAACAACTAAAATTTGCAAAAGCTGTAAGTAAAATATTAATCAGGGAATGTTCAATAAGTCAGGTTTATAGTGTCATTCCGAACTTGCTTCAAAATCCTTACACAGTATTTAGTGTAATTGCTTAAACAAGATCGGCATGACAGAACTTATTGGACATCCCCTGAAACAAACAAAGAGGAAATATGAAAGTAATACAGTTTCCACATCCTGGTAATGAGCATCATTATTCAAAACAAGAATTGGCGGCAGGTATAAAAAACTGGAACTCAAATAAAACTCATGCAAGAAATTTTATTCATGCAGATGGAACTTATATTGATTCAAACGGTGTTCCTCAAAAGGATTCACTGACTTTCTGGGGCGAGTGGGAACCTCCTGCCAAAGTTCAAAAACTTCAGGCGGTTTCAGGAACTGATATGCCAAAATATGTTATTGAACCTATTATGCCTGTTTCTTCTCCTTTTCCCGGACAAATGAATACGGATCCGCTTGTATTTGGAAAATATTTTAAGTATGCAATATGTCGCCAGAATCAGCGTAGTGTTGTTATGAAAAACTTAAATGCAGGTTCAATAATTTTGTTTGGATGTGTAAGAGGAACTGACTTTCTGCTGGATACGGTTTTTGTAGTAAATAATTCAAGAAAGTTCCTTTTGTCAGACAAAAACTCACTTCTTGGAATTGATGAATACGGTAAATATAAAAAAATTGTTCTGGATACTTTCTTTTTTAAGAAGAATTCTTGTGGAGCAATTCCAAGAAAGCAGCATGAACTTATTAACGGATGTGGATGCAAAAATATTGTCCCTCTTAAAGCAACAACAATGAATACTTATTATGAAGGCGCAAGATATGATAATCCTGTTAATGGAATGTATTCATTTGTTCCTGCAGAAATTTACGATGCGAACAACATTGGATTTGAGAGACTTAAACTTGATACTTTAAAACAGTTTCCGGAATTGCATTATAAAAACCTCCAGAATTTTTATACTGTTATGGATTCTTCTTCGTCAAATGTAAAGGATTTTTGGAATCGGCTTTGTACAGCAACGGAAAACAGTGGTTTGGTAAAAGCAGTGGAAATTTCTTACCCGTAATTTTTTTGCGTTAGGCTATGAAACGGATGGAAAAAAACGGCGGAATTTTGTGTCTTACAGCTGACCACGGAAACAGTGACGACATGAACGAACACAAAAAAGATGGTTCTGTTGCAATGGGCGCTGACGGCGAACCAAAACCAAAAACATCACACTCACTGAACCCAGTTCCAGGCATCATCTATGACCCTGAATATAAGGGGGAATATGATTTGACTTTGAACGAAGGTCTTGGAATTTCAAGTTGGCCAAGCACTTTGATGATGTTGATGGGCTTTGTTCCACCAACAGACTATGATATGAGTATGATCAACCTCAAATAGATTTTTTAATTGAGGTTGAAACGGCTGAGTCAAGACCTTGAGGGAGCCGAAGGCGAACGTGTCTTGACCAGCCGTATCAACTGGAAGTAATTGCAGCGAGTTTTGGCTTGTCCAAAACTCGGTAAGCACGCTTGCGTGCGACATTTGCTGGTTTTTGCGGATGCAAAAATGTGAGCCTTGCGACATTCGTTCCACCAAGTGATTGAGGGTGTATGCTTGGCAGACACCCTCAAAACGGACGTGTCAAGGCTTTAAGTGAGCCGAAGGCGAACGTGCCTTGACCAGCCGTATCAACTGGAAGTAATTGCAGCGAGTTTTGGCTTATCCAAAACTCGGTAAGTAAGCCGAGAAGCGGCTTGCGACATTTGTTCAGGACTAACGTCCTTCACTTTGTTGTAAGTGGCGGGCGTTTTTTTAGTATTCATCAAGAAAATCTACAAATTCAGATTCTCCTTTCTTACGTCTTTTTATCGAATCAATTGCCTGGGGATTTTTTAATTCATTGCCTTTTAAAAGTGTATTTGGTCTACATTTTGGCAATGCTATAAATCCCAATGTAAAAGAGTTTTCAGAAACTGCGAAAGTACAAGAAACTTGATTTTTATTGAAAGATTCTTCAACTAAAGTTGGTTTACCAAAGATTTTATCAAGACTGGACAGAAAACGAAATTTTCTTCTGACAGAACCCTTTACCATTTTTTCAGTCTGTCCCTTTTTTGTAAAATCAAAATCATTTTCAGTAAGACTTTTGTTGAGTGCTTTATCAAAAAATTGATCAGCGGAAAGTTGAGTATTGACTCCAGTCAAGTGAAGGAAGTTTGATTTTGTTGCAGAAATTATATAGAAACTGTTCCTTGTAAAGGATTTTGAAAACACTTGATATTCAAAATCAATAAATATGTTTTTATAAACTTGCGCACCATTACATATTGCAGAGAGTACATTTTGTTTAAAAGTTGGAGTCTGATTATGCATAAAAAAATAAGCCGACTCCAAAATTAAAGTCGGCATTGTTGCAGGTTTTAGGTCTCTGCAACGACCAATGGTATAGGGTTTAATGTCTCCTAACCGACGTTTAAAATATAGCATAATATAAATAAAAGTCAATAAAAAAAGTTAGCGAACTTTTAAAAAGTTGTTGACATAAAAAAAGTCTTAAGGCCGCCATTGAAAAAGCAGGTGGTATTCTCTGTCTTACTGCTGACCACGGAAACAGTGACGATATGTACGAACACAAAAAAGACGGTTCTGTTGCAATGGGTGCCGACGGCGAACCAAAGCCAAAGACATCACACTCACTGAACCCAGTTCCAGGTATTATCTATGACCCAGAATATAAAGGGGAATATGAATTGGAATTGAACTCAGGTTTGGGAATCTCTTCTTGGCCAAGCACACTTATGCAGCTCATGGGATTTGTTCCACCAAGTGACTATGATGCTTCTATGTTGAAGTTAAAATAGATTTTGAAAACCGACAGACACTTTATGTCTGCGGTTTAAAATCAGTCTATGCTCTGGGCAGCTTGTGCTGCCAGATAAATTAGTTTCGTGCCGACGTGACCCGCAGCACAAACCATAGCGAAATACGCTCGTTCTCGTTTTGAGGGCGGGCGTTTTTATTTATTCCGTCCAGTCTTCAATCCGTAAATCTTCTATGCGGGAAAATTCTTTTGTATTATGAGTAATAAGGGTTCCGTTGTTTGCAAGAACGGTTGCGGCTATGAGTAAATCGTTGGGACCAATAGGGGTTCCTTTTTCTGTAAGAGACTGGCGAATAAGTCCATAGAAATATGAAGCATCGCTGTCAAAATCTTTTACGTCAAAAGGTTCTAAAAATTGCATGTATGGAATAATGATTTTTCCGTAGCAACCGGAATTTCTTGCACCAAATTCCAGTTCAGCCTTTACGACAGACGGAATAACAATGGATTGAGCTGGAATCTTTTTGAGATGTTCAATAATTTTAGGATATTTTCCTTTTATGATGTACGAAATGATGTTTGTATCCAGAAAATATTTCATAAACCTTCCCGTTTTGCATCAAGGTCAAAACTAATTTCTTCTGGTTCTTCTATCTGCAAATCTGGAACTGCTCCGAATAAATCAAAAAAGCCAGCAGGATAAGTGGAACTCATATCCTGGATTTTTGCAGAAACGATTTTTGAATCAAGAGAGCAGGGAAAACGATTTTCTTTTACTGCCTGGTGAAGAAACATATCAATAGCAGAAGAAAGGCTCATTCCTAAAGAGTTAAAAAGTGATTCTGCCTTGTTTTTAATTTCTGGAGTTGTGCGAAAAGCAACTGTCAAAGTCTTATTATTCATAAAACCTCCCATAAAACACCGCGCTGGCGGCGAACTAAGGATTTTTATCACATTCCCTGATAATGTTTGCATTATATATCAGATAATAATAATTGTAAACAGTATATTATAATATGCATAAATAACCGCGCTCGTTCTCGTTTTGAGGGCGGGCGTTTTTTTTTGCAAGATTTGTTTTTATACCGATAAATCTTGCACCCAACTGCAAGATTTGCTTGAAAACATACAAATCTTGCAGTAAATTAACAGTATCATGGTACTCAGAGAAAAATACATTAAAAAAATCCGGCCGTTTTATGAATCTGACTTAATCAAAATCATCACAGGAATTCGACGTTGTGGAAAATCTATTGTTCTGCAACAGGTTAGAGATGAAATAGCAGCCAAAACTGATAACATAATCTTCCTGGAATTTGAAAACCGTCGAATAAAAAATCAGATTCCCGATATTGATTCTCTTTTAGCCTATGTTGATGAACATAAAAAGCAAGGAAAATGCTTTATTTTTTTAGATGAAATTCAAAATCTTGAAAACTGGCAGGAAGCTTGCAAAACTCTTCGACTGGAAAATAATTCTGTTTTTATAACCGGCTCCAATTCAAAACTTCTTTCCAGGGAATTTACAAAAGAATTGAGCGGTCGCTATGTTTCTTTTAGAATCAGGCCTTTTGTTTACAAGGAAATTCTTGAATACGCAAAAGAATTGAATAAAGAAATTTCCATTACAGATTACCTTGTGTGGGGTGGTTTTCCAAAGAGACTGGAATTTGATGACAATGCCATGAAAGATTATCTTTTTGACCTGGATGAGACAATCATTCATAACGACATAATGGTCAGATATAACATTCAAAAGGAAAATCTTTTTAGAAGTGTATGTAATTTTGTTTTCCTTTCAAATTCCAGAATTATTTCTTCAAAGTCCATTGCTGATTTTCTAAGTTCCAATAATGAAAAGTGCTCGGTTCACACAGTTTCAAATTATATCAATTATATAGAAGAAGCTTTTGGAATTGATATGATAAAACCCTTTTCTACAAGAACAAAGAACGAGCTTTCTTATTATCACAAAACTTATAACGCTGATGTGGCATTAAATTCCCTTCGCTGTACAGATTCCCGCTATGATTTGGATCATAATCTTGAAAACATTGTCTATAACGAACTGCTGTATATGGATTACAAACTTAAGGTTTTTAATGATTCAGACCGTGAGGTTGATTTTGTTGCGGAAAAAGATGGTAAAAAATATTTTATCCAGGTTGCATTCAGCGTGCAGAATGAAAAGGCTTATGAAAGAGAATTCCGTGCATTTGCAAACTTGGACAATCTTTCCCAGAAAATTCTTATTACAACAGATGAACTCGATTATTCAACCAGTGTTGTCCGTCATATCAAATTGAAAGATTTTCTGCTGATGGAAGATTTATAGTATCAGGGCATTCCCGGTAACTTTCGTTACCGGTCGCTATGTTCCAGGTTCCGCTGCCGCTCCAGCCGCTTCCCTCGTTTCACTCAGTCCAGTGGCCGGCTTCGCCGCCTTGCACAGCGCTAATGCAAAGCTTCAGTTCTGGAATTACAATATAATGCTGATTTTAACTAAATAAATTTCCACCAAACATACCCCTCATTACTGTCTTTTTGGCAAGCTGCTTGTTCATGCCATTCGCGGGCAGCATCTTCATCTATTTTTGTTCCAATGCCATAAGTATAACACCTTGCAAGCGCTTCTTGTGCCTCGGCAATTCCTTGTTCTGCAGCTTTTTTATACCACTTGAATGCTGTCTGTTCTTTTACTTCCGTGCCATAACCTTCTTCATAGCATTTTCCCAATATAAACTGAGCACAAGGATCTCCGCTGGATGCTGACTTCATGAATAATTCAAAAGCTTTTCCCTTATCAACCTCAACACTATCCCCCATAAAGTAACGCTTTCCAATTTCATTGCGAACTGAAATTCTACAGCTTCTCTTATATTCAGGAGTGAAATCGGCATATGAATCATTGTATATTTCAAGAAGATCCAGTTGAGTTAAGTTATATTCTGACAAGTCATTATAATTAGCAGTTAAAAATAAACTGGTAAGAATTCTTTCAAATGGGTCTACAGCATCATCTTCTTCATCATCTGAAAAATCATCAACACAATCTTCATCCAAAAAGTCCTGGTCTTCTGATTCGCTATTTTGGCACGAGCTTGATTCTCCACTCAATAAATTATATCCGCATTCAGGATAACTTATTGAAGGGGTCTGTAATTTTGTACCGCATTCTGAACAGAATTTTCCATTGTCGATATTTTCATATCCACAATTTGAACAGATTTTCATGATTATTTTCCTATCGAAAAACTTATAGTTTGATTCTCTATAAAATTTAAAATACTACCACTGGATCGAGGATGAATTTCTTTTTTCCGCATTTGGGACATTTTATGGGTTCGTCAAATTGAAAAAACAATTTTCTTGAATCCTTCCCCTTTCCTCTATAACCGCAATTCATGCATACTCTTGGTACATTTTCCCACGGAAACGGCATTCTCACTTTATTAAAAGCCTCCTCTCATTTTCGTGTGCATTCAACTGTTGTTGAACCGGCAGACACTTTTACATTATAGTTTTTTGCAATTGAATTTATTGTACCAGCCGCGATTCCCAAAGCTCCCAAAGCCCCTAAAATGCCTACAATAACCTCAGCAGTTGATAATGCCACAGCAGTTCCGCCAGCGGTTGTAATAACAGCACCTGCAGTTGTCGCAGCAGCAACGGCACTTGCCCCTGCCGTAAATGGAGCCGCAGCAATTCCTGCAACAACAGCAACTCCTGCTCCAATGGCACTTCCGATTCCAACTTTTTTTGCAACAGACTTCTTTTTTTGTGCCTTTGCAATTTCTTTAGCCAGATTACCTGTTATGATAATTTTTTCTGCATTGTTCCTTACTGCATTTTCAAGTTCATCTTTTGTACTTACTGTTACTGTTGTCATTTTTGTTTATCCTCCGATTAATTATTATTTACCGTATTTATTCGCATAGTCAGACATTGTTTTTGAAAAAGCAGATATGAAGGAAAATACACCTTTAAGAAAGCCTCCTTCCACTGAATCTGCAGATTCTTTAGCTCTTTCAGACAGGTCTTTAGCATCTTGAGCCGTTTCACGTAATTCTTCTTTTTTCAAATTGAATTCTTCCTCTGAAATTGGTCTTTTTCCTTGATTTCTCATTCTTTTGCAATATTCACTGTACGTAAATGCCATAATTTTCGTCCTTCCTATATTTTTTATCTATTAGATGTGTCCTTTCACACACTTACTTAAAATTTCCTTCGCCTTTCGTTCCAATTCAGGCTCATTCAATCCTCGTAACATGCTCATTGCTTTTTCAGCATGTTCCTTTGCTGCAGCATAACTTTTTTGAGATTTTAAATAATGTTCTTGTGATGAAGTATCTGATTGTGGATTAGGATGACCATTTTTATAGTAAGCCCATTCCCTATCAGCTCTCTTCAAACACGTTTCTGCAAGACTTACCTGATATTTAATCGCACTAATTTCGTCTCGCATCAGCTCACCCTTCTTATACATTAATATATCAATACTATTTTCTTTACTTTTAGTATTGTAATGTAATAATACATTATTATACTAAGTTTATCAAATAGTTTTTCAGAATTCCTTATTTTTATTATGTAATATTAATCTCAGAAAAGTTGCATTCTTCTTTCATGAATTCAATAAGAGAAACCTTTGTAAACAATCTGAAATTTTATAGAAAGCAAAAGGGAATTTCGCAGGAAAAGTTGTCTTACGCTGTGGGAAAAAGCATTGCCTACATAAATCAAATAGAAAACAAAGATACCTGGCCCCAGCCAGAAATGGTAGATAAAATTGCCGTAGCTTTAGGGATTTCATCTTCTGCACTTTTTGAAGAAAACAGCAGTCCCGAAAACCTGAAAATCGGATTTGCAGAAAAATACGGTAAGGCAATTGAAACAGAACTGATATCCCGCATTGAAAAAGATGTAATGGAAGTTTGCAAATTGTTATGAACACTTTCTTAACTAGTGAATTTTGAAAAAATGAGTACAAGAGAACATTATAATCCTTAAAACGGATATAATAAGTGTATAATGCTTTTATGACTGAAGCCGAATTAAAACCAAAGCTCAAAACCAGTCGTTATGAATAATAATTTTGAGGGGAATACCTGGAAAAAATGGAATCAGTGCAACAGGAGATTTAAGATTTTCACTTCCCTTCCACAACAGCAATTTCTTCGTCTGTCAGGCCGTAAAGCTGGTACACAAACCGGTTTATTTCTTTGTCGTTGGCGGCGATTTGCGGAACATTCATTAATGCGGATTTTGTAAACAAATCTAGTTTACTATGTACACCACTAAAATAGTTTATTCCAGATGCAAGTTTTGTAAAAAACAACTTTTTCTATATACACCACTAAAGCAACGTATCTTAGGCGCGAGTTTTGTAAAAAACTCGGTAGCAAAGAGAATCTTTGCGGAGTTATCTCCCGAAACTCAATCAGCTACGCTGAAATTTGAACTTTGGGAGGCTGTACATGAATTGGATACTGTTTTTTGCTGCTGCAAGTTTTATTGTATCAGTAATCAATACAATTTATGTAATGCTCTCTTTCTACAAAAAAGATAAAGAGTAAAAAATAGCCGCCAAAAGAAAGTTTTCGACACTTTTTGGCGACTAATTCGCATAAGTGGAGATAACCCAAGTTCGGGCATTTCCTTTTCTTTAAGATAACATAGTTTTGGGTTTTCGTCAAATTTGGAAAAGCAATATTACTTATCCTCATTATTTTCCATATATTCAGCCCTTAACTCGGACAGGCTCTTTCCGGTTGCAGCATGAATGCTAAATACATAAGTTTCAACGGAAGACCAGCCTGTAATATTTTTTAGCCATTGCTGCAAAGACATCTCTTCGTTGTCTTTTGTACGAATCAATCCAGATTCTAATAAAATACATTCTTCATTAGTATTTTTTGCAATGATTTTATCATTCGGCTTTACGATTCCCCATTCAAGCATTGCATCAATTTTTGGTAACTGTCGTCGTGTTATTGCACCATTTCTTTGTTTTCTAAAAGTATTATTTGTTTTCTTAGAAATATTTACAAAATAATCATTATAATCATCAACAGGAAGAAGTTTCTTCATATCGATAAAAATTTTGTCTTCTGTCTTATTCAAACAAATTTGATAACAACTGATGTCTACATTATTTGTATTAAGCCATGCAACTGCTGATAAAGTCTGTGCATCAAATTCAGAAGCTACAAGTATGATTCTCTGTTTTTTATTCAGTCTGTTTGAATCAATATTATTTGCTTCTAGAAACATCTCTAATTCTTTCAATGCAATTTCTGCAGATGTATGCGTATTGCAATCTTTAAACTCTTCTTTATGTTTTTCAACATAAGGTGAATAAATATCCTGCACAAGTTCTTCCTTTAAACGAATAGTTGCCAGGCTTGCAGCATATCGGATTGCCTGAAATTCAAAAGCTTCTTTTCTTTGTTCAATATCTTTTTTATCTCTTTTGATTTCGACAAGAACCAGATTTCCCTCTTTATCGATGGCAGTAAGATCACTTCGTCCGTCTTCTTCATTTGTAACTTGCTGTCCGATAATGAGCATAGAGTTTTCTTCATCACACAGCATTTCAATATTCTTTCGAAGTATTTCTTCTACATCTTTTTCAATCAATCCCAATTCCTTGAAAGAAGTCTGTTCTATTTTTGTTACACTATTATTTTCTAAGATATACATTTGTTACTCCTGTATCAAATAATCATTTTATTCCCAATCGATTCATTTTTATTCGAAATTATATCAATATAATCAAATAATTTATATTCTTTTTTATTTCTAATTTTGAAAACAAAGAATTAGCCTGATCTGATACAAGTCCTTTTGAAAGTGTTGTAATGCCTCCAAGTCCTGCTGGAAAAATATGCTCTTTTTCTTTATAAGTTAATTCTGGATAATTTTTGTAATATATACACATTTTCTTCCCCTTCTACTTCCCTTCCACAATTTTAATTTCTTCTTCGGTTAAATCGTAGAGTTTGTAGACTAAGGTGTTGATTTCTTTGTCGTTGGCGGCGATTTGACTTTGGATTTCCTGGAGGGATTTTTTTGTATCTTCAAAAACTTCAAGCCATTCAAGCTTTAGTTTTGGAGTGATTTTCTGCTTCA
>JAEDCT010000021.1 GCA_016294035.1 Treponema sp. | reverse complement strand
TCTTAAAATTTAAATACTATTCACTTTAAAAGTATTTTAAATGCGGAGACCCTGATGCCAGACCCTTATGACGTGGATATTTTTCTGCATAAAATATATACTCAAGTTATGTGCGATTTATCACTTGTAGTTCCCTGCTATAACGAAGAAGAAGCAACACCAATTTTTTACTCTGAAGCAAAAAAAATTATTGCGGCACTGAAAAAATCCGGTGCAATCAAGACCTTCGAATTTATTTTTGTTGATGATGGATCAAAAGACAGGACACTTGAAATTTTTCGTGAGCTTTCAAAAAAAGACAAGAGTGTTCACTATATAAGTTTTTCCAGAAACTTTGGAAAAGAAGCCGCAATCTATGCAGGCCTCAAAAAATCAAGCGGAAAATATGTTGCCACTCTCGATGTTGATCTTCAGGATCCTCCTTCATTAATCCCGGAAATGCTAGAGTGCATCAAGTCAGAAGAATATCAGTGTGCTGCAACCAGAAGAGTCAACAGAAAAGGAGAACCGCCAATCCGGTCATTCTTCGCACGCTGCTTTTACAAAATCATGGCAATGTTCACAAATATTGAAGTTGTGAGTGGGGCACGTGATTTCAGGGTAATGACCAGAAAATATGTTGATTCGGTTCTGTCAATTTGTGAAAAAAACAGATTCTCAAAAGGAATATTCCCATGGGTTGGGTTCAAGACAAAATGGTTTGAATTCAAAAATGTCGAACGATCTGCAGGAACAACAAAATGGTCATTCTGGAAACTCTTCTTGTATTCAATTGATGGAATCCTGGGTTTTTCAACCAAGCCTCTTGCACTTTCCAGCTTACTGGGAATTTTCTCTCTGTTCCTTTCTTTCATCATGATTATTTTTATTATCATTAGAAAAATTATGTTTGGTGATCCGGTTGCAGGATGGCCTTCTCTTGTCTGCATTATTCTTTTTCTAAGCGGACTCCAGCTTTTTACAATCGGAATCCTCGGACAATATCTTGCCAAGATTTACATTGAAGTTAAGAACAGACCAATTTATATTGCTCAGGAGGAAAAATAATCCATGGACACCATTCTCCTTATTGCCGGAATTGTTCTTTTGATTCTTGGATTTATTGGAACATTTTTTCCTGCTCTTCCTGGGCCACCTCTTGCCTGGGCAGGATTGCTTTGCGAATATTTTATGTCATACACAACTCTTTCAATTCCCGTTCTGATCATAACTCTGATTGTTACAGTTGCAGTTGTAATACTAGACACCATTCTGCCTCCTCTGCTCACAAAAAAATCTGGCGGGACCAAAGCAGGATCAATCGGTTCTACTGCCGGGCTTCTCGTTGGTATTTTTTTCTTTGGAATTCCCGGAGTTATTCTCGGGCCGCTAATTGGTGCATTTGTTTTTGAAATGATCAACGATTCAAGAAACACGGACAGAGCTTTCAAATCAGCCTTTGCTTCCTTTCTTGGATTCTTAAGCGGCACTGGAATCAAAATGATTACTGTCGGAATCTTTATTTTTATTTTTGTTAAATACATTCATTAAGGCGGACAAAATGAAAATCATCTCATGGAACGTAAATGGAATTCGAGCTGTAGAAAAAAAAGACTTCTGCACATGGCTTAATAATTGTGGTGCCGATATTGTCTGCATTCAGGAAACTAAAGCCCGCCCCGAACAGTTAAGCGATGCTTTGCTTTCTCCGGCTTTGTACAAATCCTACTGGTCAAGTGCAGAAAAAGCCGGATACAGCGGAACTGCCATCTATTCAAAAATTGAACCAGACAAAATGGAAAAACTAGGCGACGACAGATTCGACAGCGAAGGAAGAGTTCTTATTGCCTACTTTGACAAACTTGCAGTAATCAGTGCATATTTTCCAAACAGCCAGAATGCCGGTGCAAGGATTGATTACAAGCTTGCCTTTTGCCAGGCCATGTTTGACAAGCTGAACTCTCTGATTAATAAGGGCTTTGATATTGTTCTCTGCGGTGACTACAACATTGCACACAAACCAATTGACCTTGCCAATCCAAAAGCCAATGAAGGAAATGCAGGTTATCTTCCAGAGGAAAGAGAGTGGATGGAAATGTTCACAAACAATGGATATGTTGATGCATTCCGTCATTTTTGCAGTGAACCGGCACAATACACATGGTGGAGCTATAGATTTCATGCAAGAGAAAAAAACATCGGATGGCGCATTGATTATACCTGCGTCAATGAACGACTGCTGTCAAAAGTTGAATCTGCTTTAATTCACAGCGAAGTTACAGGAAGCGACCACTGCCCTATTGAAATCAACCTGAAATAATTCCTCCATAATGCAACCAGGCAACATTCTATATGGATTT
Source organism: Treponema sp. (assembly GCA_016294035.1). GTDB lineage: Bacteria > Spirochaetota > Spirochaetia > Treponematales > Treponemataceae > Treponema_D. Next base: position 40,425 of record JAEDCT010000021.1, on the reverse strand, counting down.
TAAATATTTAAACTTAATAAAATTTATTTTATACTCGATTCATGATTAATCTTTTCTTAGATACCAGAAAACTTGATGCTCTTGCTCGTGAAAACTATGAATTGAGCGAAGAAATAATGATGGAAAACGCAGCCGGTGCCCTAGAATCAGAAGTAATGGCCCACGCCTTTTCCCAGTCTGGAACATATATGCATCGCCCTACTGTTCTGATTCTTGCCGGAAAGGGAAACAATGGTGCTGACGGATATGCTCTTGCCCGCAGACTGATATGCCACGAAATTGCCGTATTTGTTTTTGAATCAGGTGAACCAGAATCTGATATGGGCAAACTGCAAAAAAAACGAGCTCAGAAAATTGGTGTTCACTTTATTTCACTCTATGAACTTGATTCCTTTCTTGAAGAAAAAAGTTTTGACCTGACTGTTATAGTTGACTGTCTTTATGGTGCAGGATTTCATCTTCCTCTTGATGCCGAAACTGAAGCCGTTCTTTCTTCCGTGAACAAAAATGATGCATACAAAATAGCCTGTGACATTCCAACTGGAATTGACTGTCATGGAAACGCAAGTCCCAATGCATTCAGGGCAGACTCCACAGTTACAATGGGAGCACATAAAGTTTGCCTTTATTCTGATTTTGCCAGAGATCTCTGCGGAAAAATTTCCTGCACGAATCTCGGTATCTCAAAAACAAATTTTGAAAACCCATTTATTCTTCCTGATGCATATCTCCTTGAACAAAATGATATTCAACTTCCATCCCGCAGAAGGCTTAATGTAAACAAAGGATCCTTCGGCCATCTTGCCGTTTTGAAAGGAAAAATGGATGGTGCCGCAACTATCTGTGCAAAGGCTGCATTTTCTTTTGGCGCCGGTCTGGTTTCTCTTGTAGGGGAAAATTTCTTATCAGGGGAATATGAAATCATCAAAACATCTTCCATTCCTGAAAAGGCAACTGCACTGGCACTTGGCATGGGTCTTGGAAATCCAGACACAGATTTTGAAAAACAGCTTATTGATTCTGCTTTAAATTTCAATGGTCCTGTTGTCTGCGATGCTGACATGTTCCACAACTCAAAAATCTGCCAGCTCCTGAAAAAAAATAAAGAACTTGTTCTTACGCCTCATCCAAAAGAATTTGCTGATCTGCTGAATCTCACCATGGATTATGACAACAAAATTTCTGTTCATGACGCAATTGAAAACAAGCTGAACTACATGAAAGATTTCTGCACAAAATACAAAGATGCAGTTCTTCTTGTAAAGGGAGCCGTACCGGTAATCTCAAAATGGAATTCAGAAGAATCCAGAGTAAAATTTTATTTTAACCCCCACGGAACAAATGCTCTTGCTAAAGGCGGATCCGGCGATGTTCTTGCAGGACTTATAGGCTCTTTACTTGCACAAGGATACAACACTCTTTCTGCAACTGTATCTGCTTCCCTTGCACATAGTCTGGCCTCACAAAAAAGTGAAAGCTCATTTTCACTTACACCATTAAAACTAATTGAATATGTGGAATCCTTAGAAAAATGAAATATCTCAAGCAAGTTTCAATACTTTTTACATTTACATTCATCAGTGAAATTCTCAATCGAATAATTCCTCTTCCAATACCTGCAAGTATTTATGGACTTGTATTTCTTTTCCTTTGTCTTGAATTTAAAATCATTAAAATTGATCAGATTAAGGATACTGCTGATTTTTTACTTGCAATTCTTCCAATCATGTTTGTTCCATCAAGCGTTGGATTCATAAAAGCACTTCCACTTATGAAGAAATATGGAATTCAGTTTCTAATTATTGGAGTATCTACAACCTTTTTAGTAATGATAGTTTCCGGGCTCATAACACAGCTCATCCTCAGAATAAAAAAACGATTCAATAAAAAATCAAACAATGAATCCATGGAGGCTGAATAATGAATGAATTTCTTTCACAGTCAGTTTTTTTTGGTTCCGCTTTAACTTTCATCACATTCATGATTGGACGGTTCATTTACAAAAAAACAAATTTCTTTTTATTTAGTCCCCTTATTGTTTCAGTAACATGCTGTATTTTATTTCTCATATATTTTGATATTGATTATGACTCATACACAAAAGGTGCAAACCTGATTTCTGATTTTTTGACTCCGGCAACAATTTGTCTTGCTGTTCCCCTATACCTCCAGTTTGAACAGCTAAAGAAAAACTGGCTTCCTGTTTTTCTGGGAATTCTTTCTGGTGTAATTACCAACCTTGGACTTATTTATATTCTATGCATTTTATTTAAGATCGGCCATGTTGAATATATTTCCCTGCTTCCAAAATCCCTTACCACAGCAATTGCATTTTCCCTTACTGAACAATATTCAGGAATTGTTCCAATTACAGCCGTGATGGTTATTATTGCCGGGAACATTGGAAACCTGTTTGCCGTACAAATTTGCAGGATTGTAAGAATTACTGAACCTGTTGCCGTTGGAGTTGCCATTGGAACTTGTTCTCATGCCCTGGGAACATCCAAGGCAATTGAAATTGGTGATGTTGAAGGAGCAATCAGCGGGCTTTCAATTGCAATTACCGGACTTTTAACAGTATTGTTTTTCCCGCTCTTTGCTAATTTGATTTAGAATATTTTATGGAAAACTTATTTTTATCTATAACCTTGATTTTATTTTGTTCCAAGAGAAACGAAGTCACATGCCGGACAAGTAAATGCAACACCAACACCTTTCTGACTTAATACATCCATTGATTTGATAGATTCAATTATCTTGTCTGCTTCAGTTTTTCTGGCCAAAATCAGAATCGTTTCCTTTTCTGGAACAAGCTGTACGCCAAAGAATTTTGCTGAATCTGCATTTGCAGTTCCTCTTGCATTCAATACAGTTCCTCCGCGTGCACCTGCATTTCTTGCAACGGCCATCACATCATCTGCAAATCCTTTGTTTACAATTACAACAATAAGTTCATTTTCAAAATTTGATTCCATATCAGATCCTCCCATTATTTTTCCAGACCTAATAAATTTATCTGATCTAAGCGTGAACACAACACCATACGGAGCTTTCTTCTTCTGTGTTGCTTCAGTAATTTTTTCTATTGCCGTATTCTTGATAGTTTCTTCAACCAGAGTAAGGACGATATCTTTTTGTTTTTCACCAAGACCAAGAATCTGCATGAAAGTTGATCTGGCTGTTCCGAATCCCATCAAAATAGTTCCGCCTGTGGCCCCGGCTTCCAAAGTTGCCTTTGAAATAAATTCACCCTGTCCTCTGGGAACTATTGAAATCAGAAGATAAAATCCATTCATATTGCCTTCCTTTTATTACCGTAAATTAAACCAAGTATCTGAATAGCAATCAGCGGGAACATGGCAATCAATGCTAAGACACCAAAGGGATCACTTCCATTACTGGAAACATTTGATGCACCTACTGCAAATGACAAAACAAAAGTTGAACTGATTGGTCCTGATGCAACTCCACCGGAATCAAATGCAATTCCAACAAAAAGTTTTGGACACAAGAAAGACAAAATTATGGCAAGTGAATATCCGGGAACAAGAACTGCCATCAAACTGAATCCGAAAATTGTTTTCAAAAGTGCAATTCCAACTGAAACTGAAACACCGGAAGCAAGAAAAACAAGCAGCATCTTTCTTCGGATTGTTCCACCAGAAACTTCCTCAACCTGATTAGTCAAAGCCCAGACGGCCGGTTCGGCACAAACAACAATGGCTCCAAAAATAATTCCTGAGACTACAAGAATCACACTCCAGATTCCGCCCATGTCTGCTGATTTTTCTCCAATCAATATGCCAAGGGTTCTTCCAGTTTCCATGAATGCACCATTTACACCACAGAGAAAAATAACAAGTCCCAGGAATGCATATAAAAATCCAACAGCAACTCTGGCAAACTTGATTACAGACATCTTCAAAAGAAAAATCTGAAAAACAATAAACATAAACAAAAGCGGGCCCAGCGACATGAGGGCTTCACTCGTAATTTCAGGCAATATTGAAAGGAAATTTCCAGTCTCACATTCCACTGAAGAAACGTCAGAACAAACAGCTGTTCCGTTCCCGACAAAAAACAGGCTGAACAGAATCATTGCAAGAACCGGCCCTGCAGAAGAAATTCCAGTCAAACCAAAACTAGAATCATCATTTCCAGAAGACTGAAAGGATCTGCTTACACCAAGTCCCAATGCCATGATAAATGGAACCGTCATAGGACCTGTAGTTGCTCCACCTGAATCAAATGCAATGCTGGTAAATCCATTTTGCTCAAAAAAAGCCAGCACAAAAATCAGAAGATATGAAAAAAGAAGTATCAGATGAAGTGGAATGTTTAGAACTATTTTAAGCAATCCCAGTGTCATGAAAATTCCAATTCCCAGGGCAATCATGACTATAATCAACTGACGGTTTACTGAAGGATAGATTCCCTTAACCTGATTGGACAGAACCTGAATATCCGGCTCGGCAACAGTAACAAGAAACCCAATAAAAAAAGATGCAATCAAAAGAAGCGTAAGATTTTGTTTCTGAGTCAACTTGTTTCCGCACTGTTCACCAAAAGGCATGATACCAACATCAACACCATGCAAAAAAAACGTTAACCCGATAATCAGAAGAACAGCTCCAACAAAAAAATCCAGAAGTATTTTTCCAGGTAATGGAACAACAAAAAATCCCATTAGAAAAACTATTACTACAATCGGGACAACTGATAATGTTGTTTCTCTAAGCTTTACAAGAATATTCATTACAATGCAATCTGTTTAAGAACCTTAGTAAGGTCATTCTTTTCAATCAAGTCAATCGGACGTCCTTCAATGTATTTGTGTGCTTCCTGAGAAAATACTCCGGCAGAAATACAGAATCCACGGGCAGCCTTAACATCCTGCATGTGACTGTGGAATTCACGAACATAAATTTCACCGGTAGCACCAGTAGTTCTGAAGAATCTGAATAAGGCAACATCTTCCCATTTTGCAGAATAAATTTCCGTAAGAATATCAGTATAAAGAACATCAACATCAATATTCTGAATTTTTACAGTAGAATTTTTGTAGCGTGTAGTTATAAACTTTCTGCACAGAGTAACGAATTCACTGTTATTGGATGTAATATACAGCTGCAGGTTCTTGTTCTGACTTAATTCCTGATAGCGGCCAATAAGATTATTTACATCCTTATAATTTGAATTCACTGTTCTGATAGTCTTGAGAAGCATGAGTCCTTTTGGAATCTGATTCTTCTCAAAATAACAGCGGGCAAGATTATACTGAATGTCTATCTTGATATCCGGAGGAGTATTCTCGTGCTTAAGTCCAATTTCAAAATCCTGAATAGCCTCATCAATCTGATTTAACTTTGCATGATACAAACCAGCCTGAAGACAAGACCTGGCTCCATAAACAGGATCCGCTCTCAAATGCATGAATACCTTGATTGATTTTTCACCGTGGCCTTCCTGAACCATTGCATTTGCCATGCAGAACAATGTTTCTTTATCTGAAGGATCTTCATCCAATGCTTTCCTCAAGTATGGAAGGCTATCCCTGAATTTATTTGAATTGTAAAAAGATTGGCCCAAATAGCGATTCAATTCTGTCTGAGCCGGATTGATTATGAGAGCCTTTTTGAAAAGTGGAATTGCCTTGTCGTATGCAGTTGATTTGAAAAATGCATAACCCAGGCTAAAGTTTGCCTCGTATGTGGTTCCGTTAAGTTTTGTTGCACCAACAAGATAATTAATTGCTTCAGGATAGCGTTCCAGGCGAATGCAGCAAATACCCGCACGATAATATGCATTGTAAAGATTGATTCTGCCGTCCTTAATACCAAGCTTTGTAAGAGTGTCATAAATTGGAAGGGCCTTGTCCCAGATAGAACTTATAAAATAAACATCTCCAAGGGGTTCAAGTCCATCAGGATTATGTGGATCCTTTGCAAGAATCTTATTAGCTTCCTTGATTATTTGAGCCTTGTTCTTGTTTGATCCTGAACCATTCTTTTTCTTTGCTGGAGATTTTTTCCCCATCACCATAAAAAGGACCGTTGCAAGACCTATTGTGATTACAAGTGCAATAACTAGAGACATAATTCTTTCCTCAAAATTCTAACTGCTTTATGGAACCCCTGAAAAAATTCAGAGATTCCATTCATAACTTATCGGCAGATTTGCCTATTTTGATGAATTTGACTTGCATTCCTCAACAAACATTGCAATTCTGTCCAATGCAGTTTTTATCTTGTCAATTGCAGTTGCATAGCAGCATCTGATATGGCCTTTTCCTCCCAAACCAAATACACTGCCAGGAACTACAGCAACATTGTATTTCTGGAAAAGCTGAGTTGCAAAATCTTCATCAGACAAACCAGTTGAAGAAATATCAGGGAACATATAAAAAGCTCCAGTTGGCTCAGGAACAGAAAGTCCCATATCGCAGAAAGCCTTATACATGAAATTTCTTCTCTGCTGATAGCTTATTCTCATCTTCTCAACTTCTGACCAGCCATTTCTCAAGCCCTCTGTTGCAGCATACTGACTGAAAATTGGAGCACAAATTGTGTTGTATCCATGAACCTTAACAATCTGAGCTAAAAGTTCTGCTGGAGCTGCAATATAACCAATACGCCATCCTGTCATGGCAAAAGACTTTGAGAATCCGTTGAGAATAATTGCATAATCCTTCATTCCAGGAAATGAACCGATTGAAACATGCTCACTTCCATCATAAGCAAGCTCACAATAAATCTCATCACTTATTACCCATATTTGATTCTTGATACAAACCTTTGCTATCTTTTCAAGTTCTGAGGCCGGAATCATTGTTCCCGTAGGATTGTTTGGCGAACAAATCATAATTGCCTTTGTTTTTGGAGTAACTGCCTTTTCAACTTGTTCTGCTGTTGGATAAAATCCATTTACACTTGTATCAATTGGAACAACCTTAGCCTGGCACAATTCAGCAAGTGGGGTATAGTTAACATAACAAGGCTGACAAACAAGAATCTCATCTCCTGGATTCAAGATTGCACGAAGAACAGCATCCACACCTTCAGATGCACCAACTGTAATAAGAATTTCCTTCTGCGGGTTGTAATGCATGTTGTATCGCTGCATATACTTTGAGATTTCTTCACGAAGCTCAATTAATCCCCAGTTTGATGTATAAGATGTATGCCCCTTTTCAAGATGATAAAATGCCTCTTCTCTCATACACCATGGAGTAGGAAAATCCGGCTCACCAACAGAAAGGGAAATAACATCATCATGACCAATGAGCATTTCAAAAAACTTGCGGATTCCACTTGGAGGGATTCCCATCATTAACTTACTTAATCTATCTTCTCTTGTATTCATTATTTTGTCCTGTTATTCATTAGTTATTTATTAATCAGAAAATTAAGCCATTGCTCCTTCTCTGCTGTCATAGTTGTCTTCTACATACACAATATCATCCTTCTTGTATGTCTTAAGAATAAAATGTGTCTTTGTGGAACGTACACCCTGCAAGGTTGAAAGTTTTCTTGCTACGAATTCCGCGACTTCCTGCAATGTGTCACCTTCAATAATTACCTTAAGATCATATCCACCGCTCATAAGATACAATGACTTGACCTGAGGAAATTTATAGATTCTATCTGCAATTCCATCAAATCCATGCTCACGTTCCGGCTGAACCTGAATTTCAATTTCAGCATTTACCTTTGACTGCGCACTCTTATCTTTTTCTGTGTTGATTATGGCCGCGTACTTGAGAATAACCCCGTCATTTTCCAGTTTCTGAATGATTGCCTTTACTTCTTCAACTGACTTTTTTGTCATTGCAGAAATATCCTCAACACTAAGACGAGCATTGTCTCTCAACAAATTCAAAATCTCTTCCATAATCTTTTCCCCACTATTTTCCCTAACTCTAAGTTATTCAATTATATCCCCTGAACAAAACAATCTTTTTTCCCGTATTTTTATGAAGGAACTTTTTCTGTCCATTTAGGGAATATTTTCGAAGTTAATTCAATATACCTTAAATTACACCTTTTGTGCTTGGAATTTCTCCATTTCTTCTTGCATCAATTTCTACAGCCTGCCTGATTGCTCTTGCCGCCGCCTTGAAAAGCCCTTCCATTTTATGGTGGTCACTTCTTCCGCGAATAGTATCAAGATGAAGATTGCACTTTGCTCCGTTTACAAATCCCTGCCAGAAGTCCTCGAAACAATCAGTCTGAAAGCTCGATTCCTTTCCATCCTGGCCCATTGAAACCAGAGGAATATTTGTTAGCTTGGAATCAATAAAACAGAAAGGCCTTCCACCAAAATCCACGCTTGCCTGAAGAAGACTCTCATCCATCGGATAAATAAAAAATCCACTCCTGAAAATTCCCGCACAGTTTCCAAGTGCCTTTGCAAAACACTGCCCAAGAACAATTCCCGTATCTTCAATCAAGTGATGCTGATCAACTTCCAGATCACCAGCAAGCTCACCTGTCAAATCAAACATTCCGTGCTTGCAAAATGACTTAAGCATGTGATCAAAAAAACCAATCGGATTCTTAACGGAACACTTTCCTGATCCATCAAGATTCAATTCCAGCTTGATTTTTGTTTCACCAGTTATTCTTTCTACATTTCCTATGCGTGCCATTTTCTATACCTCTGTTTTGCCACGTCTTGAAGAGTGACATTTAGTTTTCATCTCGTACATTTTCTTATCGGCAAGTGTATACAATTTCTGAGGATTGCAATCAGGAACCTCATTGCTAAAAGCAACCCCATAGGATGCTTCCACAACATATTCCTTCCCTTCTGAAATTTCCCTTTCGTGCTTCACAAGATTCTCCATGGCCAGATTTACTTCCATTTGGGTTGAATCCGCAACAAGAACCATGAATTCATCTCCACCCATTCTATAACATCTTGCATTTGCAGGAACACATTCCCTGAGACATTCAGAAAAAGACTTAAGCAATTCATCTCCTGCTCTATGCCCGAATTTATCATTTACATACTTAAGGCCATTTACATCACAATTAACCATTGCAAAATACTTTTTAGAATTCACAAACTCTTCCACATCCTTCACATATTTGGCGCGGTTATAAAATCCAGTCAGGGGATCATTAAATGCCATATCTGTAAGAACTTCTTTTTCTCTTCGTGACAAAGCCATTTCATACATATGGGCCATAAAACTCATGAAGAAAATAACTACTGAAACCAGGGAAGAAATTGGTATAAAGCTTGTGCTCAGGAACACAGAATTTGGATATACATATTTCAAAACATTGTGTCTTATTATTTCCAGGACAAGGGAAACACTCATGATTATTCCAAGTATAACCATATAGCGCCTTGAATATGACTTAAGCTTAATCTTGAAATAACCGGCAAGACAAATTGTCACTATGTAGAACAATGTCAAAACATGAAACACTGGCAGTGTGTATGGAATTCTCAATATATTCACAAAATGCAGGATAAAACAAACCAGCACGAATACAGCAAGCACTGCCACATTGATTTTCAGTAAATTGAGTCTCCAGGATTTTTCATATCGTCGCGAAAAAAGGATCAGAAGTCCAAAAGAAATAACTGTCAGATATAAAGAAACATATTCAACTGTTGTTCCGAATGTAATATCATCTGAAAAAAGCTGGTTAACCTGATAGTAAAAGAATGTCCAGATTCCGGTTCCTAGTGAAAAAATGCCTATGAGAAGAAGCCTGTAAAAACTTCTGTCCCTGATCATCATCACGATAGAACAAATTGTTGAAAGCAATCCAACAAATATCAGAAGGATGCTTGTAAAGATTGCATAGAAATTTTCCTGAAAGAAATACAAATATACCTTTGAAGATGGACATGCCTTTATTGACCCAATATTGAACACAGTTTTTGGTTCATTTGCCACAAGCCTGATTTTGAGTGTTTTTCCGCCACATCCTTCAGGAAGATTCATAAAATGATATCCGCAGCCAAACATCTCATTGTTTTCAACTTCTTTAACTCCGGCACTATAAATCAACTTACCATCAACAAAAGCCTCAACGCTGCAAAGATAATAGCAAGGAAGCAAAGTATAATCACGATTCATATAATCTGGAATCTTATTTGTAATTTCAACTATGGTTTTTCTTGGCTGATCAACCAGAACAAAGTCCGACAAACTCACATCTGAAAAAACAACATCATTCACCTTAACTTCAAAATGATCATTATATATAGAATATCTTTCACCAAGATAATTCTTTAAAGATGCAAACAATGACCACAGCACCAGGAGAAAAAATAGTAATATTGCGAAAACGTAGCCTAATTTTACGTTTTCCAGACGCCCTTTTTTTATCAAAGAAATACTTTCCTTATTCTGGCCTCAATGTTATATTATATAACATTAATTATCAATTTATTTGGAGAATACAATGAAAAAACTAATCATGATTGTTTCGGCACTGGCACTTACTTCTGTTCTTGCATTTGCATCACCAGAAGCAACAAAAGCTCTAAAAGCATATGAAAATGCTGTCGTTGCAATGGAAAAAGCTGCAAAGAATAACAATCTCACATCTCTCATGGATGCACAGCTAAAGGCAGTTGAAGCTTCAGAAGCACTTGAAAAGGTTCAGAGCGAACTTACAATTCAGGAAGCAACTCAGTTTTCAAAACTTTCACTCCGCTATGCAGAAGCAGCACAGAAACTTTCTAACCAGACATCAACAATGAACTTTGGTTTCTAAAAAAACCTAACCAAAAATGGGGCTGCCCAAAAAGTTTACTTTGTAGCGGTCATTGAGACTCTCAAAACCGCCGCAAAATATACCTGGGGAACAGCCCCATTTTTTTTTTAATTAATCTTCCTGTTACTTTTTTTCTCAGGAACAATATAAATAAACACAAGAAGACTTATCAGAAGCAGGAATGGATAATAAAGATTTGGTATAATTTCAAATGCTGATGCTTTTCCACCCATCTTATCAACAGCTGCAATGGCAACAAGCATCTGTGCACCATAAGGGATAATACCCTGCATTACACAAGAAAATGTATCAAGAAGAGAAGCCGTCTTTTTTGGGGTAATCTCATAATCCTCGGAAATTTCCTTTACAATTGGATTTGCCATAACAATAGCAACAGTATTGTTTGCAGTTGCAATATCCATTACTCCAACCAGAAGTCCAATTCCAAGCTGACCATTTTTATTTCCCCTGAATGTCTTTCTGACGCCATTGAGCAATGCTTCAAATCCACCATTTTCACGAATTACTGCACACATTGCTGCAACAAAAACGGCTACCATACATGTTTCAAACATTCCTGCTGCCCCTGAACCCATATTTCCAACAAGTTCAAATGCAGTGAGTTTACCAGTTGCAATTACAATGACAGCACCAGAAATAATTCCAACAAGAAGAACAACCAGAACATTGATTCCAACGATGCCACCAATAAGAACGAGAATATATGGAAGAATTTCTAAAAGTGAATAATCTTTTGAAATTGATCCCTGAATATCCGATCTCATGGAAACAACAAGAATAATGATCAATGCAACCATAGCCGCAGGAAGTGCAATCCTGAAATTTTCCCTAAACTTATCTTTCATCTCTACACCCTGACCATTACATGCTGCAATAGTTGTATCTGAAATAAATGAAAGATTGTCTCCAAACATTGCTCCTCCCATAACTGATCCAACACACAGAGGAAGAGAAAATCCAGAAGTCTGGGCAACTGCACATGCAATTGGAGTGATCAAAGTAATTGTACCAACAGAAGTTCCCATTGCTGTTGAAACAAAGCAGGAAACAACAAAAAGAATTGCCACTGCAAACTTCGGCGGAAAAATCGACAGCATGCAGTAAGCAACGCTTTCCGCACTGCTTCTTCCCACAACACCAACAAAAACCCCAGCCGTTACGAAAATCAAAAGCATTGTAATGATGTTTCTGTCTGCCAGTCCATGAGCCATTATATCAAGCTTTTCATCAAGACTTACTTTGCGGTTCTGCAAAAGTCCTACAAAAATCGAAATCAAAAATGCCACTACAATAGGGATATTATAAAATCCCATGGGAATGTGCATTACATATTCAAAGATGACTCCCAGTCCCAGATAAACCGCAACAAATACACCAATGGGCAGTAAAGCCATCGGATTACTTTTTGTCATTTTCACCCCCCAAACGAACGTTAGTTATTATTTTTTGACCTTAAACAAAATACGGGGACCTTTACAGCCCCCGTAAAATCAACAATTTACCGAGTTTTACAAACGTTCGTTAGTTACAGGAAGAGCATTCTTTCCCATGTAAGCAACGATTTTACTACCGTTTGTTAGTGAATCAGCAGGAATTACTGTTGAGTCAATGCGCTTTCCATCAACTTCAATATATTCAATTCCCTTGTTTACATGCTGAGGATTCTTTACTTCTATGTGAAGCTGCTTGTTTCTCCAGCGGCGTTCAACTGTAAACCCATCCCAATCTTTCTTTACACATGGATCAATCAAAAGGCCATTGTACTGGGGACGAATTCCAAGCATGTACTGTGTGATTGAATAATAGTTCCATGTAGCAGCACCAGAAAGCCATGATACTCTTGTGTTTCCTGCACGTGGACTATAAGTTGAATATGTTGTCTGACCAATTACGTATGGTTCACTCTGACGAATTTCTGCCTTTGTGTTATATGCAGCAGGAAGAGCAGCTTTAAGATATTCGTAAGCCTGGTCTCCGTTTCCGCGCATTATTTCTGCAATTACACCCCAACCCTGAGTATGATTGAAGATACCTGCATTTTCCTTGATACCTGCAGGATAAACCACAGATGTCATGATGTTTCGGCTTGCATAGATAAATGGTGGAGCACAAAGCATAAGTCCATATGGAGTTGCAAGTTTTTCCTTTACACTTTCAAGACATTCCTTCATCTGCTCTGGAGTTGCAGCCCCGGACATAACTGCCCAAACCTGAGTATTAAAGTAAATCTGACCTTCTTCGATTGTGTGTGTTCCGTAAACTGTTCCGTCTTCTGCAATTGCCCAAACAAACCACTTTCCATCCCAGCATTTCTTCTGAATATTTGCATCAAGCTTGTCGCGTTCTGCAAGTGCCCACTTTGCTTCATCTTCTTTTCCAAGACGAGTTGAAATATCAGCGTATGTTGTAAGACCAATTCTAAGCTGGAAAGCAACAAAAAGAGATTCCCCGTGATAACCAAGCTTAAGACAGTCGTTCCAGTCAGCAAGAAGTCCACAAGGCAGGCCATTTGCCCCCATCCTTTCAAGGTTGAACAATAGAGCCTGCTTAAGGTGACCATAAACAGTAGCTTCTCCCTGGTCTGCATATGGAACAATACGGTTATAGAAATCAAACTTACCTGTTTCTGCTACAAAACAAGGAACTGCATTGAAGAACCACTGACAGTCATCGGAACGGAATTCCTCTGCCGGAATCATTTTCTGCTTACCTGCAACAAAATCCTTGGAAATAACAGGAAGAGCGCCGCCATGTGAAAACTGACCGCTCAAGAGGCGAACAAGTCTCTCCTCTGCTTCTTCTGGAATTGCTGCCGAAACACCAAGAATATCCTGAACTGAATCACGGTAACCAAGTCCATCGCGTTCTCCATTATAAACCAGAGATGCTGCACGAGACCATGCAAATGTAATGAGACAGTTATAAAGTCCCCACATATTGATTGTATGGTTGATATCTTCATCTGGTGTATTTACCTTGAAGCTGTCCAGCTTTGCGTGCCAGTTCTTAACAAGCTTGTCGAATTCCTCATCAGCTCTTGCAAAATTACCGAATTCCTTAAGAGTCTTTTCTCCTACGTTGTTTGCATCACCTATTCCAAGAAGAACCATGATTTCCTTTGTTTCTCCAGGAGCCAGTTCAATGTCAGCCTGAACCGAGCCACAAAGTGAATCACCAAAGGCATCTGAATTTGTACATGAACCCTTTACAACTGCTTCTGGTTCCTTGTAGCTTCCATAAGTTCCAATAAATGACTGGCGGTTTGTATCATAACCTGTCATTGGAGCTCCAACCAAAGCTACCCATTCACTCATGTAATCACCGACTGAAGGATCCTTCTGATGCTGAAGATAAAGATTTTCATGAATTGTACAGCGAAGCATGTTTTCAGTTGCCTTTTCACCCTTAACGATGAAAATAGAATACTGAAGGTTTACCTGATCCTGAGTTGTATTCCACTGGTTTGAAAATTCACAATAGCTGAATGCACGAAGCTTTCTTGGCTTTGAACCAGTATTTGTAAGCTTAAGTCTCCAGTATTCAAACAGCTGTCCAAGAGGAACATAGTATTTTGCCTCACTCTTGATTCCCTCATATTCAGTCTCGAATATTGAATAAGCAGTTCCATGGCGACAAATTGTCTTGTACTTATCAAGTGGTTTTCCTACTGGCTGCCATGATGCTGACCAGTAATCCTTTGATTCCATGTCACGAATATAAAAATAACGTCCAGGCTGATCCATTGGAACAGAATTAAATCTGAGTCTCATGAATCTTCCCTGTGCACCTGACTTGTAAAACCCGTATCCACCCGCATTGTTTGTAATTACTGCACCATACTCTGTTGAACCAAGATAATTGCTCCAAGATGTTGGTGTGTCTGGACGAGTAACAACATATTCCATTGCCTCATCATCAAAAAAACCATACTGCATTTTTTTAAATCTCCTGTCATGAACATCAAATGTCGATTTTTTCCAATGTAGCAAAATTTTATTATTATATCTAGACACAAATACTCAAAAATGATACATTATTCTCATCAACGGGCGGTTAGCTCAGCTGGTACGAGCGTCTGGTTTACACCCAGAATGTCGGGAGTTCGATCCTCTCACCGCCCATAAGACTTCAGGTTTTTGCTTGAAGTCTTTTTTTTTGTCCAGAATCCAAAGAGAGAATTAACATGAAAAGCAAACTTACAACACTATGCTATCTTGAAAAAAACGATTCCTACCTGTTACTTCACAGAATCAAAAAACAAAACGACATTAACAAAGACAAATGGATTGGAGTTGGCGGACATTTTGAGGATTTTGAAAGCCCGGATGAATGTCTAGTGCGTGAAGTATTTGAAGAAACAGGGCTAAAGCTGAATTCATACCAGTTCAGAGGGATTGTTACTTTTGTCAGCCATGATTCCGGTGAAAAAATGTACGAATACATGTGCCTTTACACCAGCTCAGATTTTTCCGGAACCATGATTGATTGTGACGAAGGAAAACTTGAATGGGTAAAAAAAGCTGACATGAAAAAATTGAATTTCTGGGAAGGTGACTATATTTTTCTTGATTTGATAGAAAAAAATGAACCGTTCTTTTCCCTTAAACTGGAATACAAGAACGGTTCACTGGAAAAGGCAATCCTCAACGGAAAACCTTTATAACTATTTCTTCAAAAGTGCTGCAAAGGGATTGTATGTTTCTCCATCGTCATCATCCTTGTGTGATGACATATACTCGTAGGCATTATCCTGCTCTTCATTTGAAACAACAGTACTCAAAGAAATACGCTTTTCTTCAGTATTAATTTTTTCAATAATAACCGGAAGAACATCCCCAGGGTTGAAAACTTTCTTGAGATTTGTATTGCGCTCAACGTTGAGCTTTGAAATGTGGACAAGACCATCAACTCCGTCTGCAAGATTTACAAACACACCAAAATCTGCAACACGGCTGATCTTTCCTTCTATCTTATCACCAACACTGAACTTTTCTGCAACAAAATCCCATGGATCTGCTTCAAGTTCTTTTGTTGAAAGAGAAACACGCTCATGCTTCCAGTCTGCCTTGACGATTTTTGCGGTAACTTCCTGACCAACCTTGAGAACATCAGCAACATTTGAAACACGTGAACGGCTGATTTCAGAAACCGGAAGAAGTGCCTGGAAACCATTAAGATCAATAAAAGCACCATAAGATTCAATAGACTTTACAGTTCCAGTTACTGTCATTCCAACAGTGTATTTTTCTGCAAGGGAAGCAAGTTCTGCATTTGCCTGTTCCTCAAGAAGAACGCGGTTTGAAACTACAATGTTCTTTCCATCGTTCTTGTATTCTGCAATTCTGAACGAAAGATGCTGTCCAACATATTCAGAAGGTTCCTTGCGCTGACGATATCCCATCTGGCTGTAAGGACAAAATGCACGTGTTGTTCCGAGCATTACTTCAAATCCGCCCTTAATTTCGCCCTTTACTGTTCCTTCAACTGGAATGCCGTTCTTGAATGCATTTTCAAAAACTGAATTGTCACCCTTTGTCTTGCTGCCGGCAATTTTTGTTGTGAAATGGAGTTCTTCATGCTTTCCACCAACAAAATAAACCTTTATCTTATCGCCTTCCTTGACTGTTACGTTTCCATCTGCATCCTTAAAATCTGCAGCATCAACAAAACCTTCACTCTTAAGTCCAAGGTCGATGAACACTGTGTCACCGCTGATTGCAACAACTGTAGTTTCTACAAGCTGTCCTGGTTCATATAAATTTTTCATGTTTATTTCCTTCTATATTGATATTTGTTTCACTCATAATAGTAACAATGCAACATTTTGTCATTATGGAATCCAACTTCATTTTTCCATCATTATTCCACTTCCATCCGGGAAAAAGCCTTTTATTTCACCGCATTCATTGAACCCATAATCTGAATAAATTTTTCGCGGCCCTGTCCAGTTTTCATTAACTACAAGAAACAGCTTGCTTACTGCCGGATAAGATTTTTTTACACTATCAATGCACTTTTCAAAATATTTTTTCCCATATCCTGTGCCACGGAATTTTTTTAATATCGCCCATGAACTTACATACAGAACCTTTCCAGATTTACTATGCACTTTTGAAATATCATGGCCAACAAAAAAATCATTTGTATTTTCCGGGACTTTTTCCCACAGCTCACAGCAAAAATAACCGGAAACATCACCATCCCTCAGCAGCATGAAAAACCCATCCGGGAATTCATTGAGCCGGTCAAGGAACACTTTTCTACTTTCGCGAATTTCACTTGGAAACCCTTCTTCCTCAACTTTCATGATCATATCAAGATCACTTACAACAGCTTTTCTTATATCTATCATTTTTACTCCAAAAAAAAGGACTGCCAAAAAAAGCAGCCCTGTGACACTTACTTACTTTAAGCAAAAAATTATTCTTTTGCTCCCCATTCCCCATAGTAAGCATCGATTCTTTCCTTAAGTTCGTCAGTAATAACTCCACCAGGAACATGAAGGGCTTCAACAACTTCTTTCATTGTTACGATTGCCTTTGCAGGAAATCCGTATTTTTCTGTAATTGTATCAAGGGCAGACTTATTGCAATCAGCGGATGCCTTTTCCATTCTATTCAACGAAACGATTTCTCCAACAATCTTAACATCACCCTGAGCCTTAACAATTGGATATGTTTCTTCAATTGATTTTCCAGAAGTTGTAACATCTTCAATAATTACAACCCTGTCTCCATCCTTAAGTGCACTACCAAGAATTGCTCCCTTGTCAGCACCATGATCCTTTTCTTCCTTTCTGTTTGAGCAATAGCGGATTTCTTTTCCATATAGCCTGCTGTATGCAATTGCCGTAACAACGCTCAATGGGATTCCCTTGTATGCTGGTCCAAAAAGAACGTCAAAATCATCACCAAAATTATCATGAATTGCCTTTGCATAGTATTCACCAAGGCGGGCAAGCTGGCTTCCTGTAACATAAGCACCTGCATTCATGAAAAATGGGCTCTTGCGTCCGCTTTTGAGTGTAAAATCTCCAAACTTCAAAACCTGGCACTCAACCATAAAATCAATAAATTCTTTCTTGTACTGTTCCATATTCTGTTCCTTATTTGTTAAATCTGCTCAATATTTGACAGATAATTTTCAAGTTTTCCCTTGATCAAAAAGTCTGACAAAGCCATCTGATCAAGCATAGGCAATGTGCATCCAAAGTCCTTGTACTGTTCCCTGTAACTTTCAAATAGTTTTTTCGGAAGAACAATAAAACATGCATTCATGTAATTTGAAATAAGATGCCGGAATGAATTCAAATATATGACTTTTTCTGAAAATTTTGGATTATGAATTGATCCCTGTGCACTGAAATTGGTTGCAGTGTCGTAATCAATAATATATCTGCTATCATTTTCCATGGCCCATTCAAAAATTTCCTGAGCACGATTATCATTTCTTGAATACAAAGTCTGGTCACCAAGATCACGGGGATTGGTAAAAACCATGGATGCATTATTCTTTTCAAGAGACTCAATTCTGATTCCATTTACATCACATGATTCCTTGAACACAGTAAAGCCAACCTTTCGGAACACATTATAGATTCTGTCTTCAAGAGTTTTTCCAGCAACAACTACCGGCAATGTCTTTTTGTTTTCATGCATTATTGATTTTTCTGCCAGCTTCAAAAGACCATATCCCTTAAAATTTGAATTTTTCAATTCATCAAGGGACAACAGATTGAACAAAAGCTGAGACATGTCTGAACCAACAATTATGTATGCAGGATTAACATTAATTTTGTGAAAGTTATAGAGGAATGCAGCAATGGCAACCCTGAGAGATGATTCTCCAAAGGGATCGCTCTTCAAGTGTGTGTTTGTAAGCCGATTGTGTCTCTCGTGCAAAACATTTTTATATGAAAGAATAAGCTCTTCCTCAGGAGAACGAATCTTTGTTTCCTCTGATCTGTTACGCTCAATTACATCTCCAGAATTCAGAAGGATTTTTTCAGTATGTCTTGAAGCAGGTGCAGGCATTTCATTTACTTCAACTGGTCCAACAGTAAACTGATCCTGCATCACGAAGGTTTCCGGTTTTGTCACAACCTCAGAAGCATCAATTACATTCTTTTCACGAAGAATTGATTCAACAGTTGGAATTCCATCATCTTTTTCTTCTACAATAATTTTCTTTTCAACTGTTTTCCTGGATTTTCCTGATTCCTTTTTTTCCGGAACTGAAATGGCTTGTGTTCCACGAACAAAAAAACCACTTTTTGAGAGAGAATAAATATATCCGGCCTTTTCAAGTTCCTTGTATGCCTTTGTAACAGTATTTCTACTGATTGAATTATCATTTGCAAAATCACGGATTGAAGGAATTTTTGAATTCACAGCATATTCACCAGACTTGATTTTTCCTTCAATCAGCAAAAATACCTGATGATAGAGCTTAACTTTTGTTTCGTTCTTACGTGCGTCTATTTCTTCTCTCATGAAACCACCCATTACTTCAAGCTGAAACTTTCAGGAAGAAGATCACCCAAAGTAAGTATCTTTATATCATCCAAAGACCTTGCCATAATAACCTTGAAATCTTTGTCACAAAACTCTGCCAAAACCTGACGACACACTCCACAGGGAGAACAATAATCTTCTATTTTCTTATTCAGGCCACCAACAACTGCAATTGCCTTAAAATTCTTTTTACCTTCACTAACAGCCTTAAAAACTGCAGTTCGCTCTGCACAGTTACTTGGACCATATGCAGCATTCTCAATATTACATCCAGTGTAAATTTCGCCTTCATCAGTCAAAAGAGCAGCACCAACAGTAAAGTTAGAATATGGAGCATACGAAAAATTTGTCATTTCAATAGCTTTCTCAACAAGCTGTCTTACAACCCTCTCATCCATGTAAAAATCTCCTGCTAGAGCTTAATTTTTCTATTTTCTGGATTTTCTGCCTGGCGATAGAATGTTGCTACATTTCCAATGATTCTTACCAGAGTTGAATCTGTATCCTCAGCAATCCAGTTTGCAAGTTCCTGCTTGCCTTCCTTGAATTCATTGAATTTAACCTTCAATATTTCATGAGTTTTAAATGCATTCTTTACATGAGTAGACTGTGCTTCTGTAACCCCGTTCTGTCCAATAATCACGATAGGCTCAATATGATGTGCCGCCTTCTCAAGAATTTTTCTCTGTTTGCTTGTCAAATCAATCATGTATTCAATTTTACCACTAAGAATTGCTGTCGTCTACACCCAATCCAAAAAGGGCATAATCCAGCTTTGCAGGATCACCGGGAAATATTTCCGATGCAATATTACTTAAGACAACTGCGTTTTTCATGGATGCAGACTGTACCCTTCCTGTTGATGTTGGTGTCAGAAGTCCCAGTTTCGTGGCCTCCTGCATTACATGTACATCAAGAGGTAACAGAAGGTTTTCTTTTCCATACCAGGTCCATAGCCCCAGATCCACAGGAGAATTGTCTCTGACCATCCAGCGAAGAAACATATTGACTTTTTTACACGCAGAATCCTTTCCATGAGGAATAAGGGTACAGTTTTTATCAAAACAGTTACAGATTACAGGGGCCAGATACAATTTATCACAATCTGTCTGTACCCTTTTCTGGTCATACATAGCCTTAAAGTGATTCTCAAGTGTGCCGCTTGTATCCAAGATCTGCTTCATGGTATCAAAAAATGAATTCATGGCATCATGTGTGTAAACCCGATAGAATGAACTGTCTCCCTTTGTAAATACTGATCTGTATCCTTCATTCTGTACCCAATCAACAAAATCTGTCCCCGAAACCTGAAGAATACTATCAACGTGACTCAATATTTGCTTTCGCTGCCCAAAAGCCATATTTGCAGCCAGAAAAGCAACTGCTTCCGCATCCCTTTGTTCACTAAACTGATGCATGAATTTTGACGGATCATTATTAATAAAATCTGGTGTCTCATATTTTTCTGCGAGAAAACTAAGTTTTTCCCTTAAATTTCTGGAAATCATTTTGATAAATCTGCCTTTAATTTTTACGGAAAATTTTAACAGAGAGTTCTTAATTTAACAACATATTATATTGAAGAAAACAACTATATTATATATATTTTTATTGAAAAATTTTTATATTGAGGTATTTTTATGAAAAAATCACTTGCATTAGTTGCAGCTGCAGCAGTGGCTTTCACAGTACTGTCTTGTGCTCCTGCAAAAAAGAACTTCATCATTGCTACTGGTGGAACATCTGGAACATACTACCCATTCGGTGGTGCTATGGCTAACATCTGGAACACAAAAGTAGAAAACATGAACGTAACAGCTCAGGCTACTGGAGCATCTGCAGAAAACCTTCGCCTTATCTCAAAAGGTGATGCAGAATTCGCAACAGTTCAGAACGACGTTATGGACTATGCTTACAATGGAAGCGATATGTTCGCTGGAAACCCACTTCCTAATTTGTCAGTTCTAGGAACAATGTATGAAGAAGTTGTTCAGATTGCTGCCCGCAAGGACTCTGGAATCACATCTATTGCTGACCTCAAGGGAAAGCGCGTTTCAATTGGTGATGCCGGATCAGGAGTAGAATTCAACGCAAAGCAGATTCTCGAAGGATACGGACTCACATTTGATGATATCCAGAAGAACAATCTTTCATTCAAGGAATCTGGTGAAGGTCTTCAGAACGGAACTCTTGATGCATGTTTCATCACTGCAGGCGTTCCAAATGCAGCTCTCCAGGAACTTGCTTTCACAAACGGTCTTGTTCTTATTCCAGTAAACGGACCAGAAGCAGATGCAATCTGTGAAAAGTACGGATTCTACACAAAGACAACAATTCCAGGTGGAACATACAAGGGAACTGACACAGACACAGAAGCTCTCGCTATCAAGTGTACAATTGCAGTTAACGCAAACCTTGATGAAGACACAGTTTACAAGATGACAAAGGCTCTCTTTGAAAACCTTGCAGAACTCGGAAACGCCCACGCAAAGGGAAAAGAAGTTTCTGTTGAAAAGGCAGTTACTGGCGTAAGCGTTCCATTCCACCCAGGTGCATTGAAGTACTACATGGAAGTTGGAGCAGTAAAATAATTGAAAATGAAGTCCCGAACTAGATTTGGGATTTCGCTTCTATTCACACTAACCTTAATCGCTGGAATTCTATTTGTTCCTTCGGTTAAGGTTTTGTGCATTGAAGAGGCTAAGAATCCTTCAAAAAAAACTTATTCAAAAAGCGGTGCCTGCGGATTTTGTATCAGCTACACGCATTCAGTAAATAAAGGCAGAGTTCATGATTACTATATTCATGATGGCAACGAACTGATTCTTTACAAGACTGAATTCGTAAGCTACGGTGCTGGAATGCCTGAACTGGAAGAAAACCCGGATGCTACGTTTTATGCTGATGAAGAAAGAAATACCTACACCATGGAATATAGCCGCAAAGTAGGAAAATCTTTTCTCATGGCAGTTGGAGTTATTGCAGATCACAGCATCAGTTTTAACCCTGATTATGAAAATGAATTTTTCTTGAAAGATTTTTTTGAACCTCAAACAAGATTAAAAATCTATATAAAAAGAATTCCGATGATTAACTTAATCGCAGAAAAAAATATATGGGAGAAAACATGGAAAAAGAAACAAATGTGAACCAGCAGGTGGAAAAAGGCGACAACCTTACTCCAACAGCAAACGAAGTTGATCTACAGCAGCTTATGGGAGAACTGGATAAAGAACAGGCCTATCGTCAGCATGGTTGCTGGAGACAATACATTACAGTTATTGTTTCCATTCTTTTTGTTGCATTTCAGTTATATGCATCACTAAGCGGACGTGTCACAGCACAGATTCTTCGTGCAACACATCTTGCTTTTGTACAGCTTCTGGCATTCCTTCTTTTCCCTCCAACAAAAAAATCTCCAAGGAACAAATTACCCTGGTATGACATTGTACTTGGCTTAATCGGTTCAGCATGCTGGATGTATGTTGTAATCAATTTCCAGGACCTTGCCCGCAGAACAGGTGCATTCCTTCCTCAGGATATTATTGTAGGTGTAATTGGCATACTTGTTCTCATGGAAAGCTGCCGAAGAATTGTTGGTATTCCTATTCTTATTATTGCCAGTGCTTTCATACTTTATGCATTCCTTGGTGCTTACCTTCCGGGATTCCTCAATCACCGCGGATACAAGCTGGATCGCATTACTGCTCATCTTTTCTACAACACAGAAGGAATCATGGGAGTTCCTCTTGGAGCCTGCTCCACATTCATCTTCCTGTTCATTCTTTTTGGAGCACTTCTTGAAAAAACTGGAATCGGTCAGTTCTTTATTGATACATGCAACGCAATTGCCGGAAGTGCATCTGGCGGACCAGCAAAGGTTGCAGTTCTTACAAGTGCACTCCTTGGAACTGTTTCAGGCTCATCTGTTTCAAACACAGTAGGTTCAGGATCCTTCACAATTCCAATGATGAAGAGACTTGGATACAAAAGTGAATTTGCCGGTGCAGTTGAAGCAGCAGCAAGTACGGGCGGACAGCTCATGCCTCCGATCATGGGAGCAGCAGCATTCCTCATGGCAGAAAGTCTCGGACTTCCATATATTACAATCGTCAAGGCAAGTATCATTCCTGCTCTACTGTACTTTGCCGGAATCTTTATTACAGTTCATCTTGAAGCACACAAACTTGGTCTCAAGGGACTTCCACGTGAACAGCTTCCAAAAATTCTTCCTCTCCTTCTCAAGAAAGGATACATGATTCTTCCACTTGTTATCATTGTTGTTTACCTCTGCATGGGAAGAACTGCCGTTTATGCTGCATTCATGGGAATCGCATGTTGTATGCTGATAGGACTTATTACTTCAATTGTAGATGTTCTCGCTGGACGCCAGGCATCATTTGGAGTAAAGGATTTGCTTGAAGTAACAACTGCTGCAGCAAGAAACATTATAAGTGTTGCAATTGCCTGTGCCATGGCAGGAATTATTATTGGTATTGTTACACTTACTGGTATCGGACTCAAATTCGGTGCCGGACTTATTTCTATCAGCGGAGGAGTCGCAATCATTACTTTAGTTTTGACAATGATTTCTTCGATTATCCTTGGAATGGGAGCCCCAACAACTGCAAACTACCTCATTACTTCTACAATTACTGCAGGTGCAATTATTGGTCTCGGATTCCAGCCGCTTGCTGCACACATGTTTGCATTCTATTTTGGAATTATTGCTGACATTACACCTCCAGTTGCCCTCGCAGCCATTGCCGGAGCAGCCATTGCAAAAGGCAAACCAATTAAAACTGCATTCAATGCAACTAAACTTGCCATTGGTGCATTTATCATTCCGTATGTATTTGTATTCAATCCACAAATGCTCATGATTGATACATCGTTCCTTTCCGCACTTCCTATTGCCGTAACTGCCCTTATTGGAATGTTTGGTATCAGCGCCGCACTTGAAGGTTATGCATTCAGAAATTCATCTATTATTGAACGCATTCTTTTTGCTGCAGCCGGTATTATGTGTATTCTTCCAAATTCACTCACAGACTTTATTGGTATTTTCCTCCTGATAGGCTTGATTGTATTCCAGCTTCTGATGAAAAAATTCCGTGGAGCAAAAAATGCTTAATATCAACAACAACACAGCAAATGTAAAAAGAGAAATTCTTGTACGAATTGCAAAACTTCAGCTTGAGGGAAAACTTGAAGAAGGAGTTCACTTTATTCCACGTGAAATGGTACCCCGAAACAAACCGCCTCTACGATGCTGTATTTTCCATGACCGCGAAATCATCAGAATGAGAACCCTTGCTCGTCTTGGTATTTCTGTTGAAAACATTGATGAAGAAAGAACTCTTGGTTCATTTGCAAAAGAAGCCCTGGAACGGGAAAAACCAACCTGGCCTATGCTCACAGTTATTCACGAAGCATGCAATGCCTGTGTTAAAGCTCACTACATGGTTACAAATGCATGTCAGGGATGTGACGCAAGACCTTGCAAAATGAACTGTCCAAGAAATGCAATTATTGTTGATCATCATGCACATATTGATGAATCACAGTGCATTAACTGCGGTAAATGCATGGATAACTGCCCATACCACGCAATCATAAAAATTCCAGTTCCTTGCGAAGAAGCCTGTCCGGTAGGAGCAATCAGCAAGGATGAAAGTGGCCGTGAAACAATTGACTACCACAAGTGTATTTTCTGCGGAAACTGCATGAGAGAATGTCCTTTCGGTGCCATGATGGGAAAAAGCCAGCTCGTTGATGTAATTAAAAACTTAATGAACAAAGACAAAAAAGTCGTGGCCCTTTATGCTCCGGCAATTGCCGCACAGTTCAACGGAATTCCAGGTCAGGTTAAAGAAGCATTCAAGCTTGCCGGATTCCACAAAGTGTATGAAGTTGCCCTGGGTGCAGATATTTGTGCAGACAACGAAGCAAAAGAGTTTACAGAAAGAATGAAACGCGGAGACAAAATGATGACTACTTCATGCTGTCCAGCTTACGTTCGTGCAATCAGAAAACATGTTCCAGCTTTGAACGACTGTATTTCTGAAACCAGAAGCCCTATGCACTATACCGCAGAAATGGCCAAGAAAAATGACCCGGATTGCATTACAGTATTTATTGGACCATGTCTTGCGAAAAGATACGAAGGTTTCATTGACGAATCTGTTGATTACGTTCTGACAACCCTGGATATTGAATCGCTTTTCATAGCAAAGGAAATTTATGTATCCAAATTAAACGGAATTGAAGAAACAATGATTCCTACAGCAAGCGGAAGAAACTTTGCAAAATCTGGCGGTGTTCTTGATGCAGTTGCCCTCAGACTCCAGGACAAATCCATCTTAAGGCCGGCAAAAATCAATGGTCTTTCCAAATCTGGAATGAAAGTCCTTAATGCATACGGAATGATCAATTCTGGAAAAATTCCTTCCAAGCCGGATACTCCAAACCTTATTGAAGTTATGGCATGTGAAGGCGGATGTATTGGCGGTCCAAGTATCATTCAGAACTATAAACAGGCTGAAATTCAGCTTGCAAAATATGTTCAGACTGGAATAGACAAGACCAAGGAATAACAAGTCATGGATATTAATCTGGCAGAAAAAAACATCAGTAGGGCAAAATCAACTCTCTTACTCACAAATATTATTTTATTCTCTGTATGTCTTCTGCTGGAAATCACTCTCAGTTATCTGAATTTCAAAGACCAGCCCGAAACTCGAACCTTCAAGTGGATATTCAGATGGATTATCCTGACAAACATCATTAACCTTTCAATTATTTTGATTGAATACATACTGATAAGAATATTCCGCAAATCGAACACTATTTGCTGTTACATAATGACCATATCCATTTGCATGGTTTGTACAACAATTTCCTGTCAGCACTATTTTTTTGTTCCCCTTCATTTGATATTTGCAGTTCCCATTTTGCTTTCCGTTCCACTCATTAACCGCAGGCTTAATATCATAGTCGATATCATTTGCCTGTTGTGCTGCTGCATTTCTTTCTATGTCAGAAGTCTTGACACAACTGTCCTGCGAAATTTCTGGGCTGATTTTTCGATCTGCATTGTTTATATTCTTGTTTTCTCAACCATATCCTACCAGCTGGTACACTATCTTTATAATCAAAACATGCATTTGATTAGAGCCATTAATCGGGCAGAAAAGGCAAGCTATGCAAAAAGTGATTTCATTTCCAACATGAGCCACGAAATTCGTACTCCAATCAATTCGATTCTTGGCATGAACGAAATGATTTTGCGTGAAAGCACAGAGCCTGCCATTCAGGAATATGCAGAAAATATCTTAAGTTCAGGAAATGCACTTCTTTCCCTCGTAAATGATATTCTGGATCTTTCTAAAATTGAATCTGGTAAAGTCGAAATCATCAACGCTGATTACAATCTCAAAAATTTGATTCAGGATACAGTAACAATGATTCATGACCGAATTGAATCAAAACATCTTTCCTTCGAAGTTAATTGTGATCCAAACCTTCCTTCAGTTATTTTTGGAGACAGCACCCGAATCCGCCAGATTCTGATTAACTTTCTGACAAACGCGGCAAAATATACAAAAGAAGGAAAAATTACCTATTCCATTTCTGGAACAATTCAAAAACAACATGTAGCCCTGTCATTTTCAATTAAGGACACTGGCTCTGGTATCAAAGAAGAAGACTTAAAAAAAATCTATGGCCGCTTTGAACGTTTTGATATAGAAAACAATCGCAGTATCGAAGGCACTGGCCTGGGTCTTAGAATTTCCAAGAATCTTGCCAACTTGATGAATGCCAAAATTGATGTAAAAAGTGAATATGGCGTTGGTTCAGAATTCATACTCAATATTGTCCAGAAAATCGTTCTTGAAGAACCAATCGGAAAAGTATCTTTTCTGTCAAAAAGAAATTCAAATCGTAAAAAATATCAGGTTTCCTTTACTGCTCCTGATGCCAGAATCCTTGTTGTTGATGACATCGACATGAATCTTCTAATTATTGAAAATCTTCTTAAAATGACCGGCATGAAAATTGACACAGCAGAATCCGGAAACAGATGTCTTCGTAAAGCATCAGAAGAAAAATATGACTTAATTATTATTGATCACATGATGCCCGGTATGGACGGAATTGAAACTTTCCATAAACTCAAGTCAACAGAAGAAAGCAAAAATAAAGATACGCCTGTCATTATGCTTACTGCAAACGTTTTTCCTGGGGCCTATGAACAATATGCAAAGGAAGGATTTGTAGATTACATTTCAAAACCAATTGACTGCATCAAACTAGAAAAAACCATAAGTTCATATTTGCCTAAAGACAAGGTCAAATTTCTTTAATAAAAAGAATAACCCATAAATTCTGAACTGACCAGTTGACAGTACCCCCCCCCCCCGTGGTACTCTGCCCTAAAACTATTTTACTGGAGGCAGTATCATGAAAAAGGCTGCAAAAACATTTTTTGCTTTGTCGGCAATTTCTTTGGCACTCTGCTCGTGCTCAGATTCTGGAAGCAGCGGAATCGATGGCTACATTGGATCAGATTCTGGAAGCAGTGGAACTGAAAACCGTGTTCTTGATTTGAGAATTCAAAACGGCGGAGTTGCCCGCTGGATTGAAAATTTCGCATCTGGCACTTACGAAGCGCACACAGAGCTTGTTTCTGTAACCGCGGAATCTAACGGAATGCACTTTACAATTAAAAATCCGGCAAATTTAGAAGGCAGCGATGAAAAATACAAAGAAGGCTGCAGTTGGATTGGCGTTTACCGCTTGGAAAATATCGACGGAGAGGAAATCCAAACAACTTTGGCAGTTGTAGACAAATTACCTTTTGAGCCTGGATACTGGAATAATGGAACTTATATAGAACAAGAGCCAGCTGAAGAAATAAATTTTGTTTACCCATTATGCGAAGCCGGAGAACAGTATAAATTCAAAGTTCAGATTGAACCACATAGAGGACAAGATGAAAATGGCGTAGAAAACCCTGTTGACCGTGACCATGGCTATTCGCAGTATCTTACATTAACTGCAAAGGGCGGAATCGGCGACATCAACTATTCAAACCTTAAAAATGGCGAATGGGTATTTGCATCTTACAGCGACAACAAAGCAACAGTCTGGATTGAAAACGTAATTCCTCCGCAGGACAGCGTTGTAAAAAATGTAGGAACTTATATCGATATTTTCTATGGCGACAAAGACTGGGATACCCCTGGAAAAACTGACTGGTACTGCTTATATGAAAATCCTAGCGCAGTTAAAAATAATGTATCTATTGAATTAGAACGCTGGGATGGTAAGCCAATCTCAGAACTTTCAAATACATTCTTTGCGCAGTACAATTTTACATTCGAAATTCCTGACTGTCCGCAAGTAACACAGTGGCGCACAGTAAAACTTGAAAGCGACATTGTTTCTTTAAATTAATTCCAATATAAAAAATAAACTTTCAGGCTTCCGTATTCCGGGAGCCTTTTTTCATTAAGACACTTTTGCATTTTGATCTTTATGTCAGATTTTTAATTGATAATTCTTTCTATATATAATAAAATTACCGAAAATATTTTCACACACAATTTATTAGATTTGTAAGGGGTTATATGAATAAGATTATTGAAATGAAACACCTTTCTGAGGCTGTTTACTACATGAAATTTGAAGCTCCGGATATTGCAAAGAACCGCAAGGCCGGACAGTTTTTGATTGTAATGGTTGATCAGGATTTGAATGAACGCATTCCTCTTACAATCGCAGATGCAAATGCAGAAGAAGGTTGGGTTGCAATTGCTTTCCAGCCAATCGGTGCTTCTACAATGAAGCTTGCAAAGCTTAAGGCTGGAGACTACCTCGGTGGTGTACTTGGTCCTCTTGGAACTCCTTCTGTAATTGAAAAATATGACCGCCCTGTAGTTTGTGTTGGCGGTGGTTTCGGTACAGCTCCACTTTACCCTATCGTTCAGGCCCTCAAGGCAGCTGGAAACAAGGTTATCCTTATTGAAGGTGCCCGTACAAAAGATCTTCTTATTTTTGTTGATGAAATGAAGGCTGTTTGTGACGAAGTTATCATCTGTACAGACGATGGTTCAGAAGGACGCAAGTGCCTTGTTACAGAAGTTCTTGATGAACTTTGTCAGAGCCAGACTGCACCTGCAGAAGTAATCGCAATCGGACCTCCAATCATGATGAAATTCTGTGCAGCAACAACAAAGAAATACAACATCAAGACAACTGTTTCATTGAATACAATCATGATTGATGGAACTGGTATGTGTGGTGGTTGCCGTGTAAGCGTTGGCGGAAAAACAAAGTTTGTTTGCGTTGACGGTCCAGATTTTGATGCACACGAAGTTGACTGGGACAACATGATGATGCGCATGAAGAGCTTTGCTAAGGAAGAACAGGAAGCAAAGCACAAGTGCAACATTGGTTTGAGCAACTAAACTGCTTTTGGAGAAACGAAAAATGAGTCACAAAACAATAGATGAACTTAATAAAATCGCCCTTGAAGAAAAGGCTAAAATTGAAGGAAAGGAACTTAAAAACCCTGACCGCATGAAAATTCCTCAGATGGAAATGCCTTCCGGAGAACCACTTGTTCGTGCCCGCCAGATGACAGAAGTTGCCCTTGGCTATACTGCAGAACAGGCTGTAGTTGAAGCACAGAGATGTCTTCAGTGCAAGAACGCTCCTTGTGTTAACGGATGTCCTGTTAACGTTCAGATCCCTACTTTCATTGCGGAAGTTGCAAAGGGAAATTTCAAGGGTGCCGTAGACATCATCAAGGGAACAAACCTTCTTCCTGCAATCTGTGGTCGCGTATGTCCACAGGAAAAGCAGTGCCAGGGACAGTGTACTGTAGGTAAGGTTTACAAGAACGCAGAAAAATCAGTTTCAATCGGACGCCTGGAACGCTTTGTTGCAGACTACGAAAGAAACAACAACCTTACAACAGCTCCAGCAGTTGCTGCCCCTACAGGAAAGAAAGTTGCAGTTATTGGTTCTGGTCCTGCTGGTTTGACTGTAGCCGCTGACTGCCGCCGTGCAGGTCACGATGTTACGGTATTTGAAGCTTTCCACAAGGCTGGCGGTGTTATGGTTTACGGTATTCCAGAATTCCGTCTTCCAAAGGCAATCGTTCAGAAGGAAGTTGAAAATCTTGAAAAGATGGGCGTTAAATTTGAATACAACACATTGGTTGGACGCACAACATCAGTTCAGCAGATTTTGACAGACAAGGGATTTGACGCAGCATTCGTTGGAACAGGCGCAGGGCTTCCAAAGTTCTTCGGAATTCCTGGTGAAAACCTCATCGGTGTTTTCTCTGCAAACGAATACCTTACACGCGCAAACCTCATGAAGGCTTACGATACAGAAAAGGCTGACACACCTTACTTCCACGCAAAGACAGTCGTTGTTTGTGGTGGCGGTAACGTTGCTATGGATGGAGCCCGCATGGCCCTCCGCCTTGGAGCAGAAAAGGTATATGTTGTATACCGCCGTTCACGCGTAGAAATGCCAGCCCGCCGCGAAGAAGTTGACCACGCAGAGGAAGAAGGTGTTGAATTCAAGTTCCTTGAAAACCCTGTTGAAATCCTTGGATATGATGATCCTGCCGACAAGGAAACATTCGGAAAGGTTCGCGCAGTTAAATGCCTCAGCTACGAACTTGGTGAACCAGATGAAAAGGGCCGCCGCCGTCCGGTAGAAATCAAGGGTTCTGAACACGAAATTGCTTGTGATGCAGTAATCGTTGCTCTCGGAAACAACTCTAACCCATTGATTCCTGCAACTACTCCAGAAATCAAGGTTGATGATCACGGTCACATCACAGTTGATGAAAAGCAGGCAACAAGCATGACAAAGGTCTGGGCTGGCGGAGACATCGTGCTCGGTGCCGCAACAGTAATCTTAGCCATGGGCGAAGGCCGCAAGGCAGCTGCAAGCATCAATGAATATTTAAGTAAATAAAACTGCGAGTTTTACTGGTTTTTGCGAAGCAAAAATGGGAGCCTTGCGACCAAAGTAAAACTCGATGAGCAAGCGCAAGCTTGTTCCATAAACCGTCTTGTTTATGAAATGTAAGCAGGACGGATTTTTTTTACAGAATAACTTTAACCTTATCTTTCAACTCAAGAGAGTCTGGCGTTACTTTGCAGTTGTAGCAGAGAATTTCCACTCCTTTGCTTGCTGCAAGCCGCAGTGTGTCACCGAATGCTTTGTGGGTTTCATCATTAGGACTAAAATCTGTCACCTTTTCCATCTGTACCAGAATAAGCACAGCAGATCTGTACCCATCTTTTTTGGCTTTGATAAGCTCGTGCAGATGTTTCACTCCCCGTTCCGTTGGTGCATCCGGAAACTTACAATGTCCATTGTTTTCCAATGTGCACCCTTTTACTTCAAGTAAATACTTATCTGTACCCTTTTCCATATAAAAATCTATGCGACTGTCACCATAATTGTACTCAGATTTGATAAAAGTGTACCCCTGGCTTGCTAGCCATTCTCCAACAACCTTATTAGGTGCCTGACTGTCCATATTTATTAGAATCATTTCATAATCTTTACAAGAATCATTTCGACCACAGTCCGCGTCAGAAAGACAGCGTTTTTTTTCTACGGCAACCAAAGAATAGCGCAGTTTGCGTGTGCCCATGCGTCCATCGAAATCTTCAAGATAAACTTTACAACCCGGAACAAGAAGTTCTTTGCAACGACCTGTATTTTTTACGTGTACTATTTCCTCCTTGCCATCAATCAATACATGTGCAATAAAACGATTGGGGCGCGAAACAAATATTCCTGATACTATCTTTTCGTACTTCATATTTCAACTTATATGCTGAATTATTTTAAGCTAACTTAATTATTTTTTTTGAATCCTGATTTCATCTTTAGTATTCTGGCAACACTTTCATCAATTCGACTTTCAGAAATTTTTCCAGATTCCACAGCAGAAACCAATTCATCAAATGTTTTTGTAAAATCATGAGGCATCAGCAGTATATCAACTCCAGCATCAATTGCCATTAGTGAACTTTCAAGTGAAGTATAGCTGGAACTCAAAGCCTTCATTCCCATTGCATCTGTTATAACTACTCCGTCAAAACCCAGTTCCTCACGCAATCTTTCTGTAATCCAGGTTGAAGACAAACTTGCCGGTAGACCATCTCTGGATGCAAGTGGAGTTTTAATATGGGCGACCATAACCATATCTGCACCACTTTCAATTCCTCTTTTGAATGGGATCATTTCGCACTTCTTCATTTTTTTCCAGGTCTTATAGCTTTTGGCAGTTCCATTATGAGAATCAGCCTTTGTGTCTCCGTGACCGGGGAAATGCTTT
Source organism: Treponema sp. (assembly GCA_016294035.1). Taxonomy (GTDB): domain Bacteria; phylum Spirochaetota; class Spirochaetia; order Treponematales; family Treponemataceae; genus Treponema_D. The sequence goes on along the minus strand of JAEDCT010000021.1, from coordinate 7,774 downwards.
ATTGCAACTTTAACTCCCGCATCATGAAATCCAGAAATTGCCATTGCAACCTTTTCACCAGCTTCTTCGGGATCAGTAGAAAATGCTCTGTCACCAATTACTGCATTTTTTGGGTTAGTCCAAACATCAGCAACCGGAGCAAAATCAACATTAAATCCATATTTCTTCAAATACGTGCCTATTTCATTCCCCATCTTTTCTGGATCTTTTACTTTAAGGGCAGGACCAGTTTTTTTTGTCTCAAACTTTTCAACCCGAGCAACTCTTGCAACCCGACCACCTTCTTCATCCGTACTATGAATCAACGGCACTTTTGACACCGAATCAAAATCATTCATCATTTTTTTTATCTGCTCAGGAGATTCCAGATTTTTTCTGAAATAGATAATTCCACCAACCGGATACTGCTTAAAATTCTTTTTCATTTCTGCAGAAACCATACAGCTTGAAGGAACAGTATCCATATCAATTTGCTTCTGCGACAAATTAAAGTCAAAATTTTCTGGAACAACACAAAACATTTGCCCGATTTTTTCCCTGACTGTCATTCCTTTTATTGCAGAAACTATTTCTTTCGAATACCGATCCAAGTCTACGTCATCAGTATTTTTTTGAATATTTTTCACTGAGGTACACGAACAAAAAACAAACAAACTAAAAGCTGTACACAATCTAATAAACTTCATATATTTATTTTACTGAAATTCTCAATTAAATAAATCCCAAAAAAAGAAAATGCAACCTATAGTTGCGAAAATATATATAAATGTAAAATTAATTTTCTTGCCTGCTCCAGGGGATTATTATATATTTTACATGATGACTTTTTATGGGAGTAAAAAATGATTGGAGAAAAATTATCTAAGCTTCGCAAAGAAAATGGAATTTCCCAAGAAGAGCTTGCAGAAAAACTAAATATCTCAAGACAGGCAATTTCAAAATGGGAAAACAATGAATCACTTCCAGACACAGAAAATCTGATAGCAATTGCAAAACTTTTCAATGTATCTATTGATTTTCTTGTTGGAAATAAGATGGTTGATTCAGAACAAAAAAACTCTACTGAAAAAAAATCCACAGAAAAATCAAATAGCAAAACAACAGAACTTATTGGATTGATTTCACTTGTTGTTTCAATGAGCATATTCCTATATCTGGGATTAGTTCACAGTATGTGGCATCCGGGGTGGATCATTTTCCTTCTCCTGCCACTAAGCGGATCACTTTCAGCAGCAATCATTAAAAAATCACCATCCAAATTCGCTTATCCAGTTTTATGCGTAATTATTTTCATGGGATTAAGATATTTCAATTACTTGCACCCTGGCTGGATTATTTTTGTTACAATTCCAGTTTATTATGCAATCTGCGGAATAATTGAACGTCATGACAATGAGGAAAAAATTGACTAAGATACAAAAACTATTATTTGAAAAACAGGATCAGGATTACAAGAAATTCAATGAAAAAATCGTCCCGAATATTGATCCTAAATCCATTATTGGGGTAAGAGTTCCAGTACTAAGGGCAATGGCAAAGGATCTTTTCAAAAACAAAGATGATTATAAGATTGTTGATTTTTTCAAATCGTTGCCTCATAAATATCTTGAAGAAAATTTATTACATTGTTTTCTGATTGAATGTATTAAGGATTTTGATGTTTGCCTGATTCAATTTGAAAGATTTCTTCCTTTCATTGATAACTGGGCTGTTTGTGATACCTGCCATCCAAAAGTTTTCAAGAAACATACTGACGAGATTCTTACAAAAGCAAAATCATGGATCAAAAGCAAGGAAACCTACACTGTTCGCTACGGAATTAATTGCTTTATGACATATTTTCTTGATGAAGGCTTCAACAAAGATCACCTTGAAACAATCTGTAAAATCAGAAGTGAAGAGTATTATATTAACATGATGCAGGCCTGGTATTTTGCCACTGCTCTTGCCAAACAATGGGAATCTACAGTTAAAATAATTGAAGAAAAAAAGCTTTCACCCTGGGTGCATAATAAAACAATCCAGAAGGCAAAAGAAAGTTTTAGGGTTTCTGAAGATCACAAAAACTACCTGGTTAAGCTTAAAGTTTCTAACTAACGTTCGTTTACATATTTTTTTTATTCATTGATAACAAAGCCCATAGTCAGATTTACGGCTAACTATGGGTTTTTTCAGCATTTTTTTTGATTTCTAAAACTAACGTTCGTTAAAACATATTGAATCTATATTTCTTGAACGTTATATTCTACTTACCGTTCGTTTTTCTATCCTCTTCAATTATGAGTTTCAATGCCTCTACTCCAACCTTGACTGCAGAACTTGTATCTTCGCTCATATCCTGATCCAGTCCAAGTTTTTCACGTTCCTGATTCCATATTACATGAAAGCAGCTTCCACAACGACATTTCAAAGCAGATGAAACCACAAACAACGCAGCACTTTCCATTTCACTGGCCTTTACGCCAAGCCGCTTCCATGATTCCCATTTCTGCAGCAATTCATAATAAACCGGTGATTTTTCAGGACTGTGCTGCCCATAAAACGAATCCTTATTCTGCACAACACCAGTAGTAAACCTTTTTCCAAGATTCTTACAGGCCTGAACCAGCGCAGTTGTTATTCCAAAATCTGGAACAGCCGGATATTCAATAGGAGCATATTCCTGACTGGTATGCTCATACCGAATCGCTCCAGTTGCAACAACTATGTCTCCGCTTTTTACATCTATATCAATTCCACCACAAGTACCAACTCGTATAAATGTATCTGCACCAATGTTATGTAGTTCTTCCATTGCAATTGATGCTGACGGACCACCAATACCAGTTGAGCAAACTGATACTTTTTCGCCCATCAATGTTCCAGTCCAGATATTAAACTCCCGGTTTGAGGCAACAAAATGCGCATCATCAAATAATTTCGCAATGGATTCACATCTTCCAGGATCTCCCGGCAAAATTACATAGCGACCAACATCACCTTCAACACAATGAATGTGAAACTGTTTTTCCATTTCCTGCATATAATTTCCTCCTGGTAAATACTATTCTTCCATATCTGATTATTTCTTCTCATACATTTTACCACAGAATTCGCGGCAGGCAAAAAAAACTGCAGGCATCAATAAATACCTGCAGTTCAAAAATCATTGTTTTATCAGTTTATGCCAATAGAAAAAAACATCAATTATGCTTTCTTTTTATTTGCACTTATAATTGTAATTACACCTTCAATTACAAGAATAACTGAAAGTATAATCATAAATGCTGCAAGAATAACCTGGGCATATGGACCCCACTCAGCGCCTCCTGCAAGAATAATCTTTAACTGATTTATCAATGTAATAGTAAGTGAAGAAATTGTTACGATAATCATGAATCCCATTGGAATAAGGAACATCTTGTTGTTTCTGCCAATGTTTCCAAGCCATGTTGCTACTGCAAGAAGTCCGATTCCAGCAAGAAGCTGATTTGATGCACCAAAGAGACCCCAGATCTTGCTCCAACCTGTCATACCCAATGCAATTCCAAGAACAACTGTAAGAATTGTTGCAAAATATGGATTAACAACAATTTTCTTCCATCCGCTTGTAATATCCTTTACAGTCTGACCAGGCTCAAGCCAGAATTCCTGGAACATAAAGCGGGCAAGACGTGTTGCTGTATCAAGTGATGTAAGACAGAATGCTGAATAAGTCAAAACAAGAAGTGTATAAAGAATGTTTTTAAGTCCAGCACAACCAGGAACCTTTGCACACATTGCAGAAATTCCGCCTGCAAAAATATCTGTTGCACCCTTTGTATGTCCTGTCTGACGGGCATAGGCAATAGCACAAATTGTAAGAATAGCAAGAACACATTCCAGAAGCATTCCACCATAAGCAATAGGCTTTGCATGCTTTTCCTTATCCAGCTGCTTAGAAGTTGTTCCAGAAGAAACAAGTGAGTGGAATCCTGAAATTGCTCCACATGCTACAGTTGTGAAAAGAATCGGGAACATGTAATTATGTCCAACAACATTTCCTTCTTTGTCTAAAATATCAAGAGCAAATCCAGTGAAAGCCGGGAAATACATTTTTCCAGTATCTGGATTAACTGCAGAAAGATCTGGGCGGGCAGCAATTACACCAATAAAAGCTATGGCAAGCATTGAATAAAGAAGGAATGAACTCAAGAAATCGCGTGGCTGAAGAAGAATCCAAACCGGAGCAACGGAAGCAACTGCAATGTAAACACCAACAATAACCATCCATGTTGTGTTAGAAAAATACAATGGATGAAATTTCATTCCGATTGCAATACATGCAACAATTGCAGCAATTCCCAGAATACTTGCAAGAACCATATTGTTTCTTGCTGAAGTCTTATTAACAACAAAACCAAAGATAATTGCAATTACGATAAACAAAATGCTTACCATTGCAACTGTTGAATTTGATGTAGACTTAACAAAATCAACTGCACCAGTTTCTGTAAATGTTGCGCTGAATGTATTTGCAACGATTGAAGCAAATGCAGCAACAACAAGAATCAATGTCAGGTAAGAAAAAATAATGAACAAACGCTTTGCACGCTTACTCATGTTTACATTGATGATTTCACCGATTGACTGACCCTTATGACGAATAGAAGCTACAAGAGCACCAAAGTCATGAACACCACCAAAGAAAATTCCCCCGACAAGAATCCACAAAACAACAGGAACCCATCCAAACATTGCAGCAGCAATTGGACCTGTAATTGGACCAGCACCGGCAATTGATGAAAAATGGTGACCCATCAAAACAGGAGCAGAAGCTGGAACATAGTCTACTCCGTCTTCCAATTCATGTGCTGGAGTCTCTTTGTCTTCCTCTCCAACACCCCACTGCTTACAAAGCCATCTTCCGTAAAAAAGATAGCCCAAAGCAAGTACTGCAATACAAATAACCAGCAATACCAATCCGTTCATTTTTTTACCCCATTGTAAAAAAAATTTTTATTGATAAAACGTCTCTACCTATACTATATTCCTATTGCATCAACTGTTCTACTGATTTTCCATCTTCCTGAGCTTCCTGATGGAAAATACAAAAACCGGATATACCCAGAATGCTCCAAGAATCCATATAATTGGCTCAGCAATACAGATTGCCCAAAATCCCATCATTGGAACAAATACCTTAACAGCAATTATCTTAACTATAAGTTCCATGACACTTGCCACAACCGGAGTTTTCTTCTTGTTCATTCCCTGAAGTACACTTCGTCCAACCAGAAGAACGCTTAGAAAAATAAAAATCGGTATGTTTGATTTAAGATAAACAATTCCTGGGGAAATAATGCTTTCAGACACATCTGAACGAGTAATTGATGTAACCATTTCACGACCAAATGCATATACTGCAATAACACACAAAATGGTCATTCCCCAGGAAATTAGAATTGACTGTCTTACTCCTGAAATAATCCTGTCATACTTCTTTGCACCATAATTCTGACTTGTAAATGCTGATGCAGTTCCCGCCATTGATGCAAGGAAAAGCATGAAGAACTCAAGATATTTTCTTCCAGCCGTATAACCTGCAATTACATCCTTTCCAAGAGAATTGATTCCGCTTTGCAAAATAACTGACCCAACTGCAACAACAGTCAACATCATTGACATTGATATTCCCTGAGGCATAAGGTCTCCAAATTTGTTTTCCCTGAAAGAAAAATCTGAAACCGAAACAATCATTTCCTTTCGTTTGAAAAGGCAGAAAATCACACAGGCAATTCCAGAAATACTCTGTGAAATAACAGTTGCCAAAGCTGCTCCAGAAACTCCCATATTGAAATATTTCATGAAACAATAATCCATTCCAATATTCATTATTGAACTGATTGCAAGGAACACAAGCGGAACAATACTGTCACCCAGGGATCTGAGCATATTAGCCATTAAGTTATAAACCAGCGAGGCAAACAATCCCCAGATAATGATTCGTAAGTATTCAGAAGACAACTCAAGAAGATCAGCAGGAACATTTATCAATACAAGGATTTCTTTTTCAAAAATCAATCCAAAGATAACAAGAACAATACATATAGCTAAAGACAAAACATAAGATCCGGCCAGAGCCTTTTTTAGCTCCCGATCATTTCCTGCACCAAAATACTGCCCGGTAATTATGGAAAAGCCCATTGTAAATCCATTTACCATGACAATCAGCAGCATTCCGACATTTGCTGCAGAACCAACACTGGAAAGTGCATCAGGACCAAGAAGACGACCAACCATCATTGTATCGCATAATGTATAGAATCTTTGAAGTGCATTTCCAAGAAGAAAAGGCAACATAAACAATATAATCTGCCTGGTTATATTTCCTTCAGTCAACTTTCTCATTATTCCAACCTCTGAATATAATTAACTATATTCCTTTTTAAGTATATCGGCAAATAGATAAAGACATGACGAAAAATTGAAAGCTTTTATGGTATGCATAAAATAAAAAACTCGCCCAATACATATTGCACTGGACGAGTTCATTTTTTTCGTTATTTACTGATTTTTGAATTCTACAATGTTATTTTGCATCCTGAATAGCAGTTGCTACGTTTCCTGTTTCATTTGCTGTATTGCTGTCAATTGCAAGTTCAAATGAGCTGTTTGAAACTGTTGCTTCACCAAAAATATTTCCCTTCAATGTTTTCAAAATCAAAGTTCCGTCTGTAACTGTTCCATCAGAAGAATTCAAACATGGACCTTCATAAACACCCTTTGCCAGAAAGTTTGTATTTGTTTTTCCATCAGCTGAAACATATCCGATTGGATTTGACTTTCCAAGCTGTCTTACATAAAGATACCAGTTTCCTTTTGATGTACCCTTCCATGAGAACTGGAACTGATAGTAACAATGCTCATATTTAGTTCCATTATATGTATACACAAACGGATTATCTGATGTGTCAAAATAATGTGTAGTGATTGTATTTCCAGTTGATGCAAGCTTGAATGTAAGATTACCTGTTTGTGGAGCTGGAGCATCATTAATTCCAGAAACATCTTTCTTAACAACTACATCTGCTGTTGCAACTGGACCTGTCTTAAATGGTAATAGATCAGTTACAATCATATAGAAAGAAACTGCATTAATCTTTGTTGTTTCAGTCAAGGTGATAGGCTTTTCATACAATTCAGCAGTTCCATAATCAACATACTTTCTGATGTTACTCAATGACAGTGCCGGAGATCCATCAGCTGTCCATGCATCTTTCTGGAACTTAAGCTCTGGTAATGAACCGTCCAATGTATAAACAGTATAAATTCTGATACCGGCAGCCCCTTCAGAAGTTGCTTTCATTGTTACTTTTCTTGAAGTTGAAGTACTGAATCCATCTGCAAGAATTATTGTTTCAAGCCCTGAATCTTCCTCTGTGCCCGAATCTGAACAGCCCAAAAAGCCAAATACTGCTGTTGCAACAATCATTCCCATAAGAATCTTCTTAATAGCTTTCATTAATATCCTCCTGGCAATCTAAACAAATTTAGAAAACGATTTAATTAATACTCCATCTATTATTAGTATAATATCAATTCCCTGATAATACAATTTCATATAAAAAAGACCCTTCGAAACTGAAGAGCTTTTTCAACACTACTATACAAAAATATAATATTTATGCTATATTGCCTTTGGAAGTGCCTGAACTGGCGGTTATCTCCCAAACTCTACTGGCTTTTGCTGGAATTTATTTTTGGGAGGCTTGCGTATGACTTGTGAATGTGTTATTGCTCTGGTAACTTGTGT